>CAYUCZ010000042.1:0-28274 GCA_964443505.1 uncultured Porphyrobacter sp. | reverse complement strand
CCGTATCACCGGGGGCCGAGAGCCGCGTTCGCCGCTGGCCTCAGGTACTGTTTTGAATCATGTGATTCGGTGAGACAAGACTTGAATAAAACTTTTCCCACGTCATAATGGAACATCGTTGCGCGGTTGAATCCGAATTGGACGCTCTAGGGGTTCCTAGGGCGTTTTTTGATTCCAGGCTTGCGGTTGCGCCCGGTGTGGACAGCTTGTGCGCAAACCTGTGGATATTAACGTATAGAATCGGGAAAACCGACCTACCTGCAATCCTCGATCACGCGGCTGACTTCAGCCCACGCAGGAAGGTAAAGCGTGCGTTCGCCTTCAACCTCGACCGCAAAGCGCCCCTTGGTGATCGCCATCGCATCAAGCAACGGATCATCCGGGCGAAGACCACTGGCCACAAGCCCGCGATTGGCAATGGGATTTGCAACCAATTGGCGCGTCACCGTCTCGGTCGTCACACTCATCGCGCGCGCCTGAGTTGCAGCGGAATCCGAAGCCCGCGCCAAGGCAACGACCCCACCGGCACAGCGGACGATAAACACCGCTTCACCAGGACCAGTGCCAAAGATCGCAAGCTGCTCATTGGCTTCATCAAGATATAGCCAAGTCCCATCGGTCTGGGGCGCATCGAGATAGTTTTCGAACTGCGGTTCATCGATCACCGGAAGAGGCACCTGTGTCGGTGTGGGCGTGGGGGTCGGTGTCGGGCTTGGCGTCTGGGCTGGTGCTGCAACTGGCGGAGGCGGCGTCGGCGCGGGCGACTCTGCACTCGGGATGCAGGCGGCAAGGCCAAAGGTCAGCGCGATTGCACCGGCGGCATGAAGGTAGACAGCTTTCATGCGCTCTCAATGCGCGCTAACGGCTGAAGCGTCCATGACTAAAGCTGCCAAAACCCCAAAGAAACGCGTCGATCATCTGCTGGTTGAACGAGAGCTTGCTGAAAGCCGCACCCGCGCGCAGGCGCTGGTGATGGCCGGCGTGGTGTTTGTGGGCGAGCAAAAGGTCGACAAGCCAGGCCAGCAAGTGCCCGAGGATGCAGCGCTCGAAGTGCGTGGCCGCGACCATCCATGGGTCAGCCGCGGGGGGATCAAGCTTGCCCATGCGATCGAGCAATTCGAGCTTGATCCAACTGGAGCTGTGGCGATGGATATCGGATCCTCTACAGGCGGCTTTACCGATGTTCTCTTGCGGGGCGGGGCGGCGCATGTCTTTGCCGTTGATAGCGGCACCAATCAGCTCGCCTGGAAACTGCGCCAGGATGAACGTGTCACCGTGTACGAACAGACCAGCGCGCGCATCCTCACCCGCGATCACATTGATCGAGAGTGCAATTGGGTGGTGTGCGATGCGAGCTTTATCGGACTGGCGAAAGTGCTCGACGTGCCGCTTCAGCTGGCGGCGGATGAATGCCAGCTTGTGGCGCTGATCAAGCCGCAATTCGAAGTCGAAAAACACGAGGTTGGCAAAGGCGGGGTGGTGCGCGATCCAGCCTTGCACGAGCGCGTTTGTAGTGAAGTTCGCCAATGGCTTGAGGGGCTTGGCTGGGACATTGAAGGTATTGTCACAAGTCCGATCACCGGACCGCAGGGCAATGTCGAGTTTTTGGTGTCCGCCCGGCGAGGTTGAGCGTCTACTCCAATTCCAGCGATCCAAGCTTGGTATCCAGATCAATCGGGATCTGAGAGAGAACCTCGACCTTGCTCGCGACTTCATAAGCCGCTTCTTCACCGTGTTCCTCGACCAGTTCTGCATGCCGCACATCACGCTGGCGCAGAAGATCAGCGATTTCCTCGCGGTAGAGCGCGACCATGGCTGTCACAAAGCGGTTCACGCAGTCATCTTCATTGGTGTGATCGACGTTGAAATCGGGCAGGTGCTCAATCATCACATCAGCCGGGAACAGGAATTCATTGGTGACATAGCGGTTTACCGTGAACCATGCGCGCGGAATGCCGACGGTGTCGATCGACAGGCCGATTAAGTGTGTGACATGCGCCTTGCAGTCTTCACCCTGAGGCGGCCAGACCTTCGGTTCCAATCCTTCGGGCAGTTGCGTGCGGTGAAGAAACAGGTGGAAGTGTCCGTGCTCATCCGCGTCACGGCTGCCTGGGGCGTGAACGTGATAATACCAGCGCGATTTGCAATGCTTGTCGCGCGCATCCTTTGGCGGATAGTGCTTCCAGAAGGTGGCCCCTTCTTCGGGTACGACGCGCAGCATAAGCGGGCGTTGTTCCTGCGCCATCTGGGTTATCGTCTCGATTACGGTGTGAGCAGCTTCAACAGGTGTCATACAGGCAGACCTAGAATGCAAAACGGCCGGCGACAACTCTCGTTATCACCGGCCGAATTGAGTTACGCAATTGCTTGCGATTAAAGGCGATTAGCCTTCTGCAGCGCAGCAACCTTCAGCGGCGCAGCAACCTTCAGCTGCACAGCAGCCTTCAGCTGCACAGCAACCTTCAGCAGCACAGCAACCTTCAGCGGCGCAGCAGCCTTCAGCTGCACAGCAGCCAGCAGCGCAGCACGCAGCTTCTTCAACCGAAGTCTCGTCAGCAGCGGTGTCGCCTTCTTCAGCTGGCGGGGTGCAAGCTGCGGTCGAGATGGCGAGGCCACCAGCAACGGCGAGCATCGATGCGAAGTTGGTCTTTTTCATTAATCCGTCCCCTCATCAGACCTGACCCGGGTTTGTGGTGCAGGCCCAGTTGGCAAAAGTGAGGCGCGCGAGTGGTAATCCCTGCCGAACGGCGCCCCGAATCACGGCAAGAATGTGGCGACGCTAACACAATGTGGCGAAAGCGCGAATGGTCTTAATCGATTTCGTCTTTCTTCAGAACCGGTTTGCAGCATTAGTGTCTGAATTATCGCAAAATTGTACCGAACCGGGTCATGAGACAAATTGTGGCAACACGCAGGAATTGGCGCTCAAGGTCGGCTCGTGTATCGACCCTCGGCGCGTTGTGAAGAACGAATCGCAAAGCGCAAGGGGCGCTGGATCTGACTATTCGAAGCAGGTTTTCTGTCTTCGATTTTTGGCGGGAGATGAGATGAGTTTTCTGGCTTCGAAGGCACAGCTTCGTGCAAGCTTTCTGCGCTGGGCGCTGTTTCTGGTGCCGCTTATCGTTTTGCTCGGATTTTCAGCAGGCCAGTTGGGCAGCCCGAACACCGTCTGGTTCCAGAGCCTGACCAAGCCGGCAATCTTTCCGCCGCCTCAGGTGTTCGGGATCGTCTGGGGCATCCTGTATGTTGTCATCGGGCTTTCGCTGGCCCTGATTGTCAGCGCATGGGGTGCTTATGGCCGCGGCCTTGCGATCGTTTTGTTCGCGCTTCACTTTATAGGCAATCTTGCATGGACACCGGTTTTCTTCGGAATGCAGGAAATGACGTGGGGGCTCTATATCCTGATCTATGTGGCAATCAGCCTGCTCGCCGTGATCGCGGTGTTCTGGCGGGTTCGCCGCATTGCCGCCTTGATGCTGCTCCCGTATCTCGCCTGGGTGTGTTTCGCCGGGTTTCTCAACTACCAGTTCATCGCCGAAAACCCCGATGGCGGAGCCGCCGCCGGTGAAGGCGCGGTCGAGCGGATCGAGTTTTAGCCGCGTTCAAATCTGGACAAGCGCGCCGCGTGGTTGCAAAGGATCTCTCATGCAAAGCCAGAACCCATTGATCGCCGATTTCGTCAAGCTTGCTAACAGCGCGGCTGGCACCATGGCGGGCATGACCCGCGAAGCGCGTGAAAATGCGCGTGAACGCATGCGCGAGGCGATGGGCGGGATCGACTTTGTCAGCCGCGAAGAATTCGACACGGTCAAGGCGATGGCGCAAAAGGCGCGCGAACAGGCTGACGCTCTTGAAGCCAAGGTGGCAGAGCTCGAAAAGAAGCTCGCCGACAAGTAAGTCTCTGCCGTGGCGCCATTGCGCGGTTCGATCATTCCGTTAGGCTGGTGCGCTCTGCACCCAACCAGGAATGAGCGAAATGATCCGTACAGCCCTTGCCTCGACTGCCGCCATGCTCGCGGCGCTGCCTTTGTTTGCATTCGCGCAGGATAGCGAGGAAACGTTTGGCGGGGCGAAAGGTGCTGACCTATCGATTGAAGCGATGGAGCCCGATGGCGGCGATGTGACAATCGGCCGCGCGGGTGAGTACCCAGCCGATATTGCGCGCTATCTTCTGGCAAGTGGGGCAGGGGCTGCGAACCTGTCGCCTGATGGCAATTGGATTGCCTTTGCCTGGGATATCACCGGCGAATCTGAATTGTGGGTGATGCCTGCAACCGGGGGTCAGCCGCAGCAGGTGACGTTTCAGACAGGTGTATTCGCGCCGACCTGGACCCCTGATGGGAGCGCGCTGTTCTATTCGGCTGACCGCGACGGGAATGAGCAGCCGGGCTATTTCACTGTCACGCCTGATGGCATGACCGAGACCGAGATTCTGCCTGCGGCTCGCGGGGATTTTCGCATCTTTGGCGGTTTCGCACAGGATGGCAGCTTCATCTATGCCTCGACCGCGCGCGGGGCGGGCGTGTTCGATATCTATCGCGGCACGATGGATGGAACATCCGAACTGATCGTTGAAAGCGAGCTTGGCCTTGCAGCCCGCTCGATCTCACCTGATGGCAAATATGCGATCGTGACCGAGACCGTGGGGGAAGACGCGGACAATCTCTATCTGCTCGAGCTTGCGACAAAGGAAATGACGACAATCTCCAAACCGCCGGTTGAAGATCGAGCCAGCCACACGCTCGGCGGGTTTGAATGGCGCTCGGATTCAAGTGCCTTTGGATTTTCGACCAATAAGAATGGCGAGTTCGGCGCCCTGACAGCCTATTCCGTGCTTCGCAGCGAAAGTCGTCAGATCGACCAGACTGACGCGGATATTGAGAATCTCGAGGTTTGCGGAGCAAACGAAGGGCTGATCATTTACACCGAGAACCGCGATGGTTTCGATGTTCTGCGCATCCGCAATGGCAGCGATGGCAGCGACCGGAGCGTGCCAGACCTTCCGCAGGGCCAATACTCGCTCGATTGCGAAGGGGAAGAAGACCCAAAGCTGCTGGTTCGCATCAATGGCTGGCAAACTCCGGGCGAGCTTTGGATGATTGATCCGATGTCGGGTGCTGGCGAGAAAGTGTTTACCGCCAACCTTGCTGGCCTTGATCCGGATCGGCTCGTTCGTCCGCAGGTGGTGCGGTATGAAGCGCGCGATGGGGTGGAGCTTCAGGGCTTGCTGTATCTGCCCGAAGGAGCAGGGACAGGCGAAGACGCGCCGCCTGTCCTCTTCGATGTTCACGGCGGCCCCACAGCCCAGTCAGGGGCCACGTTTGAGGCAGTCGCGCAATATCACGCTGCGCGCGGGGTAGCCGTGTTCCAGCCCAATGTGCGCGGCTCGACCGGGTTCGGGCGCAGCTATTCGGCGCTCGATGACCGCGAAAAGCGGCTCGATTCGGTGCGCGATCTGGTCGATCTGAAGGCCGCTCTTGCTGCCGATGGTCTGATTGATGGGGACCGCGCAGCGGTGATGGGCGGCTCTTACGGCGGCTATATGGTCAACGCTGTCCTTGCAGAATACCCCGGCGAGTTTGCTGCCGGGATCTCGCTGTTCGGCGTCGCAGACTGGATCACCGCGCTAGAAATCGCGTCACCCGCGCTCAAGGCATCAGACCGGATCGAATATGGTGACATCACCGAGGAGCGCTGGCGCGAATTCTACCGTGTGAATTCCCCGATCCGCAAAGCTGACCAGATCAACGTGCCCGTGCTGTATTCGCATGGCGTGATGGACCCGCGCATCGACATCTACGAGACCGAAGTAATGGTGAAGACATTGCGCGCAAACGGCGTGGATGCTCCCTTCATCCGAATTCCGGATGAAGGGCACGGCTGGCGAAAACTTGCAAACCAGCTGTTCTATTACCGCAAACAGGCCGAATTCATCGAAGCGCAACTGGGCTTGACCGAAGCCGAATGATGCGGCGCTCATGAATGTCAGCGCTCCTGCTGTCCTTGTCGCTTCGAAGCCTCACGGCGAGACGGCCGTCATTGCGCGGCTCCTGACCGAAGAGCACGGCCTTGTCGCCGCCTATGTCGCAGGCGGGCGAGGGCGGCAGCTTCGGCCTGCCCTGATACCGGGCAATTCGCTCGCCGCTGAAATCCGTTCCAAATCGGACAGCCAACTGCCCTTTGCGCGGCTTGAGCTGGCAACCAGCCGCGCGCCTTGGATGACTGAACCCTTGCCCGCCAGCGCTATCGGCTGGGCCTGCGCTCTTACCGCTGCAACCTTGCCAGAGCGCAATCCCTATCCAAGCCTATACACCGCGCTCGTCGCTTTGCTCGAGGCGATTTGTCATGCGCCCAGTGCGCGCGGCTGGCTCACGGCGATGGTCGCCTATGAAGCCATGCTCTTACGCGAACTGGGCTATGGCGGGGCGAAGCCTGATCTTGATGCGGACCTTGCCGATCAGTTCCAGGCTTTCCGCCAACTGCACCGGCCAATCGGCGACTACCTGCTTGCGGGAAGCGCGCGCGATGTTATGGCCGCTCGGGTGACGCTGGGGGAGCGTCTGGCGCGCATGATCGAATGAGTAACAGGCAATGAAGATCGCAGTTCTGCCCGGTGACGGGATCGGGCCCGAAGTGACAAAAGAGGCGGTGAAAGTGCTGGAGGCGCTGGACCTGCCCGGTCTTACCCTTTTCGAAGGGGATGTGGGCGGGGCTGCCTATCGCCGCCATGGCCACCCACTGCCGCAAGAGACGCTGACAATCGCAAAATCGTGCGATGCGGTGCTGTTTGGTGCTGTGGGCGACCCCACCTGCGACACCCTCGAACGTCAGCTGCGGCCTGAACAGGCGATCCTTGGGCTTCGCAAGGAGCTTGAGCTGTTTGCCAATTTGCGCCCTGCCAAGGTTTACAAGGGGTTGGAGCATCTCTCACCGCTCAAACCGGAAATCGCGGGCGAACTCGACATGATGATCGTGCGAGAGCTTACAGGCGATGTCTATTTCGGCGACAAGGGAGAGCGGGTGGCGACAGACGGCAGCCGCGAAGGCTGGGACATGATGTCTTACAGCGAGACAGAGGTCACCCGCATCGCGCAGGTCGCCTTTCGCACAGCGCGCGCGGGCGGTGACAAGCACCGTGTGACCAGCGTCGACAAGGCGAACGTGCTCGAAACCAGCCAGGTCTGGCGCGATACGGTGAGGGCCGCAGCAGGGTCGCATCCTGATATCGAACTCAGCCATATGTATGTCGATAACGCCGCGATGCAGATCATCAGCAATCCCGGCGGGTTTGGCGTGGTCCTGACCGGCAACCTGTTCGGCGATATCCTGTCCGACCTTGCGAGCGCTGCGGTCGGATCGATTGGTCTGCTGGCGAGCGCATCTGTCGGCGAGCGCCGGACCGAACATGGCACCTTTGGACTGTATGAACCAATCCACGGCAGCGCGCCCGATATCGCGGGCGAGGGGATCGCCAATCCGATGGCGACTATCCTGTCCGCTGCCATGATGCTGCGCCATTCCTTTGGCCGTGATGCACAAGCAGCCCGCATCGAGGCCGCTGTTGAACAGGCGCTTTCGGACGGGTTTCTCGGCGGTGATCTGGGCGGAGAGCACGGGACCGAGGCAATCGGCAATGCTGTGAGGGAGCGGCTCTAGCCAGCAAACCGATGTCGCTCGAACTTGCGATCATTCTGCCAACGCTCAATGAGCGGGGAAACCTTGCGCCGCTGGTTGAGCGGATCGAGGCGGCGCTGGGTGAAGAAGGCTGGGAAGTGCTGATCGTTGATGACGACAGCATGGATGGCACAGCCGATGAAGGCCGCGAGCTTGCTCAGCAGGACCGCCGCGTGCGGGTAATTCAGCGGATCGGCAGACGCGGGCTTGCGAGCGCCGCGATTGAGGGGTTCTGCGCCACAGCCGCGCCATTCGTTGCCGTGATGGACGCAGATCATCAGCACGATCCAGCGCTGCTTTCAGGCATGCTTGCCGCGCTCAAAGCTGGAGAAGCGGAGATTTGCGTGGCAAGCCGTTTTGCCGAAGGCGCAAGCACGCAGGACTGGGCCGAGCCTGAGCGAGAGCGCCTTTCTGGTGTTGCCAACCGCATTGCGCGCGGGATCACGGGAGTGGATCTGACCGATCCGATGAGCGGGTATTTCATGCTGCCCACTGCCACCGCCAGAGCGCTGGTCCCGCGCCTTTCCGGCATCGGTTTCAAGATCCTGCTCGATCTGCTCGCTACCGCAGACGCGCCGATGAAAGTGAAGGAATTCCCGTTGAACTTTGCCAAGCGCCGCGAAGGCACAAGCAAATTAGACAGGGCGATCCTGTTCGACTTTCTCGCAGGGCTCTATGACAAGACCCTTGGCCGCATAATCCCGACCCGTTTCGCTCTTTTCGGCACGGTCGGAGCCTTGGGTGTGATCGTGCACATGGCAGTGCTTGCGAGCCTGTTGTTCGTGTTTGAGGAAGCCTTCACCATTGCGCAGGGTGCCGCCGTCCTGACCGCGATGAGCTTCAACTTCTGGCTCAACAACTGGCTGACTTACCGTGATCAGCGCCTCAAGGGGTGGGGCGCGGTATTGCGCGGATGGGCGGGGTTTGTGGCGACTTGCGCTGTGGGCGGCTTTGCAAACGTTGCGGTGGCGACCTTGCTTGAAAGTCAGGGCCTGTTCTGGGCGCTTGCAGCGCTGGCAGGCATCCTGATCGGGTCGGTGTGGAACTATGCTTTGTCCAGCCGCTTTGTTTGGGGCCGGTTCTAGCGCCAGCCTGCAATCCAGGCCCAGTCGGCAAAGCTCATCTGCCCGTCGAGCGGGGCAGCGGTCAGGATCTTGTAGAACAGCGCAAACAATCCTGTGCTTGCGAGCAAGGCGCCATAAGCGAGCCGTTTTTGGCCTGCCTCTCGCAGATCGCTAAGGGACAAAGCCAGCGCGCCCAGCAGAAACAGGCTCGGCATCACATAGTGGTAATAGAACTGCACCGGCTTTGGCGCGATCAGCCACAGGCCAAGGCTGACCCCATAGCCAACCACCATGGCGATCCTTGCCCAGTCGCTGCGATACAGCCCTGAAACCGCGCACCACACCAGAGCCGGTAGCCCGATCAGCATGGTCAGCGGATTGCCTATCAACAGCACGCCGCGCTGCGCATCATCGACGAATTCATACAGATACCAGATGCCGCGCGTATTCGTGACCCATTGTGGCCAATTGCTTTGGTAGGCGTGCGGAGCGAGCACCTGTTGTTGAAGTTCGAGTATTTCGGCGTGCAAGCCGAACAAGCCGTTTTCGACCAGAGGAGAAGGATGGAACTGGCTGCCGAGCCAGTACCCTGGCGCAAAGGTCGCGGCATAGACAAGCAGCGGCACGATGCCGAGCCACACAAACGCTTCGATCAGGCTGACGCCCGGGACGGGAATACCGCGCCGACTTGTGAAAAGGCGGCGGCGCCCTGCTGACAGGCGCGCTGCGAAGAAAGTCAGCCCCGGCACCATGGCAAGCGGAACAGCATTCCACTTGGCACCCATCGCACATCCAATTGCTATTCCCGTCAGTGCCAGCCGCCAGCGCCCCGTTTCCGGCTGACGGATCGCGGCTGCGAACTGCCATGCAGCAAGCGCCAGGAACGCCGCCATAAAGATATCGAGCATGGCGATGCGGGCATGGATCAAAAGGTGGAACCCGGTCACAAGCAGCACGCCGAAGGCGACCGTTGCAAAGCGGTCAGCGCTTGCATGCCACATTGCTCGCATGCTTGCCCCAACGCTCACCACGCCTGCGACAAGCGGCATGATGCGCCAGCCGAGCGGATTGTCGCCAAACAGATACATGCCCAGCGCAATCAACTCCTTGCCCAGCAGCGGGTGTTCGCGGTTGACGTATTCCGCGGTCAGCCCCTGCCACGCGTCGAGAAATTCGCGTGCAGCAGGAAGATAGTGCACCTCATCAAAAAAGGGGGTGGAAGGCGTGGTCAGTCGAAACCCGGCGATAAGCGCAAAGATGATCGGGATACCAAGGCACCAGATCCACGGATCGTGCGGGTGCGCAGGCGGTCCGGAAAGCGCGTCCTGCGCTTCGTCTTGTGGTTCGAGATTTTCGGCGGTTGCCTCGGTCATTGCGAGGGAGCGCTTAGGCAAGGCGCTCCCTCACTGCAAGAGATTGGAGGCGCGAATTAGCCTTGCGTCTCGTCCGCCGCCGCGCGCTCAAGCACAAACAGCCGGGCGAGCATGGCGAGCAGGGCAATGCTGGCCGTGCAGCAGGCAAGCAGCGCCCAGACTGGCACATTCATCCCGACCGCGCGGGCGCGGGGGGCAACAAGGAACAGGATAATCACCACGCAGATAATAAGGTCCCACCACACCTGCACCCCGGTAAGGTTCTGCGTGTGGTTGAGGAAAAAGCTGATCAGCCCTTCGCGCGACACCTGAAATGCGGTGTAAGCTGCGAACAAGACCGCCAGACCCGCAGCGATTGGCGGATTGCCAATTTCGCGTTTGGTCAAAAGAATAGTGACAAGGCCAATGCCCCCGCCAAGCGTTCCAACGATCCAGAGGATTTCAAGAGTGTTCACGTGTTTTACTCCATTATGTAGCAGTCGCTACATGACTAGATAACCTAATGTAGCGAGTGCTACAAGACCGAGATGCAAAACAAGCCACTCTCCCGAGATTCGCTCCTGCCTGCGCTTGCCGCTTATGTGCTTGAACATGGGCTGGGTGGGGCGAGCCTGCGCCCGCTCGCCAAGGCAGCGGGCACGAGCGATCGCATGCTGATCTATCACTTTGGCAACAAGGAAGACCTGATCTCCGAATTGCTCGAATACATTGCGGGCATCTATTCGGCCTCGCTCGACGCGGGGATGGGCGGGCAGCAGGCAGCAACCCGGCAAGAGGTGGTCGCGCGCATTCTGGCGCAGATGCGCGATCCTGCCATGCAGCCGTTCCTCGCGCTGTGGTGGGAGATTGTCGCAGGCTCTGCGCGAGGGGTTGCAGGATATAAGGATGCTGCCGAGGCGATGATGGGACGTTTGCTTGAATGGCTTGAGCAGCAAATGCCCGAAGGGGACCCCGACCCTGTCGGCGGGGCGCGGTATCTTTTGACCATGATCGAAGGCGCGCAAATGCTCAGCACGGTTGGCCACGCCCGAACCGCCAGGGAGGGCCTTCGCGAAGGTCTGCTTGCGAGCGAGCAGTCGGAGGACTAACGGGGCGTGGTTATGAAGAAGACCACCGGAATGAACCGCGCAACAACGCGCAATTGGCGCCCTGCAACCAAGGCTGTGCGCGGCGGGACGTGGCGCAGCGAGCATGGTGAGACAAGCGAGGCCTTGTTCCTCACCTCGGGCTATACCTACGATGATGCCCAGACCGTTGCAGACCGGTTTGCAGGTGACGCGCAGGGTATGACCTATTCGCGCCTCCAGAACCCGACCGTGGCGATGCTGGAGGAACGGATCGCGCTGATGGAAGGCGCTGAGGCGTGCCGTGCGCAAGCGAGCGGTATGGCCGCGATGACTGCTGCGCTCCTGTGTCAGGTGTCAGCCGGCGATCACGTGGTTGCCGCGCGCGCCGCCTTTGGTTCATGCCGCTGGCTGGTCGATCATCTGCTTCCGCGTTTCGGGGTGGAAACAACGCTTGTCGACAGCGCCGAAAATGATCAGTGGGAGGCCGCGATCCGGCCAAACACACAGGTCTTCTTCTTCGAAACCCCGGCCAATCCGACGCTTGACGTGGTCGATCTCAAACATGTCTGCGATCTGGCGAAGGCGCATTCGATCACCTCGGTCGTAGACAATGCGTTCGCCTCGCCCGCCTTGCAGCGTCCGATGGAGTTCGGCGCCGATGTGGTTGCCTATTCCGCAACGAAATTGATGGACGGACAAGGGCGCGTGCTCGCTGGCGCGGTGTGCGGCAGTGAAGAATGGATCAACGAGGTCCTGCTTCCATTCCAGCGCAACACCGGGCCCAACATCTCTCCCTTCAATGCTTGGGTGGTGCACAAGGGGCTGGAGACGCTGAGCCTTCGCGCGCATCAGCAAAGCCGCAACGCGGTGGCTCTGGGCGAATTTCTGGAGCCGCGCATCCTCAAGGCGGGCGGGGAAATGCGCCATCCGGGGCTTCCCAGCCACCCGCGACACAATCTCGCGCTTGCTCAGATGGAGGCGACCGGTCCGATCTTCGCTTTCGACGTGGGAACGCGTGAGAGGGCATTCACTATTCTCGATGCGCTCGAACTGATTGATATTTCGAACAATATCGGCGACGCGCGCTCGCTCATGTGTCACCCGGCCAGCACCACGCATGCCAATATGGGCGAAGAAGGCCGCGCGGAGATGGGCGTGACCGAAGGCCTGCTGCGGATCAATGTCGGTCTTGAAGACATCGCTGATCTGACAGAAGACATGGACCGCGCGCTGGCGGCGGCGGGAGTATAGACTTAGCTCCTCTGATGACTTGATGGTGCGGGCAATGGCGGCCTTACACCCGGTCACAATTCCCGATACAAGACCATCATATGGGGTTAGGATCGGCCATGAGATTGATATCGGCATTTGCCGCATTGATGCTGCTTGCAACCAGTACGTTCGCAGGCGCTGAGAGCACGACACTCGACGAATTTATCGAAAGCGAGCTTCCCAATAGCGCCGCCCCGGGCATCGCTTATGCGCAGGTATTGGATGGAGAGATCACCGCAAAAGGTTTCGGCGAGAAGACCAAAGGCAGTGGAGAGGGAGTGACAGCTGACACGCTGTTCCCGATCGGCTCGGTCACGAAGAGTTTCACGGCGCTTGCCGTCATGCAATTGGTTGAAGCGGGGCGCCTTGGCCTCGATGACCCGGTTTCATCGCATCTGCCGGTTTTCGAAGGCGGACCGGGGAGCACGGTTACGCTGCGCCAATTGCTGAATCACACCAGCGGCTATTCGACTGTGCAGGGCAACAGTCATCACGGTAGCGAAGACGCATCGATGATCGGCCTCATTGAATATGCAGAGCAACTCTCGTCGCTTGAGCCGGTTCATGCTCCGGGCGCCGTTTGGGAATACTCCAATGCGAACTACCAGATCCTTGGTGCGCTCATCGAGCAGGTCAGCGCAGAGAGCTACGCCGATTTTATCAAAGCCAATGTCTTCGAACCGCTTGGCATGTCGAATAGCCTGGTGGTTGTCGGCCCCAATCCTGACCAAGTGGCGACTGTGCATCGACCCTGGTTCGGCAATGTGCGCGCGTCGCCGAGAGGCGAAGGCTTTCCCATCAACGCGCCGGGCGGAGGAATTGTTGCGAGCGCGCGCGACATGGGATTGTACCTCGCAATGTGGCTCAATGGTGAAGATGACCTGATTTCTGCCAATTCCAAGGCGGCGATGCTCAATCCTTCAGGGCCTGCCTCGCCATTATATGGGCTTGGATGGTCGATCGATCCGGAAGAAGGCAGCGCGTTTCATACCGGTCTCGTACCCGGCGCCGAAACGCTTGCTTCATTCAGCCCTTCCCAAGGCAAAGGTGTGGTCGTGATGGTCAATGCGAATGGCGGGTTGGGTTTTGCAGACACTTGGTACCTGATCGGCGGCGCTGGTGCCCGGGCGCTGGGGCAAGTGCATGCAGATGACGGATCACGGACCGGGCCCAAAATCGCTTATCTTTCGATCGCGCTCTTGCCGCCGCTGTTTGTCCTTTTTGCGGTGTTCTCCTGGAGGGGGCGAGCGCAATTGCGCGCCAAGCGTAAGACCACTGGCGGAAAGCTGAGCCTCTGGTTCCCCGTGCTGGCCATGATCGGCCTTTCCTGGTTCCTGATTGTCTTGCTCCCGCAGATGTTTGGCGGGTCGATAGCGACGCTGGAACTGTATCAGCCTGACTTTGCGCTGTGCTTGATTGCAAGTGCGTGGTTGGCGCCGATCTGGGCCGCCTTGAGGTTGATCCTTGCCTATTCCGGTGGCCAAAAGCCGGAGCAGCCCGCGTAACGAGCCACCCCGGCTTCTAAGCACACCCGCTTCTGTCGATGCCCTAGTTCGGGCTGGCCTCAAAAGGAGCGGTTGGAACGACCTTTCGCGTGGTCTTCGCGTTATCATCGCAAGCAATGACAATAAGATAATGTCGCGTGAGCCCCTAACAAAACAGGTGCGAACGGTGCTAACGCGAATTTAACCACGAACAGCGGGCATAGCGCAGTTGTGCAATGCAACATAACTGACTATGTGGGCGCTCAACTCCTCTCCCTATGCCCGACGCGATCTTACGAACGCTCTGGCTCACACACATTTTCGGAAACCTTCCGCTGATGATTCAAGACCGTTCGTTCGCGGCGCGCTTTCGCCGTGATTGGTTCGCGCAGCCGCGCGCCGATATCCTTGCTGGCATTGTTGTCGCACTGGCGCTGATCCCAGAGGCGATCGGCTTTGCCTTGATTGCGGGCGTCGACCCCAGCGTCGGGCTTTATGCCAGTGTCGCGATTGCGATGGTCATCGCCTTTACCGGCGGGCGTCCGGGGATGATTTCGGCGGCGACCGCGGCGGTTGCTGTGGTGGTGATCCCGCTCGTGCGAGATCACGGGGTCGAATATCTGTTCGCAGCGACCATCCTGATGGGTGTGTTCCAGGGGATCGCAGCGCTTCTGCGGCTCGACCTGCTGATGCAATTTGTCAGCCGCAGCGTCATCACCGGCTTCGTCAACGCGCTCGCCATCCTCATTTTCATGGCGCAATTGCCGCAGCTTTTGCCGGGCAATGAAGGGGTTGGGCCCATTACCTGGGCGATGGTCGCAGCAGGGCTTGCGATCATTTATGGCTTCCCGCGCATCACCAAGGTCGTGCCCAGTCCGCTCGTCGCGATTGTCCTTTTGACAGCGGCGACGGTTTATTGGGGGCTTCCGGTCAACAATGTCGCGGGCGAGGGCACTCTGCCTGACGGGTTGCCCAGCTTCGCTTTGCCCGATGTGCCGCTGACATGGGAAACCTTGCAGATCATCGCCCCCTATTCGTTGACCATGGCAGCGGTTGGCCTGCTGGAGAGCCTGCTCACTGCGCAGATCGTGGACGATATGACGCATACGGAGAGCGACAAGCGCCGCGAAAGCGCGGGCCAGGGCGTCGCCAATGTGGTTGCGGCATGCTTTGGCGGCATGGGCGGCTGCGCGATGATCGGTCAGTCGGTGATCAACGTTGCAAGCGGCGGGCGCGGACGCCTGTCGACCTTTATTGCAGGCGCGTTCCTGTTGTTCCTTCTCACCGTGCTCGGCCCCTATGTTGGCCAAGTGCCAATGCCCGCGCTTGTTGCGGTTATGATCATGGTCAGCATCGGCACGTTCAGCTGGAACTCGATCCCCAATCTGCGCCGCCATCCGCCGACCAGCTCTATCGTGATGATCGCAACCGTGATTGTCGTGGTGTGGACGCACGACCTTGCCATGGGTGTGCTTGTCGGCGTGCTGCTGTCGGGCATTTTCTTTGCCGGAAAGGTGCGCAACATGTTCACCGTCGAACGCGTGCGCCGCCCGCATTCGGCAGTGTATCAGGTGAAGGGCGAGATATTCTTTGCCAGCGTTGATCGCTTCATCTCGCAGCTTGGCCCCGAAAGCCAGTATGAAGACGCCGCGCACAATGTCGTCATTGACGTTTCGCAGGCGCATTTCTGGGACATTTCCGCAATCGGGGCGCTTGAGAAAGTGATCGCCCGGATGCGCCGCAATGGCCGCCACACGCGGGTTGTGGGCCTCAACGCAGCCAGCGCGGATTTGTTTGACAAGTTTGCGCTCGAAGATCGGACAGGGATCGAATTGGGGCTGGCTCCGACCACATAGTCTGAAAAACAGACTTGAATTCTGGTCGATGCCATGTCAGCCCCTTTTCCGAGACCAATCAGGAGAGAGCCCCATGGCAAACCGCGTCGAACTGATCTTCGATATCGTCAGCCCCAACGCCTATATGATCTGGCAGCCGCTGCGCGATGTTGTGAAGCGCACAGGGGCTGAGCTTGATATCACGCCGGTCTTTCTCGGCGGCATGCACAAGCTCACCGGCAATGCCCCCCCGTTCATGCGCGACGCGGACATTAAGGGCAAAAACGAATATGCGATGCTGGAAATGCAGCGCTTCATCGCCAAGCACAATCTCACCAAATACAAGATGGCCAAAGGCTTTCCGTTCAACTCGATCATGATCCAGCGTCTTTGTTTTGCAGCGGATCAGGACGGTCGCGGCGTGCAATTTGTAGATGCGATCCTGCCCCCGATCTGGGAAGACGGCGTCGATGCAACCGATCCCGAGGCAGTGATGGCCGCGCTCGCCAAGGCGGGCTTTGACACAGATGACCTCGCCAAAAGAATCCAGACAGACGAGGTCAAGGAGGGCTTGATCGCGAACACGGATAACGCAGTTGCGCGCGGCGCGTTCGGCATTCCAACAGTCTATACCGGTCCCAAGGAAGGCCCGCAGGAAATGTTCTTCGGCAAAGAGAGGCTGGACCAGATCGAGGAAGAACTGGCAAAGGGATAAAGCGGGATCGGGAGAATCCCCAAAGGAGAGGGGATTGGGCCGATGAGCGGATTTCCCGCTGATGCTGATGCTGTCACGGGCAATTGGTTGACCAGGCAGCTCAAAGCGACACCTTTGGAACAGCGCGGCGCTGTAAGCTTGGTTTCGTGGGAGCCGATCGGCACTGGTCAGGTCGGCGATAGCGTGCGCTTTCATCTGACACATGCGGGCAGCGATGCGCCCTCAACCACGCTGGCAGCCAAATTCCCGGCCGCTGACCAGGCGAGCCAGGCGACCGCAGTCATGCTCAACCTCTATGCAAAAGAGGTCGCCTTCTACACCGACATTGCGCCGATGCTGGCGGTGAGAACGCCGCATGTCTTTGCCGGTGAGATCAGCGAGGACGGCAGCGAGTTTGTGCTCCTGTTCGAAGATCTTGGCCCGGCGCGTGGCGGCAATCAAATCGCGGGATGCTCGATTGACGATGCCCGCGCTGCGATCTGTCAGGCTGCGGCCTTTCACGCGCCAAGCTGGCACAATCCGGTGCTTGCGCAGGCAGATTGGCTGCAACCTTCCGAAGCGCTCAATGCGCAGATCAAGATGCTATACCCTGAGGCACAAAAGACCTTTGCCGAGCGATATGGCGACGTTCTTGAACCTGAATTCATGGCGCTGTGCGACACGCTGGGTTCACAGCCAGAGCTTTTGACCCAGCGCCGAGCCGAGCTCCAATGCGTTGTCCATGGCGATTTCCGGCTCGACAATATGCTGTTTGGTATCAAGGGCGGGGAAGAGCCGATTGCGGTGCTCGATTGGCAGACCGTCACTTACGGCAACGCCATGACCGATATCGGCTATTTCCTTGGCTGCGGGATCGGCGATGAATTGCGGCGCGGCTATGAAGATGAGCTGCTTGATCTGTATTGCGCCGAGATGACCGCGCGCGGGGTCCCGCTTACCCGCGCAGATATCTGGACCGATTACCGAAAGGGCGCGCTTCACGGTTTAACAACCGCGGTGTTCAGCGCGGCCTTTGTTGAACGCACCGAGCGCGGCGATGCCAATTTCCTGTCGATGGCGCGCGGTGCCTGCGCGCTTGCACTTGAGCATGATTCGCTCGGCGCATTGCAATCCTGATAGTCCTTGGGGAGAACGAACGTGGTCCTGACGCGAGCAGATGATTGGCCGATCCACCAGACCAGCGAACCGATCGCCTATGCGGGCACTGATCGCAATTTCTACGACCGGTATTTCTTCAATGGCTATGCGCCTGATGGCAGCGGTTTCTTCGCAGCAGCCTTTGGCGTCTATCCGCATCTCGATATAGCCGATGCGCATTTCAGCTTTATTCGCGGCGGCACTCAGTACGCCCTCCATGCGAGCGCTGAATTGGGTCAGGAACGCATGGCAATGCGCGTTGGGCCGATTGCGATCGAGATCGTGGAGCCGCTGCATCAATTGCGGGTGACGATCGATGCGGCGGAAGGGATTGCGGGCGAATTCACCTTCACCTCGCGCGCATTCCCGCTTGAAGAGCCGCGCTTCATCCACCGGATCGGATCGCGCGCCTTCATGGACTACACCCGGATGACGCAAAACGGCCATTACACCGGCTGGATCGAGGTCGATGGCGCGCGCGAAGAAATCGCGGCAGGGACGATGGGCACGCGCGACCGAAGTTGGGGGGTGCGCCCAATCGGTGCGCGCGATCCGCAGCCGATACCCGGCCACCCGGTCCCGAGTTTTTTCTGGCAATGGACCCCGATCAATCTCGAAGACGGTTCGCTGTTCTTCCACATCAATGCCGACACCGCAGGCAATCCATGGAACACCCGCGCGGCCTATGCAGCTGATGGCGCGAGCGCTGGTGAGATTACAGAGGGCAGGGGCGTGATGACCAGCACACTTGCCCAAGGATCACGCTGGCCGCAAAGCGGCACGCTTGACCTTGCGATACCCGGTGCCCCGGCGAACCTTAGTTTGAAGCCGGTTGGCCGCTTCCAGATGAAGGGGCTGGGATACACGCACCCTGTCTGGGGTCACGGTATCCATCACGGTGCGCTGAAGGTGGAACGCGAACAATTTGATCTCGCCGCGCTTGACCCCGCCGCGCTCGACAATCGCCACGTTCAGATCATCTGCGCAATCGATGGCGATGCAAAGGGCGTGGGCGCGTTCGAGCAGCTGATCCTGGGCCCATATGCGCCGCTGAAACTGGAAGGGTTTTGACCCAAACGACTTTTTTCAAGCGCTTCCTAGGCAAGCGCCTTAAAGATAGCGGCAAGTCCGATAGCGCCCGCCACCGACCCCCGGTCCGGTAGAGGTCCAGTAACACATCTGCGCACGTTGAGGAGGCGGGCGGTAACGCGAAGGTGATGAGGGGGTAGGGCTGTTGCTGCGCAAGCTGCCCAAATTCCATGATGACGCACGGGCGCGTTGCCGCGCGGCACGGGCATTGGCCTCTCGGGCCAGTTGCGCCGCGCGCGCCGCCAGCCGCTCTTCTTCTGCCTTGCGTTCTGCGTTGCGAAGCTTGTTATACTCAACCGCCGCAATCCGCCGTGCGCGCGGCACGCTGCCCGCTGGCCAGTAATTGTATTGGCCAATCGACCGGATCACAGATGGTGAGAGCCTAGAATACGTGTCCGGTCCCATCGCAACAATGATTTCAGCCAACAGCCAGCCTTGGTCGATATCCTTGGACCGTTCGCGAATGCCGCGCCGATGACGCCGTGCGATTTCAGACGCGATAGTGACGTAATCCTGCGTCTGTTCGGCGTAGAACGTCATATCCTGCACATCCATTGAGCGCGGATCGAGCTCCATCTGCGGCTTCACGCCGAGCTCTTCGAGCAGGATGCAACCGGTTTCATAGCCCCAATAACAAGCGTTTTGGCCAATCTCGATTCGCCGCTCACGGCCTTTGACGGCAGGATCGTCGCCATAGGCGTAGGGCACCGAATAGCGGCAGCCTTCTTTGTCACCGAGCAAACAGCCGCTGTAGAAATATTCGGCGATCTCTTCGTCTAGTCCGCGTCCTTCGCTTGCCGCCTTTGCATACCATGTGCAGCCGAGCCCCAGGTTGAGTTCGCAGGCGCGCAATTTCCATTGCAAGTGTCCGGCTTTGATTTCTGGATCGGGATTGCTTTCCACGATTTCTGCATATGCAAGGCATTCCATTGCGCGGCCGCGCTCACATCGTCTTTTGAGCCTGTCAGCGCTTTGATCCAATAGCTCAAAGACATCATACATGGTCTGGGCAGAGGCGGGAGCACTGCTGAACGCAAGGCTCATGACTGCCAATGCCAAGCATACTGCGCATGTTGCCAATCTTGCCACTCGGGCACTCTCCTGCCGCAATTGCCGCTCCTCAAGCCGTCCAGTCCGGACTTGTTGAGGGGAAGCATACCACCCGGTGTCAGATATCTACAAGGCGTCGACAAAGCGACGCTCTACAAGCCAATGGGTAGAAGAGTGCACACAGTTGCTCAGGAGGATTGATGATGAAGTTGGCAAGGATTGGTTTGGTATTGACGGCAGTGGCAGGGTTTTCGCTACCAACTTCTCTATCTGCGGATGAAGCAAGCTTCGTTGGAGCAATGAACGATGAGTTCACCAAGAATGCGATCGGCACGGTCGCGCAGACACGCAGCGAAGTTGCACGTTGCACCAGCTATTGGCAGCTTTGGGCTGAGCAATATGACAGTTCTGTACCTGCTGAATATCGCGCTGCTGTGACCGAAGGTCTTGGCCCGGAAGCTACGGCCGCTGCGGTGGCCTGGCACGAAGCGCTGGCTGATGAGACCTGGGACAAATCCGATTTTGAAATGCTTGAGCGGCGGGTGCGCGATATGCGCCGCGCCGAGACTAGCGGGCGCGAATTGCTGGCAAAATGGAAGGCCAATCCGGCTGATGCATCATTCTTTGCTTGGTTGGGCAGCTGCGGAACGCGGTAATGAGCCTTGGGTGGTAGCAACCGCAGGACTCATGTGATCCAGCAGCCACAAACTTTAACCTATCGGGATATCAAGGGGATTACGTGCATTGAGTCACTTGTAGCGATAAAATGAATCGTTACCTTGGGATGTGATATGAAGGAACTCTTCCAACACGCCGCCATCACTGAAGGCATTACCGTGCGGGTCGCGGTAAACTTCCTTCCCGAACAATCACATCCCGATGCTGGAAAGTGGTTCTGGGTCTATCACATCCGGATCGAGAACGGCTCTCACGAGGAAGTCCAGCTGCGCACCCGCCATTGGCGGATCACTGATGCGCGCGGCATGGTGAATCATGTCGATGGTGAAGGCGTCGTCGGCGAACAGCCTGTGCTCGCGCCGGGCGAAAGCCATGATTACGTATCCGGATGCCCGCTTTCGACGACGCATGGTTCGATGGAGGGTTTTTACACCTTCCACAAGGCAGACGGCACGCCGCTTGAGGTGCGCATCCCGTTCTTCCCCCTCGCTGCGCCTGAAACCGCTGATGGGCGCTCCTCGGCCTGACCGGTCGCTGCATAAGCGCTTGCTGTTAGGGCAGGGCGCGATTAGGCGCTTGTTTCCGTGAAACGCACGCATCTCCCCTTGAATGCCCTGCGCGTCTATGACGCGGCGGCCCGGCACCTGTCTTTCACCCGCGCAGCTGATGAGCTTGCAGTGACCCCTGCGGCCGTGGGCCAGCAGATCCGGGCCTTGGAAGATCATCTGGGCGTTGTCCTGTTCCGCCGTACGTCAAAGGGCTTGGAGCTGACGCCAGAGGGATGTGCTGGCCTTGACGCTTTGCGCGAAGGGTTTCTGCGTTTTGAAGAAAGCGTCGCCGCGATGCAGGCGGGGCAATCCTCGGACCGCTATACCATTGCCGCTCCGCGTGAGTTTTATTCCGAATGGCTCGCTCCCCGGCTCGCGACTTTCCAGAAGGGCACGCCGGGCGTGGTCTATTCGATCCTCGCAGATGAGGGCGCGGACTTTACCGAGGCCAATCTCGACCTTGCGATCCGGCTGGTGGATGGACCGGGAGAGCTGGAAGGGGTTCAGCTTGCCGATGCGCAGCGTGTGACGGTCGAAGCAGAAAACGCCCGCGATGCCTGGATTGACTGGCCCGGTGCAGCTTTGCCCGAAGGGGTGCTTCCCTGCATCAAGGCAGGATCAGCCGGGCAGGCGCTGTCGAGCGCATTGTCTGGCATGGGCCGCACCGTTCTGCCGCTGCCGCTCGTCGCAGGCGCGATTGAACGCGGTGCCCTCAAAGCGTTGGACGAACCTGTCGAAAGCCGCCGCGCCTATTGGCTGGTGGCCCCGGTCCCGCAATGGCGATCGAAGAAGGTCAAGGCTCTCGTCCAATATCTGACCGGTGCCTGATATAAAGACCCTGACCACGCAGCGCTTTACCCTGCGTCCCCTTCAGCGCTCCGATGCCGCTGCCCTGTTTCCTACCCTTTCTGATGAACAGCAGTGCCTCTATCTCACCCGGCCCGTGTTTGAGAGCGAGGACGAGCTGTGGGATTGGCTCGCCGCTCCCGATTGGCCGGGGCTAACATGGATCGCTGAAGATGCTGACGGTCAAGTCGCTGGGCGTTTCGTCGCTGTCCCTGCGCACGGATCATCCACCGATCACGGCAGCGTTTTCGAAATCGGCTATATCACCTGCATGCACCGTCAGGGCGAAGGCATCGCGCGCGAATGCACCGAGGCTCTGATCGCCCATCTGTGGGAAGGGGCCATGGGTTTCGATCCTGCGCGCAAGCTCACCGCTGAAGTCGACACGCGCAACATTGCCTCGGTCCGATTGCTGGAACGGCTTGGCTTTGCGCGCGAAGCCCATCTGCGCGATCACGACGTCTCACATATCGGCCTGTGCGATGTCTACTGGTATGGGCTGCTGCGGCGCGACCTTGGTTGATGCGCAAGGGTGCGCCATCCGGTGCGTCCGCTTGCTCTTGAGCCGAAGAGATGTTGCGGCAAGGACAACATGCTCTAAATAGCGATCGAGAAGTCTCAAGCGTCACCAGAACGCACGAAACGTGGGGGAGCTTCGTTGGATCAGCCAATACCGTCAAACCCCTTGGTTAAGCTGTCTTCAGACCCTCTGGGCGAGATTGCACAATGGGTTGCCGGGTGCCCTGCCGATTGGCCCGAAGAAGCGCTCGAAACCGCCGAAAACGCTCTGATCGATACGCTCGCCTGCATGATAGCGGGCGCGCATCAACCAGCGATAGCAAAGCTGTATGCGCTCGTTTCGGGCTGGGGGGACGGCCAGTCGAGCATCGTTGGATATGGCGCAAAGCTGTCTTCGCCCTGGGCCGCTCTCGTTAATGGAGCGTCTGCCCATGCGCTTGATTACGATGACAATTTCGATCCGGCCAAGGCGCATGCCTCTGCTGTCCTGATCCCGGCTTTGCTGGCCGTTGGAGAAGAAGAGGCGTTGGATCTTGGCGCGCTGCTGGATGCCTATATCACCGGGCTTCAGGTGATGGGGCATGTCGGGCAGGCGGTGAATCCGTTTCACCGCAACCGCGGCTGGCACGCGACCGCAACCATGGGAGCGATCGGAGTTGCCGCCGGGACTGCGAGGCTGCTTGGCCTTGATGCTCAGCAGGCAGGGCATGCAATCTCTATGGCGACCAGCCGCGCGGGCGGTTTCATGAGCCAGTTCGGCACGGACACAAAGCCTCTGCACGCCGGTTTTGCGGCATCCGGCGGGGTTCAGTCCGCCCTCATGGCGCGCGCTGGCCTCACCGCAGGAGCAGACACGCTCAACGGTCGGCATGGCCTGCGCATGCTGATGGTTGGGCAGGATGTTGAAGAGCGCGCGGCCGATATGATCGGCACGGATGAGCACGGCCAATCGACCAGCTTTGTCGCCGGCCGGATCGCTGCCCCGCTGCAAATTCTCGCCAATGGTTTGAAGGTCAAACGCTTCCCCAATTGCGGCAGCACGCACCGCGCTCTCGATGGGCTGCTTCAGATTTTGGAAGAGCATTCGCTCGGGCCGCACGACGTTGCGCAAGTGCTCGTGCGCGCGCCGGCCTCGCATTTGCGCAACCTTGCCTATGATGATCCGGTAACGCCGAACGAGGCGAAGTTCTCGCTCGAATACAATCTCGCTGTCGCGCTTGCGCAAGGATCTGTCGGTCTCTCCGACTTCACGCCCGAAGCCATTGCGCGGCCAGAGGTAAGGGCGTTGTTCAAGCGGATCGCGAAGGAACCGGTTGAACGGCTCGAAAGCGAGTTTCCAACCGAGGTTCATGTGCGCACAATGGCAGGCGAATGCCACAGCGCCGCCATCGCCATGCCGCTGGGCAGCCGCGAGGCGCCCTTGTCGCGCGTGCAATTGTTCGAAAAGCTCACCGATTGCTGCCAACACGCTGCGCAAGAGGTTGAAACCGAGGCCCTGCGCGCGCATCTGCAAACGCTTGATCGCACCGGCACGATATCGGACCTGACGCAATTGCTGATACCGACACAGCCTTGCGAAAACTCCTAACACACGGGGAACCATGACCAAATTCACCGCCTTGATTCTCTCCGCAAGCCGCAAGGGCAAAGAAGACGAAGTCGCCAAGCTGCAAGGCGTCAGCCACAAATGCCTCGTCGAGGTCGATGGCACAGTCATGCTCCAGCGGGTCATCGACACCATCGCGGCGAGCGAGCATGTCGAGCGCATCTATGTCTCGATCGAGAGCGAGGCGATCCTGCGCGAGGCGCCCAGCCTTGCCGCCATGCTCGACAGCGGAGCGATCCACTTCGTCCCCAGCGCCGACAACCTGTTTGCCAGTGTCGAACAGGGCGTGGCCGCGATCGAGGATCCGTATCCGCTGCTCATCTCCACCGGCGACAACGCGCTTCACGAAACGCCTTATATCGACCATTTCTGCGAGCAATTCCTTGCAAGCGATGGCGATGGCTATGCCGGCTTCACCCCGGCCCAGACCATTCTCGATGCCTATCCTGACGGCAAGCGCGCCTTCCACGAATTGAAGGATGGCGGCTGGTCGAGCTGCAACCTGTATGGCCTTCGCAATGACAAGGCGCTGCGCGGGGCCAAGGCGTTTGAGACCGGCGGACAATTCGGCAAGCAACCCCGCCGTCTGTTAAAGGCGATGGGGCTTAGCTTCGTGATCAAATACCGCTTTGGCCTTTCCACGCTGGAAGGGCTGACCCAGCACCTCTCGCGCCGTTGGAACATCAATTTGCAACCGGTGATCATGCCGTTTGCCGATGCGCCGATTGACGTTGACAATGTCGGCGATTTCCACCGCACTGAAAGCATCCTAAAAAAGCGCCGTGGCGCCGAATAGCCCTGTCGCCCGGCACCAAGAGCCAAGCGCCGCAACCCCGCAGAAATCCGAGACATGGACCGCATGTTACACGGTCCTGGCGTAAAACTTTTGCTCACCCCGCAAACCGGCAATTCACAGCGGCAAGGGCACGCTGAATAGCGCGCATATTGGCCTGTAGGAAAATCAAATGGTAAACAGTCGCCTCATCTTTGCGTGCGGGGGAGGCGAGTATGAAGAGCGACAGCAGTCCTTACCTGAAAGAGGGCCGACTGGCCGATGTCATCGCAGCGATTACTGCGCTGGGCCTCTACAAATTCTACAAGCTGTCCTTTGCCGGCTGGGCAGAGCGGATTGGCGGCGATGATGGGGATGCAGAGCGCTGGCAAGCCGTGTTCCGCGATCACCCTGAATTTTTCCGCATCAATCCCGATGGCGACAAGGCTTCGCTCGTCTGGCGCAGGCAGCAGCCGCAAAACTATGATGTGGACGGGAATGTCTGCGTCGACAAAAAGACCGCGCTCGACAAACCAGGAGGCCTGCGGCTGAGCCGTAAACCGCTGGAGCCATCGGAAGTCTCCGCCCTGATCGCGCTCGCCGTAGACATGCACGACCGCGCGCTCGAACAATCCAAAGCCTCACGCTGGTGGATACCGATTGTAACCGGCGCTCTGGCGTTTGCAGGCGGCGTTGCAGGCGGGATGCTGACGTGAGCGATGGGTTCGGGTGGTTGGTGGAGGGAGCAAGCGTAGAAAGGACCGGGGTATCAAGCAGAATCTGGGCGTGTAGGAAAATCAACAGATTAAGACTCTTACTTGTTGCAGTGCCGTGCTAAGCGAATTGCATGAAAAGTAGTCCCGAAAAACCAACAATAGTTGGCAACAAAGTCAGCCCAAAAATCACTGATCACGCTGAGTTTAGGTCGAAGGTATTGACTTCTTCAGCGGATGCCTTGAAGCAAGTTGGTGACAAGATTGATAGAGTAAAGGAGATTTTCGGGGAGTTTGACGCAATCGGTCTCATTGCAACGATTTGTTCTTATGGCGTCACAAGCGTTGTCAAGCGGGACGGCGATGCACCATCGGGACTCTTGGACGGGATCGAACAACATCATCTCGAGTTGTTGATGGCGCTTTATGGTAGTTTTGGGATCGCTGGAACACCCAAGAAGCCCTCGCCTCCACAGATCGTTCAAGAAGTCATCGACCTGACCAAAGACCTTGATTCCGCGTTTCTTGCTTTCCGGCTTCAGCGATCGAATTTCGATGACGAGAAGGGTGCGAAAGTTGAAATGGTCACTGAGCGCATCCGTTTTCACACACAAGCTGTTCGAAATTGGGGTTATTTTGAGCATGTTGATCGGATCACGAAAGAGATCTTCTCAACTGATGACCCATCATTCTTGAGAGTTCACGGGTTTAAATGCTCGGACGTCCTTACGGTCGCTCATTTCCTTCTCGAGCATGCGGAATCTGTAATCGCAAATCGCTATGATGTGTTAGCGGCCGTTAGGAAGGGGCGCCGTTCGAAAGACATCATTTCTCGGTACTTTAAGTTTGTGGAGGATTTGACCGGAACTCCGGAGGAAGTGCTGGCTGCTCTCGGCAAGGATGTCCCACGGGATCACGCCTTTTCCTTCGTAATGTCCCATTATGAGCTACGGATTCCCAGCGATCTCTCACTCACTCCTTCAGAGATTTCGGAGGGCACCGGGATTGAGTCATCGAGGGTCGAACGAGTCTTGGAGAGATTTCTGCTTGAGCGGGCAACACCAGAAGTGTTTGATCTTGAGCGAACGTTCTTAGACAATCCAGTTTGGACGCATCCGATCTTGAAGAACGGCGAGAGCTTCATTTGCCCCATGCCGATGCTGTTTTTCAGCCACTCCCACCGCATCTTCACTGAGCTCTTCAAGCACGCGGGACTGGGGGCCTATCTTTCCGACCGCCGGGCCAAGTATTTGGAGGATGCGGTTGAGAAAATTTTCCGCACGTGTTTCTCAGAAGCTAAGATTGAAAGTGGGGTCACTTGGTCGCTTGGATCAGACAAGTTCGAAACGGACCTCATTGTCTCAATCGATAATCTCATCTTTCTTATTGAAGCGAAATCTCACCATTTAACGGATTCGGCGCTACGAGGGGCTCCAGATCGGCTGAAGAGGCATGTCCGCGACATCATCGGTTCATCGTCACGTCAGTCGCAACGGCTCAAAGAAGTCATCCTAGCGGCGCAAGCTGGAGATCAAGAATCTCAGGTCATTTGTGACGATATCGATTTGCCAATCAGTCGTGCCACAAGAGTAATCAGGCTGTCGATCTCACTCGATGACCTAGCCGTCCTGTCAGGAATGGAGGAGGATCTTAAGTCGCTCGACTGGATTGATGAATCGGTCGATATTGCGCCCTATTTTTCTTTGGCGGACCTACGATGCATTTTTGAGGTTCTCGATAGCGAGATCTACATCTCGCACTACCTTTTGGAGCGTCAGTATTTTGACCGCTTTGCTGGCATGCTCGGGGATGAGATTGATATTCTTGGTTTGTATCTTGAGACGCTCTTCAACATGGAACCAGAAGAAGGCGCGATGACAATTCTGTCTGGGATGTCTGGCTCGGTTGATCGCTATTTTGCGGATAGACAGGCTGGTAGCGCCAAACCGCCAAGACCCAAAGTCCATCCCATGCTGATGCGGTTCCTTGGTCTACTCGATAAGAGGCGAAAGAAGGGTTGGTTGACGTTTGCAACTACCCTCCTCTCGGCTGGGGATTTTCGAGAGATGGGCGAGGTCCGCAAGCAGTTGAATATTTTACGCAAGAGCGTGAAGAAGTCTGGCGGGGATTTGAAGAAGCCATTTTGTCTTCAAGTTAAGCCACCTCAGGTACACAGACCTATAGTCATTTTCGCTCTCTATCGAGCGAAGCGTCGCGACAAAGTTCGAGGCTCTATTGATGAATTGGTCTCAAGAGCGTTTGATGAGCATCCTCATGAATCATGCATGGTCGTGTTTATTGATATCGATAACAATAGGATTGCTGAAGGGTTCTTCTTTGCCATTCGCGAAGATTGCTAGACGCTTGACCCGACCAAAGAATCCCCCTAAGCGCGCCCCCACTTGAGAGCAGGGTTCGCTTTGGCGCTCCCCTAACTCGAACATTGAGCTGAACATTGGCGTCTTTGTTTGACGGGATTCCGGTCTGCGCTGGAATGACGGTTTCAGGCAGGGGCGGCAAAGTAATCCGGCGGCTTTGGCCTTTTGTCGGGTGGAGCGTTTCAGGCTCGTGCAACTTGCGGCCCGCTTTGACGCGGCGCTCGGCGTTTTGCACGAAACTGTATCTCCCCACTCACTCAGAGCCGAAACGCCAAACAGGTTTGGTCCAACACGCGCATGCGTAGTGGAATAGGCCGAACCTCATCAGGGGAAGTGGGAACCGGTTCCCCGCCCGGATGAGGTGAGCATCGAACGAAGTGAGAATATATGCCTACGATCAACCAGCTGGTCCGCAAGGGCCGCACTCCGCAGAAGGCCAAGTCAAAGGTCCCTG
>CAYUCZ010000041.1:0-29395 GCA_964443505.1 uncultured Porphyrobacter sp. | reverse complement strand
AACGGATACTTGCGAACCATCGCGCCCGCTCACGCCAAGCCCGCCAACCGCAACATTGCCCTGCGCCATCGCATAGATCTGTCCATCCGCTCCATAAAGCGGCGCCAGCACCAAGGCGCCGCCGCGGAGCGAACGGGCCTGCCCCATGGTTGAAACGGTGATGTCTATGCGCTGGCCGGGCTTTGCAAAGGCAGGAAGTTCTGCCGTGATGATCACAGCTGCGGCATTGCGAAGGTTGGGGTTCACGCCGGGCGGCAATTGCAAGCCCAACCGGCCGGAAACACCGCGCATGGCCTCTGTCACATAAGCAAGGTTGTCATCGCCGGTGCCTTGCAAGCCAACGACAACACCGTACCCGGTCAATTGGTTGGCGCGCAGCCCCTCAAACTGGCCAAGGTCGCGAATGCGCTCTGCTTGCGCGTCTGCCGGGGTGAATGCGGCGAGCGCCAGTATCAGAGCAAGCAGGATCTTTATCGGGGTCATAATCTCACTCCTGCTTGGTCAAAATGGCGAGATCGCGCTGAAGAAGCGTTGCAGCCAACCCGGCCTGCTTGCGCGCTGGACCGCGCCCTTGCCGGTGTAGATGATCCGGGCATTGGCTACGCGCGAAGACGGCAGAGTGTTGTCACCGTCGATATCGACCAGCCTGATGCGGCCCGAAAACTGCACCCATTCATCGCCTTGGCTGAGCGCCATCTGCTTTTCCCCTACAACTTCCGCCGTTCCATTGGGGTAAATCGCGGCGATCGTGACGGTGACAGTGCCTGTAAGCTGGCTTTGTTGTGCCGCATTCCCCGATCCATTGAACGACCCGGATCCCGAAGCATTAAGGGCGTTGGGATTGAGAAAGCCGAGCGGCCCGGCAGATGGCGGGATCAGCGCAAATTCGCCTGAACGGTCCGTTGCCCCTGTGGTGCTCTTGCTGGTCGAGGTGCTCTCAACCAGCATGATCGTCACCATATCACCAAGCCCGCGGGCACGGTTGCCGACTATAAGCGGCGCATAGCCCTGGCTCGCCTGATAGATCGCGCCGTAACTGCCGGTTTGTGCACCGGTAGCTGGCGCTGGCATGGGCGGAGGAGGAGGCGCAGTGAAGCCAATTTCGCGCTTTCCCCCGCCGCCAAGGCAAGCAGAAAGCGAAAGGGCAGCAAGAGCCGCGCAAGCGAAACGGAAAGCAGGGATCATGGCGGTTCTCACAAGGTCTGGTTGGCGTTGCGGAGCATTTCGTCGACCGAGCTCACCATCTTCGAATTGATCTCATATGCGCGCTGCGCCTCGATCATTTCGACCAGTTCTTCGACCACATTAACGTTTGAGCCTTCGAGCATGCCCTGGCGGATATTCCCGCGACCAAACTGCCCAGCGAAACCGGCATCGGCTGGACCGCTCGCCGCAGTTTCAACCAGGAAGTTGTCGCCGATCGCCCGAAGCCCAGCAGGATTGACGAAACTCGCCACCTGCAATTGACCGATCTGGATGGCGGCAGCCTGTCCGGGCTGGGTTGCGCTGACGGTGCCATCAGGCGCAACGGTGACGCTGGTTGCTCCTGCCGGAATCTGGATTGGCGGGGTCACCGCAAACCCTTGCGTGGTGACCAATTGGCCTTCGGGCGAAAGCGTGAAATTGCCAGCGCGCGTATACCCGATCTCCCCGCCACCGGGCAATTCGACCTGAAAATAGCCTGGCCCATCGAGCGCCATGTCAAGCGTGTTGCCAGTCTGGTTCAGCGTGCCTTGCGTTTCGATCCGGCTGGTGCCCATCACCTGCACCCCGGTTCCAAGGTTCAGGCCCACTGCAAACGCAGTTTGCGCGGTTGATTGCTGTCCGGCAACGCGCATTTCCTGATATGCGAGCGTCGCAAAGTCAGCGCGGTCGCGCTTGAAACCCGTGGTCCCGATATTGGCAAGGTTGTTGGCGATGACACGCATCCGCGCATCCTGGGCCTCAAGCCCGGTGCGGGCGACGTGCAGGGCAGAATTGGGCATGGGTCAGGTTCCTTTGTGAATAGGGTGGGATCAGCTCATGCTGAGCAATCTGCTGCTGGCCTCGTCGAGCTCACCGGCGGTCTGGATGACCTTGGCGCGCTGTTCGAATGCGCGCTGTGCCTCGATCATTTCGACAAGGGTTGCAGCGGTCTGGACATTGGATTGTTCAAGAGCGCCGGATTGCACGCGTGCGGTCGGATCAGCGGGCAGAACTCCGCCAGCAGGCACCTTGAGAAAACTGTCGATGCCCTTGGCGAGCACGCTGCCCTCGGGCGAGACGAGCTTGATCCGGTCTAGCGCAGCGGCTTCTTCGCCGGGGGCTGCGGGATCGCTCGCCAGCAGGGTTCCGTCTGCCGCAATCGCCACACGAAACCCTGCGGGAACGGTGATCGGCGCGCCGCTTTCTCCGAGCACCGGCAACCCCTCGCCGTTCTCTAGCAGGCCGGTGGACGCGATCCGCAGGTCGCCGCGCCTTGAATAAAGCTCGCCGCCACCTGGTGCCTGGAACGCGATCAGCGCCTCGCCCTCGACCGCTATGTCAAGCGGCCGGCCGGTGGGATTGACTTGCGCGGTAGACATGTCGGCCGAACGCACCATGCCCCGGGCCAGTGCGCGCGCCTCGATAGAACCGTCGCGCAAAGTCGCGGGTGTCACTGCGAAAATCTCCTTGCGAAACCCCGGCGTCGAGGAATTGGCAAGGTTGTTGGCGACCATCCGCTGACGGTTCATCGCCGCGTCCATGCCGGTAAGCGCAGTGTAGATCAGGCGATCCATGGCTCAGCTCCGATTATTGGAATTACCGCTGAAGGTTCAGAACGGCCTGAGTGAGCGCGGTCGCGGTATCAATTGCTCGGGCGTTCGCCTGGAAATTGCGCTGCGCGCCAAGCAGAGCGACCATTTCTGCAGCCAGATCGACATTTGATCGCTCAAGCGACCCGCTTTGGATCTGGCCGAAATTGCCAACGCCGGGCTGACCAAACTCGGGTGGGCCGGATTCAGCGGTCGCCTCCCATTTGGTGAGGCCGATCGGATTGAGACCGCCGGTTGCCGGGAATGCCGCAAGCGCAATTTGCGCGACCGGCTCGACAGAGCCATCCGAGTAAGTCGCCTCAAGTACGCCGCGAAGATCAATGCCAAGACCGGACAGCACATTGCCCCCTGCATTCGTCGTCGGCACGGCGATGTTTGCAGGCACGTTGGACGTCTGAACGCCGTTCGCATCAACCGGGAAGCCAAGCACGGGGTTGCCAAAAGCGTCCTGAAGCTCGCCGCTCGCGACCAGTTCGAGATTGCCGTTGCGGGTAAAGGCCAGATCGCCAGAGATCGCATCCGTGGTCGTGAAGAAACCATCGCCGTTAATCGCAAGGTCAAGCGCGCGGCCGGTCTGTTCAAACTGTCCCAGCGCAAAATCCTGAGCGACCCGCGAAACCGTGGCGCCGATACCCGGCGTTTTGCGCGGGTCCGTCGCGCTGCCGCGCGCGACAAGGTCGGCAAACTGGGCGCTCGATTTCTTGAAGCCAACCGATTCAGCGTTGGCGATGTTGTTTGAGATCACGCGCAAGTCGGTTTCGGCGTTGCGCATGCCACTAAGCGAGGTGAAAAACGACATATCTAGGTTTCCTTGAGGCTGGGGGAGGTTAGGTCAGGTCTGCGATCTCGGACTGGGTGGAACTGGTGTTGGCGGCAGCAAGAGCGCGCTCTTGTGCATCGATCAGCGCATCGAGTTTTGTTGAAATGTCATCGAGCGTCGCACGCTGCGCGACGCCGTTTTCAAGCGTTGAAAACTGCGCAAGCTGGGCAAGCATCTCTTCATTGCTCTGCGGTTCGAGCGGATCCTGATTGGCAAGCTGAGCAGTCATCAAGCGCAGGAAATCGGTGGAATCCAGCGAGGCGGCCGCGCTCTCACGGCGGACGACACCGGGCGCGTTGACCTGGTCGAGAAAGGTGGATGGGATTTCCATAATCAGTTGCTCCTCAGGGTCTCGAGCATGAGTTGTTTGGCGGTCTGAAGCGCCTGAACCATGTTTTGGTACTGGCGCGCGGCTTCCATGATCTCGATCATCTCTGCGCTCTCATCGACAGGCGCATCGAAGACATGGCCGGTTTCATCAGCGAGCGGATTGCCCGGATCAAAACGCTTGGTTGGTTCGATGTCTGATTGCCGCAAGCCGTCGCTTCGAACGCTCGACAATCCGCTGGCTCGGTCAAGCTCTGCGGCAAAGGCGACGCGGACCGGGCGGTAGGCTTCATCAGCGCTCGAGGCGACCGAACCCGCATTGGCAAGGTTCGAGGTTGCCACATTCATCCGCACCAATTGTGCGGACATGGCTCGCTCGGTCATGGAAAAGAGCGTCATTGGGCTGCCGTCAGACATTCTCACTCTCCTTTCAGCGCGCGGGTTATGGTGTTGACCTTGCCCTGCACGAAGCTGAGCGTTGCCGAGTAAGCGAGCGCGTTTTCTGCGAAGACGACCTGTTCGCGGCCCAATTCGACCGTGTTGCCATCGAGCGACGGCATGGTGGGACGGCGGTAAAGCAGCTCTGGCTCTGCCAATTGCGCTGGCGTGCTGTTCTGGCGCTCAAGCCGCGCGTCGAGCGCAGCGTTGAAATCCATGTCGCGCGCCTTGAAGCCGGGCGTTGCGGCATTGGCGATATTGGATGCAAGAATGCCCATTCGCTTCGAACGCAGCTCAAGCGCGGCGCCGTGAATGCCAAAGATAGGATCAGACATGATTGTTTGGGCTCCGCTTGCGTAAAAATGGCGTCGCAGCGGTTTGTGCAGCAAGCGTGCCAAACTGCTCGAACACACCAGTGCAACGGGGGAATGCGGCACATCCATCGTGTTTCCCGGCAAGCGATTGCAGCCCGCAGCGGCAAAGGCCTGCCAAAACTCGCATCGCTGCTTAATCGCGACGAATTTGGACCGTTCTGACACACAACGGACGATCGGGTGCGCGCGCCCTTATGGAGATATTCGACATTGGCCGACGCGCTTGCCTCTTTGTTCGACGCCAAGGCCCTGATCATTGTGGTCGCAGGCACATGGCTTGCTACCCTGGCAAGATGCGGTTGGTTGGACATGGCCGCCGCTATTCGCGCGCTTGGCCAGCTGTACGGACCAGTGTTTGATGCGAACGCCAACCGCGCGGCCATGGCTCGCAGCGCAATCGTGATCAAGGAACGCGGTCCGCTATGTGCTGAGACGCCCCTGCCTCCTGATCCCTCGCTCGCCAAAATCCTTGCAAGCTATCTGACGATCGGTTCGATTGATGCGCTCCGCCAGATCTCCAGCTCAGAGTCATCGGCCCGGCAGATGCGAAGTGAGCAGGGGCGGGGCGTGTTCGAATCTGCTGGCGAACTTGCACCTGTATTCGGCCTGGTGGGAACCTTGTTTGCCATCACCCAATTGATGCCCGTCCAGGGAACCGGAACCGGGGAACTGGCGCTCGCGGCGGTTGGTACGGCGGTGCTTTCATCGCTCTATGGAGTTCTGACAGCGCAGTTCCTTTACCTTCCCCTGGCCCGCGCGATTGAGCGGCGCAGCGAAAGAGAAGAGCGCGCAAGGAGCGACATTCTGGAGTTCTTTGAAAGCGAGATTGCTGGCCACAATGCGCGGCGATCAGGCAAGTTGAGACCTGCGGCATGACCCGATCGAGCGGTACAGAATGGCAGCTTGTCCTCGCAGACCTAGCCCTCATCCTGTTTCTCGTAACCGTGTCTGCGCTTGCGACGATGGACCAGGCGGGCAGCGATCCGGAGGCTGAATACAGCCTTGCGCGTTCCTCTGATGGAGAAGACAGTTTTTCTGTGGCTCCTTCGCAAGAAGTGTTCAGGCCAAACCCGCTCGGGCCATCGCTGGGCGAATGGCTCGCGCGCCGTCAGCGTGACCCGCGGATTACACTCACGGTTTTCGCGCAGTACACTCTGAATGAGCGCTCTGAAGTGTGGAAAGCAGCGCAAGCTCTCGCCGATGATGCGTCCGTGTCAGGCTATGCTGTGCGTGTTGTGATCACGCCAGGCGAGACAAGCGATCTCCATGCGAGTCTCGCTTACGATGTCGCGCCTTAGCCAAGGGCGATGCGGTCGCGTCCTTCGCCTTTGGCCTTATAAAGCGCCTCGTCGGCGCGAGCGAGAGCATCGCGCGTGTCCCCTGTTCCACGAACCTCGGCCAATCCACCGGAGAACGTGATCTTGCCAAAGGATTTACCCGTTTCGCGGTTGATCATGCGCTTCATGGACTGCGCGCGGCGGATACCATCGAGCTTGCGCCACGCGGCGTCGAGGTCGAATCCATAGAAGAGAAGAACGAATTCCTCGCCCCCGTGCCGTGCGACGAAACATTGATCGCTCGCATGACTGTTCAAAATCCCCGCAATGGCGACAAGGATACGATCTCCCGCATCGTGCCCATGGGTATCGTTGACCAATTTGAAGTGATCGACATCACAAAATGCAACGCAAAGCTTCTCGCCCGAATTTTCCGCCTGCTGTGCTGCAGACGTCAATTGCCGCTCAAACGCTCGGCGATTGGGCAGTCTCGTAAGGTGATCGACATCCGCTTCAACCCGCGCCTCAGCCAGGCTGGCACGCAGTTCATCGGTTTCGGCCTGGCTGCGCTCCATTGCGCTTTCAACCTCGCCAATGCGCTCAAGCATGGCTCGTGAAAGTTCGATAACCCGCGACATGCCAGAATTATTCAAGCCGTCATCAGCGACGCTGGCCAGCTCATCAATCTGCGCGCCAATCGCGCCACGATGCTCGCTGCTTTCGTGCTGGGCCGACTTGGCCGTCTGGGCAAAGCGCATCATCGCATATTCCATCCGGTCCATCAGCTTTTCGAGCTCATTCATGCGGTCGCCCGTCGCCGGATCAAGCCGCATGACCTGATCGAGCCACCTTTGGTCGATCGGTTCGCCTGAAATCTCTCGCTCAACAAATGACTTTGCGAGCGCTGCATTGCTGCCAGACAGAGCGGTTCCGATCGCAGCCAGATTGGCTCCGGTGACATTGAGGTCGTGCCTCATCATAAATTCGCCAATCCGCTCCAGCAGTTCCTGGCGCGCCTCTCGGGCACGGCTCAGGGGGGGCGGGTCGACAGCCTTGAGTGGAGATGAGTTCTGCATCGCGGTCCCGAAGTTGCGCTTATAATTGTGTGCAAGGAGATAAACCGGTTTGCTTAAGCGTGCTCACTGTGGCCCCACGTAAGAACCCTTAGCGTCCGCAATGCCTCTCTACCGACCGACGCTTTCGGCAAATTGGCACGTGGTTTGCTTAAAAACTTCGGAGATCGGTTGTTCTATGATCTGCCACCCGGAGAAGCCTTATGAAGCCGCTGCCCAATCTGCCCCGCACTGAAATGCGCGTTATCGCAACAACAATCGTGATCGCCTGCTTGCCCCTGTTTGCAGCCCTTGCCTCTGCACAGCAAAGCACCCCGAATGGATTCACGAGCCCAGCAGCAATTGACCGGGCGATTGAAGACTTTACGGGCGTGCCCATCGGCGAGGTTGGAAGCGCGCGCGGTCCTGCTGATCGCAGGCTTCGTCTTGCCCCATGCGCCTCACCGCTTGATGTCAGCTGGCACGGTCGGAACAAGGCAACATTGGCAGTTGAATGCGCAGGGCCACGCAGTTGGCGGATATTCATCGCCGCTCACACTCCGGTGCGGGAGGCAAGAGCAGAGCCGGTTGTCACTCGAGGCGACCCATTGACAGTCATTGTCCGTGGCCGCGGCTTTACCGTTCAGCAAGCCGGAGAGGCGATGGAGAACGGCGCACTCGGCGACTGGATTGCTGTGCGCACCGATCGCCAGGCTGAACCCGTGCGCGCCCGTATCGAGCGCCCGGGCCTTGCCGTCATTCCTGCATTCTAGAAGAATTTCTCACCTGCACCCTTAAAATAGGCGCTGCAGGGCCGTTCAACTTAGCGTAAACCCACCCGGAGACGCATCATGCCCTCTTTCGAATTGAGCAAATTGCAGGCTGTCACAGGCCCTCGTGCTCTGTCCGATACTGATCGCGCTGGAGCAAGGCCTCTGGGCGGAGTTGGCGCCGCGACAAACGGTTCGCCTTCGCCCGCCAATGGGGTTTCGATCGAGGTCAACTCGACCCTCGATGCTTCAACCCCGCCGATCAACAACGAGCGAGTTCAGGAAATCAAGGACGCGCTCAAGAACGGAAGTTATCCGCTTGTCCCCACCGAGATCGCTGATGCGATGATCGCGGCGCAGCTGAGCTTCGGAATCGAATAATGACATCACGGACGGAAGCCCTTTACGCAAATCTGCGGCAAATGATTGCCGTCCTCGAAGCAGAGCGGCAAGCGCTTGCCACACTGGATGCCGATGAACTGGTCGAAGTCTCGCGCAAGAAGCAATTGCTGTGCGACGAACTCGAACCTGTCGGCGCTGATGAGCTTGACGAACTCACGCGCGAACTTGTGACAACTGCAAGCGCCCTTAACGAGGTCAATCGCCGGGTGCGCAACCTGCTCGCCGCCAACGTCGCAGCACGGCTTGAAGTGCTTGGCGGATCGCGCGCAGCCTATTCGGCGGTGGGCTGACGACACCCCAATCAAGCTGCAAGGCGGCGGGGTTTGGCACGGTGTTTGCTGATCTTTGTTGGAAGGAGCGCGCTCGAGTGTGAAGCGCGTGAGTGAAGACAAGGAAGCAGGCCGTGAACCCGCATTTGCTCCCCCCTGCCGCATCTCGAAGCGCCTACGAACAAGCGGCAAGGACGTTTGATCAGGCCCGCATGCCGGCTGGTGCCTCTCGTCAAATCACGACGCAGATCAGCAGCGCACAGCAGCCAATGAGCGTTGAGCGTGCGATTGCGAACGCGGCACAGCAAACGAGTGTCGATTTCGATTTCCTTGTTGCTCAGGCTCAAGTCGAATCCGCTATGGACCCGCGGGCTCGGGCGCGAACTTCAAGCGCAACTGGGCTTTACCAGTTCATTGAAAGCACATGGCTCAACACCATGCAGCGCCATGGCGAACGATTTGGGCTGGGCAATATCGCCTCACAAATCAGCGTGACCAATGGGGGTTCTGCTTATGTTGCAGACCCGGGGACGCGCGCGGCGATCCTTGATTTGCGCAACGATCCGCAGATCGCCTCTTTGATGGCGGCTGGGCTAGCCGAAGACAATCGCGCGCACCTTGCGCCTATCCTTGGTCGTCAGCCCGATCATGGCGAACTTTATCTCGCGCACTTTCTGGGCGCAGGAGGTGCGGGCCGGTTCCTGTCCGCGATGGCGCATGATCCGGGCCAAAGTGCCGCCGCTCTGTTTCGCCGCCCCGCTGCTGCCAACCGCCCCGTTTTCTTCGAGGCAAACGGACAGCCGCGCAGTCTGGCTGGGGTGATGGACTATCTTTCATCGCGGCTCGAACGGGCCCGCGCCAACGCGCCGTCGGCCATTCCAGGCGATTATGCCGCAGCATCACTAGCGCCGCAGCAAGTCGCACCGCCGCCTTATCTCATAGCCGACGAAGATGTTTTTGGCCCGCAATCTCCGCCTCTTCTGACTGGTCGAAACCGTCCAACGATACCGGCGGAACCGCCGCTCAGCCTGCCTGCTGCGCCTTCTTTGAGCATATCTGAGCCGCAGTCGCGCGGCTCCATCTCCGGAGTTCTGCGTGAGACTGTCGATGCAACGGCGGGGCTTGGAAGCGAGCGTCACGCGAAGCAGGTCCGCCAGGCTTATGACCAGCTCAGGGCGCTTGGATTCTAAAGCCCATGACGTCCAACGCAATTCCATTGGCTGATCGCCTGCGCACCGCTCCTGCGGCCATGGCGCTGCCAGTCGGCATCTTCGCACTGTTCGTTTTGATGGTGCTCCCGATTCCTCCGATGCTGCTCGATATCTTCTTTGTGTTCAACATTGCCATTGCGGTCGCAGTGTTGATGGTTGCGCTCAACGCACGCGCACCGCTCGACTTTTCCTCCTTCCCCAGCGTGCTGCTGTTTGCGACCCTGCTTCGGCTTGCGCTGAATGTCGCATCTACTCGGATCGTCCTGGTCAACGGGCATCAGGGAGGAAACGCTGCGGGCGAGATCATTGAGAGCTTCGGGCAGTTTCTCGTCGCAGGCAATTTCGCTGTCGGACTGTTTGTTTTCTGCATCTTGCTGATCATCAACATGATCGTCATCACCAAGGGGGCTGGCCGCGTATCTGAAGTTTCCGCGCGGTTTGTGCTCGATGCCTTGCCCGGCAAACAGATGGCGATCGACGCTGACATTTCCGCCGGATTGATCACCGCTGATGAAGCGCGCGCGCGCCGCCGCGAAGTCACCGTAGAAGCTGATTTCTACGGATCGATGGATGGTGCATCGAAATTCGTGAAGGGTGATGCGATTGCGGCGCTGCTGATCCTTGGTGTCAACATCATTGCCGGATTTGCGCTCGGCATGATCAGCCATGGGCTGTCCGCAGCGGAAGCCGGCCAACTCTATATCACCCTGGCGGTTGGCGATGCATTGGTTGCGCAGGTTCCTGCACTGCTGCTCTCTATTGCTGCTGCCGCGATCGTCACCCGTGTTTCAGACACGCGCGATCTTGCCGGGCAAATCGGCGGTCAGTTTTCCGATCCACGTGGGTGGCTGCCCGTCGCTTTGATCCTTGCCGCGATCGGCCTGGTACCCGCGATGCCGCAAATCGTCTTCTTGCCAGCCGCCGGAGTTGCAGGCGCAATCTGGTGGACCTTGCGAAAGCGCGCTCAGCAGCCAGTTGTCGAGGAGGAACCCGTCGAGGCGCCGCCTCCTGATCGGATCGATATTGCCGAGGTTTCAGACCAGACACTTGTCACAATTGAGCTGGGCTATGGACTTGTGCATCTTGTCGATGAAGCCAAGAGCGCACCGCTGCTGACCCGCATCACGGGCATTCGCAAGCAGATGAGCCGCGACCTTGGCTTTGTTCTGCCGCAGTTCCGAATTCGCGATTCCCTTGATGCCGGAGCAAACGAATACCGCATTCTTCTCGGCGGGCTGGTGGTCGCGCAGAGCGCGGTCAGACCGCAAAAGCTGCTTGCCATCGACACCGGCGATGTTCGCCCCACTCATGGAGTGACGGGTGAAGGCACCCGCGATCCCAGTTTTGACTGTCCGGCGCTTTGGATTGATCCGGCCGCACGCGATCATGCCATTGCCGAAGGGTTCCTCACAGTGGATCCAAGCACAGTCATTGCCACACATGCCAATCAGGAATTGCTGGGCCTGTCTGACCAATTGCTTGGCCCGGAAGAGGTTCAGGCGATGATCGAAGATCTCAAGGAACGCGCACCGGCATTGATCGATGCTGTGCATCCTGAGCCACTGAACCTTGCGGCACTGACCCGGATATTCCGTGCGTTGATCGCGGACGGGATTGGGTTGGGCCATCCGCAACCGCTGATGACCAGCCTCGCTCTCGCCCTTCAGACGACGCAGGAATTCGATGCACTTGTCGATGCAGTTCGCGCAGATTTGGGCGCACGGCTGATTGCGCGCATCTGCGATCCGGGAGAACCGTTAAAGGTTGTGACGCTTGATGCTGCGCTGGAAAGCGCAATTCTGGGAGGCGTGGTCGATCCGGCGACCGGGCAGCCATTGATAGAACCTGATTGCGGCGCCATGATCACCGAGCGTGTGAGCGCCGCGATTGACGAATTGGCAGGACCGGTCGCGCTTATCGTTCAGCCCCCTGCCCGCCGGGCGCTGTCAAGCCTGCTGCGCCAGCGTGCCCGCCAATGTCTTGTTCTCTCGATCAATGAACTGCCTGTAACGCAGGCGGTTGAGGTGGTCGCGGTGATTGGAGGCGAAGACGCGCCCCCCACCGGGCTTCCGGCTCCAGAAGCGGTCCCATCGCGCAGCGAACAGGAGTTCGCGCAGTGAAACATGACCCGAAAAGCTTTGCCGGCGCCACGCCATATGGCGCTGCCTCGCGTGAAGAAGTTGAAGACCGCGTGCGCCGGTTTATGCCGATGGTCCGCCGGGCAGCCTGGCACATCTTTGGCACCGGTCGCGATGGGCTTGAAATCGAAGACCTGATGCAAGCGGGTATTGTGGCGCTCACCGAATGCGCTCAGCGCCACAATGGCCCGACCGAAGACGGCTTTGCCGCCTATGCCAAGATCCGCGTGCGCGGCGCAATGTTCGATCAGATCCGCAAGCTCTTGAACGACACGCGCACCGCCCGCAAAAAGCGCGCGCGCTACACCGAGTTTGCAGAGAATTTCAAAGCGCTCAAAGGCCGTGATCCAAGCCGCGGCGAGATCTGCGAACACCTGGGCATCAGCGATGTTGAACTTCTCGAGATTGAAGCCTCGGCGATCAACGTCACCTCGATCAATGATGAGTATGACGATTCCAACACCGCTTTTGCAAGCGATGACCCTGATCCCTTTCAAGTCCTTTCAGGTCAGGAGGACCGCGAAAGGCTGATAGCAGCGATGGTTAAGCTTCCCGATCGGCTGAAGCTGATACTTCAGCTGTTCTTTGTCGAAGAGCTCAATCTTACCGAGATCGCCGAAGTGCTCGAAGTCAGTGCCCCGCGGGTCCACCAATTGCGCGCCAAGGCGCTCAAGGATCTGCGCAAACTGATGGAAGCGGAAGCCTAGCCTGCATCCTCATGTGCAGCCGCGGCATGCGTTGCCGCTTCCGAACCACCTGCGCCGCCCGCTTCCCACCAGTGATTGTTGCGGCCACCGTCGCCGGTTTCAATCTCGCGCATCGTCATCGCATCATACAGCCGTCCTCCAAGCATGACCTGCACGATTTGATCAGACTTGCTGATATCCTGCGATGGATCTTCTGAAAGGATGACAAGGTCTGCAAGCTTCCCGACCTCGAGACTGCCAATGTCCTCTTGCATACCCAGCGAACGGGCAGGCGCGATGGTGGCAGCGCGCAAGGCCTCGGTTGCGCTCATTCCGCCTCGCGCAAAACTCCAGATCTCCCAATGTGCGCCAATGCCCGCCTGTTGGCCGTGCGCACCAATCGACACTTCGACACCGCGCTGTGCAATTTTATGCGCTTCTCGTGCAGCATTATCGTCTACAAATGCCCAGTCTGGCGCCTTGGTCCGACGCCCGGATTGAGCAAGCAGGATCTTGGGTGGAGTGTGAACCATCAGCGGGTTCTCCCACACGTTGGTAGCCTGCCGCCAATAGGGATCGCCAGCAAGGCCGCCATAGGTCACGTTCAGCGTGGGCGTGTAGTTCGAGTTCGATCCGCCAAAAAATTGCAGGACATCTTCGTACATCACATCGCCCGGGATGTTGTGCTCGATAGTCGAGTTGCCGTCAGCGATCAGGTTCATATCCATTCCGAAAAGGGAACCGCCTTCAGCGACAACCAGCACGTTCTCCTCTGCAGCGGCGCGAGCGACCATCTGGCGTTGTTCGCGGCGCGGTTGATTGTAGTTTTTGACCGAAATACCGCCCTGCGCACGGATACGACGGACATGAGCAAGAGCGTCCTCGTAACTGTCAATCCGAGCATAAACGCTGGGCGCCTTCGCGCCATAGATGATCTCACCCGTCGAATAGATGCGCGGGCCAAGCATAGTGCCAGCACGTTGCCGTTCAGCTGCCGCGAAGACGGTCGAGGCATCGCTCGAGGGGTTGTGGATCGTGGTCACACCGAGCGCGAGATCCTGAACCAGAGTCCAGTTTTGCTGCGGAATGAAATCACCGACCCCGTAGGGACCGTGTGCGTGTGCATCGACGATACCAGGCATGATCGTGCGACCGCTTGCGTCGACCATGGCCGCCCCTTCGGGGATGCGGACGTCAGCTGCAGCGCCCACAGCAGTGATCCGGTCGCCTTCGATCACGATCACGCCGTTCTCGATCGCTCCGGGATCAGTCGCCTCAAGGCCGTCAGCCATGGTCAGGATTCGCGCACCGGTGATCACCACCGTGCCATTGGGCTTGTCTGCGGTTACCGTCATGGCAAGCGAGATTCCGTCTTCGGGCGGAGCGTAACCTTCGTCCTCCTCGTCTTCGCCCTTGGGAAGGTTGCGGAAGAATTCAGAGACCTGCGCACTGCGCAGCTCTGCACCGATCGACCAAAAGATTGTTTCACCGCCATTGGCCCAGCCGAGATAGTCGGCGCCGCCGGTTGAGACTTTGGTGATGGGCAGCGCGCCGCCGTTTTCACTTACAGAGACAGCCTGCCCGCCAGGAATAAGCGGCATGGCAAAGACTTCGTAGTTCTGGCGGAAGGCCACAGTCATGCCGTCAGGCGCGACCCGAAAATCGTTGGCAAGATCGCCCTTGACGATAGTGCGCTGGTCTTCGCCGTCGAGATCGGCCGAAACAAGTGACAGACCATCGCCGCTACCCATAGTCATGTAGATTCGATTCTGGTCGGCGCCGAATTGTGGGTTTGAGCCTGACCGGCTCACTCGCACAGGTTCACCACCATTGCTCGGCACAAGGTAGATGCCGGTGTTCTCCGAATAGGCAGGTGAAGTGAGATAGCCGCCCGAACGCTTTTCATAAGCGATGTGACTACCATCAGGAGACCAAGCGAGAGCGGCGTAATGCCCAGGCTCGCTTGAGATCACCTGTCGGTTTGTGCCGTCAGCATTGATCGTAACGATCTTTCCAAGACCCTCGTCAGTCCATTCGACATAGGCAATTCGCGAACCGTCGCGGCTGTGTGCCGGGAAAGCTTCAATCTCGCCGCCGCTCGCGCTGGTGAGCGGGCGAGGCCCGTCGCGTCCCTGCGCAGACTTGGTGTAAAGTCGGCCCAGGCTTTCAAAGATAACGCGCGTGCCATCAGGAGATAGCTGACCAAAGCGCGGCATGGTTGTGACGAAGCGGTCCGGCGAAACTTCGATCTGTGGATGCGGGGCATCGGCAACGCCGCGAGTATCGTCGATTGCGAAAGGTATGACGCTCTGGTTTGAACCATCCCGATCAACCCGGCGCAGCTTTCCGCCAGCCCAGAACACGATCGACTGACCATCTGGCGTCCAATCCATATTGGGATAGACGCCATAAACCGCCCATGTTTCCTGAAGGTCGAGGTCCAGCGCGTCATAGATCATGCGTTCGCGGCCCGATGCGATCTCCTTGACCCACAATTGCGAAGTATCCTTGTCGCGGCGGACAAACGCGATTTCGGACCCGTCGGGTGATGGCGTGGGTCGAACAGCACCGCCATAGCCATCGACTGCAGTCGTCACTTCACCCGTTGCAAGATCATGGCGCTCAATCGCGAAGATGCCGGTTTGCGAATCTTGAGCATAGATGAAGGTGTTACCCGGTGTTGTATTGCGCGTATAATAGATCGCGCTGCCATCAGGAGAGAAGACCGGTTCGCCCAGTTCCTTTTGCAAAGCTTCACTCGATCTTTCGACAATCGCAACGCCGCCGCCGCCCGAGACATGGTACATCCAGATCTCGCCCGTTCCTGCTGAACGCTGCGTCGTGAAGTGCTTTTTGGCGATTATGAAGCGCCCATCGGGAGACCAATAGGGCTGGTTCAGAAGCCGGAAATTCTCCTTGGTGACCTGTCGCTTGTCAGAACCATCGACGTTCATCACCCAGATATTGTCGCCGCCGCCGCGATCCGAAGTGAAAGCGATCTTTGTCCCGTCAGGAGAGAAGCGAGGTTGCACCTCCCAGCTCAATCCTTCGGCAATTCGCCTCGGGGTCCCACCGGTGATCGGCATGGTATAGATGTCGCCCAACACATTGAACGCGACCATCTCCCCATCTGGAGAGACATCGACATCCATCCATGTCCCTTCATCTGTTTGGATCGACACTTGCTCGATCGAGGCTCCGCGTGGGGCTTCGACATCCCAACTGTCCTCCTCATGATCATCGGCAATTGCAACAGCAGGCATGGCAAGCATTGAACCAGCAAGCAGGGTGGCGGTAAGGCGGCGCATTGAAAGTCTCCCTCTGTTGGAACAGGAGACTAGCGGCACGAAAGGATATTGCTAGAGCCGTTCGACGAGTGATCCGGAGCTAGGACGAATTCACAGCGATGCTGCGCACGATAACAAACAATTTCGCGATCCTCACAATCATGGGCGTCGCGCTGGCATGGTTTGAGCCGTCCTTGTTCACATGGATGACCAATGGCAGCGTCCGCATTGCCGGGCAGCCCCTGCTTTCGGTTGCGCTGGGGCTGATCATGCTGGCGATGGGGCTGACTCTGACCTTTAACGATTATCGCCGCCTCACCACCCTGCCCAAGGCGCTGCTCGCGGGGGTTGGCTTGCAGTTCGCTATCATGCCGCTTGCCGGGTTTGCCATTGCGAGCGTGATGGGGCTTGAGGAAGGGCTGGCGGTGGGCCTGATCCTGGTGGCTTGCTGCCCCGGCGGGACCGCGTCGAACATTGTTGCCTTTCTGGCGCGCGGGAACGTCGCTTTGTCGGTGGCGATGACGATGGTGTCGACTTTGGCCGCCGTCGCATTGACCCCATTGCTGACCGGAGAACTCGCGGGGGCTTATGTCGAGATCGACCGCTGGAACCTCTTGCGAAACATGGTCGCGATTGTGTTGGTGCCGGTTCTGCTGGGCACGCTGCTTAATCGCCTTTTCCCTCGCGCCGCCAATGCGGTGAGCGGGTTTCTACCGCTGATCGCGATCATCCTCGTGATCCTGATCGTCGGCGGTATTGTCGGCGGGGCCAAGGCGCAGATTGCGGAGCATGCGGGCGAGCTTCTGCTGGCGACGTTCCTGCTGCACGCGGTCGGGTTCGGCTTGGGGTTGCTGCTCGCGCGAATGCTCGGGCTCGGCGTGCAGGAGCAGCGCACGATTTCAATCGAGGTCGGAATGCAAAATTCAGGCCTTGGTTCAGGGCTTGCGTCCACCCCTGCCTTTGCGCAGCAATTCGCCACGGCCGCTCAAGCCGCGCTGGCTCCGGTCCCCGCAGCGATTTCTGCTGTGTGGCACGTGCTGATCGGAAGCCTGCTCGCAAGTTGGTGGCGGCGGAAGGGCTAAGCGTACACTCCCCGCTTCGGCCCGAGATAGCCAAACAGATACGCGCCAACCTTGCGCATCTGGATTTCCTCCGCACCTTCAGTGATGCGATAGCGGCGGTGGTGGCGGTAGATATGTTCGAAGGGCTTGTGCCGCGAATAGCCGATCCCGCCATGCACCTGCATCGCGCGGTCGGCGGCTTCGCACACCAGGCGGTTCGCCCAGTAATTGCACATGGAAACCTTGTCGGAGATCGTCTTTTCAATCTCCTCATGCGGCATGTTGTCCATTTCCCACGCGGTCTTGAAGATGAGGAGGCGCAGCATTTCGGTCTGGGTAGCCAGCTCGACCAGCGGGAATTGAATGCCTTGATTGCGCGAAAGCTCTTGCCCGAACGGCTTGCGCTCGCGGGCATATCTGACGCTCTCATCAATACAGAACATCGCCGCGCCGCAGCTGGATGCCGCCTGACGGATGCGGTTCTGGTGAACAAAGCTTTGCGCCAGCGCGAGGCCGCGCCCTTCAACGCCAAGGATCGCGCTGTCGGGCACCCACACATCCTTGACCGAAAGCCGCGGGTGGTCAGTGGGCATGTTGAACGTCCACATCCACTCCTCGATCTCGAGGCCCTCGGTCGGGTTGGGAACGAGGAAGCAGGTGATCCCGCTCGCATCGCCATCCTCACCGGCGGTGCGCGCAAACATCGCGCAATGGGTGGCGACATGCATGCCGGTGATCCACATCTTCTCGCCATTGATCAGCCAGCCATCGACCCCGTCGCGCGTTTCACGAACCGCGCGGGTTTCCATATGCGTGGCGTCGGAGCCGTGATGCGGTTCGGTCAGACCAAAGGCGACGCGGCGCTTGCGCTCAAACCCACCGAGGATGAATTCCTGCTTCTGCTCCTCGGTCCCCCATTGATCGAACATGGCGACAAACGGGAAGTTGCCGACAATCGAGTGTTCATTCTGGAGATCGTTGTGGAGGCCAAGGCCTTTGCGAGCAAAATGTTCGCGGATCACCGCCATCCAAAGGTTCTTGCCGTCCTTGCCGCCATATTCTTTGGGCGCGGAAAAACGCCAATGACCAGCGGCATCGGCGCGGCGCGTGGCTTCCTTCAGCAGCTCTTCCCACTCCTCGCGCGGAAGCCCACCTTCTTCAAAATTGGTGCGCGCCCATTCGCGGCGGTGGTCGAAGAAACGAATGTTGTCGTCTTGCTGCTCAAGTGGCTTGATCTCGGCATCGATAAACGCATCGAGCTCATCGAGATAAGCTTGCAGGTCAGCAGGAATTGCGAAGTCCATCTAGTCCTCTCCAGTCCATTTCTTCCGCGCAACGGCGAGTGCGGGGTATTTGGGCACATCTTGCGAGATCGTCGCAAGGATGGCTGCGCGCAATTCTGCCAGTAGATCGCCATCAGAAAGGCCTGCTTCGCCGTTCAGGATGAGCGCGGCGAGCGGCGAATTCTCGAAAGCGGAAATGGCCGCGGCATTGTAGCGCGAGATCATCCCGAGCGCGTTGCGCGCCACCGCATATTGAAACTTGTCATGTCCTTCGAAGCGGTCCTTCACCGTACCGAGCCATTCGAAAATGGCCGTCGCAAGTTCACCATCAGTGGCCTCTCCAACCTGTTGTGGAGGCTGAGGAAGCTGCACGGTCTGTTCGCGCAGTTCCGTGGGCGCGTCCTCCTCCAGCAGCATCAAGAGGTCGAGTTCGTTTTCGCTCGTCCTCCGCGAGATGACGACACGTTCCAGCATCCGATCTTCACCGGATCGCCAAATGCGCGCCATGTTGAGGCAGCCGAGCGCCCACCACACCGTGCGGTGGATCAGCCAATAGCGGAAGCGCTCGCGATCCACCGTCACACCGGCCTCGGCCTCATAGGCAGCGAAATAGTCGTCAAGACTCCCCAGTCCCAAAGCAGGCCGGTCATATCGGTGGAAGCGCCACACCGCCATGCAGCCAAAGGCCAAGTCTTCGTGCCGGTCACCGAAATGGGCAAGCTCCCAATCGAGCACGCCGGTCAGCCGGGAATCCTCAGCCAGCAGATTGCCCATGCGATAGTCGCCATGGATGAGGATCGGCTCGACCGGATCAGGGCAATTGTCCTCCATCCATCTAAGGCCAAGCGCGATAATCGGTCTGTCGCCGCCTGCTTCCTCGAATTGCGCGCGCAGGTCTGCGATCGTCTGACGGTAATTCATGGTCGGAACCGCTTCAGGCAGATCACCCGATTTGATCGAGTGGATTCGCGCCAGATCCCGCGCCGCATCGCGCAGCAACGCATCAGGATCAGCCATCTCAAGTATCTGTTTGGGGTTAGGCGTTCCGGGAAGAGCGCGCATGACAAAGCCGGACCCAATCCCGTCGTCAGGTTCAAGCTCTGCTACCACTTCGGGCGCAGTGACACCGGCTGCGTGAGCAGCGCGGATCACCGCGGCTTCAGTGTCGTGGCCGAAAGGCCTGTTTTCCATGAACTCAAGGCTGGGCGCACGTCGCAGGACAAAGCTCTCTTCCCCCGATGCAAACCGCCAGCTTTCCATGGTGGCGCCGCCGGTGAGGCGCGAAAGGCTCTGCGGCTCACCTAAGCCCGATCTTGTGCAGGCGCGCGACAGACCGGGAAGCAGTTCATCAGGGCTAATCATATGTCGAGCTTCCACCTCTCGCCATCGCGGACCACTCGCCCGGCTGTCGGTTCGGCAAAGTGGGTTCCCACCATCAGCGCGCCTGACGCCTCAAGCTCCTTGAGCATACGCAGCCGCGTTGCGGTTGATCCATCACGGTCGAAATCAGCCACCGTTGCCCATTCGTGCCGTGCGATCTGACAGGGGTGGTGGAAGGCATCGCCGGTGATCAAAGCTTCTTCGCCGCGCGACTTTATCACCACGCTGACATGACCCGGCGTGTGTCCTTCGGAGGGCACCAGATGAACGCCGGGCAGCGGCTCGCACGGGGCATCAACCAGTTCAGCAAGCCCAGCAGCCATCACCGGCTCAACCGATTGTTCGTGCACCAGACGCTGTGTCGCCTGAAATCCGGCTCGATAGCGTTCGAAGGGCTTTTCCAGCGCGTCAGGATCAACCGGTTCCTGCTCTGCCTCGGCTTTCCAATACTCATACTCGCGCCTAGCAAACAGATACCGCGCATTGGGGAAAGTGGGCACCCATTTGCCTTCGACGAGCGTGGTGTTGATGCCGACATGATCAAGGTGAAGATGCGTGCACAGCACCATATCCACCGCCTCAGGATCAAACCCCGCATCGCGAAACTTGCCCAAAAGGCCGAATGTTTTCTGGTGCCAGGCCGGGTCGGTCGGCAGGTCCTTTTCGTCCCCGACGCACGTATCGACAACCAAGGTCTTGCCGCCAATCTCAATCACGAAACACTGGACGAGACCCAAGAGCGTGCCGTCCTCATCAACGAAGTGCGGTTTCAGCCACGCTATCTCTGCCACAGCGTCAGGCTTCGCCTTGCTGATCAGGCCATCGATCGTGAGGTCCTGTTCGACCACGGCGGTGATCCGTGCATCGCCAATTTCCCAATGCATTGCCGCGTTCCCCTCAAACGCAAACGACCGCCCAAGCCTGGCTCGGGCGGTCGTGTATTGGTGTGTTTATATCAGGTCGGATTGGGTCAAGCCGGAACGTTGTCCTTCTTGACCGTGATGACCTGCGGATAGGTAAACTCCTTCAGACCATCGAGACCGTATTCCGCGCCAAAGCCCGACTGCTTGTGACCGCCAAACGGCGCAAAAGGCGACAGGTGGAGATATTCGTTCACCCACACTGTGCCGGTTTCAAGCTGCTCTGCAATCTCAACGCCCTTGTCAGGGTCTGCGGTCCAAACCGCGCCCGCAAGGCCGTATTCGGAATTGTTCGCCCGCGCGATGACTTCTTCTTCGGTAGAGAATTTCATCAGCGGCATAACCGGGCCGAACTGCTCTTCTGCAACGATGCGCGCATCTTCAGGCGGATTGTCGAGGATTGAGATCGGCACGTAATATCCGGTGCCCGACGGATCGACATCGCCGCCTGTGAGGAACTGATAGCCATTGTCCTTGGCGTCTTCGATCAGCTCGATCACGCGGTCATACTGCTTCTTGTTCTGGATCGGACCAACGCCGGTACCCTGTTCGCTGCCGTCGCCGACCTTCACGGTCTTGGCATATTCGGCAATCGCAGCGCTCAATTCATCATAGATGTCTTCGTGGATGTAGATGCGCTTTGCCGCAACGCAGATCTGACCCGCGTTCGAGAAGCTTGCCCAGAACAGCTGCTCTGCAACCTTCTTGGGATCAGCGTCAGGCATCACAATCGATGCATCATTGCCGCCCAGCTCAAGCGTGATGCGTTTAAGGTCTGCACTGGCGCCTTCCATGATCTTCTTGCCCGTAGCGGTCGATCCGGTGAACGTGATCTTGTCGATATCCGGGTGGCCAGTGATAAGCGGGCCGAGGCTATCCTCGCCGGTGATGATATTGACAGTGCCAGCGGGCACTTTGTCTGCGATCAGCTCAGCAATGCGGAGCGTCGTCAGCGGCGTGAAAGGCGACGGCTTGAGCACGATTGTGCAGCCGCTCATCAGTGCCGGAATAATCTTCTGGATCGCCATCATAACCGGGAAGTTCCACGGCACGATACCGCCGACCACACCCACAGGGACACGACGGGTACGCGACAGACGCGCATCACTGTCTTCGTTGACAACGTCTTCCAGTTTCAGAGTGGCTTGTGCCGCCGACATTCCGGCAGCGCCATAAATTTCGCCCTTGGCCTGCTCATGCGGCTTGCCCTGCTCGCTCGTCAGAAGACGGAACAGCTCGTCAGCGTTTTCCTTGATCGCGCCGGAGATCGCCATGCAAGCAGCCTGACGCTCTTCAAAGCTGGTGTTCTTCCAAGTCTTGAACGCGGCACGCGCAGCAGCGACGGCGGCATCAAGCTGATCTGCTCCACATGCAGGCACCTGACCGATGACCTCTTCGTTGGCCGGATTGACAACGTCCATCCATTCGCCGGTTTCGATCATCTCACCATTGATGAGGTTCTTGTACTGAGTGGCCATGATATTCTCTCCAAATCCTTCGCGGGGAATCTCTCACAACTGACGTTGGACGTTCGCCAGTAAAAATCAATCCTCAATTGCAACCTTCGGGGCGCGCCGCCCTTGGCATAAGGGCAATGCGACGAGTGCACGCATCGAGCTGGTTGCAAGGTGCAACCGATGGGCTATGCGCCTGACAGAGGAGAAAACCATGACCGATTCCAAGCCCGATTTTCTGATCTATGGCAGCCCGGTGTCACCCTTTGTCCGAAAGGCGCTGGCGACAACTATCGAAAAAGGTGTCGGCTTCGAAGTCGAAGCGGTCAGCGTGCTCGATATGCCTGATTGGTTTGTGGCGATCTCTCCTATGCGGCGCATACCGGTGTTGCGCGACCGTTCGATCGCAACCGAAGGGGTTGATGGAACCATCGCCGATTCGAGCGCAATCTGTGCTTATATCGAGCGCAAACATCCCGAACCTGCAGTCTATCCGCCAGAGCCATTTGCATACGGCCGCGCACTGGCTGTTGAAGAATACGCAGACACAGTCCTTGCACCTGTAGGCGGGCTGGGCATTTTCCGTCCGATTTTCTTCTCGCTGATGGGGGGCAAGGATCCGGACCTTGCCACCGCCCGCGCGGCATGGGCAGACAAGCTTCCGCCTGTATTCGATCAATTGACCAGCGAACTGGGCGACAAACAATTCATGGTCGGCGATAACTTCACAATCGCTGACATCGCTGTCACCTGCACCTTTATGCAAATCGCGCTTGTGGCTGAAACTCCGCTCGACTCTTGGCCAGCTCTCAGCGCCTATTTTGAACGTATGGCACAGCGTCCCTCAATCGCTGGTCCGTATGCTCAGGCCGACCGGTTTATTCGCAAGGCCTTGCCCGAGCGCTTCGACCTGACCTAAGGCCGTCGGCCAACACAGCGCGCGAAGGAAACGCTCACAGCAATGGCCAAGGAATGGTGCATCGGGATTATTGGAGGCTCCGGCCTCTACAACATTGAAGGTATCGAGGATGAGCAATGGCTCATGATCGATACGCCTTGGGGTGATCCTTCTGATGAAATCCTGTTTGGAACTATCGGAGGGGTGAAGGTCCGCTTTCTGCCGCGTCACGGCAGGGGGCACCCGATCACCCCGACCGAGCTTAACGCACGCGCGAATATCGATGCGCTTAAGCGGGCAGGCTGCACCGATATCCTTGCGATATCGGCTGTCGGATCTCTTCGCGAAGAGATTGAGCCTGGCCGTTTCGCGATTGTCGAACAGTTTATCGACAACACCAAACACCGCGCCTCAACCTTCTTCACCAGCGGCTTTGTCACGCATGTCTCAATGGCTGACCCGGTGTGCCCGCGCCTGTCGGAAATGGCGGCCAAGGCGATCACCCAGTGCAAGGGCAAGGTAGCGACCGGCGCAACTTATCTTGCCATGGAAGGCCCGCAATTCTCGACCCGCGCGGAAAGCCATATGTACCGCGCATGGGGCGCAGACATTATCGGCATGACCGGCATGCCAGAGGCAAAGCTCGCCCGTGAGGCCGAGCTTCCCTATGCGCTGATTGGCATGGCGACTGACTATGATTGTTGGCGCGAAGGCGATGAAGTCGACGTGCCGCAGGTGATCGCTCAGATGACCGAAAACGGACAGCTTGCCCGCGAAACCGTGCTCAAATTCATTTCAAACCTGCCAAAGACGCGCAAGGCTTCGCCGATTGATACCAATCTCAACGATGCGGTCATCACGGCCCCTGAAGAGCATGATACGGAGCTGCTTACAAAGCTTGATGCGGTCGCCGGGCGGTTGTTGAGCGCGAAGTGAGCTCGCTCAACTTTCTTTCCAGCGCCCTTTGACCGGCTCAAACTTGTCCACACGGATCGACTGCCACACCCCGCCAGTGAGATAGGGGTCATCGTTGACTGTCGCGCGCGCCGCGGCTTCATCATCAGCCTCAATGATCAGCAGCGATCCGACGAAATCGCCCTTGGCGTTCAGCAAAGGACCCGCCGTCAGGTAATTTTCGGTGTGTTCGGCCATGTGTTCGCGCTGCGCCTTGAGGTGCAAATCGCGCAGCTTGTCATTGTCTTCGCCGTCGCGGCAGTAAAAGCAGTACAAAGCCATGCGTTTTCTCCCGGAATGTGTGGCCGGATCGGGAATATCACAGGGCCTCTCAGGATCAACCCGGCGATCGCACGGCGCGGCGCAGACAGCGAGTAGCGGATCGGCTATTCACTTGGCTTGATCGCGCAGCTTTCCGGGTCCAAACCCCGCGCAATTAAATTACGAATCGCATTGCTAGGATTAGCCAGCCTGTGACCCAAGCCAGCCTGCCAGACACCTCCGTCCACCGGATTGACCGCAGCGAATTGCGCCGTGCTTATCGCGCCGAGGAAGAAGCGTGCATCCGCGAACGCATGGAGCAGGCAGCCCCCGCCAAGAAGGTTAGCCCTGCGGCGAGCACGTTAGCGGTTGAGCTCATCAACGGAGCGCGTTCGCACAAAGCGAGCGGGATTGATGCCTTCCTTCAGCAATACGGGCTCGACACTGAAGAAGGCATTGCGCTGATGTGCCTTGCCGAGGCGCTGCTGCGCGTGCCCGATGACGAAACGGCCGATGCGTTGATCCGGGACAAGATTTCCGAGATCGATTGGGGCGAACATTTGGGCGAAAGCTCTTCCACATTCGTCAACGCCGCTACATTTTCGCTGATGCTGACCGGCGAAGTGCTGGAACAGCCCGAGGCGCACCAAAAGGGCATGGGCCGCACGCTCAAGCGCACGATGAACCGTCTAGGCGAACCAGTCATTCGCAAAGCGACCCTGCAGGCGATGCGCATTCTTGGTGGCCAGTTTGTGTATGGACGCACAATCGATGAGGCCCTGAAACGCGCTAAACCTGAACGCGCGAAAGGCCTTACACACAGCTTCGACATGCTTGGTGAAGCAGCGATGACTTTCGCTGATGCCCAGCGCTATCGCGAAGCCTATGAGCAAGCGATTGACAGGCTGTCGAGCGAGACCAGCGGCACGGTTGAGACATCGCCGGGCATCTCAGTCAAGCTGTCTGCATTGCACCCCAAATACACCTATCTCCACGCTGATCAGGCCCGCGCTGATATCGTCCCGATTGTAAAGGCGCTCGCGATTAAGGCGCGCGATGCGAACATGCATTTCACGATCGATGCAGAGGAGGCAGAGCGGCTCGAAGTCAGCCTCGATATCATCGAAGACCTGATCGAGGATGACGAGATCTTCACCCGCAAAGATGGATCACGCTGGGAAGGGTTTGGCCTTGCGATACAGGCCTACCAAAAGCGCGGCGTGCCGCTGTGCGACTGGGTCGCGAAACTGGCTCGGCGGCATCGGCGCAAGCTGTTCGTGCGGCTCGTGAAGGGCGCTTACTGGGACACCGAGATCAAGCTTAGCCAGGTGGGCGGGTTTGACGATTTTCCTGTCTTCACCCGCAAGATCGCAACCGATGTATCTTATCTCGCCTGCGCCTCGCGCTTGTTTGAGCATGACGATGTCATCTACCCCGCCTTTGCCACGCATAACGCCTATTCGGTTGCGGTGATCAAGCAGCTTGCTCGCATCCCAGGCTCAAGCAGCGATGCAGCAGGCCAGCAAAAGTACCGCCCATTCGAGTTCCAACGGCTCCATGGCATGGGCGAGGAAGTTTACGGGGCGCTTCACAAGCTTGAAGGGAACGAACCAACGCCGGTGCGGATATATGCGCCTGTCGGCGGGCACAAGGAATTGCTCGCCTATCTTGTTCGCCGACTGCTTGAAAACGGAGCGAACACAAGTTTCGTCAATCGCTTGGGCGATGCCGAGTTCGCCGCTGAAGACCTTGTCAATGATCCGGTGGCCGAAATGGCAACCCGCTCCCCCTTGCGCAATCCGGCGATCCCGCTCCCGCGGGACATCCTGGGCGCGGACAAGGGAGGAAGACTGAATTCTGCAGGTGTCGATCTCAGCGATCCTCTTGTGCTCGCCCCCTTGCAAGAACGCCTTGGCCGGCTGGCGGAGCTCAAATGGCATGCCGAGCCGACTTTTCCTGCTGCAGAATCAGGCGAAATCGCGCCGATTACCATGCCGCATAACCTTGCGGTTGAGGTTGGGACCCGCCGCGACGCAACCGCTGACGAAGTCGACGCGGCCTTTGCCCGCGCCGTGCAAATCCAGCCCGGTTGGGATGCGCTGGGAGGGGACAAGCGCGCGCTGCTGCTTGAAGAAGCAGCCGATCTGTTCGAGGCTCACACCGATGAGTTCCTCTCGCTGTGCCAGCGCGAGGCAGGCAAGACACTGCTCGACGGGATCGCAGAATTGCGCGAGGCGGTCGATTTCCTGCGCTATTATGCGGGCGAGGCGAGGCGCCAGTTCGAGGCGCCGATGGCACTGCCCGGCCCGACGGGCGAAGACAATTCGCTTCGCATGCATGGGCGAGGCGTGTTCGCGACGATCAGCCCCTGGAATTTCCCGCTTGCGATCTTCACCGGCATGGCCTCTGCAGCGCTAGCTGCTGGTAATTCGGTGATCGCAAAGCCTGCCGAGCAAACGCCGCTTATCGCCGCGCTCGCGGTAAAGCTGTGCCATGAGGCGGGCATCCCACCCGAAGCATTCCAATTGCTTCCCGGTGCAGGCGATGTAGGGCAGATGATCACCAGCGATCCGAGGCTTGCCGGAGTGGCCTTTACCGGATCGACCGAAACCGCTCAGGTGATTAACCGCACGCTCGCCGGGCGTGACGGCCCGATCGCTACTCTGATTGCCGAGACGGGCGGTCAGAATGCGATGATCGTTGATTCTTCCGCGCTGCCTGAACAAGTCGTACGCGATGTTCTCGCCAGTTCGTTCCAGAGCGCGGGCCAGCGCTGCTCTGCGCTCCGCGTCCTTTACCTGCAAGAAGACGTCGCCGACACGATGCTGGAGATGATCCGCGGCGGTTTCGAGGCGCTTGAAATCGGTGATCCTGCCAATCTTGCGACTGATGTCGGCCCCGTGATCGATCCAGACGCGCAGGCCGCGCTCGAACGTCATGTCGCCCGCCGCGAAGCATCAGGCCACGTCATGTGGCGCAGGGACATGGGCGAGTTTGCTGAAAGAGGGTGCTTTGTCGCGCCCACGATCATGGAGATCACTTCGATTCTCGATCTCAAGCGCGAGAACTTTGGACCGGTGCTGCATGTTGCGCGCTTTGCCGCTGATGAACTGGCCAAGGTCGTCGATGACATCAACGCGACAGGCTTTGGTCTGACCTTGGGTTTGCATAGCCGTATCGAGGCGACGCATCGTTTTGTCCAGGCACGGGCGCGGGTCGGCAATTTCTACATCAACCGCAATCAGATCGGCGCGATTGTCGAGAGCCAACCATTCGGCGGCGAAGGGCTGTCGGGCACAGGCCCCAAGGCAGGCGGACCGCATTACCTCGCGCGTTTCGCGACCGAGCGTGTGACCTGTATCGACACCACGGCTGCAGGCGGGAATGCGAGCCTCTTGGCAAGCTTGTAATGAGACAATGCGCCAGGTCTTGAAACGTAAACCCTTTGCGCGATAGATCACCGCTTCATGATCAGAAGCCTCGCACGCATTTTTGCTCACCTTATTGCCATTTTCGCCTTCGCCTGGAGCGGGGCAGCGGTGGCGCAGGTCCAAATCCATTTTCACAGCTTCAACGGATCGGTTCTGTTCGGTCGCTATCCGCACACATTCATCGTGCTGGAAGGCACACTTGAGGCGACCGGCGAGGCGGTGAACGAGAATTACGGCTTTTCGGCGAGACGAACCACTATGGCGGTGCTCAACGGGCCCGTCGAACACATGATCCTCGAAGAGACAGAGCGCAACATCAGGAGGACCAATCGCCATTTCTCTTTGACGATCAGCGATGAGCAATACCACCAGATCGTTCGCGAGGTCAGCACATGGCAGAATGCGCCGGGCAAGTTCTATGATCTGGAGACGCGTAACTGCATTCATTTTGTCGGAAAGATGGCGCAAATCCTTGGCCTGACGGTCGAATACCCTGACAATATGCTGCGTCGGCCCAAGAAATGGCTGAACCATATCACCGAGCTCAATCCGCAATTGGGCGCTCAGCGGATAAGATAGAGTCAGCGTGCGCTCAGTCGGTCACCACACGGCGATACAGGTGCCATGTGGCGTGACCCAGCACCGGCAGCACCACCAACAGTCCCAGAAATCCGGGTAGCAGCGCAATGATCAGCAGTAACGCGATCAGCGCCGCCCATACGAGCATGACAACAAGATTGCCCCTGACAGCCGCGAGGCTGGCAAAGATGGCTGTCAGGAAATCAACCTCCCGATCAACCAGCATCGGCAGGCTGACCACGGTGATCGAATAAAAAGCGAGCGCAATCACGCCGCCTATTGCGCTTCCGACAATTAGCATGGTGATCCCGGTGGGAGTGGTCAGGAATTCAAGCGATTCTGATCCTGCACCGGCTTCGACAAGGAAGATCGAGAATACGAGATGCGCGATGATGACCCAGAACCCGAAGGCGACGAAGATGATCACGCCCATGCTGAGGATCTGCTCATCCCCGCGCCCTTTGACCGCGCCCAGAATACCGCCCCAATCCAAGGGGACAGTGCGTTCACGCCTTCGGCTGACTTCGTACAGGCCAACCGCCGCAAACGGGGCAAGGAGCGGGAAACCAGCCGTTGCCGGGATCAACCACGAGACCTCGCCCCGCGCCAATAGCACGTAAGCAAGAGCGAGGCCCGAAAGCGCAAAGATTGCCCCGAAGAACAATCCATATCTGGGTGCACCTCGGAAATCGCGCCAGCCCGCCGCCAAGGCCGCGCGCAGATCCGACAGGGTCAGATCACGCGCGACCTGGATTGGCTCTGATCCAGAAGATGGCGAACTGGCCAAACCGCGACTTTCCTTTCGTTAGAACGTGTAGCTGACACCCGCGCTGAAGACCCAGGGGTCAAGATTGTGTTCGGTTTCGATCACCAGCGCGTCACCAGCAAACCAGCGAGCCGTAGTCCCGATGAAATAGCGCTTGGCGTCAAGCGTGATGCCAAATCCATCATCGCCAACCGGCACGTCCACCCCTGCTTGCAGGACAAGCCCGAACTCGTCAGAAAATGTCGTCTGCGTCACGCCAAGCGGGACAACTGCCGCACCCGGCTCCACATCAAGCCAGATAAAGTACGCGCCGCCTGCTCCGAGATAGGGTTTGATCCCGCCAGCATCGAAATGCACTTTTGCGGTGACGGTTGCCGGAAGCAGAAGCGCATCGGAAACCAGCTCGCTGCCTGCCGGAAAACCGGCAACGGTATCAACATCGTGCTGCGTCGTGCCAGCGATCGTCTCGATCGAGAAATTGTCAGTGAAAAAGTACTCTACAGCGAGCGTGGGAACGAAATTGTCGTTCGATTCGGTTTGCGTGCCTGCGGGAAGCCCAACA
>CAYUCZ010000040.1:0-30083 GCA_964443505.1 uncultured Porphyrobacter sp. | reverse complement strand
GACTTTCAGCGAGCTTTACGCAGCTTTCGAACACACCGGTCTGCGGGTTCTGGAGGCGATCGCTCTGCATCTTGGGCTGGAGCGCGAATTCTTTGCGCAGACAGTCGAAGATGGCAATTCAGTGATGCGACTGCTCCACTATCCGCCGTTGGGTGAGGATGCACCCGAGGGCGCGATCCGAGCCGCTGCACATGGTGACATCAACACGATCACTCTCTTGCTTGGCGCTGAGGAAGCCGGTCTCGAACTTCTGACCAAGTCAGGCGAATGGCATCCGGTCAAGGCCGAAGAAGGCTCGCTTGTCATCAATGTTGGCGACATGCTTGAGCGGCTGACAGCGGGGACTTTGCGCTCGACGACGCACCGCGTCGTCAATCCGCGCGGGCCGGCAGCGTTGCGTTCACGCTATTCCATGCCCTTCTTCTTGCACTTCCGTCCGGACTACATGATTACGCCTCTTACAAGCTGTGTAAATGCGGCGGGCGCTGAGCCAGAAGATCCGATCAGCTCACATGATTTCCTTATGCAGCGCCTGCGCGAGATCAATCTCGCCTAGCTGACGGCTTGCCGCCTCCCAAAACCGGTTCACCGAACGGCAATTCGGCTCTCCCCAAAAAACCCCGCTTCGTTGCTCTCGTGCAACACAGAGGCCTAGAATCGCCGGTTTTCTGCGGGTTGGCGTGAGGATAAGCCTGTGGGTAAATCTACGGATCAACTCCGTGTGAGTAGCTGTAATCGAATTGTCACAAAACGGTCGCTTTTGTGCAGTGCAACGCTACTAGGGACGCGCACGTCCACTTAATCTTATGTGTGCAACCGTGATCAGGGGCATCCTCTCATGAAAATCAAATATCTCCTCGCAGCGAGTGTCGTTTCACTCACCGCTGCAGCTACTATTGCTACGCCTGCTGCTGCGCAGCAGATCACCTCAGGTGTCGAAGGCACCGTGACCGACGCAAATGGCAGCCCGCTCGCAGGCGCCATGGTGACTATCACTGACGAGCGTACCTCGCAGGTTCGTGACACCACGACCGGCGCGAACGGTGGCTTCCGTGTTCAATCCCTTCCTCCTGGCGGCCCATACACCGTCACGGTCACCGCTGGCGGTTTCGAAGGCCAGACGGTTGAGAACGTGTTCGTCAACATCTCGGGCAACACTGGCTTCACCTTCACGCTGAGCGATACCAATGTCGGCAACACGATCGTGGTGACCGGCGCCCGCGCACAGGTAACGCAGGTTGCTGTTGGTCCGGGTACTGCATTCGACACTGAAACGCTTGAAGCATTCCCGTCGATCACTCGCGACGTCCGCGACATCATCCGCATCGACCCGCGTGTCAGCCTCGATCGTTCGAACGAAGTTGACCGTATTTCGTGCCTCGGTGGCAACGACCGTTCGAACACCTTCACGGTTGACGGCATCGTTCAAGCCGACGTCTTTGGTCTTAACGGCACGCCGTTCGCAGCTCGTAACTCGCTGCCGCTTCCGTTTGACGTGATCGAACAGACTTCGGTTGAGTTCGCTCCGTTTGACGTTGAATATTCGGAGTTCACCGGCTGTCTCGTCAACGTTGTTACCAAGTCGGGTGAAAACAAGTTCCACGGCTCGGCATTCTATACCTATTTCGACGAAGGCCTTTTCGCTGACGAAATCGACGGTCGCCCGCTGAACGCTGGTGAAGAAAAGCGCTGGGGTGTGACCCTCAACGGCCCGATCATTCCTGATCGTCTGTTCTTCTCGTTCGGCTATGAAGAAACCGACCTTGGCGATGGCAACAACTTTGGTCCGACCGGTGGTGGTTTCACCAACGAAGCGAACTTCGTAAGCCAGGCTCAGTTTGATCGTTTCGCTGATATCGCGAACCGCGTTTACGGTCAGGATGTCGGCGGCTTCCCGACGCAGCTGGCTGAAAGCTCGATCCGCTACTTCGGACGTCTCGACGCGATCATCAACGACGATCACCGCCTCGAGGCGACCTATCAGCGTCTCGAAGAAACCAACATCGAAGACGACTCTGGCCCGCAGGAACTCACCGGCTTCAACTCGTTCGAGGACGAAGGTACGGTTTCTGACTATTACTCGGTTCGTCTCTACTCTGACTGGAGCGACACGATCTCAACCGAGCTTCGTGTGAGCCGCGCAGAAGTTGGCGACGTTCAGGGACCAGTTGGCTTCGGCGAAGCACAGTCTGCTAACCCGACCCCGCGCCTGGTTGTCGGCGTTACCCCGGACGGCAGCGGCACGACTCAGAATGGTCGTCTTGCAACCGGTCCAGGCATCTTCCGTTCGGCTAACCAGCTCGACACCCAGATCGACCAGGCTCGCTTCCAGATGAACGTGGATGCAGGTGATGGTCACTTCCTGAAGTTCGGTGTCGAAGTGAACGACCTTGAAGTTTTCAACCTGTTCGCCATTAACGCGACCGGTTCGATCTTCTTCCGCAACCTCGATGACTTCGAAGCAGGCCGTGTTGCGACCGGCTTCTTCTCAAGCCCGTTTGGTAGCTCTGATGACCTGGTCGGCGGCGCGCTTGGTGGCTACACCATCGCATCTTCGCTCGACGGTGACATCAACAACGCTGCTGCTCGCTTTGGCCGGACGATCTACTCGTTCTACGCGCAGGACGAGTGGGAAGCGACAGATCAGCTGTCGCTGACCGGTGGTGTTCGTGTTCAGCTGTATGACGGCGATGCGCCGCGTGCGAACCCGAACTTCTTGGCTCGTTATGGTTTCACCAACGCCAATTCGTTTGGCCGTCTTGACCCGGTCATCCTGCCGCGTCTTTCGGCCACCTACGAGTTCCTCAATGACGGCTTCTTCTCGGACAGCCGCCTGACCGGTGGTGTGGGCATCTTCTCGGGCGGTGACCCGGTTGTGTACTACTCAAACGCATTCTCGAACGACGGTTTCGCTTCGGCAAACGGTGACTTCGGTGATGCAGAGTGTGCTGGCTTCCTGCCGACCGATCCGGCAACCGGCCAGGAGCTCGTTGTTCAGAACGGCCAGTTTACCGGCTTTCCAAGCTGTGCCGTTGACGCGGCGGCTGCGGTTGCTGCGGTTGGCGGTAACGATGTCCAGTCGACCGACCCTGACTTCAACGTGCCCACAGTTGTTCGTGCGAACATTGGCTTCCAGACCACTTTCGGCCCGGAAACCGGTTTCTTCAGCAACTGGAACCTGAACCTCGACTACATCTACTCGCGGTTCAACGACACGCTGAACTTCGTGGACCTGTCGCAGGCACCGGACATCCGTCGCGGTCTGAACGGCTTCACCGTAGACGGTCGTCCGATCTACCAGGCTGTCGATGCAACCCAGGCTGGCTGTAACGCCTCGCTGGTTGGCACGGGCGGCACTCCGCCAGTATACACTGGTCTAACCGCTGAGTGCTTTGGCACTCGCCGTGACGACAACATCCAGTTGACCAACGGTCCGAGCTACGACAGTCACATCGTTTCGCTTGTCCTCAACAAGCGCTTCGACGGCGGTATCCTGACCGAAGGCGGCGCGGTGAACATGAACTTCGGTTATGCATTCACCGATTCGAACAACAACCGGAACGTCGGCTCTTCAACGGCAACTTCGTCTTTCGACGTCAGCGCTGCCTTTGACCGTCAGAACCCGGCTGTTTCGACCTCGAACTTCGAAACCCGTCACAACTTCACCGCATCGATGTTCATTCGTGAAGAATTCTTCGACGGTTTCGACACCGGTCTGGCGATCCTGTTCCGTGCTCAGGAAGGCCGTCCTTACAGCCTTACCTTTGACGGTGGCGGCGTCTTTGCTGACAGCTCATCGGGTAACGACAACGCTCTGCTCTACATCCCAACCGGGGTGAATGATCCGAACATCTCGCCGCTGTCTGACGCAACTGCGGTTGATTCGCTGCTCAACTACCTTGCAACCAGCGAAGTGGGTGAAGCATGTGATTTCGAGCTGGGTCAGTCGATCGCTCGTAACACCTGCCGCAACGATTGGCACTATGACCTCGACCTTCGCTTTAGCCAGGAACTGCCCTTCATCGGCAGCCTGACCGGAATCGTCGAAGACCGGGTCGAACTGTTCGTCGACTTTGAGAACTTCCTCAACCTGATCGACAGCGGCGCGAACATCCGTCGCACGCGTTCGCAGTTCGTCGATCTTGTCGATGGCGGTGTGGATGATCAGGGCCGTTACATCATTTCGGGCTTCAACCCAGACGATGACAACGACATCTCGATCTCCAGCTCTGCATGGCGGATCCAGCTCGGTGCACGCTACGAATTCTAATTCGTCGCTATCGATCTAACCGAACAAGCGCGGCGGGGCCTTCGGGTCCCGCCGTTTGCGTTTGAGGGTCAACCCCGTGCGTTCCTCACCCGATCGGATGTGTCCAATGGATCATCGGCGACGCTCAGGAGTTCAAATGCAAGGGCGGCCGTGACCTCCCCGCCCAACTTTAGCCGCAGCGCTCTTTCAAGCGCGGCTGCTTGATCACCCAGTTCAGCCTCGCCAAAAATGGCTGCAGTTCCAGCGAGTTTGTGAACCAGCCTTTCAAGGTGCTCGCGGTCTTCAACACCCATTGCTTGTTTTCCGAGCTCGCCGCTCTCCAACGCCCCTCTCACCGCTTCGACGGCTTCAAGGCGGCGCTTGTTCCACCGCTCAACCAGATGCGGTGAAAGGGCCGTGTTCGCGCCAGAAACCGGGCGACCGCGTGCCTCAAGGTGGACACCGCGAGCAGGGTTGCGCAGGCGCGGAGCGGGGTCACCACCGCGCGACGTATCGATGATCGTTGTCCCCGCCTCGGCTGACTCCGGCGGACCGGACGAGTCTTCGTAGCGCGTTCGCTCTTCCTCCCCATCTGCCGCAATGATCCGTGTGGGCAGCCAGCGCTGGAGAGTGCGAGCGAGTTCCGCAAAGACGAGCGGCTTTGACAAATGAGCCTGCATGCCGGCTTCGCGTGCGGCGGCAATATCTTCTGGATAGGCATTGGCGGTTAGCGCGATAACTGGCAGCTCGGCCGGGCTTATCCCCTCAGCTCGGATCGCCCGCGTCGCGGCATATCCGTCACAGCCCGGCATCTGGATATCCATCAGCAACAGATCGTAAGGCTTGCCGCGCATGATCGATTCAATGACCATCGCGATCGCTTCGTTACCATCGTGAGCGATCTCGACCGCTTGGCCGCAGCGCAGCAACATCTCTGTGGCCAGCACCCGGTTCACATCGTGATCTTCCACCAACAGGATGCGAGAAGCTTTGGGCAGGTCCTGCGGCTCTGGTATGTCATTATGAGGGGTTTCGGGCAGGACAGGGTCGACATAGTAAGCTGGCAGTCTGAGCCGGAATGTCGAGCCGGCACCAACTTCACTGTCTACTTCGATATTGCCGCCGAGCAGCTCGGCGAGTTTGCGGCTGATGGTCAGGCCAAGGCCAGTGCCGCCAAAACGCCGCGAAGTGTCGCTTTCTGCTTGAGTGAACGGGGCGAAGATCGTGTCGAGCCGCATTGTGCTGATGCCAATACCCGTGTCCTCCACCTCTATCAGGAACCGCTCAGCTTCGGTCTTCAAACGTATTTCAACGCTACCTTCTTCGGTAAATTTGACCGCATTGCCGATGAGGTTGAGGAGAATCTGCCGAAGCCTAAGCCCATCAATCAGCACCCACGGTCGGTCATGTTCGTTGGTTGGAGGAGATGGGATGTTGAGCTGCAATCCGCGCTTCTCGGCGTTGGGTTTGTGCAGCTGCGCGCAGTCGCAAATCGCAGCGTACAGATCGATGGGTTTGCGATCGATTCCGATCTCTCCAGCCTCAATCTTGGACAGGTCAAGGACATCGTTGAGCAGATGCATCATCGAACGGCCAGACTGAACGATCATCTCGGTGTGGCGCCGCTCTTCGGGCTGTAGCTCTCCCTGCAACATCAATTCCGCAAACCCCAGAACGCCGTTCATCGGGGTTCGGATTTCGTGGCTCATATTGGCGAGGAACTCGCTCTTGGCGCTAGCTGCATCCTCCGCCTCGCGCCTCGCGCGCGTGAGAAGCAGTTCGAGCTCCACCCGCTCTGTGACATCGCGTGCTGAAACGACAATTCCGTCGTTTTCTCCAGTCGCCGGGTCTCTTGCAATCGCGCAATCCGCTTCGATGAAGACAGGAGCACCATGCCGGTCATCCGTCTGCCGCCGATAGGTAACCCGCTCTTTCTCAGATTCGCCGTTCAACAGTTTGGCTAGCATCGCCTCGATGCGTTCGTGAGCGTCCTCATGCGCGGGCTCTGTGATCCGGCGGCCAAAAAAGCTCTGTGGCTGACGGCCCAGAACATCATATACGGAAGGCGAGGCGTAGGTGCACAAGCCCTTTCGGTCGAGCCGCAGGACTGCGTCAGTGATGCTTTCGGTCAGCAGAGTGAGTTCGCTGCGGCCGCGCTCCAATTCGGCCGTCAATCGAATGCGGCCGGCAAGGATTGCCGCGATTGGAAGTCCGGTTAGAAAGTTCGCAGCGACGAAGGATTGGAACAGAAAGGCCTTGCCCGCCTCTGGTCCTGTGTAGCTGGCGATAGGGCCATGTCCGGCGAACGTCATGACGCTCGCAAGAACTGCGACGATTGGCACGTAAAGCGCCGTACCAAGGCCGCCCAATCGGAAGGCCACCAGAAGAGTGACTGGTGGAACAAGAAACATGAGCGGATAGGCATCCTGCGCAAACACCAGATTAACGCTCATCAGCCCACCTACAAAGAACGCAGCCATCTCCGTGCCTTCGCGGGCGTTAGGCCATGCCATCTTTCCAATGGCGTCTGCTGTCAGCAGGACGGCGGGTACGATCAAGATCATGCCCATGCTGTCTGCGAGGAACCAGGAAATGGCAGCAAGCCAATCCGCATCGCCGATCATTCGTGAGGCGAAGAAGACTGTCAGGCTCGCGCAGGCTGGGCCAACCATGCCGCCATACTGCAGAAATCTCCCCAGGTGAGTGAGGTCGGCCATGTGTGGGCGCGGACCACAACTCAGACGTGTGAGCCACGTCACCAACAGTATGTCCAACAGGTTGGCGAATGAGAAAATCAGTGCAGTCGACAGGGAATTGCCAACAAGTGCATTCGCCGCGAGGCTGGCTACGCCGAACCCTGCGTAAGCGGGAAGCTCATTGCGCATTCGTGCGAGGAGCAAGACCGCTACTGCGCCCGCATTGGGTAGCCACACACTGGCTAGCGTCGTGTCAAACCGCGATAGTGTAAGGCAGATTATGCCGAGCGCGAAATACCCAATCGCCGCCAACAGACCGGTCAGCACACTGGCAAGGTCGGCTTTGCCCATGGCAATTGCGCCGCTTCGCCAAGCGGCTGCGGGACGTTGAACCTGCGTGTTGACCATCCGATCCGACCTGCAAAAACTCGGCCATGCTGATACACCTGACAAATGATCAAAGTTTCCGCTCGGTATCAGGGAAAACCGCGTGGCCTGCGTTGGCCATTGCTGGTCGCGATTGCGCTATTCCATGTAATCGTACTGTATGGCTTGAGCCGCGTTCTCGCGCCGGAATTCACCTCGTCGGTTGAGCGCGAAGTGGCCGATGCATTCACGGTCATAGTTACTGTACCGACAGAAGAGCCCGAGTTTCCGCCAGAGCCGGACGAGGGAGCCGAGGGCGATCCGGGCATCGAGGATGTGCCTGAACCAGTGAGCGCACCAACTTCGCAGATCGAAAGCAACCCCGAAGAGCGGCCACAAGCTTCGTCGACAGGTGAGGCGACGCGGTCAGGGGCAACCGACGCTGGTGATGGTACAGGGGCGCAGGGCGCTGGCCCTGGCACTGGCAGCGGCAACGAAGGAGGAGGACAGGGCAATGTGGCAGAGCGTCCCAGCGTCCGGTCCGGAGCGCTTGATCCCCGAAGGGACTTTCCTATCCCCGAAGGAGGGCGCTCAACACGTTTCGGCACTTCTGTCACGGTGGTATTCACTGTCACCACACAAGGCCGCGCACGCAATTGCTCCGTCGCTCGAACGAGTGCGGATGCGCAAACAACCGCGCTTGTGTGCTCGCTTGTGATCGAAAAGATCCGCTTCAATCCTGCTCGCAATCGGAGTGGGGAACCGATTGAGGCGCGATACGGGTATCGGGTTGATTTCAGAGCGCGTTAGCTCTGACGCACCCAAGCCGCCTCGCGCTTTTCACTAGTCTTACACCCCTGTGTGTTATACGCGCATTTGTGATGGTTAATCAGCATCCTATCCACCCCGTGATACTCTGCGGAGGCAGCGGCACACGCCTTTGGCCGGTCAGTCGCAGGGCGAGCCCCAAGCCGTTTCTGCGATTGGTGGGCGACACGACCCTGTTCGAACAGGCTATTTTCCGGGTGCAAGGTGACGATCACTTTCATGCGCCGCTGATCGTTGCCGGCTCGGACCATCAAGAGCTTATCGCTGCTCAAATGCATGGCGCGCAGCACCGGTTGATCGTGGAACCTGCGGCACGCAACACAGCGCCAGCGATTGCTCTGGCTGCCGCGCTGCTTGACGCTGATGCGATCATGTTGGTCTGCCCCAGCGATCATCATATCGCTGACAATGACGCATTTGGCAGAGCTGCGTTTGCCGCCGCTGAGCTTGCGGCATCGGATTATCTGGTCTCGATTGCAATTGCCCCAGACCGGCCTGAAACCGGATATGGCTATATCCGGCATGGAACGAGGATTGCGGGCGGATTTGAGATCGCAAGCTTCGTCGAAAAGCCCGATGCTGAGCGGGCTAAGAGTTACCTCGATAGCGGTGAGTACAGTTGGAACGCAGGCATTTTCGCCTTTCGCGCGGGCGCCCTGCTCAACGAACTTGCCATCCACCGTCCAGCCATGGCCGAAGCCGTCATTGCATCTGTGGCGCAAGGAAGAAATGAAGGCGCCCTGTTCCATCCGGATGCCGAATGTTTCGAAGCCATTGAAGCGGATTCGATCGATTATGCGGTGATGGAGAACACATCGCGCGCAGCGATGGTGCCGGCTGATATGGGCTGGTCTGATATCGGCAATTGGGCAGCGCTGCATGATGCGCTCACCACAAAGACGGATGAAAACGTCGTTCGCGGCACGGCTGACCTTGTGGATTGCCAAAGGGTGCTAGCCAGCAGCGATGGACCGCGCGTTTCAGCGATTGGCCTTGAAGATATCTGCATCATCGTGGCGAATGACGAAGTGCTAGTCACCACAAGAGACGGCGCGCAAGCGGTTGGCAAATTGCCAGGGGCAAAGGCGCAATGAGCACCAGCGTCGCGCATTCCGCTCGTCACTTGCCGCAATTGATGGTCGAAAAGGTATGGGGCCGAGATCGTTTGCCCGAGCCTTTTGCGGCGAAGAACGAGAAAAGGATTGGCGAGATCTGGTTCGATCCGCCAGCTGAAATGCCAGATCTTCTCGTCAAATACCTGTTCACTAGCGAAAAGCTGTCGGTTCAGGTCCATCCTTCCAATGCCAATGCCTTGCCGTCAGAGCAGGGCAAGGAGGAGTGCTGGCTGGTGCTTGATGCCGAGCCGGGAGCTCAGCTTGCGATTGGCTTCGACGAACCATTGAGCCGCGAGGAAATCAGGGCGGCTGCCTTAGATGGCTCGATTGAGAACCTGTTGACATGGCACGCGGTCAAGCCGGGTGATTTCTATTATCTGCCGGCAGGAACGGTTCATGCGATAGGGGCCGGGATTGCGCTTGTTGAAGTGCAGCAGAACTCTGACACGACCTTTCGTCTGTATGATTATGGACGGCCGCGAGAGCTGCATCTGGAGCGCGCTCTGGCCGTCGCGGACGGTGGTCCCTATGATGGTGCGAACATTGGCTCGATTGCGGCCTGTTCGAGCACACTCATCGACAGAGAATACTTTCGCCTCGACCGGGTCGAGGGCGCACCAGACTTGTCGGTTCGCGGGGCCTATCCCGGAGGGCTCCTTGCTCTACCGCTCTCTGGCGCGGTGCAAGCGCGAGGTAAGGACGGACCACTTTGCGCAACGGCGGGTGAATGTCTTTACGCGCAAAGCATTGATGCACTTGATTTCAACGCTGCCGGTATCACGCTTTTGACGCGTAGCGCTTAGGCTCAACGCCGCGCAGCACCAAAGGCCGAAAGCGCCGCAGCGATTTCCTCGGTTCCGTATGGCTTTTGCATCATGCCGGAAGCGCCCAAGCCTTCCAACTGCTCACCCATTTCCGAATAGCCGGTTGCAAGGACAAAATCGATTTTGCGTTCGGCCAGCTCCTTGGTGATGGTGAGGCTGGATTCTGTGCCTAGATTGTAGTCGATGATCGCAAAGTCAGGCGGATTCTCAGCGATGGCTGCGAGTGTTCCGGCAACCGTGCTTTGCAAATCGATCTGCGCAACGCCGAGATCTGCAAGACTGTCTTCGGTACTCAGCGCAATGATCATATTGTCTTCAACGACAAGCACTCTTTCTGGCAAAGTGTTCGCCCGAGGAGCGGCAAGAGCGGCCGCATCTGTTTCCTTACTTGCAGGATACGCGGTGTTGCCCGCAGTTTCGCCTTCGAGATACCGCGCAGGCAAAGTGAAATCGGCCTCAACCCCGCCTGTTTCAAATCGAAGCTCAGCTTCACCTTGCAATTCAAATGGGATGGAACGCTCAATAATAATCGAGCCAAAGCTGCGCCTTTTGGGCGCGGTGACGGGCGGGCCGCCGCGTTCGCGCCAAGCGATGTTGAGATCACCAGCGCGTGCCTGACTGAGAGCGATTTCCACGCTGCCCGCATCGCCCGACATGGCGCCATACTTGACCGAATTGGTCACCAATTCGTGGATTACCAGCGCGAGAACCGTGTACGCCTCTGGCTTGACCATCACGTCCTTGCCGGAGAAACAGAAACGCTCCTGCTTGTCCCAGACATAGGCTGCAAACTCGCTCCCGACTAACGAGAGCAGCGATGCTGCTGACCATTTCTCGCGGGTTATGTTGTCATGTGCGCTCGCAAGGGCAGCGATGCGCCCGCCGACCAGCGTTGCAAACCCGGTGACGCTTCGCGCTTCCTTTTCGGATTGCATCACGAGGCTTCGCGTCAAATGGAGGATGTTGCGGACCCGGTGATTGAGTTCAGCAATTAACAATTCCTGCTGCTCCTGAGCGCGCCTGCGTTCACGAGCAATTTCGTCGGTCATCCGCAGGACCACTTCGATCAGCGTCAGCCGAAGTTGCTCGGCGACCACCAATTCGTCATCGCTCCACTCTTCCGATTGGCCTTCTACCGTCTCAGACCATGCGGCAAAGCTGCTGCGCGGTTCGAGCCGGCTTGTGCCCGGAGTGTACACTTTCGCGGGTTCGCCGCCCCAGCGCACTGTCTGCGCTAGCGGTTTGCGCCACAGGACAAGATAATCGCGGGGCGTTCGCGATATGGGTAAGGCGAGTGCCCCTGTCACTGTGTCAGCAAAATCCTGTGCTTCTTCGATCTGTTCGCTCAGATTGACGCTGGTGAAGACTTCGCCGGTCGAAAGCGCACTCAGCTCGGGTATGAGCTTGGCAAATTGTCGCGCACTCGGAGCCTCTCCGAAAGTGCGATACTCGTCATCCATCCACAGCGACATCCCATCGTGAGCAATCGTGTGGCGCAGCACGTTCTCAAGCAGCGGAATGTCATTCACGATAGTCGTGTCACCATCGAAGCGCTGGACCAGTTCATTGTGCAATTGTTGCGCGCGCGCTCGCAGGCTTTCTGAAACATCGACAAGGATCCTGTCGAGCATCAGCGAGAAGACCTGGCTGAACATCTCGACCACCGTGCGCAGCGCATAAGGTGGCCGCTTGGGCGTATTGTGGTGGCAGGAGATGAGCCCCCACAGTTTGCCCTGCCGAATGATGGCGATCGTTAGTGTGGCCGCCACACCCATGTTGCGCAGATATTGAAGATGAACCGGGGCGGACGCGCGCAGCACGCTGAGCGACAGGTCAAGCGGCCGGTTTGTTTCGCCTGATCGGATAGGTGAGGCCTCGGCAGCAACGTCTGCCAATACTCTCACGCGGTTGCGCAGGAACAGAGCACGAGCTGGCAGAGGGATGTCTTCCCTTGGATATCGAAGCCCGAGATAGGGCTCCATTCCCTCTGCTGCGCTTTCGGCGATGACCTCGCCGCTATCGTCGCGGCGGAATTTGTAGACCATGGCCCGATCATAGCCCGTTAGCTCGCGAACGGCCTCTACCGCAGCGTCGCACAGTTCGGCGAGATCGTTGATCCCCGAAAGCCGGGCGATAAGGGCGCCAACGGGTTTTAGCTGTTCGTCATAGCTTTCGCTGTGAGGTTCGAATTCCAGAACAAGGCCTCGCCCGCTCGCATGGATCGCGCAATCGAACAATGGGGTGCTGCTACAAAGCTGAAGGCCGAAGACCTGTTCGACTTTCTTGTCCGAATTGATACGGCTCGCCGCCTCCTTCAGCTGCTCAAGCGCATCTGGAATAAGAATCTCGGCAAGCGCGCTGCCAATCGTGGGGTTGGCATCAATCCCGAGCAGGTCGGCGCAATTGTCCGAGAAATGTGTGATATGCCAATGCTCATCGAGAGCGATCAGTCCGCCGAAATCCTGAACAGAGCCGATCTGATGGATCGGTTCGCGGTCGCAATCGTCGAGCGCAGCAGGGTCGAAGGCCGCGTTCACGACACAGTCTCTGCAGTTTTGGCGACCCGCAGGAAGTGGGCAAACACCGCATGAGCCGCAGCTGTGCTCGCGTCCACCTCATGTGCGCTTGCGGGGCGTTCGATCGATCGACGAAGGCCTTTCCAGAAAGCCAGCATACTCTCGTCACCAAGGAACCTGTGAGGCCAATGCGATCCATTCGAGGCGCGCTTTATCTCTGTCAGGATCGCACGATTGCCAAGCGAAGAACCGGCCAGAACCCATGCGACGCCAAGCGCAGCGTCCACGCCTTCGCGTCGAACGGGGTTCTCATCCAGCGCGAAGGCGCAAGTGCGGGTAGGTGTCTCAAGACCAAACCGCGCAAGATCATCGGCGATAAGAGTTGATTGCGGCGGCGGCAGCATCTCGTCTGGTGCGTTGCGGTCAAGCCATTCCTCAACCGGTCGACGGGCTGCGTATTGGAGGCTGAGAAACCGGGCATAGTCGCGTGCCGATGTCCAGCCTGCAGCTTCCTGCATGGACCGATCAAGCAGATCGTGCGCCCGGCTGGTCGCCTCGCGCAGCGATTGTCTCAGATTGTCTGTCGCCCCGTTCATCAAACCCGATCCGTTCAATCCCGCGCAATATGACAGGATCAGACTGTCACAAAGCGTCAGGTTAGTATGACGAACGGGGTGTCAAATAACAAGGACACTTGGGCCAGACTGCATTGCATGCGCCAAATCGGGAAGGGCCCGGTTTCTATGTCAGCTCTTTTCGAGCAGTTTCCCACCGTGCTTGCGCACGGCTCTTTCAAGCGTACCGCGCAGGAAGCCAAGTATAGCCGGCAGGTCGAGTTCGATCACGACGCTGTCTTCGGCAATGTCGATGCCGCCTTCGATCTGCTGACCGGCAGCCGTAATGAACAGGCTCATTCGGTCTTCGTGCGGCCAGTCGGTCTCGACGGTCGCCATTCCGGGAGGGAAGTAGCTGCCGATCTCATGACCGTGTTCATGCATACGACGGCGGACTTCGTCCTTTCCGAGCGAATGGGGTAGCGAAACTCGCATGTCAGCGTGGCTCCTTCGCTTTGTCAGTCGTTGTGGCAAAGTCAGGCAGTGGCACACCAGAACCCTGATCCGTTCCCATATCGGCGATCATGTCATCACCGCCGAAACGATAATCGAGATAGCGCGATTTGACCGCCAAATCGTCCATCGCACCTTCGGCGAGGCGGCGAGTGACCCTGTCGACTTCGCCAGAAAGTTTGGTGAGGCTTTCAACAAGCCGTTCATCAGCGGTGCCTCCGGCATGTTCCTCCTGACGAAGATGAGCCGGGATTTTGCGGTAATTGTCGATCGTCTCCGGGATATACTCGCCGACCAGCTCGCGGACTTCGCTCATCGCTGGGTGAGCGCCATCAAGCGCTTCGAGCTGAAGGCCAAGCGCGTCCAATTGCAGGCCAAGCTGATCAACAACCGCAACCGCTGGTGCGGGCAAGGCTTCGCGCTGGGCCTCAAGCCAGACTTCGACCCTTGCGACCATCTGTCTGGGATTGCCTTGCTTGAGCTCGGCGCGCTTGGGCACTTTCACTTTCGGGAAATTGCCAAAAACAAACGCTGCCGCCATCACAGCAAGAGCGACCATCATCACGCCAGTGAAGCCGATGCCGTTTAGAACAACCCCAGCAACAGAAGCGCTCACAAAAATCGCGAGGACCGCGCCCGCAAAGTATTTTGCCCGAGAAATCCAGTTCTTGCGCCGCTCGGCAGAGGATCCAGCCCATTTGGGAGGACCGGGCCTGTGCGTGCCGCCCTGTTGCTGAGTGACCAGAGAGCGTTTCGCAGCGCTCAGGATTTGATCGGATTCGCGGGTGCTGTCGCTCACTCAAATGACCCTTAGTTGTCGAGCGCCAAGAGTGCAGGCTCCGATGCGACCTTGGCTTGCGCCTGTGCCTGGCCTTCTGCGCGGGCGATATAGCCCTTCGATTTCTCGACTTCGTCGGTAAGGACATTCACGGTTTGCTTCATGCTTTGCAGCGCGCGAACTTTGAAATCGTCCACTTCATCCATCGTGTCATAGATGTTCTGGAACGCCCGCTGGAGCGTTTCGAGAGGAATGGTTGACGATGCAGCCTGCTCGTGAATTTGCGCAGTCTGTTCGCGCAGCAAAGAGCTGGTCGAATCGATGATGTCAGTCGTTGTCTGATTGAGCGAGGTAATCTGCTGCAGCACCAGTTTCTGGTTGGTCATCGCCTGTGCAACGGTCACTGCGGTGCGCAGGGCACCAACTGTGGTTGTGCTGGCGCGGTCAACGCCTTTGACCAGCTCAACATTGTTTTTCTTGACCAGATCCAGCGCGAGATAGCCTTGAACGCTCACCGCCATCTGGGTCAGCAGATCCTGCGTGCGCTGACGGACATAGAACAGCGCGCTCTCGCGCAGAGCCTTGGCTTTCTCAGGGTCTGATGCGTCGAGTTCGATCGCCTTTGCCTCAAGCCGCGCATCGAGCGTTTTGGCGATGTGGATCATCTGCTCAAGCTCGCCCATCGCTTCCCACAGCTTTGCACGCTCAGTGTCGATGGCCGCGTTGTCGAGGTGAAGTTCCTTCTTGCCGCCTTCCAAACGCTCAAGGATCGCCTGAATATGGCCTTGCGCGCTGGTGTAGCTATCAAAGTAGTTCTTCAGCTTGTTGCCGAACGGGATAATGCCGAACAGCTTGCGCGGGGACAGAAGTTTCCCTTTGCGGCCAGGATCAAGGTCTTCGACCGTACGCCGCAGTTCGGCAAGGTCGCTACCGACTGAACTGTCTGCATCCATCGCCCGAACCGGACGATCGAGAAAGCGGTTCGAATGCGCGGCTGCGGCACGGATCTGTTCCTGACCCATCCGAGTAATCTGGTCGACCTTCTCACCAAACGCAGGCGAGTTGGCGTCGACAGAAACGAGATCGGTAACGAAGGCATCGACCTTTGTGTCGAGCTTGCTCTTCTGCTCGTCGGAAACGGGGACGAGGCCAGCGGCCTTTTCAGGTGCAACGTCAGGCACCGGATCGGGCGGCGTCAGCTCAAAGTCGGTCGCCGTCTTGGTCGGCGCGGAAAGATTGAGGTCCGGTGTGGTCTCAGTGCTCATGCGGTCTATTTCGCTCCCTGATCCGCCGGATGTCGCCGACGAAGTTCTTACCCTACTGTATTAGTAATCTAAAACACGTCTTTCAAGCGCTTCCAAGGTAGCGTGTTTCTGACCAGCAGGCCAACGCGCAATTTGAAGGCTGAAAGCGTATTGGCTTTTTTTCGGTCTGGAATAGCCTTAGACCTCTTCGCTGAACTGGGAAACTTGCTGAACATGTCAGACAAAACCGCCAACCAATCAGCGCTTTCGGCCTCAGATGAGCCTAAGGGTGACGGAAGCAAGCTCAACCAAGCGGCGGGCTCTGCGCTGAGCGACATAGTTTCCTCGATCCTGATCTGGTGGCGCGAGAAGGTGATCGGCGCGGTTGATCAGGCAGCTGTGATTGAACGCAGGCGCGATGATTGCGCACTTTCGGAGCGATACCTGTTCATGACCGCGATGAGCGCAGGGATCGCCGTTATCGGCCTGCTGCAATCATCGATCGCGGTGGTGATCGGGGCGATGCTTCTTTCCCCACTGATGGGGCCGATCATGGGGCTTGGCTTCGCGCTTGCGATCGACGACTTCCGTTGGCTCAAACAGTCGACTTTGAGCCTCCTTTGGGGAAGCGTGCTCGCGATCGCTTTGTGCGCATTGATCGTGTATTTTTCGCCTATCCAAACGATCACCGATGAAATTGCAGCGCGGACAAGGCCGCACTTGTTCGATCTGCTGGTCGCCTTGTTTTCTGGTATGGCGGGCGCCTATGCGATGATCCGCGGGCGAGCGGGCGCAATCGTGGGCGTTGCGATTGCGACGGCTCTTATGCCGCCGCTTGCGGTTGTAGGCTTTGGGCTTGCGACAGCCAATTGGGAGGCGTTTGGCGGCGCCTTGCTGCTCTATGCAACCAACCTCATCACTATTGCCCTAACCGCGCTCGCCATGGCGCGCCTTTATGGCTTTCGCAGTTCGCAAAGCCGCCAGCGGGAGGGGCAGGGGTCCGGTGAGGAAGGTGCGGATCGGGACATTCAGAAACAGTGGCAGCATTGGATTGTCGTTGCTGTATTCGTCGTTCTTGCGGGTTTTCTGACATCTCAATTGTTCCAGATTGCGAGCGAGGCGAACACGCAGCGGCGCATAAGTGATGCGATCAAAAACGAATTTGTAGATGGTTCGGAAATTGACGAACTCGAAGTCAACTTTCGAATTGTGCCAATTCAGGTGGATGCGCAGGTGTTGACGCCAAACCCGCTCAACGAGGCCGAAGTTGAATCGCGGTTGGAAAGCCGATTGGCTCAGGAAGTGGGCAAGGAAATGATGATCAGCTTGCGCCAGATCCGGGTTTCCGATGCCCCGTCAGCTGCGCAGCGTGAACAATTGAGCCAGTCTGACCAGCGCGACCGAGAAGCCGCAGCTGCGCTTGCCAGGGCAGAGCTGTTGGCAGCACGACTGGCGCTGATCGCCGGCGTTTCAGAAGATGAGGTGACGGTTGACCGCAACAGGGGACGCGCAAACGTGCGTGCAGAAGTTTTGGAGGGTGCGACCATGGCAACCTACAAGGCGCTTGAAGATCGCATCATCGGCACGGAGCGTGATTGGGTGATCGAGGTTCTGCCCCCACTTGCACAGCTGCCGACTGAGATAGAGTTTTCTGAAGATGGCCCGACGCCGGCTGGAGCAGACGCTCTAGGTGTGGTCGAATGGGCATCAAAACGGGTCAACTTGCCGATCGTTCTGATCGGGCCTCAAGAGCAGGCAGAACAGGCGGCCGAATTGCTTGCCCAACGAGGGGCGAGCGTGAGTGTGCGGCCGGACTTTGGTCCGCTTCGCGCTGATTGGGGTGGCCGATAAACTTACGCCGCGAGCTTAAGCGGCACGATTTCACCTGAAAGGTACAGCTTCTTTGCCTTTGCCCGGCTGAGTTTGCCTGATGAGGTGCGCGGCAATGTGCGCGGCGGGACCAGTTCGACAACGCAGCTCATGCCCGTGATTGAGCGGACCTTGTCCGAAATCTGTTCACGCAGCTTCACGCGCTCGACCGGGTCGGAAACCCGGCAATGGACGAGAACTGCGGGCGCTTCTTCGCCATTGTCAGTTTCGACAGCGAAAGCGGCAATATCGCCGTGGTTGAAGCCGGGGAGCTGCTCCACCGCCCATTCGATATCTTGCGGCCAGTGGTTCTTACCGTTGATAATGATCATGTCCTTGGCGCGGCCAACGATGAATAGATAATCATCAGCAAGGTAGCCCATATCGCCGGTGTCGAGCCAGCCATCGACAAGGCAATCCTCTGTCGCTTCGGGATTGCGGAAGTATGAGTGCATCACACTTGGGCCTCGGCACCAGACCTTGCCGATCTGATGGTCGCCGCGCGCATGGCCATCTTCGCCGCGGATTTCGACATCCATATCAGGCAAAGGCTTTCCGCAATTGACAATCGCACGGTAGCGAGCAGGCCGGCTGATATCGCGCGGAGTGCCCGAAAGGCGCTCTTCCTCGACCAGTTCCACCCTGATCCCTTCGCCCGGCGGCATCACCGTGACCGCCAGCGTCGCCTCTGCAAGGCCATAAGACGGGGTAAAGGCGCTGGCGGAGAAACCGGCATCAGCAAAGGCGTTGACGAAGCTTTGCATGACATCCGGGCGGATCATGTCCGCGCCATTGCCAGCCAGACGCCAACGCGAAAGGTCGAAGCGTTCGGCAACATTGCTCTGGCTCGAAATTCGGCGTGCGCAGATGTCATAGCCGAATGTCGGCGAATAGCTCATCGTGTTGCCCTTGTTCGCGCTGATCATGTCGAGCCAGGCGAGCGGACGGCGGGCAAAATGTTCGGTTTTGAGGTAATCGCACGAGATTTGATTGCCGATCATCGACAGGAAGCAGCCGACAAGGCCCATATCGTGATACCACGGCAGCCAACTGACGCCGCGATCATCCTCACCGATGTTCATCGTGATCGCATGACCCGCGAGATTATGCAGCAGCGAGCGGTGTGTAACGGCCACCCCTTGCGGGAAGCGCGTCGAGCCAGACGAATATTGCAAGTAACAGATGTCTTCAGGACCAACATCGGGCAACTCGCATTCGGGCGCCTCGCGCTCGGCAAAGCTGGTCCAGTCGCTGCCCATGCACCCCTGCGTTGCGACCGCCTTCTCGGCCATCTCGGCGATTTCTGGCGGGTAAAGCAGGATCTTGGGGTCCGAGCTTGAAAGCTGGACTCCAAGTTGATCGATATACGAATCGCGCCCGCCAAATGTTGTCGGCAAAGGCAGCGGGACCGGCCAAGCGCCAACATAGACACAGGCACAAAACAGCGCGGTGAAGTCAGGCACGGTCTCTGCGATCAGAGCAACGCGGTCTTCCTTGCCAATCCCGGCAGCGACCAATCTGCGCGCCATGGCAAGCGCGTCTTCGCGCATTTCGGCATAGGTGTAGACTCGTTCAAGCTTTCCACGCATATCGTGGAAATTCAGTCCCTTCTTCGAACGAGCGGCGTAATCAATGGCGTCGTTGAAGGTCTCGAACTGGGCGCGCAGGCGCGGCAATTCGCAATCGTTCGGCGTCGGCGTAAGTGCGGCGTCGGTCATTGTTCAGGCGATACCCGTCATTTGCTGTGCGCATGCTTGCGCGTTATCCCGTCCTAGCCGGTACAGATTTGCTCCAATCCGGCTCGAATTTTTCCCATTTGATAAGGACTGTGGCACGAATAAGGCGAAATGGTTGCAAGAGGAAGCAAAACGTCATCGCCCGGTAGTGATGGTCGCCAGATAAACTGCTGAGATGTATCGCGGATGAAGCAGCCAAACGCCCGAAACACAGCCAAAAAAAGGCGCAAGGCGCGCCCGCTTGACGAAACGGGATTGAAGGACCTCGCGCTCGCTTATGTCGCGCGGTTTTCCACGACAGGCTCCAAACTAGAACAATATCTGGCAAGGAAGCTGCGCGAACGCGGCGTTGCACAGGATGCTGACGGCCGTGTCAGGGAACTTGATGTGACCGGCCTTGTTAGCCAGCTGATCGAGCTGGGATATGTTGATGATGATGCCTATGCGAGGGCCAAGTCGCGCGATCTCACTGCGCGCGGATATGGGGCGCGGCGAGTCGAACAGGCACTTTGGGCAGCAGGCGTCGAAGACGGGGTGCGAGAGGATCACGCACCAGGTGAAGCGGAAAGCAGGAGAGCGGCAATTCTCTTGGCGCGCAAGCGCGGCTTTGGCCCTTTCGGGCGGGCAGTTGAAGAAGACGAACCGGTTGAGGCACGCCACAAACGGCGCGAAAAACAGGTTGCCGCGATGCTGCGTGCAGGGCACCAGTATGAGCATGCGGCGTTCATACTTGATGCAGCCGCGACCGAGGAAATAGACGATTGGCTCGCCGAGGCCGAAGACGACGAAGCACAAGAAAAGGGCGGTTCATGGTACGAATGATTGCAGCAGCAGCGGGCTTTGCCTTAGCAGCATGTTCACCTGCTGGTGGCGCCGCGCAGGAGGCTCCCCCAGCGCCCGAGACCGGCACTGCTGATGTCGCCTTGTCCGATGCCGGCTTGCAGCTGACAGATGTGACCGTTGTGAGTGGTGAGAACCGTCATGTTTTCACCACCGAACTTGCGCTTACCAGTGCCGAACAGGCGCGCGGCATGATGTTTCGCAATTCCATGGGCAAGGATGAGGGGATGCTGTTCCCTTCCTACACACCGCAGATCCGCAGTTTCTGGATGAAGAACACGCATATCGCCCTCGACATCATCTTCATCGGACCTGACAACCGCATCACCAATATCGAGGCAGGCGTGCCATACTCGCTTGACAGTGTTGCCTCAGATGGACCGGCGCTGGCGGTTTTTGAGATCAGGGGCGGCCTATCACAGGAGTTGGGAATCCGCCCCGGCGATGTGGTCGAGTTCACACTGCCTGACAATGCATCGCTTTAGGCGGGCTGCTTCTTTGCTTCTTGTTGCTTAATCCAATCCGGCAGGGCCATGAAGTAGATCAAAGGGATCAGCAGGAACGGCCCGAAGGAATAGAAATCGAAGGTTGCATCGCCCAGGAACGGCGGCCCGAAAGAGATTGCGGGCGCGCGCACCACTTCGGCGGCAACCAAAGCCATCCTTAATGCGTGCCTCTTAAGTCTCCGATTGGAAGCGGGAGCTTTTGCGCGCAGAAATCCGATGTCCTGCCAACCCATGGCGAGAAACAGGATGCCAGCCGCTGGGCCAAGCAGCGCGAGATAAATCGGTATGTCCGGCACCATGATCGCAAAGGCGACAAACGCCACATAGAGCAGACCAATCAGGATTGAGACGATTGCAAGGATCGCCTGGGTCATACGCCATATGCCTTTTCGGTCCTTCAAACTTAGGATCGCCATCCCAATCCCATAGATTGAAGCCGCAGCCGAAATCAGGACCGGAGGGGCCGGTGGTCCCGCTGCAAAAAAATAGAGCGCGCTCAATGCTGCCGCCCCCATGCTGACCGCGAAGAATTTACCAGACCGGCGTTGCAGCAGGCTGCCTTTGCGACTGGTGAGCGCAACCATCACGAACAAAGCAGAGCCAAAGCCGAGCACAACGTGCACCCAATAGATCAGCGGATTGAACTCTCCAGGTTCGAACATGCATCGCCTCCTTCAGGATCGTTAGACGTTGCCTGGTCGATGGCGTCAACATCGCAGCTGCCGCGCCCACCGATCACTACGCAATGTGCAAGGATTGGACTTGGCGCAGGCCACCGCTTGGGCTAATCGCGCCGACATGGGAATCTTTGGAAAAATCTTCACCTGGTGGGACGGCGCCACCATTGGCACGCATTGGTGGTCGACCCGCGTCGGCGGTGAGCATGTTGGCACTGATGCTGAGGGCAACAAATATTACCGCGCCAAGGGCAAAGGCGGCCCCAACAATGGCTCCTACACTCAGAAAGAACGCCGCTGGGTGATCTATAACGGCCCCAATGATGCGAGCCGGGTTCCCAGCGAATGGCACGGCTGGCTTCATGGTGCGTTTGGCGATGTGCCCGAAAGCAATCTTCCCCCGGCCAAAATATGGGAAGCCGATTACACGCCCAATGCCACGGGCAGCGCAGATGCCTATCGGCCTCAAGGTGCGCTTGAACGTGGCGGCAAGCGTGCTGCGGCTGATGGCGATTACGAAGCCTGGGCTCCTGAAGGCTAAACCGACGCGATGCGTTTGACGTCCACTCTGCTTGCGATCTTACCCGCACTCGCGCTTGCCGCATGCGGTGAAGGGGAGGCAGACGCGGATGCCGAGTTGGCAGAAGGCGACGAGGCAATAGCAGCTTCATCGGTGCCGGCTGGCGATGGTGGGTTTGACGGATCTGCCGATGCGACACCAATGGAAGAACGGGTTGCAACCATCGGCCTTCTCAACAAACGCAACAATGTGAGCCAGGATATCGAGCTTCGTCCGGGTGAAACCGCCGAAGAAGGTCCGGTGATCGTGCGGCTTGACGCCTGCGAACGCACGGCTCCTTATGAATTTCCTCAGGAAACCGGCGCCTTTGTGCAGGTCGACGTGCTTGAGCGTGGCGACAGCGAGCATACCCGCATTTTCTCAGGCTGGCTGTTCAAGGAGAACCCCAGCCTCAACGTGGTCGAGCATCCGATCTACGATGTTTGGGTCAAGGACTGCGCGATGAGCTTTCCCGGCGACGAGTAATCGGCGTTGTACGGATCGCCCTGCGCGAACCGTTGGAATGCTGCATCAAGCCCAATCTCCGCCTCGCCGCGCGCTTGTTCAAGGCGCTCCAGATACCGGGCCTGCGGCATTTCCACAGCTCCCATCGAAGACAGATGATCGGTCATGAACTGACAATCCAGCAGCACATAGCCTGCTTCCCGCAGGATCGCGACAAGCCAGCACAAAGCGATCTTGCTCGCATTGCTTTCGTGGCTGAACATGCTTTCGCCGCAGAACACACTGTCAAACGAGACGCCGTATAGACCGCCAACCAGCATTCTTTCGCCATCATCGCCAGTCATCCAGCATTCGACCGAATGTGCGTGGCCTGCGCGGTGCAGGCCGATATAGCTTGCCACTATTCGGTCGCTGATCCAGCTTTGGGGATGGCCCGGACGTGGCGCGGCGCAGGCGTGCATCACATTAGCAAACGCCTGATCAAGCGTCACTTCAAACCGGTCTGTGCGGAGGACTTTGCGAAGGGACTTCGAGACATGAAGTCCATCAAGGGGGATGACCGCCCGATCGCGCGGCTCGACCCAGAATATTTCCTGATCTTCGCGCTTGTCCGCCATCGGAAAGATACCGCTGCGATATGCAAGCAGCAGCGTCTCAACCGGAATAGGGGCGCGCATGGGCGAATGCATGGTGTCTCACATTGTATCAGAGCGACGCTGAGGTTCTAGGTTAGAATTTATGACAACCAATTAACAATCCAGTGCATTCGGGCTCCGGGTTGCAAACAGGTGTTGCCTATCGTCGGGGGCTCGGATAAAGCGCGCTGCCCAATGCAGGGGTGTAGCTCAGCTGGTAGAGCATCGGTCTCCAAAACCGAGGGCCACGGGTTCGAATCCTGTCACCCCTGCCATTTCCTTCCAGATGCGATGTCGGCGCCAGCACTCAATTGCCGGCGTTCATCTTGGTGGTTGGTAAGCTGAACGGCGGCTAACAGGTCCGGTCAGCTTCGGGCCAATCGAATCATGCCAGTTGGTCATCCAGCCGAACGGAGCGATCGAATCGCGCCGCTCGCAAAAGGAGGATCATCATGAGCCAGTACAGCTTTCGTTCTTCAAAACCCGATCATTGGGTCAGCCCTCGCCCGCATTCTGATCCGGCGCTGCGCGCGCTGGCATATGGCCCGGTGCGCCCCATGCATGAGCCAAGCTGGTTCGAAAAGCTGATGGGCTGGTACTGATCCCACCCTGGGGAGAACACCTAGGTATCTGGTAGGCGAGACAGCAAGCCTATTCGGCGAGATAAGAGCGCATGAGCCCGACCCCTCCCGCACCAAATCCGCAGTCCACTCATAGAACGGCAGCTGAGGCAACGATGCGCCGGATCAAGTATGGGGCCATTCGCCCTATGGAGGAGCCGGGCTTGTTCGAACGGCTATTTCTCCGCCGGTAACCCGCAAAAAATTGGGCGCGTCCGAACCAAGTCCGGACGCGCCCCTCTTTTTCAGGTCTGAGCCGATCAGTATTCGTTCGGCTCTTCGGGTGTATCAGCGGTGTGTGTGGGGCCTGCATCCCTCACACCTTGTGCAAGCTTGAACACCACGCCTGACAGCAGCAGCAGCGCTACCAGGTTAGGAAGGGCCATCGCGGCATTGGAGATATCGCCCATCCGCCACACAGTGGTGAGGTCAGCGCTTGCGCCGATATAGATCACAACGCACCACAGGACGCGCCAGATGTAGTGCAGGATCTTTTCACCGCCCAAGGTTGAACCAGGGATGCGATCATAGATGAAGGTGATCGCGCGTTCGCCGTAATAGCTCCAGGTGAGCAAAGTGGTGAACACGAAGAAGATCAGCGCGAGGCTGGCGATCAACGTGCCAATGGCGATTCCGCCAATGCTGACAGGGAAGGCCGCAGCAAAAGCGCCACTGGTCATCGCGAAGCCTTCAAGGTCGCTTTCCCAGGCATGCGCAACCGCTTGTCCACCGCCTGTAAAGTCACCCGTGACCGTCAGAATGACGAGCGCAGTCATGGTGCAGATGACCATCGTATCAATGAAACAGCCGAGCATGGCCATGCGGCCCTGCTGTTCGGGATCGTTGGTCTGTGCCACAGCGTGCGCGATCGGCGTGGAACCCTGTCCGCTTTCGTTCGAGAACAGGCCGCGAGCAACGCCTGCGCGGATCGCGATGATGATCATCGCGCCTGCAAAGCCGCCCGTTGCTGCAGTCGGATTGAACGCGGAATAGAAGATCAGCCCGAAGGTTGCCGGGATGTCTGTGATGTTCAGCAGCAGCGCGAGAACCGCCATCACGATGTACGCGCCAGCCATGAACGGGATGACCTTTTCAGCAACGCTGCCAATCGACTTAATCCCGCCGATGATCACGACAAATACGGCCACTGCAACAATTGCCCCGCCAATGGCTTCTTCGATCCCGAACAGCTCGTTCAAGCCGTCTGCAACGGCATTGGCCTGAATCGAATTGCCGGTGATCATGGCTGAGAACAAAGTGCCCAGGCAGAACAGGATCGCAAGCCACGTCCATTTCGGCCCAAGTCCCATCATGATGTACGTCATCGGGCCGCCGCGATAGGTTCCTTCCGAGGTCTGTTCGCGGTAACGGATCGCAAGCGAGCCTTCCGCAAAGGCGAGCGCCATGCCGATCAATGCGGTGATCCACATCCAAAAGATTGCCCCTGGTCCACCAAGCGCAATCGCCGTCGCAACACCTGCGAGGTTCCCGGTGCCAACCTGACCAGAAAGGGCGGTTGAAAGCGCGGCAAAGGGCGAGATTTCCCCTTCTCCTTCGCCTTTGCGGCTTTTGAACAAGCCGGCAAACGCACTGCCGAGATTGCGGAGCGGATAAAATTTGAGCCCGACCATGATGTAAAGGCCGATGCCGAGCAGGATGATGACCATGGGCGGGAAGGGAATGACCTCCACGCCATTCCAGGTGCCACCCCAGATAAAGTCCGAAACATTGACCACGCGATCAGCAAAGCTGACGCTTGCGGTTTCAGGTGCTACCATGTGTGAGAATTCCCCGTTTGCTTCCCGTTGCGTCGCTATCGCCCAAATCCCTCGGACAACTGGACGCCTTCGAATGGGGCGCACGCTATAGCCGCAAGGCGCGGCTGGCTAGGGAATAATGTTGCGACTTAATGAAACGTCTGCTTGCGCGACTCTCTTGCCATAGGGTGTGTTTCGGCCTATCTGCGCAGCCATTCCGACATCGGTAGAAACGCAAAGCCCCTCCGTGACCTTGTCCCGGACGGCGAGCCACCCTACCTGAAAGCCGGATTGAACTGATTGCGCGATACGCGAAAGGCTGAAGATGGCTGACGAAAAAAAGGCCGTGACCCCGAAGAACAAGACCTCGATTCCCGAGTTCGTGAATCAGGTCCGCACAGAAACCAGCAAGGTCGTGTGGCCGACGCGCGAGGAAACGGTGCGGACTGCGATCTTCGTTTTCATCTTCATGGTCATTTTGTCGCTGTTCTTCTTCGGCATCGACTCGTTGTTCAACGCGCTCGTCAACTTCCTGTTGACCCTCGCCTAGTCGTCAATTCCTGATCGCATCTGCCAAAACCGACTGGCTAAGCTGATCAATTTCAAGGGTTTCTTGCATGTCTCGCTGGTACATCATCCACGCCTATTCTGGCTTTGAGAACAAGGTCAAGGAAGCGATCATCGCTGAAGCGGAGCGTCTCGGCCTGTCAGAAGGTGTCGAGGAGATCGAAGTCCCGACCGAAACCGTGACCGAGGTAAAGCGCGGCAAGAAGGTTCAGGTCGAGCGCAAGTTCATGCCTGGTTATGTCCTTGCGAAGCTGCGGATGAACGATGACATCTATCACCTTGTAAAGAACACCCCGAAGGTGACCGGCTTCCTCGGCAACAACAACAAACCGCAGCCGATCAGCGAGAAAGAAGCAGCGCGGTATTTCGGCGGCGTCGAAGAAGCGAAGGCGGCGCCGAAGCAGGACATCCACGTCGAATACGAAATTGGCGATTCGGTCAAAGTGCTCGATGGTCCGTTTGCAAGCTTCAATGGCGTGGTTGAGGAACTCGATTTCGACAAGGCCAAGGTCAAGGTCTCTGTTTCGATCTTTGGCCGCGCGACGCCGGTCGAACTCGACTTCGAACAGGTCGAACTGGTCAAATAGGCTTGCGCGGGCGGTTCGATGAAAACCCGCCCCGGCATCTGCAATCGCAAAAAACGGTACGCGGCGCGCGAAAATGCGGAAGCCGCTGCCGCGCGTGCACCGTTCAAGCTGCGCGCCTATAAATGCGAGCTGTGTCACAGCTTCCACCTCACCAGCCGAACCAAGGGCATGAAGACCCCAGCGCGCGAATTGCTCCGGTGAAGCGCGCATCGCGGTTGGCGGCCTGAACGAAAGCGCCTATTCGCGTTTGTGCGATGGGGAATTCGGAAAAGCCGCCAATCAAGATCACGCGAGTGCCGAACCCGGTGCAGGGTACTGCGCCTGCGCGCGAGCCCGCGAAGGGCGCGCCGGTCAAGATCAGCTTCACCACCCCTCCGCCCGCAGCGCCGCAACCCAAACGGATCGCACCCAAGCCCCAGATCGAAGCTCTCACGGCGCTCTATCGCGCCGGTCGCCTTCATGACGCGCTTGAGGCAGCGCGCGCAATGAGCCGCGATTATCCTGACACGATGGCCGGATGGAACATTGCCGGGGCCTCTGCACGCGCGCTGGGGCTCAGCGATGAGGCCGAGACTGCATTCCGCAAGCTTGAACAGTTGCGACCTGATTTCGCCGGTGGACCTTACAATCTTGGCCTCGTGCTAGAGGACAAGGGCGATAGGGCGGGCGCAGAGGCTGCCTATAGGCGTGCGATTGCGGCTGACCCATCGCTTGCGCAGGCGCTCAACAATCTGGGCAGCCTGCTCACCAAACAGCGCCGGTTGGATGAAGCGCTCGAGCGGCTCGAACAGGCAGCAAGGCTGAGGCCTGACCTCGCAGAGGTCCACAACTCACTTGGCAACGCGCTCAAGCTGGCGGAGCGCTATGAAGAGGCAAAGGCGGCCTACCACCGCGCGGTCAAGGTCCGGCCAGATTTTACCAAGGCAGTTTACAACTATGCGGTACTTGAGCAGGAGCGCGGCGATGCGCAGGTTGCGCTCCAAGCATTTGCGCAGGTCTTGAGGGCTGAGCCGGACAATGATCTGGCGCTGTCGCACCTTGTTTATCAGTTGGCGCAGTTTTGCGACTGGGACACGCTTGACGACTATCGAGCGAAGCTTGCCGATCTAGGGGTGAGCGGCGAAGGAGTTCCGCCCTGGCCGATGTTGGGGCTTGAGGATCACCCCGAACGCCAGCTGGCGCGGGCGCGAAAGTGGGCGAAACGCCGGTTCAAGGATGCGCCCGCTCCTGCTCACGCGCGGCCCAAGGCGCGCCCCGACCGGCTGAAAATCTGCTATTTCAGCGGCGATTTTCATGACCACGCCTCGATGCATTTGATGGCGGGAATGCTCGCTTCGCATGACCGCGACCGGTTTGAGGTCCACGCCTTCAGCTATGGCGAGCATGAGGAGGACGCGTATCGCCGAAAAGCGCGCCAATGCGTCGAGCATTTCCACGACGTCGCGCGCGACAGCAACCAGTCCATCATTGAACGGGCGCGCGCGGTCGGTTTCGATATCGTGCTCGATCGCAAGGGTTATTCAAGAGGCACGCGCAATGAAATTCTGCAGGCCCGGCTTGCCCCTGTGCAGGTCAATTACCTTGCATATCCCGGCACGCTGGGCGCTGACTTCATTGATTACATCGTGGCAGACCCGCTTGTTGTACCAGGCCGTTATCGCGACGCGACGATGGAGAAGCTGATCCGTCTTCCCCATTGCTATCTGCCGAGCGATAATCACCGCCCGATTGCAAACTCCCAAACGCGGCGGGAGGACTTTGGCCTTCCGCCAAGGGGCGCGGAAAACGGCTTCGTTTTTTGCAGTTTCAACGCGACTTACAAGATCACTCCAGCCGAGTTCGACATCTGGATGCGGGTGATGCGGAAGGTTGAAGGTAGCGTACTATGGCTGTTCCGTTCCAATCGCGTTGTTGCCAGCAATCTGCGGCGGCAGGCCGAGGTGCGTGGGGTCGATGGTGGGCGTCTCGTCTTTGCCGACAGGCTACCGAACCCTGATCATTTGGCGCGCCACGCTCATGCCGATCTCTTCCTTGATACCTTCGCCATGAACGCGCACACCACGGCCAATGATGCGCTTTGGGCGGGCCTTCCGCTGGTGACGATGGAAGGCCGCCAGTTCGCAGCGCGTGTTGCCTCCAGCCTGCTACATGCCGTGGGCCTGCCCGAATTGGTCACCCGTTCGCCGGATGAGTATGAAGAGCTGATCCTCGCGCTCGCGAGCGATCCAGCGCGATTGTCAGCGATCCGGCAAAAACTCAGCTTGAATCGCCACTCGCACCCTTTGTTCGATACGCAGCTTTACACGCGTCACTTTGAGGCTGGGATGACGGCGGCTTGGGAACGCTGGTTTGCGGGGGATGCTCCGGCTGACATTATTGTCCCGGCTTAACGGGTAAACGCTGTTTTCCTACTTCGGTGGCGCGCTGTATTTTGGGCGAATGGTCTGCCCAATACACCTTGCACATTCTTCCGTTTGCGAGCCTTCGCTGAGCGGCAAAAATGGAAGGTTACATATCTGCATACGCTTTTCAGCCATCGCGCCCGGTTTCCTGCGGGTTTGGGGGAGGAGCGACTATTTCGCAAAGCGGCCCTTTGGCGGTCCACCTGCAACCCCAAAGACGCCCCTTGAAGTCTCGCGAATCCGCTTGCATTTGCACGGCCACACGCTATGTGCGCCGCTTCTCGTCTTATGGACGCGAATCCGTGCGGGAGGTTGGACCCAGAAGTCTGGCCGCTGGACCGCTTAACATGAGAACGCAAATGCCCGGCTCGTCCGGGGCGTTCGATAGTGCGAAAGGAGGCCCATAGTGGCCAAGAAAATCGAAGGCTATATCAAGCTGCAGGTGCCTGCAGGTACCGCAACCCCTTCACCCCCGATCGGTCCGGCGCTGGGTCAGCGCGGCGTCAACATTATGGAATTCTGTAAGGCATTTAACGCTGCCACGCAGGACCTTGAAAAGAACGCTCCGATCCCGACCACGATCACGGTCTATGCCGACCGTTCGTTCACCTTCACCTTCAAAAGCCCGCCGGCAAGCTTCCTGATCAAGAAGGCTGCCAAGCTCAAGAAGGGTTCCAGCGAACCGGGCAAAGTCTCGGGCGGCTCCATCAAGCAGAGCCAGATCAAGGAAATCGCTGAGGCCAAGATGAAGGACCTCAATGCGAACGATATCGACAACGCAATGAAGATCATCGAAGGCTCCGCGCGTTCGATGGGCCTCGACGTGGTGGAGGGCTAAGGACATGGCAAAGCAGACCAAGAAGCAAAAGGCTGTCGCAGAACTCGATCGCGAAAAGCTCTACACCGTAGACGAAGCCATCGCGACCCTGCGCGAGCACAAGGCGAAGTTTGACGAAACCGTCGAACTGTCGATGAACCTCGGCGTTGACCCGCGTCACGCTGACCAGATGGTTCGCGGCATGATCTCGCTGCCTGCTGGCACCGGCAAGGACGCCAAGGTTGCAGTCTTCGCGCGCGGCGACAACGCTGACAAGGCAACCGCTGCTGGCGCTGACAAGGTTGGCGCTGAAGACCTGATGGAAGACATGCAGAACGGCAATCTCGATTACGACCGCGTGAT
>CAYUCZ010000039.1:0-30153 GCA_964443505.1 uncultured Porphyrobacter sp. | reverse complement strand
CCGAGCGAGGAGACCACGCCGCCGGTGATGAAAATGTACCGCGCCATGGGAGTTGAGCCTTAAGCGTGAGACGGGATTCGGGGCAAGCGAATTGCACGCGCCTAGTGCGCCCAATCCACAAGAGCGTTGAAGTTTAACCGATGGGGAACGAATTATTCGGCGAGCGGATCGTCGCTTGCAGGGGTATCGCTGCTGTCGCCAGCAGGCGCTTCGCCCAGAAGATCATCAACTGATGCTGCACCGCCAGCAGGCGCTGAACTGCCCGATGTTTCGCCCAGAAGATCATCAGCACTCGGAGCAATAACATTGCGATCAAGATCAGAGCTGATTTCGCCAGAGCTCGATTCGCTTACAGCCAATGCCGCAAGGAAGATCGAAAGCGCGACGAACGCAATCGCGAGCCAACGGGTTGAACGCGTCAGAAAATCAGCCGCTCCGCGCGCACCAAGTGCACCCGAAGGATTGCCGCCAATACCAAGACCGCCGCCTTCGCTCCGCTGCATAAGGACAACGCCAACAAGCGCTGCGGCAACGATGGCCTGAATGACGGTGAAGATGATGAACAGCGACATGATTTTCTTCTACTGAATGCAAAATGTGACGCGCATCTAGGGATGTGCGGGCCTCTCGGCAAGAGAGAGGCGCAAATGAGCACAAGGGCGCGTTACCCCTCGTCGCCCTCCCCTGCGGCAAGAGCAATGCCCATGAAGCTGTCTGCGGTCAGACTTGCCCCGCCAACCAATGCCCCGCCAACCTCAGCAGTTGAGAGGATTTCGCCAGCATTTTCAGGCTTTACAGATCCGCCATACAGGATGCGGACCTGACTTCCTGCTTCCTCGCCATAGAGCTTCACCAGCAAATCGCGGATCTCACCGTGCATTTCCGCGATATCTTCAGTCGTCGCGGTATTCCCGGTGCCAATCGCCCAAATCGGTTCATAGGCAATGGTGAGCTTTTCGGCGACAGCCTCAATCTCGGGAGGAAGCGATGCCTTGAGCTGCTTTTTCACGAATGCAAGAGCGCGCCCTGAATTGCGCGTCTGCTCGCTCTCACCGCAGCACAAAATGATGCGAAGACCGGCGGCAAGGGCAGATTGGGCCTTGGCCTGAACGATCTGGTCTTTCTCGGCGTGGTTCTGGCGACGCTCCGAATGACCCAGGATCACGAATTTCGCGCCTGCATCGGCAACCATGGCCGCGGAGATATCGCCCGTGTGTGCGCCGCCATCTTCATGATGGCAATCCTGCGCTCCGACAGCGATCTGTTCGGCCTCGCGGTGGATCGGGTGAATGAGGGTGTATGGCGGCGCCAAGGCCACCTCGACTTTCATATGTCGCTGGGCCGCGCGGTCAATCGCGCGCGCTTCGGAGAGCATGGCGCGGGTGCCATGCATCTTCCAGTTTCCAACGATGTAAGGCCGCTGGGACATTACTTTATCCTGTGCTTATTCAAGCGAAATTCGAATCTTGAAACCCGATGTAGGGTCAGGGGGAGCGGTCGGCTAGCTGAGCGAAACAGTTTAGTCAAAAGCTCGCCTGACCTGTTGCCGCGAGGTCGCAGGGCCGATAAAGCGCTTTGTCTTGGTGTCGCCGCAGCTTGACCCGCGTCAATCCTGTGGTTTTCCGCCGATTTAAAGCCCTTTGTTCGCAACCACATAGCCAAGTATCGCGGCAGAACTCGACCTGCGATCACACTCAACCGGGAATATCCAGCAAAATGATCTCGCTGTTTCGCAATTTCTTCCAGTCGAAAATCGGCCTACCGATCTTTATCGGCTTTCTGGTTCTAGTCGCGCTGGCCTTTGCCGCCTCGGACATTTCCGGGTCGGCTACTTTTGGCGGCCTCACTGGCGATGATAAGGTAGCAAGTGTTGGTGGTGAGGCGATCACCAGCAACGAGATGAATGGCGCAATGAACAACGCGCTTGATCGCGCGCGCCAGCAAAACCCGACGATCACGATGCCGCAATATGTCGCCAATGATGGGCTCAGCCGCGAGCTTGAATTGTTGATGGACCGTTTTGCGATCGGCCAGTTCGCCAAGAAATATGGCCTGCGCGCAGGTGACAACCTGGTGAACAGCGAAATCCTGCAGATTGGAGCCTTTCGCAATGTGACGGGCGATTTTGATCAGGACACCTACCAAGCGGCGCTACGCCGTCAGGGGATTACTGATGCCATTTTGCGCAAGGATATTGGCGATGGTCTGCTTGCGCAGCAATTGTTGCGCCCTGCTTTTGCGGCCCCGCAATTGCCGCGCGCTGCCGCCCGCCAATATGCCTCGCTCGTGCTCGAACGACGTCAGGGCGAGATCGCCCTGATCCCAAGCAGCGAATATGCGCCGGAGGGCGATCCTACTGAAGAGCAGCTTGTAGCCTATTATAATGAGAGCCGTTCAGACTATATCTTGCCTGAACGCCGCACGATCCGTTTTGCCCGTTTCGGCGCGGACAGCGTTCAAGCCGGTGAAGCCCCAAGCGATGAGCAAGTTGCCGCTCGGTTTGAGCAGGATGCCGCGCTTTATGCAGCACAAGAACGCCGCGCGATCAGCTCTTTCGTTGTCCCAACTGAAGAAGCCGCCAACGCCTTGGCTGACCGTATTCGCGGCGGCGTTTCGCTTGAAACGGCCGCACAGGAAGCAGGTTTCAACATTTCCTCCGGCGACCTTCGCGACCGCGAAAACATGTCTTCATCGACCAGTTTCGCATTGGCCGAGGCAGTGTTCGCTGCAGAACAAGGCGACGTGGTTGACCCGCAGCGTTCGCAGTTGGGTTGGTACGTCGCGCGGGTCGATGACATCGAACGCACCGCTGCTCGTACGCTCGATGATGTGCGCGATGTGATCGCCACGCAAATCCAGGAAGAAGGCCGCGCAGCACAGCTAATTGAGCTGAGCAGCAGGATCGAAGAACTGGTCGACACCGGAACTTCGCTAACTGATGCGGCGAATGAGTTCGGGCTTGAGGTGACCTCGATCCCCGATGTGATGGCAGACGGACAGATTTATGGAGCGCTTGGTCAGGGAATCAGTCAAGCGCTCGCGCCGATCCTCGACACCTCGTTCCAGATGGAAGAGAGCGAACCGCAGCTTGCAGAGCTGGTGCCCGGCGCGCAGTTCGTGATCTTTGACGTGTCAGACATCACCGAAAGCGCCGCACCGCCGCTTGATGAAGTGCGCGACGAGGTAACCTCGGCATGGCGCCGCGCTGAAGGCAACGCGATCGCACGCGAAGCCGCCGATCGTATCCTCGAAGCGGTGCGCGGCGGACAATCGCTTGCCGAAGCGATGCGTGCAGAGAACAGTGCGTTGGTTCAGGTCGAAAGCATCGACCTTGAACGCCGCGAACTCCTCGCAAACCCACAGGGGCGCATCCCGACCGCATTGGTGCTGATGTTCTCCATGGCACAAGGTTCGACCAAGATCCTGGAGGAAGACAACGATCTGGGCTGGTTCGTTGTCAATCTCGATACGATCACCACCGAACCTGTTGCAGATGATGACCCGGTGCTGCTGGATACCCAGACTCAGATCGCACGCGCTTTGTCAGGCGAATACAACGCCCAATTCTCACGCGCCGTTCGCGAGGAAATCGGGGTAGAGCGCAATGAAGAGGCGATCGAGAACCTGCGCAAAGTTCTCGCTGGCGAAAGCTGAGATCAAGAGCTGCTGATACGTCTGTGAACCCTGCTCCCGCATCCTTCCCCGCCGGGCTTGAAAACGCTGCCGGAGCTGTTGAGGCTCTTGTGGCTGGCAAGCCTGCGCTTGTGTGGCGCAAGGTCGTTGCAGACAGCGACACACCTGTGGGCGCTGCCCGGCGGTTGATTGTACCGGGCCGCGGTGATTTCCTGCTTGAATCAGTGGAAGGCGGCGAAGTGCGCGGGCGCTATTCGCTGCTTGGCCTTGATCCTGATCTCGTCTTCCGGGCCAGCGACAGCGAGGCGGCGATCAATCGCAATTGGAAACTGGATCGCGAGGCGTTTGAACCTTGCGACAGTGATGCGCTTGCCGAACTGCGCGCGCTCGCGAATGCTTGCCGGGTCGACGTGCCGCAAGGCGTCAACAATCCGCTTCCGCCGGCGCTTGCCTGTCTGGTTGGGTATTTCGGATACGAAACGATCGGACTTGTCGAAACGCTCCCGCGCGCCCAGCAAAGCGAGCTTGATCTGCCCGACATGCTGTTTGTGCGCCCGACAGTCATCCTCGTGTTTGATCGGCTGAGCGATGCCTTGTTCTGTGTCGCCCCGATCTGGGAGGCTCTTGATCCCAATTCCGCGATTGAAGCTGCAAGCGAACGGATCGATGAAACGCTGCGCAATTTGGCAAAGCCTCGCCCTGCTGAACCGCGAGCAGCCACAGACCTGGCGGACCCTGAGCTCACCCCGGTCATGGACGGCGAGGAATACAAGGCGCTCACTCTGCGCGCGAAGGATTATATCCTTGCAGGCGATATCTTTCAGGTAGTGCTGGCCCAGAGGTTCACCTGTCCGTTCGAACTGCCGCCGCTTGAGCTTTACCGCAGCCTTCGCCGGGTGAACCCGTCACCTTTCCTCTATTTCCTGGACCTTCCCGGTTTTGCGATTGTTGGTTCAAGCCCGGAAATCCTTGTGCGGGTCAGAGAAGGCGAAGTCACCATCCGCCCGATCGCGGGAACCCGCCCACGCGGCGCCAGCCCAGCAGTAGATCGCGGCAATGAAGCGAGCCTCTTGGCTGATCCCAAGGAACGCGCAGAGCACCTGATGCTGCTTGATCTGGGACGCAATGATGTTGGCAGGGTCGCAGCGCGCGGCAGCGTTGAGGTCACCGACAGCTTTACGATCGAACGCTACAGCCATGTCATGCATATCGTCAGCAACGTCATTGGCCGCCTTGCCGATGACAGAGACGCGCTCGATGCCTTGTTCGCGGGATTTCCCGCAGGAACGGTGTCTGGCGCACCGAAAATCCGCGCGTGTGAGATCATCGCCGAGCTCGAACCCGAAACACGCGGCGCCTATGCTGGCGGGGTTGGCTACTTCGCGCCTGATGGCTCGGTGGATTCGTGCATTGTCCTTCGCACAGCCGTGGTGAAGGATGGGACCATGCACGTTCAGGCAGGCGCCGGCATCGTGGCCGATTCAGACCCGGATTATGAATTGGCAGAATGCCGCGCCAAAGCAGGCGCTCTGATTGCAGCGGCAAAAGAAGCTGTTCGTGTCGCCAGTGAGCCGGGGTTCGGTCAATGAAGAGAATGATCGCTCTATCTGCGCTCCTCGCGCTTACCGCATGCGAGCAGCAGCCAGCGGGCGAACCTGTGGTGCGCGCGCAGCTTGGTGACGCGGTCGTCGCAAGCGAGCTTGGAGAAGTTATCCCCTCGCCTGCTGCAACCGCAACGCCCGGTTCGCCATGCCAACCTGCCAGCTTTGAAGGCGTCGCGCTTACGCATTGTATCGCCGATCCTGCAACTCATCGCATTTCTGCCAGTCTTGCTCCTGCAAGCGGTGAGAGTTTCGGCACCATCGAAGCGTGGGCAGCGGGCCGCAATGAAAGTGCCATTGCCTTTGTGATGAATGCTGGTGTGTTTGGCGATGATCTGCGCCCGGTCGGCTATTTTGTCGAAGACAGCAATCGCCTGGTTGAACTTAACCGCGGCAATGGCAGCGGCAACTTCTACCTGAAACCCAATGGCGTGTTCTTCGGCACTGGGGGAAATTGGCTGATTCTTGAGACGGGCCTGTTTCTAAGGACAATCGGAACACGGCCTCAGTTTGGGACGCAGTCAGGACCGATGCTGGTTATCGGCGGTCAGCTTCACCCCGAAATTGCCGAGAACGGACCGTCACGTGCGATACGCAATGGGGTGGGCCTGGATGCAGAGGGCCGCGCGCATTTCGTGATCTCGGATGCGCCAATCAGCTTTGGCCAACTCGCGCGCTATTTCCGTGATGAGATTGGCGTCGAGGAGGCGCTGTGCCTTGACGGCAATCCGTCGGCATTGTGGGACCCGGCAAGCGGTCGAATGGACAATGGGCGCGTTGGGCCACTTCTGGTAGTGGAGACGATTGATGAGTAACTCGAATATGCTCGACTACGCGCGCACGCTTTATCCCGAAATCGAACCGTATGAGACCGGCATGCTCGATGTCGGCGAAGGCCACCAGCTTTACTATGAACGGGTTGGCACGCCCGGCGCGAAACCAGCGGTTTTCCTGCATGGCGGCCCCGGCGGCGGCATGGCCCCTTCGCACAGGCGCCAGTGGGACCCGCAAGCCTATGACGTGCTGCTGTTCGATCAGCGCGGTTGCGGCCAATCACTCCCCTTTGCTGAAATCGAAGCCAACGACACCTGGCGCATTGTTGCTGATATTGAACGGCTTCGCGAAATGTGTGGTCACGAAAAATGGCAGGTGTTTGGTGGAAGCTGGGGCGCGACGCTCTCGCTCGCCTATGCTCAGGCTCACCCTGATCGCACGACCGAAATCATCTTGCGCGGCGTCTTCCTTGCGCGGGCCAAGGAAAAGTCATGGCTCTATGAATATGGCGCGAGCGAGATCATGTCAGAGCAATGGGACAGCTTCACCGGTCTGATCCCGGAAGAAGAGCGCGGGGACCTTGTAAAGGCGTATCACGATCGCCTTACCAGCGAAGACGAGGCGACCCGGCTTGCGGCGGCGAGGGAATGGTCCTTGTGGGAAGGTTCGGTTGCCACCGTTCTTCCCAATGAAGACCTGCTTGAACATTTTGCTGATCCATCAACGGCGGTGCCGTTTGCACGGATTTGCGCGCGCTTCTTCATGAATGATTTCTACCTCGAAGAGGCCCAATTGCTGCGGGATGTCGACAAGATCCGGCACATTCCAACGATCATCGTGCAAGGTCGCCACGATATCTGCACGCCGCCTACCAGCGCGTGGGAGTTGAAGAAGGCCATGCCGGAAGCTGAGCTGTGGATGGTTCACGATGCTGGACATGCAGCGAGCGAGCCGGGCATAGTTGACGGCTTGGTGCGCGCGACCGATAAGTTCGCGGGAAAGACCGCCTGATCCCATGAGCCAGATCCTCGTCATCGACAATTACGACAGCTTCACCTTCAACCTTGTCCATTATCTGATGGAACTGGGCGCGGATGTGCGGGTGGAGCGTAATGACGCGTTAAGCGCGAGCGAAGCGTTAGCGACCAATCCGGCAGGCTTCCTGATCTCGCCGGGCCCCTGCACGCCCAATGAGGCAGGCATAAGTCTTGATCTGGTGGCCGCGTGTGCCGATGCGGCAAAGCCGCTTTTGGGTGTGTGCCTTGGTCACCAATCAATCGGACAGTATTTTGGCGGCACAGTGACGCGCGGGGGCCTGATGCATGGTAAAACATCACCGGTCACGCATGATGGCAGCGGTGTTTTTGCAGGGCTTCCCTCGCCCTTTACCGCAACGCGATATCATTCGCTGATCGTCGAGGACATTCCCGATAGTCTGGCGATCAATGCAACATCAGATGACGGCTATGTTCAGGGCTTTCGGCACAAGGAACTGCCCATTCACGGGGTGCAGTTCCATCCAGAGAGCATCGCTACAGAAAATGGCCACGATCTGCTCGCAAACTTCCTCGCCCTGTGCGGGATTGAAGCAAGGGAGTTGGCATGACAGACCTTCCGATTGGCGGCCCATCGCTTAGCGAGATCGAAGCCGAGGCAATCTTCGGCGCGCTGCTTGAAGGTGAAGGCGCAGATGAGGACGTTGAGCGTTTTCTGATCGCACTGTCCGAGCGCGGCGAAACCGCTGGCGAGATTGCCGGTGCAGCCCGCGCAATGCGAGCGCGCGTTATCGCCGTCACCCCGCCAGACGGTGCGGTTGATTGCTGCGGAACAGGCGGCGACGGGCATCATACTCTCAACGTGTCGACTGCGGTCAGCCTTGTCGTTGCGGCCTGCGGAGTGCCTGTTGCAAAGCATGGCAACCGCGCGGCCTCGTCGAAATCCGGCGCGGCTGACACGCTGGAGGTGCTTGGCCTCGACATGGATGCTGCTGTGCGCTGTGCTGAAAAGACGCTGCACGATATTGGCATCGGCTTCCTGTTTGCGCGGTTGCACCACCCTGCCCTTGCGCGCATGGCGCCCATTCGCCAGCGGATCGGAAAGCGCACGATCTTCAATCTGCTGGGTCCCTTGTGCAATCCGGCGGGGGTCACAAGGCAGCTTATCGGCATCGCTCGGCCCGAACTCGTTCCGATCTATGCCGAGGCCAAAGCCAGCCTTGATGCAGACCGGAGCTTTATCGTCTCAGGCGATGAAGGGCTTGATGAGCTCAGCCTTGCGGGCGGCAACGATCTTGCCGATGTAACCGGCGGCAATGTGACCATGCGCCGCGTGGATGCGCGCGATGCAGGCCTTGCAAACGCCCCGCTTGACGCAATCAGGGGCGATGATGCGGCGTATAACGCGGCTGCGCTCACACGGCTGCTTGAGGGTGAAAAAAGCGCCTATCGCGATGCGGTTTTGTTGAATGCGGCGGCAACTCTGGTGGTGGCTGACAAGTGCGCCGATTGGGCCGAGGGCGTTGCTCTTGCTGGCGAAGCGCTCGACAGTGGGCGTGCGCGGCAATTGTTGGCCGACTGGATCAGGCTCACGGTCTGAACGCTATGAACAAGCTCGAAGAAATCTGCGCCAACAAGCGCGGCGAAGTTGCCGAACGCAAAGGCGCGCTTTCAGTGTCAGAACTTGAAGCTGCCGCGAAAGAGCAAACCGCCCCGCGCGGGTTTGAGGCAGCCTTGCGCACGCGCGCAGAAACGGGATTTGCCCTTATTGCAGAGGTCAAGAAGGCAAGCCCGTCAAAAGGGCTGATCCGCGAAGACTTCCACCCGGCAAGCCATGCAGCCGACTATGAGGCAGGCGGGGCGGCTTGTTTGTCTGTGCTCACCGACAATCCCTATTTTCAAGGGCATGAGGACTACCTCAAACAGGCCCGCGCTGCCTGCTCACTGCCGGTGCTGCGCAAGGATTTCATGGTTGATCCGTGGCAATGCCTTGAAGCGCGAAGCATTGGCGCTGATGCGATCCTGATCATTGTTGCAGCCCTTGAGGACGCGCAAATGCGTGAGATCGAGGCAGCGGCGCGCGATCACCAAATGGATGTGCTTGTCGAAGTCCACGATGAGGCGGAGCTGGAACGAGCAGCCACGCAGCTGCAAAGCCGGTTAATCGGGGTCAACAACCGCGATCTGAAGACCTTCACCACCTCTTTGTCCGTGACCGAAAGGCTCGCCCCGCTTGCACCGCAAAGCTCGCTTTTGGTGGGTGAAAGCGGGATTGCGACCCATGCCGATTGTCAGCGCCTTGCGCACAGCGGAGTGCGCACTTTCCTTGTCGGCGAAAGCCTTATGCGAGCTGACGATGTCGCTGCTGCGACACGCACGCTGCTTGAAGGCTGAAGTTCTGATAGACAGGTGAGCCAATGACCGATCTCACGCATCTCGACTCGCAAGGCGCAGCGCATATGGTCGATGTGGGCGCGAAGGCTGAAACCGCGCGCATTGCGATCGCCTCTGGCCGTATCGCCATGTCCGCTGAGGCGCTTGAGGCGATCAAAGCGGGCGATGCGCCCAAAGGCGACGTGCTTGGCACCGCTCGGATCGCAGCAATCATGGCAGCGAAAAGGACAGGCGAGCTTATACCCCTGTGCCACCCGCTTGGTCTTGAGGCGGTGAGTGTTGAGTTCGAGTTTGAAGATGCGGCAATCCGCGCCACCGCAAAGGCATCGCTCACCGGCAAGACCGGGGTTGAGATGGAAGCGATGGTTGCGGTTTCCACCGCGCTTTTGACGATCTACGACATGGCCAAGGCGATCGACAAAGGGATGGTCATCGGCGACGTGCGCCTGATCGAGAAACGCGGCGGCAAGTCGGGGACGTGGAAAGCGTCCGATCAGTGAGCGCCATGCTGACGCTTGAGGAAGCGCAGGAGCGATTGCTCGCCCTCGCGCCCAAAATGCGCTCAAGTCTGATTGGATTCACGCCTGTTGGGGCGAAACGATGGCTCGCGAGCGACCATTTCGCCGGCCGCACACAGCCGCCTGCCGACCTTTCGGCAATGGATGGCTATGCGATTTGCGGTGATGGCCCATGGCAGCGCGTGGGCGAAAGCCGCGCCGGAACACCGTTCGATGGAACGCTATCGCCGGGTCAGTGCACCCGTATCTCAACCGGCGCGCATATGCCGGCGGGCAGCGAAAGCGTGCTCATTCAGGAAAATGCCGAGGTCAATGGCGGCGAGATTTCGGCAAGCGAAGTGCCGCCCCCCGGACGCCATGTTCGCAAGGCAGGGTTTGACTTTGCCAAGGGTGATGTGGTGCTGACCAAGGGCGCGCCGCTCAATCCCCAAACACTTGCCCTGGGCGCGTCTGCCGGTCTGAGCGCACTCGAGATTATCGAACCGCCATCGGTTGCCGTGCTCGACAGCGGCGATGAACTGGTCCCGCCGGGCGAGGAATGTGCGTCTCACCAAATTCCTGCCAGCAACGGCGCAATGCTGGGCGCGATGCTCTATCCTTATGTCGGAGCCGTTGAAGCGCTCGGTCCAGTTGCGGATGACACACAAGCTCTTGCAGCGGCGCTGAAGCGGTCAGAAGGCAACCACATCCTTATCACGTCAGGCGGCGCGTCGGTCGGCGACCATGACCTTATCCAGCAAGCACTGATCGACTGGGGCGCTGATCTCAATTTCTGGAAGGTTGCGATCAAGCCGGGCAAGCCGCTCATGGTTGCGACGCGCACGGGCGATGGTGGCACGCAGGTGATCCTGGGACTGCCCGGCAATCCAGTTTCCAGCTTTGTGACGGCGTTTCTGTTTGCACTGCCGCTCGTCCGGGCAGCAATGGGCGACCCGGACCCGCTGCCCAAGACAAGCCAAATGATAACCGCCCAGGACCTTCCCGAGGTCGGCAAACGCCGCGAATTCCTGCGCGGTATCAGCGATGGCACCACGGTGCGTCTTGCGGCATCACAAGATTCAAGCGCGCTGATGGCGCTTGCGCAGGCCAATTGCCTGATTGATCGCCCCGCTGGTTCGCCTCCCATCGCAGCGGGAGAACCCGTGCCTGTGTACAAGCTCCAAAACGGCTGAAATCTAGGGTTTTAGGCAAATTGGTCGCTTGACTTGGCGAATCGAGTTGCCTACTTGTTCCGTATTCGTTCACCTTATCGGTTAGCGAAGAGCGCTCTGAAACGCACCTATTGGTGCCTCTGGGGGCGCGCCATACTGGCACTGCGCGAAGGCCCCTTGCGGGCCTCAAGCGATCTGTGCGGCCTATACGGAGTTAGCCATGTTGACGGCAAAGCAGCATGAACTGATCCGCTTCATTCAGGAGCGGCTTGAGGAAACCGGCATCTCGCCAAGTTTCGAGGAAATGAAGGAAGCGCTCGATCTGAAGAGCAAATCGGGCGTGCACCGGCTGATCTCTGCACTTGAGGAGCGAGGGTTCATCCGCCGCCTGCCCAATCGGGCGCGTGCGCTTGAAGTGGTCCGCATACCTGAAGATGCGACCCCCACGCCGCGTGCAGCGCCAAGTGTCGTTGTGCCTGCCAATGATCCTGCCCCTGCGGTTCAGACCAGCGCGCCAAGCGTGCCTGAGGCGGCCAATGACGTGATTGAAATCCCGCTTCATGGCCGGATTGCCGCTGGCGCCCCGATTGAAGCGCTCGAAGGCCAGAATTCGCTGCCGGTTCCTGCCGCACTGCTTGGCCCGGGAGAGCATTACGCGCTTGAGGTGTCAGGGGATTCGATGATCGAGGCTGGTATCTTCGATGGCGACTTTGCGCTTGTCCGACGCACTAACACTGCGCGCGATGGGGAAATCGTTGTCGCGCTGGTCCGCGGCGAGGAAGCGACACTCAAATACCTTCACAAGGATGGCGCGATGGTGCGTCTTGATCCTGCCAATGCGACCTACGATCCGCAGGTCTATGGCCCCGATGAAGTGGAGGTCCAGGGTAAGCTTGCAGGGCTGCTGCGGCGCTATCACTGATCCAATGGGACAGGCGCGGGGTCAGCCCCCTCCCCCGCGCCACCATCCATGCTCTCCTTGAGAGTGGGCAACGCTGGTGATCCGCTCGTTTGCAAGGTCAATCGCCAGCCCCCCGGTTTCCGACAACATGCCCCGGTCCGCCTTAAGCCATTTGGGCTTGCACGAACGCGGCAGGAAACGATCCGCCACCACAATATCTGCGCGCTCACAGGCCGCCGCGAGGGACCGTTCCTCAATCATCTCACGATTGCGCGCGAGAAGCAGCGACCAGCTACGCCCGCCGCGCTCTATCACCAGGGTGCAGAATTCGGGTGAGCAACGCGCGCCTTCATAATTGGCCAAGGGGACCGGATCGCTCGTGACGCTTGAAAGTTCTAGCAGGTTGTCACGCGAATAAGCAGACCTGCTGTCGCGCAAGGATAACAGGCTCCGGCTGCCATCCTCATTCACAAGCGTGATCCCGACATGACGCCCTTCGCGTCCGATCAGCACGTCTGGAATCGGGGTTGCCAGCAGCATGACGGTGGCAATCGCTGCCGGAGCCAAGCCCCATAATCGTGCGCGCCCACTCCACAGCGCCAGCCACAATCCGCCCAGGGTGAACAGCCCAATCGTCGCACCGCTCATCTGCGGCATGAGTTTGACGGCACCGGGTTGTGCGGCAGTGAAGTGCGCGATCGACAAAAGCAGGTTGAGCGACGCCTCAGCCAACCACCAGAACGGCGCTCCAAGCCCTACTATGCCGAACACCAGCGCGGCGGCGATCAGAGGCATCGAGATGAAAGTGACCAGTGGTATCGCCAGGACATTAGCGAAAGCGCCGTAAAGCCCGGCCCTGTGAAAGTGGAACAGCACAATCGGCATCAGCGCGATCTCGATCACCAGCCCGGTAACAAACAGCATGAACACATGCCTTCCGCTGCGCTTGAACCAGCTCTCTTCGCGCGGGGCGAGGAACCTTTTAGCCGGACCCGACGCATGCAGCGCAACAATCGCCAGCACGGCGGAGAAGCTCATCTGAAAGCTCGGCCCCACGACGCTTTCAGGCCAAAGAGTAAGGACAAATACGGCGGCAACCGCGACCATCCTCAAGGATAAAGCATCGCGGCCCATCGCAAGCGCGATCAGCACCAGCATCGCAGCAGCGCAACTGCGCACTGTCGGCACCTGCGCGCCCGTCAACAGGGTGTAAGCGATACCCGCAAGCGCACCGATTGCAGCGGCGGCTATCGGCAACCTCACCCTAAGCGCGAGCGAAGGAAACAGGGCAAGGAGCTTGAGCGAGACGAGATAGGCAGCCGCGATCACCGCGCTCACATGCAGACCGCTGATCGCGAGCAGGTGGGTTAGGCCTGCATCGCGCATCGCATCCTCGTCTTCCTCGAGGATTGCCCCGCGGTCGCCGCTGGCAAAAGCCGCGGCGATTGTCCCGGCTGATCCATCCACTCTTTCGCGCACATGAGCAGATAGCGCCCTCTGGATCGCGGCAATTCCGCTGGCCCGCGGGGCAGGCTCAACCACTTCCAACTCACCCAGCACACTGCCCGTGCCGGCAAGCCCTTTGAACCAGGCAGCCCGCGCGAAATCATAGGCTCCGGGAAGCATCGGGCTGGCAGGCGGCATCAGCCGCACCCGCATTCGCACCACCGCCCCTTCGGCTAGCGCGCTTTCGCCGCTGGCCTGTGTTGCTCTTGCGGCTGTATCGAGTGGAACATTGACCCTGATCTTGCGGCTTTCCCCGTTGCTCGCATCGCGCACCGCGAGTGTCAGCCGGATACGATCTTGCGAGGGTTGATCCTGACGTTCCAGTACATAACCTTGCACGCGTTCGATCATCGGCCGCTCAATCGCCTCAGCGCCAACCATTTCCGAGCGCAGCCAGATGACACAAACGCCTGCCGCGAACACAAGCCCGCTGGCGATAAGAGCGCTGCGCAAATGCTCGCGGTCCACCCTGCCGCGCCACATGGCAAGCGCGAAGAGAGCCACCAGAATCCCTGTTCCGATAGCGCTTGCCCATTGCCACGCGGAATGGAGCGAAAACCAACTCAATATGCCAAAGGCAAAGACCACCGCGAGCCAAGGTGCCCGATCAAAGCCCGAAGCATCCAGAAATCGCTCGATCCGAGCGGCAACAGCGCTAGCAGCGCTGGACAATCCGCCGCCCCTTTGCCACAGGCGCGCAGGTGCCTCTTGAGGCTCAGACGCAATACCCTTGGCAGCCTCGGTGCTGCTCGCGGGTTCGCCCGCAATCGGAATTATCGGCGTATCAGCCATCGGCCCTTGCCCCTGCGATCGGCCAGGTTCTCAGCGCCCAAGTGAATAGGAAATATGCGCTTATGGCAAGCCCAGAGGCACAACAGGTTGTTACACGCTTTGCCCCCTCGCCCACCGGGTTTCTGCATATTGGCGGCGCGCGCACAGCCTTGTTCAACTGGCTTTATGCACGCCATCATGGCGGCAAGGCGCTGTTGCGGATCGAAGACACGGACAAGAAACGTTCCACGCAAGAAGCGATTGATGCGATCCTTGATGGGCTCAATTGGCTGGGCCTCGACTATGACGAGGACCCGACATTTCAGTCGCAGCGCGCGCGGCGGCATGCCGAAGTGGCGCACAAACTGCTTGAGGCGGGCCACGCCTACAAATGCTTTGCCACCCCCGAAGAGCTTGAGGCTATGCGCGCAGAGCAGCGCGCCAACAAACAGCCCATGCGCTATGATGGACGCTGGCGCGACCGCGATCCCTCCGAAGCTCCTGAAGATGCTCCATTTGCGGTGCGGTTGAAGACGCCGCTTGATGGCGAAACCACGATTTCCGATCAGGTTCAGGGCGATGTGTCAGTGCGCAATGAAGAGCTTGATGACTACATTATCCTGCGCACGGACGGCACGCCGACTTACATGCTTGCCGTGGTGGTTGACGACCATGACATGGGCGTCACACATGTGATCCGCGGTGACGATCACCTCAACAACGCTTTCCGTCAGCTGCCGATCTACCGGGCAATGGATGCGATTGAAGGCGGGTGGAGCGATCCGGTCTACGCGCATATCCCGCTGATCCACGGATCGGATGGTGCCAAGCTGTCCAAGCGTCACGGTGCATTGGGCGTTGAGGCTTATCGCGACGAAATGGGTATCCTTGCTGATGCGCTGTTCAATTACCTGCTTCGCCTTGGCTGGGGCCATGGTGACCGCGAGGAGATCACACGCGCCGAGGCAATCGAACTGTTTGACCTTGCCGGTGTAGGTAAAAGTCCCTCGCGTTTCGATCTGAAGAAGCTCGAAAATCTCAACGGACACTATATTCGCGAGGCAGACGATGCGCGCCTTGCTGCTCTGGTGGCGGGACGGATTGGCGAGGCAGCCGATATTGCGCTGCTGACCGAGGCGATGCCGGTGCTCAAGACCCGCGCCAAGAATATCGATGAACTGGCCGAGGGAGCCGGGTTCCTGTTTGCGAAAAGACCGCTCGAAATGACCGAAAAGGCCGCAAAATTGCTGGATGATGACGGCCGCGCACGACTTTCGAAAATTTCTGCTGCACTTGCGAAAGAAAATGACTGGACAAGTGAGGCGCTCGAAGCCACTACCAAATCGCTTGCAGAGGAACTCGAACTGGGCCTTGGCAAGTTGGCGCAGCCCATGCGCGCCGCACTTACCGGGACGACGACCTCGCCCGGCATTTTCGATGTTCTGGTCCTGTTGGGACGGGAAGAATCCCTGGCACGGATCGACGCGCAGGCCGCGTGACGGCCCGCGACAGAAGCAAAAAAGAGACACACGGCAGGAGACAAACCTTGGCAGACAAGCACGCGAAACTCGAACTGGGCGGCGAGACTTTTGAGTTTCCCGTGCTCGAAGGCAGCACCGGCCCGGATGTGGTCGATATCCGTAAGCTGTATGGCGCAACCGGTGCCTTCACTTTCGATCCCGGCTACAAGTCGACTGCAAGCTGCGAAAGCGCTCTTACCTATATCGACGGTCAGGAAGGCGTGCTTCTTCACCGCGGCTATCCAATCGGACAGCTCGCCGAAGATTCAAGCTTCATGGAAGTGAGCTACCTGCTGCTCAACGGCGAACTGCCGAGCGCCGATGAGCTTTCCGACTTCGAAAACACGATCACCCGTCACACCATGCTGCACGAGCAGTTGATGACGTTCTACCGTGGTTTCCGCCGTGACGCTCACCCGATGGCGATCATGTGCGGCGTGGTTGGCGCATTGTCAGCATTCTATCACGACAGCACCGACATCTCTGATCCGGAACACCGCAAGATTTCTTCGCATCGCCTGATCGCAAAGATGCCGACCATTGCGGCGATGGCATACAAATATGCCGTTGGTCAGCCCTTCCTCTATCCCGATAACTCGCTGAGCTATACGGGCAACTTCCTGCGGATGACCTTCGGCGTTCCGGCTGAACAATACGAAGTGCACCCGGCGATTGAAAAAGCGATGGACCGGATCTTTATCCTCCACGCTGACCACGAACAGAACGCATCGACCTCTACCGTGCGTCTGGCGGGTTCTTCAGGTGCCAATCCATTTGCCTGCATCGCCGCGGGTATTGCGTGTCTGTGGGGCCCTGCACATGGCGGCGCGAATGAAGCAGCGCTCAACATGTTGCAGGAGATCGGCACCCCTGATCGCATCCCGCATTATATCGAGCGCGCCAAGGACAAGAATGATCCGTTCCGCCTGATGGGCTTTGGTCACCGCGTCTACAAGAACTATGACCCGCGCGCGACCGTCATGCAGAAAACCCTGCGCGAAGTGTTCGAAGCGCTTGAAACCACCGATCCTGTGTTCGAAACCGCGCTTCAGCTCGAAGAAATCGCTCTCAATGACGATTACTTCAAGGAAAAGAAGCTGTTCCCGAACGTCGATTTCTACTCAGGCATCATCCTGAGTTCGATCGGCTTCCCGACCACGATGTTCACCGCACTGTTTGCACTTGCGCGGACGGTTGGCTGGGTTGCTCAGTGGAACGAAATGATCTCTGATCCAGGCCAGGTCATCGGTCGTCCGCGCCAGCTTTACACTGGCCCGACGCAGCGCGATTATGTGCCTGTAGGCCAGCGTTAAACCGCGTCCAATCCGATAAGAAAGGCCTGCCCCAAGGGGGTGGGCCTTTTTTTGTTGGCTCAACCCTTTTCGCTGGCAGCCGGCAGCGTCAGGCGAAACTCTGCCCCGGTATCTGCGTCATTGCCATCAGGCTGCACCACTTCAAGCTCGCCTCGCATCGCGACTGCAAGCCGGCGTGAGATATACAGGCCAAGCCCTGAGCCTGGATCATTGCCGCCATCGCTATCACGGCCAAGCCGTTCGAACTTGTCAAAGATCTTGAGCGCTTGCCCCTCATCAACGCCCGGCCCCTGATCGATCACGCTGGTTTGCACTCGCCCTTGCCCAGCATTGCCCGATGCCACGGTCACTGTGCTGCCTTCGGGAGAATAGGCAATGGCGTTGCCAATCAGGTTGATGAAGATCTGCAAGACCCGCCGGAATTCTGCGATGGCGACCACAGGCTTGTCAGGATTGGCCACCACAACCGAAATCTCGCGGTCCTGCGCCCGCACACCAAGGATACCCGCCGCGCGGCGCGCAACATCAGCCAGATCAACGCGTTCTCTTGCCGTCGTAAAGCCCGGCGCTTCGACCACTTCGAGATCGGCAAGATCATCAAGCATCGCTGACAGATGCTGTCCGGCAGCAGCAATGTTGCCGGCATATTCGGAATACTCTTCGCGCAGCGGCCCGGCGAGCCGAGTACGGATCGTCTCGGCATTGGCGATGATACGGGCAATCGGCTGCCGCAAAACCGGTGTAAGCGCGCTGCCTATCAGGCGTGACTGAGACGCGCTATCGTCCTGTTCGGGATCCTCGCTCGGCACATCAAGCGGAGCGTCAGCCACCAACAAAAGCTCAAATCCGCGCGGCGCAGCGCCCGTCTGCCCAAGCGGGATCAACCGCACCCGCCAGGTGCGCTCAGACCCGGCAATACGCGCCTCAGCCCCGTCCAGAATGCGCCAGTGAAGCGGCTGCTGATGCGCGATGCCCTGAAGCGTGACGTACTCGCTCCAGACCTTGCCGGGTGAGAGCGCAATTGCATCGCGAAGCGCGGTTGCATCAGAAGCAAGCGAAGTGATCAGTTGAACCTTCTGGCGCGCATCAAGTCTGGCGGTGATCTCCGCTGAGGCGCGATCAACCGCGTCCATGCGTTCCGCAACCTGCTGCGAATTGTCCTGACTGTGCGGAGCGCGGTGCCAGTTTTCGATCAAGACCTCGCAGCCTCCCAACTCGTCATCCTCGACAGGGTGCACCCTGACAAAGCCGCTGACCATGTCTTCGCCGTCAAACGCGCTGAACTCGCGGGCAATCTTCAAGCCCATCCGCCTCGCATGGCGAACAAGGGCCAGCAGCTCAGGGACTGCAAGCGTGCCGGGCAAATTGCCGCCGCAGGCGTGATGGAGTTCTGCCAGCGGCTCATCTGCTGTCAGAAGCCGGTCTTGCGCATCAGTCAACCCGCGCGCGGCCAACAAGGATTGCTGGCGGTTCACAGCGCGCCGCCCCCAAGGTTGGTATCCGGATCACCGGCGCCCAGAAGCATCTGCGCTCTCTCGGCAGGCATGTCCGAAATCCCATCGGGCACAGTTTCTGCCTGCCCCAGCAGCAGGAACTGAGCCTCTATCGCATCAGAACCCAGGCCCGCAGCACGAAGGCTCAAGGCAAGCCGGGCGGCCTGACGCTCATGGCAGGAAAAGACAGCAAGGTCGCGCGGTTGGCGGGTGAGCGAGGCGAGCGCGCTTGCAAACAGGCCAAGCCCTGCATGTTCGAGATCAAGCGCAGCCACCGCGCCTCCTCGCATTGCCGTTGTCAGGCGGGCCAAAAGACCCAGACGCCCTGCACCTTCATCATAGCGCGCCTTGAGCTGGGCAAGCGCGCGTTCACTGTTTGCAGGGTCACTGGCAAAGGTCGCTGTCTCGAACTGGCCAAGCACAGCGGCAAACAGATCGGCCGGCAGCTCACCCAATGGCAATTGCATGCGGCGCTGGCTCTGATTGAACCGCGATTGAGCAGCGAGCACTTTCATCGCCAGCTCGGCAACCGCCGGGTCGTCAGAGGCAATGAGCTCCTGCAGCAGCGGGCTCAACACCGGATCGATGGCAGAACGAGCCGACAGGCGGTCGTTCAACTGCCCCTCCATCGCCAGAGCATAGAGATGATCCAGCACCGCGCCATCATGAGCCAGCGCATCTGCCAGCGCATCGATTGCCGCTTCATCGAGGATCTCAGCGCGCTGCACGCTGGCGCTTGCTTCAAGCAATTGGCGAGCCAGATCGCCGAGCATGCCGCGCAGCCGCGCAACAATTGCATCGCTGACCAAAGCGGGCCCGGTCGCATCGAGCATATGAGCAATCACCGGCGCAACGCCGCGCAGCGCACGGTTACCCCGCGCGAGTTCGTCCCTCAGGACGGTTTCCACATAGGTGGTCTCGGTCCGGTCCATACTCATTTCGCCCATCCGGCACGCTGTACAGTGCCTATGGTTAAGCCCGGGTTAGCCCATTAACCGCGCGGGCGCAGCATCAATTGCAGCAATGCCCCAAGAGAGAACAGCGCCAAAACCTCTGCGAGAACGCCGGTTGATGCCGCAATAGCAAACCCAGCCATGTGCAACGCCCTGTCGCACCAGAAAGCGCCAAGCACCGTGCCAGCACCGGTTCCTGTGGCTTGGGGAGAACCCATCCCCGCCAATCGTGCAAGCCCGATCGCCAGAATGCCAAGCGCCGCGGCCGGAAGACTGGCGCCGGAGCTAGTCTGTGCCAGAGTGAGCGCAATCGCACAAAAAAGGTCAATCGCCATCGCGACCTGATTGTCTCGCTTGGACCTTGCCTCTGAGAACCAGAGCGCAGCGCGCAATCTTGACCAAGCGGCGCTCAATCCGCCTGAGAATGCGCCAAGCGCCGCAAGGGCAAGACCTGCCGCGCCATAGCCGTACCCGCTGACCGCTAGCCCCATTGCCACAAGGGCAAGTCCGGCAATCGCGCAAACCGAACCGCCCTTTTCGATCCAGCGCGGCGCAATCTGCCGTACAATGCCATCAGCCGCCGCGTTCAGCGGCGCTGAGAGGGGCGAAACCGCCGCATTGGAGCTCACCAGCGCCTGTTCTCTTTCGATCAGGCCCTCCTGCGATGTGGCAAGCAACCAGCGCTTGTTCTCAAGCGCAGATTGCTCAACCTCCCGGCATTCCACCCGAGATTGAAGCCCAAGCCGGATCAACAGCGACATGGGATCGCTATCGGGAGGCAAGTCAGCGAGCTTATGCACCTGAGACGCCCGCATGGCTGCAAAGCCCGCCCAGTGCCGATCACGGTCGATCCGCTCAAAATCGTCAGGATACGCCTCGGCCAGCGCGTGGCTTGCGGGGATTGTCGCAATCCCCTTCGCCAACGCACCATCACTGAACGCTAAGGACTTGAGCGCATCTGGATCAGGCAAAAGCCCGTCAAGCAGCATCACCAGCTCGTCATCAGCCCTCACAAGGCTGGCAAGCTGAAGATTGCCGCGAATGGCATGAAATTCTGCGCCCGATGCCTCAACCAGCGATTGCTGTGCTAGCACTTCGGATGTCGCCCCATCGCACAGGCAAATGATCCTCTCACAGCCAAGCGAGCGGGCACAGTCGACCTGCCAGCCCAGCACGCTGCGACCTGCCATCATCGCATGAGCGCGCAAATCTCCCCGGTCCGTGCGTTTGACAGCGGAAATGAAAGCGGTGCGCAATGGGGCCTCGGATGTGATCACGGCACGTCCAATGGCCGCAAGCCATCGCTACGCCGCGCAAAGGCCGTCCATCAAGCGGTGAGCCAGCACAAACCCCATCAATTTGCGACGATTGGGCGCTGAATTGCGCCCGGCGTCTTAGCGGAAAACTCCGTTGCCACCTGAAAAACCGTTCAAAACGGTCTCGATCCGGCGGATCGCAGCCGGTTCTCCCGGAGCAGACGCCAACGCGTTTTCAGCGGCGAGCAGCAGCTCTTCGGCATGGAAGCTCGCAGCAAGGCCCTTGAGCCGCATAGCCGCGACGTTCCAGTTCCCATCGCACCGCGAACGCTTGAGCAGATCGAGCTGTTTCACCGCGCTTTCGACAAAGGCTAAACGCAGCTCTCCCAGCAGGGCTGGGTCATCCCCCGCAGCAGCGGCGAGGGTCGCGTCAAGAGCTCCACTTTCATAGGCCATAGCAACCACTTAGCGATATGGAGTTAATGCGGGGTTTATCCCAGGCCCCGCTGTGGTATCTGTGCGGCATGTCAGGTGGACACCATATCAGGGCCGTGGGCCAAGACGCTGCGCAAAAGTCGCAAACCGAAAACGCTGCCGAAGCGGAAGTTTCGGACGATTTGGCCCATGAGGCAAACGAACTCGATCTGTCGGAGTATACCGAGGACGAGGCTGACGAAGCGGCATTTGAACAGGCCGCCTATGCATCGCCATCGCGCCTTGGATGGCTTGCCCCTGCCCTTGCGCTCGCAGCGATTGCGGGCTGGACCGGCTTTTATCTGTGGGCGATGCAGGCAGAGCTCTTAGCCGCAGCCAGTGCCGCACCAGCACAGTGGTCGCGCTGGATTATCGACTGGTCTATCCCGGTTCTGTTGGTTTGCGTCGTCTGGCTTTTGACCATGCGCCATTCGCGGATTGAGGCGAAACGCTTTGCAGAAACCGCTGCCTTGCTGTCGCAGGAAAGCCGCGAGCTTGAAGATCGCCTGACGATCGTCAATCGCGAGCTCAGCCTTGCCCGCGAGTTCCTTGGCGCTCAATCGCGCGAGCTGGAATCGCTTGGCCGGATTGCGAGTGAGCGGATTTCAACTCATGCAACCGAATTGCAGGACCTGATCAAGAGCAATGGCGCGCAGGTCGATGCCATTGGCAGCGCCAGCGAAACCGCGCTTGGCAATATGACCCGGCTGCGCGACGATTTGCCGGTTGTTGCCAATTCTGCGCGCGATGTGTCCAATCAGGTGGGTGCCGCCGGTCGCACCGCACAGGAACAATTGGACAAGCTTGTAACCGGGTTTGAACGCCTCAATCAATTCGGCAAGGCAAGCGAAAGCCAGGTGAGCGCGCTTGATAAGCGTGTGGGCGAGATCTTGGGCGGCTTCCAGTCACAGATTGAAGCGGTCGAAACTGTGGTTGGTAAACGCCTTGAAACTGTGCAGGAAATGGCGAGCGATTACCGCAAGGAAGTCGAAACCGTTGAAAGCGAAGCGATTGCCGCGATTGGCGAGCGTATCACCTCGCTTGAGAGCGAAACCGAAGCCGTGGCGATCAAGCTGCGCGATGCTGAAACCGGCGCGATGGAGAACCTGCTCCAGTCGAAGAAGCGCTTTGAAGCGGAGATCACCAAGACTGTCGAAGCGCTCGACCGGCTTGATGCAACAGCCCTTGCCGCCTCGCAAAAGCGGATTCAGGAACTCAATCAGGAAGCCGTTCGCTTTGATGAGCGTCTGGGGGTACGCGACCGCAAGTTCATAGAAGAAATGAACCGGCGTCAGGAGGAATTCGACACCCGCGAAACGCAGGCCAGCGAAGTGCTCGCACAGCGGCTTGCCGGGCTCGACGATGCGCTTGCCGAACGGCGCGAGGCGCAGGTGCAGGAAACCGAAAAACTCGTCGCGCACTCCACTGCGATTGGGGAGCAGCTTGAGAAGCTCTCCACCCTTATCACCGCGATTGACACGCAGGGCGATGCAACGCGCAGCAGCCTGACCAAAGGCTTGGCAGAGCTTGAGCACCAATTGTCAGACAAGCGCGCCTCGATCAGCGAGACCGAAGAGCGCCTTGCCGAGTTGACCGAAAGCGGCATTCGCTTGCTCGAAATCATCCAGTCCGGTGCCAAGCACAGCCGCGAAGACTTGCCGCAAGCGATTGGTCATGCACTCAGCACGCTGAGCACGGTCGAGGAGCGAGGCGAAGCGCTTTCGAGCATGATGTTCAACACCAGCGAGAAAGCCGAAAACCTCACCGAATATCTGATCGCGACGCAGGGTCAGATCAGAGAAACTGACGGCGAGGTGTCAGCTCTCCAAAGTAAGCTGGTCGAACATTCGGAAGAGGCGCTCGCCAAGCTTCAGGGCATCCGCACCGGATTTGCCAATCTCAGCGCCGAAAGCGGCGAATATGCTGATGAGACGCAAACCGCCTTGCGCGAAGCGCTATCAGAGCTCGAAACCGCGACCAATTCAGCCTTCGCCGCGCTTGAAACCGGCGCGCGCGAAAAGCTTGGCGATTTTGCCGAGAAGATCTCCAAAGAGGCGACCGAACAGGTTGAACGCTCCCTGCGCAACAACACGGCAGAGACCGTTGGCAAGCTTGAACAGGCGGCCAGCCATGCCTCTGGTGTGGGCCGCGAAGCCACCGCGCAGCTGCGCGATCAGCTTGCCAAGGTAAACGAGCTGACGGTCAATCTCGAACAAAGGATCGACCGCGCGCGCGAGCTCGCTGAAGAACAGGTTGGCAATGATTTTGCTCGCCGGATGGCTCTCATCACCGACAGCCTCAACTCGAACGCGATCGACATCGCGTCTGCCCTATCGAGCGATGTCACCGACACCGCATGGGATGCCTATCTCAAAGGTGACCGGGGCATCTTCACCCGCCGCGCGGTGCGCCTGCTTGGCAGCGGGGAAGCGAAAGAGATCGCTGACCTTTACCAGCGCGACGAGGCGTTCAAGGGCAATGTCAGCCGCTACATCCACGATTTTGAAGCGATGCTGCGTTCAATGCTCTCCACCCGCGATGGCAATGCGCTGGGCGTGACGATCCTCGGATCGGATATGGGCAAGCTATACGTCGTGCTCGCCCAATCGATTGAGCGGTTCCGTCAGTAACCGCGCTTAATCGCGCGGGCCAATCTGAACCGGAGGCTCTGGCAAAATGTCGAGATCCTCGGCAGTGATCCAGCCATACTCAAAATTGAGCACGAAAAGCGTGGTCAGAACGATTGCGATTGCCGTCGCCCTGATTATCAACCGACCTGGCCGGAAATTGACAGGCGCGCTTTCGGCCTGACCGGGCACGATCTCTTCGCCTTCCTCTGCGGCCGTACGCACACCAAAGGGCAGCAGCATGAAGGCGCTCATGACCCAGAACAGGAAGTAGATCGCAAGGATCGAGGTCCACTGCATCAGCTGTCCTCCGCCTCAACCAGGCCGGGCATGATCACGCGCACTTGTGGATTTTTGCCAGACCAGCGCCGCGCCGCGCGCCGTGCAGCCAGACGGGCGGCTTCGTGGACAGCACCAGGATCGCTTGCATCGCGGCCCTTGAGCTTGCCAATCGCTGCAAGGATATCGCCGCGCGCTTCATCAATAAATTCAGGCAGGTCCTCATCAAGCGGAAGGCCGATGGCCTCGATCACCGGTGGTACGCCGCGCGCCAGGACCACCACAACCAACCCTTCAAACGACAGCCGACGCCGCGCTGTCACAGCCTCCCCGTCAGCCGGCGCGATGATATCGCCATCAAGGACAAGCCGCCCATTGATAACCTCGTCGATCTTACCCGGTGCCCCCGGTGCAAGGCGGACGATATCGCCGTTCTTTTGAACCACACCCGCAGGGATCCCGCATGACTTGCCTAGCCTTGCCTGTTCTTGCATGTGGCGCATCTCGCCATGGACAGGAATCAGCGTCTGAGGCTTCAGCCAATCGTAAAGCGCTTCAAGCTCTGGGCGTCCGGGGTGTCCAGAGACATGAATCAGGCTCTGACGGTCGGTGATCATTTCGATCCCCTTGGTCGCCAGCTGGTTCTGCATCTTGCCAATCGCAATCTCGTTTCCGGGAATTTGCCGAGATGAGAACAGCACCACATCGCCGGGCACCAGTTCGAGCGGGTGATTGTCATCGGCAATGCGCGAAAGCGCTGCGCGCGGCTCCCCCTGCCCGCCCGTTGCAAGGATCAGGACTTCGCCTCGCGGCAGGCTCATCGCGGTGTTGAAATCAACCGGCTCAGGGAAATCGGCGAGATAGCCATTGTCCTGCGCCACCTCGATGATCCGGTCGAGCGAACGACCCGCGACGCAGACCTGACGCCCGGTTTCGCGCGCGACCTCACCCAGCGTCTGGAGCCGCGCGACATTGCTTGCAAAGGTCGTCACCAAAACGCGCTTGCCCGCATGTTTGGCGATTTCCTCCATCAACCCCTTGTGAACCGCTCCTTCAGACCCCGACGGATTGGGATTGAAGACATTGGTGCTGTCGCACACCAGCGCGAGCACGCCTTCATCGCCGATGGCGCGCAGCTCTTCCTCGGTGGTGGGCTCGCCAATGATCGGGTCTTCGTCGAGCTTCCAGTCGCCTGTGTGGAACACCCGGCCATAAGGCGTGTCGATCAGCAGCGCATTGCCTTCCGCGATTGAGTGAGCGAGCGGGAGATACGTGACCGTGAAAGGGCCAAGGTCAATCTGGCCGTGGTCTTCCTCGATGATATTCAGCTCAACCTTGCCGAGCAGCCCTGCTTCTTCAAGCTTTCGCGCGACAAGGTCAGCGGTGAACGGCGTCGCATAAAGCGGCACACCCAGTTCGCCAGCGAAATAGGGCACAGCGCCGATATGATCTTCATGCGCATGGGTCAGAACAATACCGACAAGATCGCGTGTTCGCTCTTCGATGAAGTCGAGATCGGCAAACACCAGATCGACGCCCGGATATTCTCCGCCTGAGAATGTCATTCCCAGATCGACCATCAGCCATTTGCCATCGCAACCATACAGATTGACATTCATGCCAATCTCGCCCGATCCCCCAAGGGCTAGGAAAAGCAGCTCGTTTTCAGGCGTGTAATCTTTCTTCACTTGGTCTCTTTTGCTGTTTTGCGAGCGGCTATTCGCTGGCCTGCTGGGCGAGGATGGCAAGGCCTTCAATCGTCAGATCAGCATCGACGATATCGAAAATGTCTGTCGCCTCGTCGAACAGGATCGCAAGCCCGCCGGTTGCAACAACCTTTGTCGGGCGCCCGATCTCGGCCTTCATGCGAGCAACGATCCCTTCCATCATCGCGACATAGCCCCAGAACACCCCGATAAGCATCTGATCTTCGGTGTTGCGGCCGATGACGCTTTGAGTTTCTGGAGTGCGGATGGCAATACGCGGGAGCTTCGCGGTCTTGCCGACCAGCGCGTCGAGCGACAGGTTGATCCCCGGCGCAATCGATCCGCCCTTGTAAGCTCCGGTGAAATCGATCGCTTCAAACTTGGTCGCCGTGCCAAAATCGATGGCGATGATGTCCCCGCCATATTTGTGATGCGCTGCAAGAATGTTGAGCGCCCGGTCCGCGCCCAGCGAACTGGGTTGATCGACATCGATATGGAACTTCCAGGCTGCCTTGCCCTCACCAGCCTTGAGCGGCGTTTTGCCGAAATATTTCTGGCTCAGCACCGTCAGATTATGGTCGGCGCGCGGGACAACCGATGCATAGACAATCTGCGTGATGTCGTCGCGATTGATCCCTTCGATTTCAAGCAATTGCAGCAGCCAGACAGCGTATTCATCGCCCGTGCGGCGCGGGTCGGTCGCAATCCGCCAGCGCGCGCGCGGCGGGCAGATATAGCCGCCCTCGCCATCCGGCTCGAACAGGGCGAAGACGACATTGGTGTTTCCGACATCAGCAGCCAGCAGCATGGGCACACTCCCTAAGAGATATCGCCTGCCCGAATGACACGTTCAGAGCCATCCGCCAAGTTCAGCTTGAGAGCGCCGTCTTCGATATCGAGACCGGCGAAGATGCCTTCGATCTTGGTGCCATCGGTATCGTGCACGCTGATCTTGTCGCCATTGTAGTGGATCGAGGCGCTGATGAAGGCGCGAAGGATCAGGACAAGGCCATCCTCACGCCAGTAGTTCAGAAACTTGGCAAAGGATGCAGCGAGGCTTTCTGCGAACCCATCAAGCGTTGGCGTTGCGCCAAGATCAGCGAGTGCAATGGTCTTGCGATCTGGCAGATCAGGCGCCTTGGCAAGGTTGACCCCGATCCCGACCACGACGTGCTTGCCTACCATTTCGAGCAGGATGCCGGAGACTTTGGCCCCGCCTACCAGAACATCATTGGGCCATTTAAGCTCTGCCGTGCCCGATTTTCCGGCCGCATTGTCAACCGCATCAGCAACTGCGAGCGCGGCAACGAAGCTGAGCGATGCGGGTGGCGGGTCTCCATCACGAATTTCGACCACGCTTGAGCCCATGAAATTGCCCGCGCCATCAAACCATTCGCGGCCCTGCCTACCCTTGCCCGCGGTCTGCCGCCGCGTGACAAGCCATGTGCCTTCGGCAGGCGCGGTGCCATCGCGCAGACTGGATGCGAGGTCGGCATTGGTCGAACCTGTTTCTTCGACCAGAGTAATCGCGTCAGAAATGCTCAAACCTGCCAATCTCAGACCGCCAGAAACAGCGCCGCAGCCGCCTTGTCAGCAAGGTCAGCAAGCGACGGCGTCAACAGATAGCCGAGCGGCGAGATGATCGCAGCACAAAGGCCAAGCAGCACCCAATGCGCTGTATCGCTCTTGCCGGTGACAACACCGGCAGGTTCATCGAAGAACATCACTTTGACGAACTTGATGTAGTAGAACGCGCCGATCACGCTTGCCGCAATCGCAATCGCTGCAAATACGACGAGACCCGCTTCAACCGTTGCCTGGAACACCACAAACTTGCTGTAGAAGCCGAGCAGCGGCGGGATGCCAGCAAGGCTGAACATCAACAGCAGCAGCATCCATGCAATCGCAGGACGCGTCACCGCAAGACCAGCGATATCGCCGAAAGTCTCGTACAGATCACCATCTTCACCGCGCAGCATCAGCAGCGCGACAAAGCTGCCGAGGCTCATCGCGACATAGATGAACAGGTAGATCAGCATCGCGCTCGCCCCAGCTGGCGAGGCTACAGCGAGACCAAGCAGGATGAAGCCGATATTGTTGATCGAGGAATAGGCAAGCAATCGCTTGAGGTTTTCCTGACCGATCGCGCCCAATGCTCCGAATACGATCGAGGCGAGCGCGGTGAACATCACGATCTGTTGCCACGCTGCGACCTGCCCGCCGAACACCTCGAACACGACGCGCGCTGTCAACGCGACAGCAGCGACCTTGGGCGCTGTCGCGAAGAAGGCGGTAACCGGTGTCGGCGCGCCTTCGTAAACATCAGGCGTCCACATGTGGAATGGCACGGCGGCAATCTTGAACGCGAGGCCTGCCATCACGAAGATCAGGCCGAACAGCTGGCCGGTTGACAGGTCCCCTTCAAGCCCAGCGCGCACTGATGCAAAATCGGTTGCGCCGGTAAAGCCGTACAGCAAGCTCATCCCGTAAAGCAGGATGCCCGAGGCAAGTGCGCCGAGGACGAAATATTTGAGCCCTGCCTCAGCCGAACGCTGATCGCGGCGAAGGATCGCGGCGAGCACATAGGCAGACAGCGAATTGAGTTCGAGCCCGAGATACAGCGTCATGAAATCGCTGGCAGAGACCATAATGCTCATGCCAAGCGCGGCGAACAGCACCAGCACAGGGTATTCTGCGCGAGTGCCCCTCTCGCTGCCCGCGGCCTTGCCGTCAAAGAAGGCTGGCGCAACGATCAGCGCACCGATTGCGGCAAGGTAGATGAGCGCCTTGGCAAACAGCGCGAAGCTGTCGACCTTCATCAGCGTGCCGAATGCGTAAGTATCAGGCCCATCCACACCAAGGTGAAGCCCCGGAACGGTCAACAGGCCCGCACCGAACAAAGCTGTGACAGCAAGAACAGCGACGGTGCGCGCATATTTGTCACCGGCAAAGGCGGCAACCATCAGGAGAGCAAGGCCAGCAGCGGTCAGAACCAGTTCTGGCAGGACGAGGTCAAAGGAGGCTGCAAAATCCATCAGTGAGCGCCCTCCTCTCCATGCGCCTCATACTCGATGGCATTGGCGCTTTCGGCCCGCGGCTCACCCGCAGCAATATCGGCATCGCTCGCAGGAGCCGCTGCCGCGATCTGCGCGTCGAGCGCAGCAATGTCAGCGCGCATCGGGGCAAGGAAGCTTTCAGGATACACGCCCATCCACAACACGACCGCTGCGATCGGCGCCATCATCGCCCATTCGCGCGGCGAGATGTCAGCCATGGAAGCTGCATCCTCGTTCTTTTGCGTGCCAAAGGCGACGCGGCGATAGAGGTAAAGCATGTATCCAGCACCAAGAATGATGCCGGTGGTGCAGATCAGCGCGACCAGGCTTGAGGTCTGGTAAATGCCAGCAAGCGACAGGAACTCACCCACAAAGCCGCTGGTCCCCGGAAGCCCGATAGAGGCCATGGTGAACAGCAGGAAGAAGATCGCGTAATACGGCATGTTGATCGATAGGCCGCCGTAACGCTCAATCTCGCGGGTGTGCAGCCGGTCGTAAATTACGCCAACGCACAGGAACAGCGCGCCTGACACAAGGCCGTGGCTGAGCATGACAATCATCGCGCCTTCAAGGCCCTGTACGTTGAAGGCGAACAGGCCGACCGTCACAATCGCCATGTGAGCGACCGAGGAATAGGCAATCAGCTTTTTCATATCGGCCTGCACCAGCGCAACAAGCGAGGTGTAGACCACTGCAATCATCGACAGGATGAAGACGAACCAGGCGAAATCCGCGCTCGCATCAGGGAACATTGGCAGGCTGAAACGGATAAAGCCGTATCCGCCAAGCTTGAGCAGCACGCCTGCCAGAATGACCGATCCGGCTGTCGGTGCCTGAACGTGCGCATCAGGCAGCCAGGTGTGAAACGGCCACATCGGGACTTTCACTGCAAAGCTGGCGAAAAAGGCCAGCCAGAGCCAGGTCTGCGCCCCCTCAGGGAACGGATATTGCATCAATGTCGGGATGTCGGACGTGCCTGCCTCTGCCACCATCCAGAACATCGCGACCAGCATCAGCACCGATCCAAGCAGCGTGTAGAGGAAGAATTTGTAGCTTGCATAAATGCGGTTGTCGCCGCCCCACACGCCGATGATCAGATACATCGGGATCAGACCAGCCTCGAACATGATGTAGAACAGGAACAGGTCCTGGGCTGCAAAGGTGCCGATCATCAGCACTTCCATGAACAGGAATGCGGCCATGCAATCGCCGACACGCCTGGTGACAGCCTC
>CAYUCZ010000038.1:0-31558 GCA_964443505.1 uncultured Porphyrobacter sp. | reverse complement strand
GGCATGGTGTTTTGCTCACTCGCCGTTGCCACTGGATCGATCTGGGGCAGGCCCACCTGGGGAACCTGGTGGGAATGGGACGGACGGTTGACCAGCATCCTGGTGCTGTTGTTCCTGTATGGCGGCTATATCGCGCTTTCACAGGCGGCTGCGCGCGAAGGCGGTTCGTACAAGATCGCTGCGATCTTTGGACTTGTGGGCGCGATCAATGTCCCGATCATCAATCGCAGCGTTGTGTGGTGGAACTCGCTTCACCAGCCCCCGTCGATCACGGTCGGCAAAAGCGCCATTGATCCTGTGTTCCTGTGGCCGATGTTGGTCGCGGTGGTGGGCTTCTCGCTATTGTTCGGCGGTGTCACGCTGATGCGGATGCGCGCACTGATCGCGGAGCAACAGGTCGAAGCCCGCCTGCGCCGCCGTGCGCTTGACGATGATGCGCCTGCCGCGGCACGCGCCACTGCCGATGCGGTTGGTGCGGACCCAATCGGCGCCAAGCCCGCTGAAGGAGGCGCATAATGCGCGAGGCACTTGACCACTGGCCCTTTGTCATCGGCGCCTACGCGGTGGCCGGGGTCGCTTTGGGATTGCTGATCGCGTGGAGTTACACCACGATGCGACGGGCCGAAAAACGCCGTGAGGACATGAAGCGCAAATGAAAGCCAAACATCAACGAATGACCCTGGTGGTGCTCGCGCTGATTGCGATTGTCGGCGCTGGCTTGATCGCGGCTTGGGCGCTGCGCAGTCAGGCGAACTATTTCTATCTGCCCGAACAAATGGCAGCGGAGCCGCCAGCATTTGGCCAGGCGGTGCGGCTTGGCGGCATGGTACAGGCAGGCTCTATCGAAACGCAGCCGGATGGAATTACGGTCAATTTTGTTGTCACCGGCAATGAAGACAGCGCGATTCCCGTCACGTACAGCGGCATCCTGCCTGATCTGTTCGTCGAAAATTCGGGCGTGGTGGCCGAAGGCAGCCTTCAGCCAGACGGCACCTTCTTGGCGACCAACCTGCTTGCCAAGCACGATGAAAATTATGTCCCGCGCGAGCTCGAAGGCCTCGAAGGGCATCAGAGTGATGCCTATGCTGAAACCGTCGCGCAAAGCGTGACAGGCGCCGAGTAACCAGACCATGATTGCAGAACTTGGACTTGTCGCGCTGTGGCTTTCGGCTGCGCTGGCGGTGTTGCAGATGATTTCAGGCGGGCTTGGCCTGAGTGCGGGCAATAACGCCAAATACGCTATCTATGCGCGCCCTGCCGCGGTGGTTCAGGCGTTCCTTGCGGTGCTGTCGTTCTTCCTGCTCTTATGGGCCTTTGCGATCACCGATCTTTCGATCAAGCTGGTCGCGACAAACTCGCATTCGATGAAGCCGTTCATCTACAAGCTGACAGGCACTTGGGGGAACCACGAAGGCTCCATGCTGCTATGGGTGGCGGTGCTGGCCTTGTCGGGCGGAATGCTTGCGGGACTGGAAAAGCGCCTGCCCGAAAAGACCATGAACGCAACGCTCGCGGTGCAGGGGTTTGTGGCGCTTGGCTTTTATTCCTTCCTGCTGCTTTCTTCCAACCCGTTTGAGCGCCTGCCGATCCCCGCGGTCGAAGGATCTGGCCTTAACCCGCTGTTGCAGGATATCGGCCTCGCGGTTCATCCGCCCACGCTATACATCGGTTATGTCGGCCTTTCGGTCGCTTTCAGCCTCGCCATGGGCGCGCTGATCACAAAACAGGTGACGCCCGATTTCGCCAAGGTGATGCGCCCGTGGGTGCTAGGAGCTTGGGTGTTCCTCACCTTTGGCATCACCGCAGGCAGTTATTGGGCGTATTACGAGCTTGGCTGGGGCGGCTGGTGGTTCTGGGACCCGGTTGAAAACGCCTCGTTCATGCCGTGGCTGGCTGCGACCGCCTTGCTTCATTCGGTTAGCGTTCTGGCCGCGCGTGATGCCTTGCGCACATGGACGATCATGCTGGGCGTGCTTGCCTTTTCGATGAGCATGCTGGGCACTTTCCTCGTGCGTTCAGGCGTTTTGACGAGCGTCCATGCCTTTGCGGTTGATCCTGAACGCGGATCGTTCATCCTGATGCTGCTGGGCCTGTATATCGGCGGCGCGCTTGCGATCTTTGCGGTGCGTGCAGGCAGCATTGCCGAAGGCAAGCGCTTTACCGCGACAAGCCGCGAGGGCGCGCTTGTGTTCAACAATGTGATGCTGTCGGCGATCCTTGCGATTGTGCTTTTGGGCACGCTCTATCCGCTGCTGACCGAAGCCTTCGATGTGCGTGTCAGCGTAGGCCCGCCCTATTTCAACCCGGCAGGCGCGATCTTCGCGATCCCGATGTTTATCGTGATGGCCGTGGGGCCGTTGCTGCGCTGGAAGGATGACAAGCCTGCGCGTATCCAGTTTGAGCTTGCCATGCTTGCCTCGATCGTGATCGCAGTGGTCGCTCTTGTCGCGGTGCTTGGCGATTACAGCGTGCTGTCAGTGCTGGGCCTGGCGCTTTCAATTGCGCTTGCGATTGCCGCCTTCCTGCCCCTGCGCGGCCGCAATCTGCGGCGCGTGCCGACAGCCACATGGGGCATGGTGATGGCGCATTTCGGTGTCGCGGTCGCCTTGTTCGGCATGGCGAGCGAAACAGCCTTTACCAGCGAAAAGCTCGCTGCGGTTGCGCCCGGTAGCAGTGAAGAGGTCGCAGGCTGGACAATCGAACTGGAAAGCGTTGATCCGATTGCAGGGCCAAACTGGACCGCGGTCGAAGCGCGCATCTTCGCCTCGCGCGGGGGCGGAGAGCGGATCGAGCTCAACCCGCAGGCGCGCAATTTCTGGGCACCTCCGCAGGCGACCAGCGAAAGCGCGCTCGTCACCCGCTGGGACGGGCAGCTTTACGCGGTGATCGGCGATCAGGCTGGCATTGATGAAAACGGCAATGCCCGCTGGCAGCTGCGCGTGTGGTGGAAACCGTTTGTGACCTTCATCTGGTATGGCGGCCTGCTGGTTTCGCTCGGCGGGATATTGTCAATCGCCGGGCGTGTCCGCGTCGATCTCAAGCGCCGCAAGGCCAAAGCCATGGGCGATGCGAGGCGTGAGGATCTTGAAGCGCTCGGCGGTGATGCGGCTCCGGAGCCTGCTGAATGAGCCGCGCCTTATATCTCGTCCCGCTTGCGCTGTTCCTGTTTTTTGCAGGGCTTGCCGGATACATGCTCACCCAGCCCAAGGATGAGTTTGTCGAAAGCCAGATGATCGGCAAGCCGCTGCCCGAATTCTCGCTCGAACCGGCATCTGACGGCTTGTTGGGCGCAAGCATCAACGATTTGCGCGATGGCAGGCCCAAATTGCTCAACATCTGGGCCAGCTGGTGCCTGCCCTGCATTGCCGAGGCGCCGCATCTTGACCGGCTCAAGGAAGAAGGCGTCGAGATCATCGGCATCGCAATCCGCGACCGGCCCCAAGACGTCGCGAACTTCCTTGGCCGTTATGGCAATCCCTATTCGCGTGTCGGGTCTGATCAATTCTCGGAAATCCAGATCGAGATCGGATCATCAGGCGTGCCTGAAACCTTCGTGATCGATGGCGAGGGGATCATTCGCTACCAGCATATCGGCGATGTCCGCGCAGAGACGGTGCCTCTATTGCTCGAAGAGTTGGAGAAGGCCCGTTGACCCGCCTGATCATTCTTGTCCTAGCGCTGTTTGCCGTGCCGCTCGCGGCGCAGCAGGGCATGCCGCCTGCACCTTATGCCTATACCCAGCTCGACGATCCCGAGCTTGAGGCCGAGGCAACGGCGCTGATGGAGACATTGCGCTGCCTCAAATGCCAGTCGCAAAGCATCAATGACAGCGATGCGCCTATGGCCGGCGACATGCGCCATCAGGTCCGCTCGCGCCTTCTGGCTGGCGATAGCCCGGATGAAGTGCGCAGCTGGCTGGTTGAACGCTATGGCGATTATGTAAGCTATGAACCGACTGTCAGTTCAACCACCTGGCCGCTGTTTGCCATTCCCCTGGTGCTGCTCGCGCTGGTCGGGGCGGTGTTGTTGCGGCGGCTGGGCAAGACACGGTCTGACGCAGGTGCTGATGAAGAGGCAGAGAGCGCATCATGATCGGCGCATGGTTGGGTATCCTCGCGCTGACGCTGGTCAGCTTTGCGATCGCGGCATTCACCTTGCGGCTGCCGAAGGAAGGCTATGCGGTGTTTGCCGCAACGCTGCTGTTCGGGCTCACCTGCTATGCGCTGCAAGGCTCTCCGGGACAGCCGGGCAGCCCCAAACAGCCTGATGCGCAGGAAGAGCAATCGGGTGAAGAAATGGTCGAGGCGCGCCGCCAATTGTTCGACCCTTCATCGCCCAAGCCCGATTACCTGATGCTGTCTGATGGCTTTGCACGGCGGGGCAAGTTTGCAGAGGCTGCACAGCTGCTTCGCCGCGGGCTTAATGACAATCCCGATCATCTCGAAGGCTGGCTGGCGCTGGGCATGGCGTTGACAGGCCATGCGGATGGATTTGTGACGCCAGCGGCCTTCTTTGCCTATGGCAAGGCCCGCGCGATTGACCCTGAAAACCCGGGCGCAGACTTTTTCCTTGGCTTTTCGTTCCTGCAATCAGGCGAGATCATAGCCGCGCGTGACACCTGGCAAAGGCTGCTTGCAAACTCACCCGAAGATGCCCCTTGGCGCGAGGAAATCGAAGCGCGCGTGGCGCGGCTTGACGACATGATCGCGCGCGCACCGATGCTGCAATAGCGCCCATGTTGCAGGTGCGAAGCTGCGGTGCTAGAGCGCGCGGCCTTGGACGGGATTTGACGCATGCGAGTCTCGGCACTTTGGGATAGGCGCGAGGCATGAGCGAAAGCACAGCCGCAGATACGCAAGCGGGCAGCGACAGCGCAGCCGAAGGCCATGGGCACAAGGGCTCGAAAGCCGCTCTTGCGGTGGGCGCGATCGGGATTGTCTTCGGCGATATCGGCACCAGCCCGCTTTACGCCTTCCGCGAAACCTTTGCCGGCACAGCCAGCGTCGCGATTGACCGGATGCATGTGCTGGGCGTTGTCAGCCTGATTTTCTGGTCGATGCTGCTGGTCGTGGCGATCCAGTATGTCACCATTCTGATGCGCGCAGATAACAAGGGGCAGGGCGGCAGCCTTGCTCTGGTTGCGCTGTTGTCGCGGCATATGGGCAAGTCGAGCTATGGCTGGCTGGTCGTGCTTTTGGGCGTGTTTGCAACCTCGCTGTTCTATGGCGACAGCATGATCACGCCAGCAATCTCGGTTCTCTCCGCGGTTGAGGGGCTGACCGTGGTGGATCAGGGGCTTCAGCAATATGTGATCCCGATTGCGCTTGGCCTGCTGGTCTTCCTGTTCATGCTGCAAGCGCGCGGGACCGCCAAGGTCGGCGCGCTGTTCGCGCCGGTGATGATCGTGTGGTTCACCGTCATCGCGATGCTCGGCGCGTGGCAGATCATCAACAACCCCGACATTCTTTGGGCGCTCAACCCCTACTACGCGGTGATGTTCTTCGTCACTGACGGGTTCATCGCCTTCCTTGCGCTTGGCGCTGTGGTGCTGGCGGTGACTGGGTCAGAGGCGCTCTATTCCGACATGGGCCATTTCGGGCGCGGGCCAATGCGCTTGAGTTGGTTCGGCTTTGTCATGCCCTGCCTGCTGCTCAATTATTTCGGTCAGGGTGCGATGATTGCAGGTCTTCCGGCAGAGGAAGCAGCGATTGTCGTTCAGAACCCGTTCTTCCTGTTGGCGAGCGAGGAATGGCGGTTGCCGCTCGTTTTCCTTGCAACCCTCGCGACCTTCATTGCCAGCCAGGCGGTGATCTCAGGCGCGTTCTCGATCACTCATCAGGCGGTGCAGATGGGCTTCATGCCGCGCCTGGCGATCCTCCATACGAGCGAGACCGAAGGCGGGCAGATCTACATCCCGGTGGTCAATTGGGCCCTGATGGTGGCGGTCATCATGCTCGTGCTCACGTTCCAGAGCTCATCCAACCTTGCGAGCGCATATGGCATTGCGGTGACGGGGGCGGTGACGATCGACACGCTGCTTATGGCGGTGCTGCTGGTTGGCGTGTGGAAGTGGAAATGGTGGTATGCCGCACCGGTCGTGCTGCTGTTCCTGATTGTTGATGGCGCATATTTCGCTGCGAACCTCACCAAGGTGCCTGATGGCGGCTGGTTCCCGCTCGCAGTTGGTTTTGTCGCCTTTACGCTGCTCACCACATGGTCGCGCGGGCGCAAGCTGATGCGCGAACGGATGAGCGAAGCCTCGCTGCCGATGGAGATTTTCGCAAAGTCTGCGAAGAATTCCGCGCTGCGCGTTCCGGGCACGGCGATCTTCATGGCGAGTGCGTCTTCGGGCGTCCCCTCGGCGCTGCTTCACAATATCAAGCACAATAAGGTCCTGCACGAACGCGTTGTCATCCTCACGGTTGATATTCAGGACGTGCCCTATGTCGATCCTGAGAAGCGCTGCGAGTACAAGGATATGGGCGACGGCTTTTACAGGGCCGTGCTGCGATACGGCTTTATGGAAGAAACCAACGTGCCAGAGGGCCTCAAAGGCATGGGGCTGTATTGCGGCGGTGACTTTGACATGATGCACACCAGCTTCTTCCTCTCGCGCCAGACACTGCTTGCAAGCGACAAGCCGGGAATGCCGATCTGGCGGGAGAAGATATTCGCCTGGATGCTGAGGAATTCAGCCAGCGCGATGGACTTCTTCAAACTGCCCACCAACCGCGTGGTGGAACTGGGAAGTCAGGTTGAGATTTAGCTGTTAGCTAATCTCTACGTGGCCATGCTGGCACGCGATCATGGCTTTGATGCGAAACTGCGGCGCTTCGGTTATCGTCACATCTTCACCCATTGCCGCGAACACTTCAGCGAGGGCAGAGGCTTGCGGGTGTTCGATCGCAAATCCAGTGAGCGTACCTGCTAACGGCGCGCTTTGCGATGGGTGAGGGGAGCTTCCCCAATCGATCAGGAACGGCACCGCACCGCCAAAGGGCATGGCGAAGGGATTGGTCAGCGTCCAGGTAAGGAGCGATCCATCAGGCTGGCTGCGCCTTGCGGGGAAAACCTCACCGATCGTGCCGCCCGCTTCTCTCGCCAGATGGGCAAGCGCTGCAAGATCATCACCGCGCAGCGCCCAGGTCATCAACCCGCCGCCTTGAGGCGCAGTATCGGTCCACAGCCCCTGGCTTGGTGCTGATTGAGCTGGGTCCGGCGCAACCAGTTCAAGGTAGACGCCATCTCCCAATGACAGCAGCGCGTTGTGCGTGCCGAAACCGGGGTGAGAGCCGCCAAGCACCGCTCGAACGCTGGTCAATTCTTCAAGCTGGTTGATCGCAGCCTCAAGGTTGTCTGATGCATAGACCAGATGGTCAAGGCGGGCAGGGACGTTCATCCCATCGCTCAGCACGATCACCTGCCATCAGGTCCGCACCAATCCCGGCCTAGGTCGCAGCCGCTGCACCGGCAGGGGGCGCGCTCGCTTCCTCTTCAACAGGCGCGGTGAGTTTGACGACATTGGCGCGCGCTTTTTCAAGGCTTGCATCAAAGCGATCCTGATCAACCCCAAGCGCGCCTGCATAATCTTCGAGCCGGGCGGTTTCGAGCTTATCCATATCGCCGTCAGACATCGCGACCATCGCCATTCCAACCACGGCAAGGTCTGCATCTTCCCAGGTGACGATCTGTTGCAGGCTTGCGAGCTCAGCGGTGATGTCGGAGTTTTCTGCAATCATCTGCGCGCTCATGTCGCGGATTTTCTGTTCGGCAAGCTCTTGTCCAAACACCAGCTTGGTAACGACGCGGATCATGGTCACTTCGCTTTCATCAAGCCTGCCATCAGCCGCCGCCATGGATATCATGCTGCGCAAGATGACCGAGATACCGGCTTTGTCGACCTCTTCTTCGGTGATGTAATTGGTCGCTGGCTCGCTTTCACTGCCGCCTTGCATGAAGCCCACGATCATCTGGACCGCGCCCACCAGAATGGCGCCGTAAAATATCGTGTAGGAGCCCCCACCAGATGCCGAGGAATAGCTTGCCATCGTGATGACAGAGCCGCCCACAAACAAAAGGGCACCAATCGCGATATTCGAATTCATACTATCCCCCCCAGGATCAACGCGCGACCGTTTGTGCCAAGTCTTGCGCCAAACAGGAGGCGGGTCAAGTTTGACCCGTGTGAGTTATCCCACGTTCGCAGGGGCGATTGCCGTTGCAGGTGCGGCGGGATCAGGCGGTGGGCGGCTCATCTTTCATCGCCTCTTCTTCGCCTTCAAGGCTGAGCCCGTGCTTCATCAGCATCGGCAATTGGGTGAAGGTGAAAAGGAAGGTGAGCGGCAGGAACACCCAGAATTTCGCCCACAGCCAGCCTTCAAAGCTCATCTGCGCGCGCAGCACTTCGTTAAGGCCGGCAAGGACCAGGAAGAAGATGCCCCAATTGCGCGACAGTTTGAGCCAGCCTTCATCGCTTAGACCTTCAAACGCGGCTTCGAGCAGGATTTTGAGCAGCGGGCGTCCCATCGCAAAACCGGCAAGCAGCGCGACGCCAAACACCGAATAGATGATCGTGGGTTTCAACTGGACGAACACCGGATCGCCAAAGAAGATCGTCAGCGCGCCAAATCCGACGATCAGCGCGGTTGAAAACCACAGCATTGGCGAAACCTTGCCGAGCCGCCATTTCGAGATCAGCAGGGCAGAAATCGCAGCCACCATAAAGGCGCCCGTGCCGTATATGATTGCAAGCAGTTCGCCTGCCGGATTGGGGTCTGCTGGCGCGTTGAAGCGATAGACCGCAAGGAAGACCAGCAACGGGCCATAATCGACCGCCACGTTGATCCAGCTTGATCCAGCCTTTTTGGCTTCGCTCGGGGTATCGCCATCTGCCATCAGGCCACTCCTGCAATCACGCGCGCCACCAGATCGGGATCAAAGGGGCGCAGGTCTTCCATTTTCTCGCCAACGCCGATCGCATGGATCGGGAGGCCATATTGCTCTGCCGCTGCGACCAGCACGCCGCCGCGCGCAGTGCCATCAAGCTTGGTCATGATCAGGCCGGTGACGCCCGCGACTTCCTTGAAAACATCGATCTGTGACAGGGCGTTCTGCCCATTGGTCGCATCCAGCACGAGCACGACATCGTGCGGCGCTTCTTCGTTAAGGCGGCCAAGGACGCGGCGGATCTTCGCCAACTCTTCCATCAGCTCTTTCTTGTTCTGAAGCCGTCCGGCAGTGTCGACCACCAGCGCATCGATCCCGGTATCGGTCGCCTGTTTGACCGCGTCGAACACGATGGAGGCAGGGTCTCCGCCCTCGGGCCCGCGCACTATGTCCACGCCTGCACGCTCTGCCCAGGTGGCAAGCTGGCCAATCGCGGCTGCGCGGAACGTGTCCCCGGCGGCAAGCAGCACGCCATAGTCATCTTCGGTGAACAGATGCGCGAGCTTGGCAATCGTGGTGGTCTTGCCTGATCCGTTGACGCCGATGACAAGGATCACTTGCGGGCGCGGAAAAGCGGTGATTTCAAGCGGCTTTGCCACCGGGCGCAGGATTTCGGCGATCTCATCTGCGACCGCCTGTTTCAGCTCTGCCTGCGTGATTTCAAGCCCGAAGCTTTTTTCTGCCAACCGGTTGCGAATGCGTGAGGCTGCCGCAGGACCAAGGTCGGATACGATGAGCGCATCTTCGATATCATCAAGCGTTGCATCATCGAGCTTTGCCGCAACACCTGTCAGGTTCGCGCCGAGACGTTCGGACGTCTTGCGGAACCCGCCGAGCAGCCTTTCGCTCCAACTGGTAGTCATATGAGGAGGCCTCCTTCGAGCGCGGCCGGGGTGATCGGATAGATCCGCCCGGCAGGCGTACCCTCGGGCAGTTGCACCCGCGCATAGGAGGGCGAATAGCCTGTGCCGTCGCGTTCGGCGAGCACGTCCAGCGTTTCGCCCACAAGCGATTTGAGCCAGGCTGCGCGCTGGACTGCGACCGCTTCTCGAAGCTCTGCTGCGCGCTGCTTGACCGCCGCACGTTCGACCTGCGGCATACGCTGTGCCGGGGTTCCGGGGCGCGGGGAATAGGGGAAGATGTGGCCGTGAACGATGGCCAGTTCCGATATGATCGAAAGGTTATCCGCGTGATGCTGCGCGGTCTCGGTCGGGAAGCCGGCGATAAGGTCCGCACCAATCGCGATTTCGGGCCGAATGGCCTTGAGCCGGGCGACAAGTTCGACCGCGTCAGCGCGGGCGTGGCGGCGCTTCATCCGCTTGAGGATCAGATCATGCCCGTGCTGGAGCGAGAGGTGCAAGTGCGGCATCAGCCGCTCTTCATGTGCGAACAGATCGAACAGGCGCTCATCAATTTCGATCCCGTCGAGCGAGGACATGCGCAGGCGGGTGAGCTCAGGAAATGCGTTGAGCACCGCTTCGACCAGCGCGCCGAGCGGCGGCGTGTCTGGCAGGTCATGACCCCAACTGGTGACATCGACCCCTGTTAGCACCACTTCCTTTGCGCCCAGATCAAGGTGATGCTCCACCTCGCGCAGGACATCGGCAATGGCCATCGACCGGCTTTTGCCTCGCCCTTGCGGGATCACACAGAAGGTGCAGGCGTGGTCGCACCCGTTTTGAACAGCGATGAACGCACGGGTGCGGGTGGGGGGAGGAGGCGCTTCGGGCAAAGGCACGTTCCAGGCGCGCGGATCGAGCTTGGCGGCATTGGCAATCAGGCCATCAACTTCGGGCATGGCTGCGATCTGGTCGCGTTCAATGTCGGCTGCACAGCCGGTGACGATCAGACGCGCATCGGGCCGTTCGCGCCGCGCCTTGCGGATCGCCTGCCGGGTCTGGCGCACGGCTTCTGACGTAACCGCGCAGGAATTGACCACCACAACATCACCCGCATCGGCGAGCATGCCCTTCATCCGCTCGCTTTCCGCGATGTTGAGCCGGCAGCCCAGAGAGATGATGTCAGGCTTGAGGGAAGGGGGCGCGTTCACGCGAAGTCATCCCATTCAAAACTGCCGCGAAAGCTCTCAGTGGCGGGGCCGGTCATGGTGATGGTTCCGCCCGCTTGCCAGTCAATCGAAAGATCACCGCCGGGCAGCGTAACCCTCACCGGGCCTTGCACGTGCCGCCGCACAATCGCAGCAACAGCTGTCGCACATGCGCCAGTGCCGCAAGCGCGGGTCAGCCCGGCGCCGCGTTCCCAGACATGCAGCTTGAGATGATTACCGCTGATCACGCTCGCCACATTGACGTTCACACGTTCAGGGAAGAGTGGATCGTGCTCAATTTCAGGGCCAAGCTCGGCGAGATCGACGGCATCGGCATCCTCGACAAAGAACACCAAATGCGGATTGCCGACATTGACCGCAATCGGGTTATCAAGCGGACCCCAGCCCACCGGCATGCTGGCCGTATCCATCGCATAGGCAAGCGGGATCGCATCCCAATCAAAGCGCGGCATCCCCATGTCGACCCGCGCGCCGCCCGCAATGGGTTCAAGCGCGAGCACGCCGCCTGCTGTCTCTATCTGGGCGGCTTTTCCATGCAGCATGGCAATTGCCCGCGTCGCATTGCCGCAGGCTTCAACCTCACCGCCATCGGCATTGTAGATGCGCATGCGGAAGGCCTGTGTGTCGCTGGGTTCCAGCACGATCAGCTGGTCGCAGCCTATGCCGGTATGGCGATCAGCAATCGCGCTTGCCGTGGCATTGGAGATGGCAGGCAGCGGCGCGCCGCGCGCGTCAAGCACGACGAAATCATTGCCGAGGCCGTGCATCTTTATGAACTGGACGCGCATTTCAAAGCGCATCTATGCATCGCGCGCGCCCGCGTAAAGGTGTGGCGATGCCTTTAGCGCGAGGCAATCCGCTTGGACGGCGGGGCGGGCAGCGGCGCTTCGGCCTGTGCCTTTGCCCCAGCATCTGCCCCAGCATCTGCCTCTGTCTCACCGGCCTGTGGAGCCTTGGGCGCTTCAATCTCGAGTTTGCCTGACAGCTTGCCCGACCGGCCAAGACGCCTGATCACCTCTTCAGCGGTTTCGGGCTGGCCATAGAAATATCCCTGACCCTTGAGCTTGCCCATCTTGCGCAGCGCTTTGAGAATGTCCTCGTCCTCAATCCCTTCTGCGGTGATCGGCAGGTCAAGCCCGCGTCCCAGCGATACGATCGCATCGACAATCTGCGACTTGGAATTGGGATTGCGCAGTTCGCTGACAAAGCTGCGATCGATCTTCAGCCTGTCAAACGGCAGCGTGCGCAGCTGTTCGAGCGAGGAATAGCCGGTGCCGAAATCATCAAGGCTCACCCGTACACCCTGATTGCGCAGGCTGGTGATGATCGACCGGACGACACCGATATTGTCGTGCAGACAGCTTTCAGTGATTTCGATTTCCAGCCGGTTGGGCGGGAAGTTATGCGTGGTCAGCAGCTTGAGGATCTTTTGCGCAAACCATGGATCGCGCAGCTGGATCGGAGAGATGTTGATCGACAGCGTGAGGGCTTCATTCCATGCGCGCGCATCGACAAAAGCCTGTTCCATCAGTTGATCGGACAATTCCGAAATCGCCCCGATATCTTCAGCGATCGGGATGAAGATTTCCGGACTGACAAGACCCATGGCCGGCGATTGCCAACGCGCCAGCATTTCAAAGCCCACAAGCTCGCCGGTCTCGATATCAACCTGCTGTTCGTAATACGGGACAAATTCGCGGTTTTGCAGGCCGCGGCGAATGCCCGATTCGATTTCGTGGCGGAAGCGCAGTTCCTCGGCCATGCTCGGCTCAAACCAGAAATAGCGGTTCTTGCCGTCCTTCTTGGCGTTGTACATCGCCATGTCGGCCCGCTGCATAAGCGCATCGGCGCTGGCAAGATCGGGGTTGAAGCCGTGTTCGTCATGATCCGACGCGACGCCGATTGAAATCGTCACATCGATCGTGACTTTGTTCATCTCGAACGGCTGACTCATCGCCTCAAACAGGCGGATCACCAGATCATCGATGCGCTCGCGGACGAGGGGATCGTATGTGGTGATAAAGGCAAACTCGTCGCCTCCAAGCCGTGCAAGCCGCGCTTCCTTTGGCAGCCGCGCCCTGATCCGCCGCGCCATTTCAACCAGCACGCTGTCGCCGACAGAGTGACCGTGCATGTCATTGATCTGCTTGAAGTTATCAAGGTCAATCATGACATAGGCCACGCCCAGGCCACGGACACTGGCATAGTTGCGCAGCGAATGTGTTGCGCTTGCCATGCTGCGGCGGTTGAGACATTCGGTTAGCGGATCAACCTCTGCCAGCTTGCGGGCCTTTTCCTCGGCCTTGCGGCGTTCGCTGATCTCGCCTTGCAATTCGCGGTAGCGCCGCCAGCCAAACACAATCAGCGCAATGTTGAGCAAGAGGGCATTGACCAGCAAGTGATCCGGGGCCTGACCGTTGCCGGTCACGGCATCGATGGCGCGTGGAAGGACCGAAGACCCGGTTGCGACAAACATGATCATAGCAGCAAAGGCGATGCCGAGCGCGACGAGATCGCGCTCCGCCTTGCCAATTGTGTGGTCCGATTGCGTTTCGGTCACTTGCCTTGTTCACGCGGGCTTTCGCCGCGCCCCCAACAGTCTTCACGTCCATACGGCTATGCCAATGCAGATTGAAGATAGCGTTAACCCTCGGGGATGGCCGAGATGCGGGGGTAGCACAGCGCGGCGCGTCGCATTAGGTGATGCGGCAAGAACTGTCTTGAGGAGAATGTCTCGTGCCCAATTACTGGCTGGTGAAGTCCGAACCCTTCAAATACAGCTGGGATGATCTTGTCGCGGAGGAAGAAGGCGTGTGGGATGGGGTGCGCAACCATTCCGCCAAGCTCAATCTGCGGGCGATGGAAGTGGGCGATGAAGCCTTTTTCTACCATTCGCGCGAAGGGCTTGAGATCGTCGGCATTTGCGAAGTGTCAGTCGCGGGCATTCTCGACCCAACCGATGAAACCGGCAAATGGGCCGCGGTGAAGGTCAAGCCCAAGCGCAAGTTTGATCATCCTGTCACGCTCAAGGCGATCAAGGCTGAACCGAGGCTTGCGGATTGCGAATTGGTGCGCCTTTCGCGCCTGTCGGTTGCCAAGATTAGACCTGAGGAGTTCGAGTTGATCTGCCAGATGGCCGAAGGCTGAGCTGAGCTTTCCGGGCTATCCCCGCTCTCGCAGGCCGCTGACGGTTGCGCCGCTTGCGGCAAGCTGTTCGACATCGATCTTCATGTGAATGAGCCGCAGGCCCGTGCGCCCTTGCGCCTCGGTCAGCGCGGCTTTGAATTCATCGGTTGTAGCAGCCGATGCGCTCCATGCGCCAAAGGCCGCGCCGTACTGCGCGAAATCGGGGTTTGATAGCGCAGTGCCTGAGACACGGGCCGGATATTCGCGTTCCTGGTGCATGCGGATCGTGCCGTATGCGCCGTTGTCGATCACGCACATGATCAGGTTCGCGCCATGCTGGGCTGCGGTCGCAAGCTCCTGTCCGTTCATCAGAAAATCGCCATCACCGGCAACGGCCACAACCGTGCGGTCGGGGTAACGCAGCGCAGCGGCGACAGAGGCGGGCACGCCATATCCCATCGCACCAGCGGTCGGCGCGAGCTGGCTGGGATACCCGGCATAGCGCCAGTACCGGTGCCACCACCCGGCAAAATTCCCCGCCCCGTTGCAGATGATCGTATCGGCTGGCAGCGTCTCGCGCATGAAGCTGGTGCAGGCGGCCATGTCGAGCGCCGGCGGGTTTTCAGCCGGGCTATGCGTTGCCCATTCACGCCATTCGCGGTTTGCCTCTTCGCCTGCGTCAAACGGGATGATCGCGTCATCCTCCCACAAGGCGGCGGCCTCGGCGAATTCATCGACACTGCAGCACAGGCCAAGCTCGGTCAGAAACACCCGGCCAATCTCATTGGGATCAGGATGGACATGGACCAGCCATTGATCGGCATCATCGAGGGCAGGGAATGAATATCCGTCCGTCGTCGCCTCTCCCAAACGCGCGCCAACCGCAATGACAAGATCAGCCTGTTTCACCCGCTCCACCAGCCTGGGGTTGGGGCCATAGCCAAGATTTCCGGCATAGACGGGTGATGCGGGATCAATGGCATCCTGCCTGCGGAATGCTGTGGCAACAGGAAGGCCGATCTTTTCAGCAAAGACCTGGAAATTCTCGCGCGCTTTGGCGTTCCAGCCTGCGCCGCCGATAATGGCAATGGGGCTTGCTGCATCCGCGATCAACCCGAACAGCGCCTGCATCGCATCAGGGCACACCGCCTGCGCTGGCCTGACGATTGCAGGGCGAGGTGTGATGCTGGTGGGGACAGCGTCGCATAGCATGTCTTCGGGCAGGGCAAGCACAACCGGGCCGGGCCTGCCGCTCACCGCGACAGAGAATGCGCGTGCGACATATTCGGGCACGCGGGCAGGATCATCAATGCGCGCAGCCCATTTCGCGATTGGGCCAAAGAAGGCCTCGAAATTGACTTCCTGAAACCCCTCGCGGTCGCGCATCGGGCGCGCGACATCGCCAACAAACAGGATCATGGGCTGCGAATCCTGATGCGCCACATGAACGCCTATCGATGCATTGGTCGCCCCCGGACCGCGCGTGACAAAGGCAATTCCGGGACGCAGGCAGTCGCCAGCGCCGCTCATCGCACCATCTGCGCAGGCCATGAATGCAGCGCCGCCTTCCTGCCGGCACACCACAGTTTCAATCTCTGTGCGATCGTGGAGCGCGTCGAGCACAGCGAGGAAGCTTTCCCCCGGCACAGTGAAGATCCGGTCAGTGCCTTGTTCCTTCAGGCAATCAACCAGCAGTTCGGCTGCCGTCTGGGTCGCTTGTGTCACGCTTTCATCTCCCTGTCTGGCGCGCGCTTAGCCGGGGCAGAGGCGAGTGGCAAACGCGCTTTCATCGCCGCATTCGGGTTAACCACAAGATCGGCTAACTGTCCCCATTCAGGGCAGCCCGAACTGACCACTCGTCAAGCGTTAAGAAAGTGTTAACTCTTGGCCGCATGAAACCAAACACGCTTTCCATCGATGCCATTGTGAATGGTCCTGCAGGTCCTGAGATTGAGCCGCGCCGGCTTGCCGGGCGCAGGCGCCGGTCGCTGGTTCTGACCGATGAGAGCGCGCGTCATCCCTTCCGCCAAAGCCTGCCGCCGCATGTAAAGCGCAACCTGCATGACATTCCGGCGGAAAGCCTGTGGCGCCTGACGGCAGACGACATGCGCGGTGCCGCAAGCGTTTATCTCGCAGCGTTTGCAGCGATGCTTGTCTTCATCATGTGAAGGCTCACTCAGCCGGTGCAGCGGCCTTCGCAAGGTTCGCAGCGGCGGCGTCTTTTTCCGCCCGGAACAACAGCCAGCCAAGCCAGGCTGAAACAACCGACATAGCGGCCGCGAACAGCAATTGCTCGACCACCGGAATGCCAAGCGTGGTCAATCCAATCGCAATCAGCGATCCAATCACCATGGCGAGCGAATTGACGATGTTGTTTGCCGCAATCGTCCGGCTCGCCGCATCATGCTCACAGCGTGTGGTGAGGAAGGCGTAGAGCGGGACGACAAAGAACCCGCCCGCGGTCGAAATGCCAAGCAGCATCAGCGAAAGCGGGATGGCGAGCGGTTCGAGTATCCAAAGCTGGATCGGCAAAAGCTCGCCTGCCGCATTGGGCGTCCACGCTTTCGACACGAGGTAAAAGCCGACGACGAAGACACCCATTATGATCACCGAGGCCGGTGAGAAACGGGCTGACACTTCACCTTTGAGCAGCGCGTTGATGCCAACCGATCCGATCGCGATCCCGATTGAGAATATGACAAGGAACAGGCTTGCCACTTCTTTTGATGCGAGCAGCTGGTTCTTGGCGAGCGGCGGGAACTGGATGAAAAGCACAGCGCCAATGGTCCAGAAAAAGCTGATCGCGATGATCGCGAGGAAAATCTCGCGATTGTGCATCGTGTCGCGCACCAGCTTGAAGCTCATCACCGCCTGATCAGCAATCGCGACAAAGGGATAGCCGATCCAGCGCAAAGCTGTGTTGCCGACTTTCGCTGCATAAGGTTCAAGCAGCGGATAGTGCATTTCATAATCGCTCTGCGGGGGCGCATCGGGCACCTGGCGGCTTACGAAATAGCCTATGAATGCGGTGATCACGATCAGCACCATAGCCACCTCGACCGCGATAAACCCGGCCAGGATCGTGCCTGTCAGGATGGCGATATAAGTGCCCGCTTCGATCAGGCCGGTGCCTGAGAGCACTTCCTCTTTCTTGAGGTGCTGCGGCAGGATTGCGTATTTGATCGGGCCAAGGAAGGTCGATTGCGCGGCGGCAAGAAACACCACAAACAAAAGCAGCGGGATCGCAACCGTGTGCACCGCAATGCCCTGCCACGCCATGAACAGCCCGATTGCGCCAAGCGAGGCCCAGCCGATCTCGCAAATCTTCACCGTCCGGATAATCGCTGCCTTATCGCGCGTATCAGCAAGCTGTCCTGCCAATGCCGACAGAACCACAAACGGAACGATGAAGATGACCGAGGCAAGCCCGCTGAACAGCGCTTCTTGCTGCTCGTCATTATAGACCGTGTAGACCACGAAAAGGACGAGAGCGGTCTTGTAGAGATTGTCGTTAAACGCGTTGAAGAACTGCGTTACCATTAACGGTAGAAACCGCCTGCGGCGCATGAGGTGCGTCGATGTCGTCATGGGTTAAAGCAGGGGCCGCCCGTTCTCTCTTCTCAAACCCACATAGCGATCATGCCGGGGGTCGCAAGGGCGTTAGAGCTTAGGTGTTAGCGAAGTCTTGTTGACGATTTGCTTGGAAGAGCGGGCGCGCTAAGGGGAAAGCGGATATGTTGACACTGCCAAACATTCTGACGCTTTCGCGCATTCTGGCTGTCCCGCTTTTGGGATTCTTCCTGTGGTGGCCGGATTGGCAGCTTGGCTATCTGATTGGTTTTGCACTGTATTGTGTGATTGCAATCACCGATTTCTTCGATGGCTATCTGGCCCGTGCGCAAGGGACGGTGTCAAAGCTCGGCATTTTTCTTGATCCTATTGCGGACAAGATCATGGTGGCGGCCGTCATCCTGATTCTCACTGCGCAGGGCTTTTTGCGAGGCCCCTATGTGGGCGATATGCATGTGATTGCAGGCCTTATCATCCTGATCCGGGAGATCACGGTGAGCGGCCTTCGCGAATTTCTCGGGGGCATCCAGGTGTCAGTCCCGGTAACCAAGCTCGCCAAGTGGAAGACGACCTTCCAACTGGTGGCACTGGGCGCGCTGATCCTTGGTGGAGCAGTCCACGGCCAACCCTGCCAGACCCCGGGAGAAGCCTGCGCGAGCGTTCAAGAAACCTGGATCCATGTGGTCGGATTGGCAAGTCTATGGGCAGCCGCGGCGCTGACCTGCATTACAGGGTGGGATTATCTCAGGGTTGGCTTGAAGCATATGGAGTGAGGGTGGATGGCCACTGATTCTGACTTAACGCGGATCGCCTTTGCCAGTCCCAAAACGTGGTTCTTGCAAAAGACGGTTGCGGCCCGCGGCCCAAGTGGCCGGCAAGCGGGTGATAGCTCAGGCGGTAACTCTGCCGTTCCTCCTCCTTTGTCAGCGGCGAGGACAGTATTCTTCACAAGGCCGGTAAGAAAAAGAGGTCCTGAAAAAACAGTAATCCAGCCCGCTTCACCAGAACCTCCTGCGTCGCCACAGCGCAAACCCAGACCGGCAAGCCCCTTACCCTCTGGCACCCAAGTTGGCGATATTTATGAGATTCTAAAACCGATAGCCCGAGGCGGGATGTCGTTTGTCTACCTTGTTCAGCACTTAAAGAATGGAAGGCTCTATGCGCTCAAGGAAGCGTTTGGCCATCACTCTGAACGTTTGAGAATCGACGAAGGGGCGAATGGCGAGACCCATAGAGTTGAGGGGTGGGAGCAGCCCTTTGCAGAAAATGCGCTCCTCAAGGAGGCGTCTGTCCTCGCCGGAATGTCGATGGGTCAGGCACCTCGGCTAAGACGAATTTTTCGTCATAACGGCAGTATTTTCTTCGCTATGGATTATGTCGAGGGTGAAATTCTCAGCAACCTGCATGGCCGCGTTGGTGGGTTCAGTGCTAAGCAGGTCCGCGAGATTGTCGACAAAGTCTCCGACGCCTTGGACGCGGTCCATTCACAAGGCGCGATACATGGCGATGTGAAACCAGCCAATGTGATTGTCAGACCCGGTAAGGACGTTGCGCTCATCGACTTTGGCAGCGCCCACTGGCTTGATGAAGATGCGCCGGAGCTACTTTCATTCACGGCTGGCTATGCTCCTCCTGAAAAGACAGAGATGGGTGGAGACTTGGGGCCATGGACTGATGTCTATTCCCTAGGGGTCACGACCCTGTCGATCATGGCAGGTTCAGCGCCCGCGCCAAGATCCAACGTTTTGGAACCCGATCTAGATGAGTTGGCCGTCAAGGCGACACAACGCTATCCCGAATTTTCAGGTTGGATGACCGCACTCACGAAGGCGACCCACCAATCGATCGAAAACCGTACGCAATCGATGTCGCAGCTTCGTAATGAACTTGGATTTGACGAATCAACGCCAAGCGGCATTATCGCTCCAACGGTAAGCGACGACGCGACGTTTTTCATTTCCTATTCGTCTCAAGATCGCACGGTCGTCGACGAATATGTTGGCGCGATCCAGAGGCTAGGAGTCAATATCTGGATCGATCGATCCGGCATCGCACCTGGTTCCGCGTCCTGGGGCAAGGAAATTCATCGTGGCATGACAAACTCAAAGGTCGTGTTGCTTTTTCTGTCTCAAAACTCGGCACGCTCAGAGACAGTAATGGACGAGATTTACCTTGCGCGCAGCCTGGGCAAGCAAATCCTCTTGGCCCGCCTCGATGGCACTCCTATTCCCGAAGAGCTAGCTATTTTTCTTGTTCGTTCGCAGCATTTCGATGCTGGCGGCTCGGAGCCAAAAGAATTTGCCAATCAGGTTGCGACGGGCGTTCTCGCGCACCTTTGACCGGCTGCTTCATCCCGCCCGCAACTCCTCCGCGAGCAACCTAAAATCCGCCTCTCTCGGCGAGTTTTTGCGCCATACCAGCACAATCTCGCGCTTGGCAGTTTCGCTTTGGACGGGGCGCGCGATGACTTCGGTGCCGACAAGGATGCCGGCGTCGATCGCCATTTCAGGCAGCATGGTAAGCCCAAGGTCATTGTCGACCATCTGAACCAGCGTGTGCAGGCTGGTGCCGATCATGCTGGCGCTTGCCCGCAATTCGCTGCGGTTGCACGCGGCAAGCGCATGTTCGCGCAGGCAGTGGCCATCTTCGAGCAGCAGCAAGCGGCCCTGATCGATCATGTCGGGATGAATGCTCGCCGGGGGATCGCGCGGATCATCCTTGGGAAAGGCGACATAAAGCCGGTCATCGGCAATATGCTCAAACTCCACATCGCCTGTGTCAAACGGCAGGGCGAGCAGCACGCAGTCCGCTCTGCCGTGCTGAAGCGATTCGAGCGCATCCTGCGACGTTTCTTCGCGCAGCATCAGCTTGAGATCGGGCCGTTCGGTCTTGAGGCGCGGGAGCAGGCGCGGAATCAGGAAGGGGGCGATTGTGGGGATCACGCTCATGCGCAATTGACCCGATAAGGGTTTGCCCGCGGCCTGAACCAGATCAGACAGCTCCTCCGCCTCGCGCAGCAGCTTGTTGGCCTTGGCCACCACCTGTTCACCCAGCGAGGTAAACCGCACCACCCGGCGGGAGCGTTCAACCAACACCACGCCCAGCAGCGATTCAAGCTCGCGAATGCCAGCGGATAATGTCGATTGCGACACAAAGCTTGCATCCGCCGCGCGTCCGAAATGGCCATGCTCGTGCAGCGCGACGAGATATTGCAACTGCTTGATGGTGGGGAGGTAGGTGGACATCAGTGCGGAAACGAAGATTGAAAATCAGGATGAGTGGCGACCGCTGAGGTCTTATACGGTTTGCTCAAAGTAATCACGCGGTAGCTGTCCCCGGCCTTCATCACACAATGCGCGGGAACCTGCTCTGCAACCTCGCGGATAGCCAGAACTCGCTTGCTTGTCTCGTTCACAATCATCCACGCGTCCATGTAGGTATAGGCGAGCACATGGGGTTCGATCGCCCAGTACACCTCGTTCATCACATCCTGAAATGTCGTCTCAGGTTCGATTGTGAGAATGATCGGGCCACCACCAAACACGTCGTTGGCAATTTCGACGTCGTAACTGACAAAGTTCGCGTAATTGCCGGTTACTGCCTGGTGCAGATCGAAGAATTTCTTATCGAGATAACGTGTCAGGCCCGCCTTGTCCGACAAGTTGATGGCGTTCGGTTCAGGGTCGCGAGCGCGTCCCTGACCGTTCTTGATGAGTTCGAACAACGGTTTGATCGAAATGTTGGCCAGTTCGTCATCAAAATGAATATCGAACGCTGAGAGAACTTCGTTCACGAAGGTCTTGGCGTTTTCCCTGCTCTTTAGATCAAAGATTTGCCAGTGCGATATGGGGTTGGGCACTTGGGTCATGTCGTCGAGATTGACCACCAAGGGGATGATTTCCAATTCGGCCGAGGCAGCTCCAAAGCCGGATTCGAACTGGACCCAACTGGATTGGACGCTGTTCTCCGTAAGCAAAACAACAATCGCACGTGACGTGATCAATTCTTCGCGCACTTTTTCAAACCAGCGCTGACCCGCACCAATTCCGCCGCCCTCGCGAGGGTCACTCGAATACCAGCAGGAGATTTGTTGCAACGAGCAGCGCGTCAGCAGGATCGACAACGCATGCGCCAAATCACGATCAGCATGCGCATGTGAGATCATCAGCTTGTTATTGGCCACGTCACATCTCTCCGGATCGGCCTTGAGGCGTTGTCTCTATCGCTCCGCCAAGCTTGTCATTCCGCCGCGAGCGCTTCTTCCATGCTGGCTTGCATGTCGTCAATGTGAGTCATGGTGAGCTTGCCGCCTTGAACCGCGAAGGCGAGCTTGCCTTCGACCAGCTCCAGCGCATCCTTGCCGAACACGTCATAGCGCCAGCCCTGCAGCACTTTGAGATCGCGCACACCGGCAGCAAGCGCTTCCATCTCGTCGGCTCGGGTGAGGAGGCGAGCAGCCACGTCGATTTCGCGCGCACGGATTTTGAGCAGCAGTTTCAGCAGGTCAGCGACCAGCGCGCCTTCCTTGCCCAGCGGCGCGCCGCGCTTCATCTTTTCGGGCATTTCATTCTTGGGAAGCGGTTCAGCCTCGGCAATGACCTTCATCAGGCGCTTGCCGATATCGTTGTCTTTCCAAGACGCGGACAGCCCGCGCACTTTGGCAAGATCGCCCTGCTTCTTGGGCGGGTGCGCGGCAATGTCAGCCAATGTTTCATCGCGCATGATCCGGCCGCGCGGAATGTTCTTGTGCTGCGCTTCGCCTTCGCGCCATGCGGCAAGCGCTTTCAACCGGCCAAGCACTTGCGGATTGCGCCCCGGCTGGCGGATGCGTTTCCACGAAGTGTCAGCATCGATGATATAGTTGGACGGATCAGCAAGCTTTTCCATTTCCGCATCGAGCCACGCGCCGCGCCCTGTCTTCATCAGCTTTTTGAGGATCTTGGGGAAGATCTTGGACAGGTGCGTCACATCGCCAATCGCATATTCGATCTGCCGATCGGTCAAGGGACGGCGGCTCCAATCGGTAAAGCGCGCGCCCTTGTCGACCTGGATGTTGAGCCAGTGGTCAACGAGGTTGGCATAACCGATCTGTTCTGACTGGCTGATCGCCATCATTGCGATCTGCGTGTCGAACACCGGATGCGGGGTCTTGCCTGTCATGTTGACGATAATCTCGACATCCTGCCCGCCCGCATGGAAGACCTTGAGCACGTCTTCATTTTCGGTGAGCAGGTCGAGCAGCGGTGTGAGGTCGATGCCGTCAGCCAGCGGATCAATCGCGGCGGCTTCTTCGGTATTGGCGATCTGCACCAGGCACAATTCAGGCCAATAGGTGTTCTCGCGCATGAACTCGGTGTCGACGGCGACGAATTCGGATTTCGCAAGACGCTCGCACAAATCTGCCAGCGCTTCGGAGGTTGTAATCAGTTCGTGTATTTTCATCTGTCTTTTCTTGGCATTTGGGCGGAGTGCCGCCCTCGGCCCTGCCGGGCCAATTCGGTTGTGAGAGGTGCGCGACTTGACAAAGCGCAGGTCATGCCCTGTTAGCGCGCGCATATCGGGTGGCTTTTGTCAGCTGCCGTAATGCTGGCGCGCCCTTAGCGCCATACACCCAAACAGGACAAGAATTTAGATGCACGCCTATCGTTCCCACACTTGCGCACAGCTTTCGGCGGCAAATGTCGGCGAAAGTGTCCGACTTTCGGGCTGGATCCACCGCAAACGCGACCATGGCGGCGTTTTGTTCGTCGATCTTCGCGATCATTACGGCATCACTCAAATCGTGGCGGATGAAGATTCGCCCGCTTTGCCGGTGCTTGAAAAACTGCGCGCCGAATCGGTTGTGACGATTGATGGCGATGTGAAAGCTCGCACGCCTGAAACTGTGAACACCGATCTTCCCACTGGCGAGATCGAAATTTTTGCACGCGCCATCACGGTCCAAAGCGCAGCAGACGAACTGCCACTGCCAGTCGCGAGCGGCGAGGAATATCCTGAGAATATCCGCCTCAAATACCGCTTTCTCGATCTCCGGCGTGAAGTCATGCACCGCAACATCATGCTGCGCAGCCAGGTCATCACGTCGCTGCGCCAGCGGATGATTGGTCAGGGCTTTACCGAGTTCCAGACCCCGATCCTCACGGCAAGCTCACCCGAAGGCGCGCGCGACTTTCTCGTGCCCAGCCGGATGCATCCCAATAGCTTCTACGCGCTTCCCCAAGCGCCGCAGATGTTCAAGCAGATGCTGATGGTTTCAGGCTTTGACCGGTATTTCCAGATCGCGCCATGCTTCCGCGACGAAGACCTGCGCGCTGATCGCAGCCTCGAATTCTATCAACTCGACTTCGAGATGAGCTTCGTCACGCAGGAAGACGTGTTCCAGGCGCTCGAACCCGTGCTTGCTGGTGTGTTCGAGGAATTCTCTGGCGGCAAAACGGTGACCAAATCGGGCGAGTTCCCGCGCATCCCTTATGCCGAAGCGATGCTGAAATACGGCACCGACAAGCCGGACCTTCGCAACCCGCTGATCATTTCGGATGTGACGAGCCACTTTGAACAATCAGGCTTTGGCCTGTTTGAAAAGATCGTTGGCGGCGGGGGCAGGGTTCGCGTGATCCCGGCTCCGAACACCAATGAGAAAAGCCGCAAATTCTTCGATGATATGAACAACTGGGCGCGCAGCGAAGGGTTTGCAGGCCTTGGCTATGTCACCCGCAAGGGCGGCGAATTTGGCGGACCCATCGCCAAAAACCACGGGCCAGACCGGATGGAAGAGCTTTACAACGAGCTTGGCCTTGGCCCGGATGACGGCCTGTTCTTTGCAGCGGGCAAGGAAAAGGATGCCGCCAAACTTGCAGGGGCCGCTCGCACACAGATCGCTGAGCAGCTCGACTTGATTGAACAGGGTTGCTTCAAGTTCTGCTGGATCGTCGATTTCCCGATGTTCGAGTATGACGAAGAGGCGAAGAAGATCGACTTTTCGCACAACCCATTCTCTATGCCGCAGGGCGAGATGGAAGCGCTGGAATCGCAGGACCCGCTCGAAATTAAGGCGTGGCAGTATGACATCGTGTGCAATGGCTATGAGCTGTCTTCGGGCGCGATCCGGAACCATCGTCCCGACATCATGTACAAAGCCTTCGAAATCGCTGGCTATGACAACGCCACTGTGGACGCAGAGTTTGGCGGCATGATCGAAGCCTTCAAACTGGGCGCGCCGCCGCATGGTGGCTCTGCACCGGGGATTGACCGCATCGTGATGCTGCTCGCCGGTGAAGAGGCCATTCGCGAAGTGATCGCCTTCCCGATGAACCAGAAGGGCGAAGACCTTATGATGGGCGCTCCGTCCAAGGCTCAGCCCGCGCAGCTGCGTGAACTGATGCTGCGTCTGGTCGAGCCGCCGCAGAAACAGGCGGCACCCGAAGGCTGATTATCTGGTCTCGAGGCCTGTCAGAAAGGCCTCGACATTTTTGCCCAGCGCATCGATGCAGTAACCGCCCTCCATCACTGCCACAGTGGGGAGGGCAAGGCTGCCGATGGCTGCGCCCATTTGCTGCATATCGCGCGTCGTCAGCTTGAATTGCGAGATCGGATCACGCTCGAACGTGTCAGCGCCATAGCTGACGATCAGGGTTTTTGGACCAAACCGCGTGATCGACTCAAGCGCGCGTTCGAGCGCCGGCGCGTACTCTGCCCAGGTCGTTCCTTGCGGCAAGGGCTGGTTGAAAGTCGCGCCGTCTCCTTCGCCTTCGCCGGTCTCCTCCGCAAAGCCCCAGAAGAAAGGGTAATCAGTCACAGGATCAGCGTGGATCGAGGCGAAGAACACATCGCCGCTTGCATAGAAGATGTCCTGCGTGCCGTTGCCGTGGTGATAATCGACGTCGAGCACTGCGACCGGGCCAAGGCCAAAATCAATCGCGCGCTGGGCCGCAATTGCCGCGCTGTTGAGATAGCAATAGCCGCCATAATAATCGCGCCCCGAATGATGGCCGGGAGGGCGGCATAGGGCAAAGGCCTTGTCCGCCTGCTGCGATGCGACCACGTGCAGCGCGCTTAATGCACTTTGCGCGCTCCAATAAGCGGCCTCCCACGTGCCATCCGAAATGGGAGAGGCGGCATCGAACCCGTATTGACCAAGCCGCGCATCGATCCGCTGGTGAGTCAAAGCGCGCCGCCCGCGCACGGGGAAGGCATATCCAATCGCATCCCCCGCGCGCCCCTGCTCCAGCCATTCATCATGCGCTGACTTCAGAAACTCGACATAGTCGCTCGCATGGACGGCAAGGATCGGATCAAGCCCGTGATCGGCACTTTCCCGTGTGTCAGCCACGCTTGCTAGCATTGATGTGAGGCGCGCGGGGCTTTCGGCAAAATCCATCCATTCGCCATTGTTGAGCTCGCGCAAGGGCGCGTGAGCGGATTGATGGTCGGAGCTAAAGGAGATCACGCAGTTGGGTCCTGTATTTGGCGCTGCTGAAGCCAGTCGAGTAACCTCATCGCCGCCAAGACCGAAAGGAAAACATGCACACGACGCGCAGAAACGCCATTTTGGGAGTGCTGGCCGCTGGGATCAGCCTGCAACCGCTTGTCGGATGTGCGGCCCCGGCGCCTCACAATCCGGGGATAACCCGCGTCTATGTGATGGGCCTGATCCACCGCAATCACCGCCAGAGCGAAAGCTATTCGCTCGCCGTGCTCGAAGCCGCCGTGCGCAAGGCCGCGCCTGATGTGATCCTGACCGAGATTCCTCCCGACCGGATCGATAAGGCGCTCAATTCCTTCCGCGAGACAGGCGAGATCGATGAACCGCGCACGCAGGTTTTCCCTGAATATACGGACGTGATCTTCCCTTTGAGCCGCGAAATGCCAATCCGAATATTCGGGACCGCCGGATGGACACAGGCAATCGCAGACGATCGCCGCGCGGCCTTGGCGAAAATCGAAAATGATCCGGCGCGGGCCAAGCAATGGGAGGAGCATCTTGCCGCAAGGCGTGCATATTCACGCGCGGTCGCTGGGCGCGGTGATGATCCTGTTTTCATCCATACAGACGAATTTGATCGCCTCGTCGAAGCATCGCGCACGCCCTATCAGCGCTATTTTGATGAAGACCTTGGTGCTGGCGGCTGGACTCAGATCAATGCGGCTCACACCGCGAACATCAACGCCGCGCTCGATACGCTCTCAGGGCAGGGGCTTACCGTTCTCGTGACTTATGGAAGCGCGCATAAATACAAGATCTTGGAGAGTCTTTCGCAGCGTGATGATGTCGAATTGCTCGACACGCGCGCGCTGTTCGAAGGGGGATAAGAACCAATGCGAATGGCTGAAAAGACCATCTACTGGATCGCCACGGGGTTGATGGGGGCGCTGATGGCGTTTGCCGTGCAGATTTATCTGCGCTGCCCTGATATGGTGGCCGCCATTTTCGAAGGCTATTCCTATCCCGGCTATGTCGTTTACCCGCTCGCCTTTGCGAAAACGGCAGCACTGGTCGTTATCCTCTTGAATCGCTGGCGCAATCTCAAGGACATTGCTTATGGCGCGTTCTTCATAAATCTGGTGATGGCGACTTATGCGCATTTGGCGGCGGGGGAGACACCGATCCACGCTTTTGTCGGACTGGTCGCGGTGCCGGTTTCCTATGCGTTCAGCAACCGTGTTCGCGGCGAACCCGGGCGCGATGCGTTCGTTTTACCCAAGGTCGCATCTTGACTTGCGCTTATTCGAACCGACCTTTAGGGCCATTGACGAGTTTAACACCCCAAGTCTCAAGAGGGATACACATGAGCGATACTGCCGACCGCGTGCAGAAAATTGTCGTCGAACATCTCGGCGTCGAAGGTGACAAGGTCACCCAGGAAGCAAGCTTTATCGATGATCTGGGCGCTGACAGCCTCGACATCGTCGAACTGGTTATGGCTTTCGAAGAAGAATTTGGCGTGGAAATTCCGGATGATGCGGCTGAGAAGATCTCGACCGTTGGCGATGCCACCAAGTTCATCGAGGACAACAAGGGCTAATAGCCCTCAGCATTCCCGCACCTGATTTTGGGCGGGATACTGACCGACAGGCCCGAGCCCGTTTTGGGCCTTCGGGCCTGTAGTGTATTGGAATAACCTCGAATCTCGCCCCCTGTGGCATTTGAGAATGGCCCTTTTCGGGCTTTGGAGAATGAAATGCGCCGCGTTGTTGTAACCGGTCTTGGCCTTGTTACCCCGCTTGGTGGTGACGTCGAAACCTCGTGGAAAAACCTGATCGCTGGTGAAAGCGGTGCAGGCCCGATCACTCGCTTTGATACCGAAGGGCAGAAATGCACCATCGCCTGCGAAGTGAAGGACAAGGACCACGCCTGGGGTTTTGACGCGGACAAGCGCGTTGACGGCAAGGTTCAGCGGCAGGTTGATCCGTTCATTGTCTATGGCATCGATGCCGCTGGTCAGGCGCTGGAAGATGCAGGCCTTACCGATCTGAGCGATGAGCAGAAAGAGCGCGTGGGATGCTCTATCGGCGCTGGGATCGGCGGATTGCCGGGGATTGAGTATGAAAGCGTCAATCTCCACGAACGCGGCCCCGGCCGTGTCAGCCCGCACTTTGTCCACGGCCGGCTGATCAATCTCGTCACCGGTCAGGTGCAGATCAAATATGGCTTTATGGGGCCGAACCATGCGGTTGTGACCGCCTGTTCAACAGGCGCGCACTCAATCGGCGATGCCGCGCGGATGATTGCGATGGATGATGCTGACATCATGCTTGCAGGCGGGGCGGAAAGCACGATCAACCCGCTCGGCATTGCAGGGTTTGCGCAGGCGCGCGCGCTCAACACCAATTTCAACGACCGTCCGACCGAAGCGAGCCGCCCTTATGACAAGGACCGCGAAGGCTTTGTGATGGGCGAAGGCGCAGGCGTTGTCGTCCTTGAAGAATATGAGCATGCCAAGGCGCGCGGCGCAAAGATCTATGCCGAAGTGACCGGCTATGGCCTGTCTGGCGATGCCTATCACGTCACCGCGCCGCACCCTGAAGGCAAGGGCGCTGAGCTTGCGATGAAGATGGCGTTACGCAAAGCTGGCCTTGGTCCGGGTGATATCGACTATGTCAATGCGCACGGCACCAGCACGATGGCAGACACGATTGAGCTTGCCGCGGTAAAGCGCGTTCTGGGCGAAACCCTTGGCGGCGCGTCGATGAGCTCAACCAAGAGCGCAATCGGCCACCTGCTGGGCGGGGCTGGCGCGGTTGAAGCGGTGTTCTGCATCCTTGCAATGCGTGACAATGTGGTTCCGCCCACGCTTAACCTGCACAATCCTGACGATGGCACTGAAGGCATCGATCTTGTGCCGCTGAAAGCGAAAGAGCGCGAGGTTCGCGCGGTGCTCAACAACAGCTTCGGCTTTGGCGGCACCAACGCTTCGCTCATCATGCAGAAGGTCGATTGAGCCGGTGCGCAAGCTCGGCCTCATCGTCGGGCTGCTGCTAGCCGTTCTGGGCGCAGGGGCTTTGTATTTCGGGCCCACGGCGCTCGGCCAGGCGACGATTGAGGAAGAAACGCCGTTTCTGATTCCCGCAGGCTCGTCCTTGAGCGCGGTCGCGCGCGATCTGGAGAGTGCGGGTCATATCAGTTCAGCCGACGGTTTCCTGCTCAGCGCGCGGCTGTTCGGCTCCTCCGACCCGATCCAGGCGGGCGAATTCTCGCTTACCCCCGGCATGAGCCAGGCCGATATCCTCACCGCGTTTCAGTCTGGCGATGTGATCCGCCGGTTTGTCACCATCCCCGAAGGCATGCCATCCGTGCTGGTGTGGGAACGGCTAATGGCAGAGGAACTTCTGTCGGGCGAAGTGGATATCCCGGTTGAAGGCTCGATCCTGCCTGACACCTATGCGTTTGAGCGCGGTCAGAGCCGGGCATCTTTGGTCGAACAGATGCAATCGGCGATGGATCTCTATCTCGCCGAAGCCTGGGCGCAGCGCGGAGACAATATCGCGGTTGCAACGATCAGAGAGGCTTTGATCCTGGCCTCGGTGGTCGAAAAGGAAACCGGCACAGCCAGCGAGCGAGGGACGGTCGCGGGCCTGTATTCGAACAGGATCAAGGCTGGCATGATGCTTCAGGCGGACCCGACGATCATCTATCCGATCACCAAGGGCAAACCGCTTGGCCGCCGGATCCGTCAGTCCGAGATCGCTGCAGTCAATGGCTATAACACCTATACCAAGGTGGGTCTGCCGGTTGGCCCCATCACCAATCCCGGCCGCGAAAGCATCGCTGCCGTGCTCAATCCTGAAGATCACAACTATCTGTTCATGGTTGCCGATGGCACAGGCGGGCACGAATTCAACGAAACCGGCGAAGCGCACAATGCAGCCGTGCAACGCTGGTATGCGATTCGCCGAGAGCGCGGGGAAATGGATTAAGCTTGGCGCGCCCGTTCATCGTGACCGCGGCGCTTCCGCATGAAATCCAAAGCTGGGCAGAAGGCCTGCGCCGTGCGCATTACCCCGCAGAGCGCAATCACCTGCACGCGCATGTCACGCTGTTTCACTCCTTTGCGCCATCCCTGCTTGAAGAGCTGAAGGACTTTCTCCCCAGCATCGCGCGCGAATTTGCCCCGCCGCAGGCCGCGATCACCGGGGTTATGGACCTTGGGTCCGGCACAGCCATTGCGCTTGAGAGCGAACCTCTCTTGTCGCTGCGCGCTCTGATCGCCGAGCATTTCCACGGCAGTCTCACCGCGCAGGATCTGCACGAGCCGCGCCCGCACATCACAATCCAGAACAAGGTCACCAAACGCACCGCGAGGGCGCTGCAGGCTGAACTTGCCCCCCAGATCGACTATCACCCCTTTGCATTTCCAGCGCTTGAGCTGCATCTTTACCAGGACGGACCGTGGAACCTTGTAAAGCGGATGGCGTTTCGTGGTCAGGAGCGCTTATAGTATAGATACTTAGCTGCCCGCACATGGGCGGCGCAGATGCGGTGGGGGCATTGATGGAAGAATTCGGCGAGATTGCAGGATGGTTGGCAGGCCTTGCGCTGATTGCGGCAATGGTCCCGCATCAGGTGCGCACGATCCGGCTGATTAGCCTTGCCGCCGGCGTGCTTGCGGTCGCCGCGCTTGTGCTTGGCGGGGGTGGCGGCATCTGGATAGCGATGGCGGGCGCGTTTGTTCTTGTGAACCTGCTGCGGCTGGGCGAATTGCATCGCCGCGCACGAACCGGGACGATCACAAGCGAGGAACGCGAGCTGTTCGACCATGTGATGCAAATCGAAGACCCCTCTCGCCAAAGCCGTCTGCGTGATCTGATGATCTGGCGCGATGTGACGGTAGGCGAGCAGCTGATCGTTGAAGGGCAGATTGATCCCCCCTTGATCTATATCGCCAGCGGGCGCGCCTCTATTGAGCGCGACGGCGCTGTTGTCAGCGAATGCGGGGCAGGGGAGTTCGTGGGCGAGATGAGCCACATCTCGGGCAAGGGGGCAAGCGCAACGGTGACTGTGACGCAGGCGATGCGCATGGCCTCGCTCGACCGCGATGCCCTGGCGCAATTGTCGCGCAGCCTGCCTGAGATCGGACGGGCGGTAGACAGCGCGTTCAACCGCTCTCTGGCCGTTAAGGTCATGCGCATGAACGAGAGTATGCAAGACCGCGAAAGCTGAGCTTGCTGTAAAGTCGCAACTTGAGGTTGACCGAGCGCGGACAGCGCCCTAAATGCGCCGCTCGCTTGAGGCGTTGAGCCTCGCGAATCCCGTTTGCAAACCGACATTCGGGAAGCCCAGCCAAGGGCGATCTTGGTGCGGCGGAGTAGCTCAGGTGGTTAGAGCAGCGGAATCATAATCCGCGTGTCGGG
>CAYUCZ010000037.1:0-32509 GCA_964443505.1 uncultured Porphyrobacter sp. | reverse complement strand
CTCCAGAACCCGCAGACCGGTGTGTTCGAAAGCTGCGTAAAGCTCGCTGAAAGTCTCCTTGAAACCATCGACCTCGTCAGGCCAAATATTGGGCGCCATGAATTCTGCGAGCTCGTGTCCTGGCGCAAGCGTCCGGCCAACATGCCAAAACTCTTTCAGGTCAAAGACGTCCGCATCCTTGGCTTTTTCCGTGCCGAAAGGGGTATAGCCTCGCGCGCCGCCGCCGCCTTCGATCTTGTAAGCGCGCTTGGTGCTGTCTGGCAGCGCAAAGAAAGCCTTCGACGTCGCTTCCGCGCGATCGATCAGTTCTTGCGGAATGCCGTGGTCACGCACGACCGCAAAGCCGAATTCGCCAAAGCTGCGACCCAGTTCGTCCGCAATATCCTCAAGCGGTTGTGCGAGTGATACAGATGCTATGTCGTTCATGGTTACCCTTCAGCTTGCGGTGCTGACGCAGAACATAGTGAAGCGCTGACCGATATCAAATCACGATCAGGTAAGGACCGGACAATGCTCGGCGCGGCTAGAACGGCAGGAAAATGCTCGCCAAAGCAGCGCTCATGAGGTTCGCAAGGCTTCCCGCAGCAAGCGCTTTGATGCCAAGCTTTGCGATCACGGGGCGCTGATTGGGTGCAAGACCGCCAGTGACTGCCATCTGGATCGCGATCGAGGAGAAATTTGCAAAGCCGCACAGCGCGAAGGTAACAATGCTTCGGCTTCGCTGGGTCAGTCCCTCAATACCGCCAAGCTCTATAAATGCCACAAATTCATTGAGCACAATCTTCGTCCCGAACAGACCCCCGGCGATCTGCGCCTGCTCCCAATCAGAGATTCCGATCAGGAACATGACTGGCGCGAAAACAAAACCAAGCAATTGCTGGAACGAAATATCAGGATAGCCAAACCAGCCCCCAATGCCGCCAAGAATGCCATTGGCGAGCGCGACAAGTGCCACGAAAACCATGACCATGGCCCCGACCGCGACCGCCAGTTTTACGCCGGTCTGAGTGCCCTGCGCAGCCGCTTCAATCACGTTCGCAGGCTTTTCGCCCTCCTCAAACGTTTCTGACACGGTCACATCAGAAAGCTGCTTGTCATGCTCGGCTGCTTCTTCCGGGTCGTCAGGCATAATGATCTTTGCCATCAGAATGCCGCCCGGTGCCGACATGAATGCCGCCGCCAAGAGATAGGGGACAGCGTCATCACCGAGGAAGGCAGCATAGGCTGCAAGAATGGTCCCTGCGACACCCGCCATCCCCACGCACATGAGAGTGAACAAGCGCGACGGCGGAAGCGCCGCCAGATAGGGTCTGACTACCAATGGGCTTTCTGACTGGCCAACAAAGATGTTCGCCGCGCTTCCCAAAGCCTCGACCTTGCTGATCCCTGTCAGCCAGCCAATCGCACCGCCAAGCCACCGGACCAGCCGCTGCATGATACCGAGATAGTAGAGGATCGAGACAAGCGCTGCGAAGAAGACGATGACAGGGAGCGCCGCGATCAGGAACGTGTTGGCAAACGGGTTCTGGCTCATCGGGCCGAACAGAGTTTCGATGCCCTGAACCGAGAAGCTTAAAAGCGCGATCACGCCGTCTGACAGAAACTTGATAATGCCGACCCCGAAATCGGTTCTCAACACCAGCAGCGCCATGAAGGCCTGCAAGGCGAAAGCCGCACCGACAACGCGCAGATTGATATGGCGTTTGCGCGAGGACAGGCCAAAGGCGATCCCAAGAATTGCCACGATCCCCAGAAGGCTGAAGATCAGCGAGGTTACGCTTTCAGTCATTGTTGGCACTCATATCCGATTGCATTGCTTGGCAGTTGTTCCGCGGTCACGCCGATCCTGTTCCAAGCCCATTGATATCCCCGTTCGCGTAAGCGACCCGCAGGCCAGCCCGTTCAACAGACCAAGCGCGGGGGAACAGGCGTGGCAGCTTGGACGGCAAGGCGCAAGAGGCCTTGGGAATGCTTGCCGTTGACAGAAAGAAGGCCTGCGCTTTTCTTTTGGCCAATCCCGTCTTACCCCTTGGCGATGACTGAAAGCAGCAACGCGCCCACTGATTCCGATACGGCTCCGTCAAATCTGGCAGGGTCCTTTCCCATGGCCCTGTTTGTCTACATCATCCTTTATGGCGGGATGACCGTACTGGCCGGCGTGGTAGCCTTCAAACAGGTCCAGTTATGGCCGACACCGCTGGCCGTCGAAGCCGGGATCTTTCCGTTTCTGCTCCTCGTCGTGATCACCAGTACGATTGCGCAGCTCTATGGCCAGAACCTCGCCAATCGTCTGATCTGGGTCGGATTTCTGCCGCTCGCTCTGTCTGCAGCACTTATCTATCTCGTTCTTTCACTTCCTGCCTCGCGCGAAATGCTGGAATTCAGGATGGAAGATCTAGCTGCCTTTGAACGCGTGCTCGGGCAGACCCCGCGCATACTCATGGCAGGACCAGCCGCTTACATCACTTCTCTGCTGCTCAACGTCTGGATCTTTTCGCGACTGCGCGGCAGCGGAGAAGCGACCACAATCGGCCTGATGATCCGCGGCGCGATAGCATCAGCCCTCAGCCAGGCGGTCGATTCAGTGATTTTCATTACGCTCGCATTCTATGGCGAGTTTGACATAACTGACCTCTTGATCGGTCAAGTGCTTGCTAAAGTTACACTCAGCATCGTGCTGGTGCCCTTTTTGATCACGTTCGGTGTCAAACTTGCAAACTGGCTTGATCAACGCGAACTCGCGAAATCTATCAGTTAGCGATAGAACTCCACACGGAACGCAACCGGGCCAGGCAAATCCGCAAATTGCTCGACCATCTCCGGAATGAAGCAGGCGCCTCCGCCGTGCGAGACGGTATGAGCATGCTTAGAAAAACGGGACCTGCGCATGTGATCACGGACTCTTACTGCGAAAGTCCTTTTCAGTCCTGACACAATCTAAGGTATGCAATATTCCTGTTATGTGCAGTTGAACCTCAAAACCGACTACGCCCTGCGAATGCCGGTGGAGTGCGTCTTGCCAAGGCTCCTTGTGACATCAACATCGGCACAGTTGTGCGCGAGCTTGAGAATCTCGAGGGATCTGTCGACTGTATGGGAGGCAAAGGGAAATGCGCGCTTGCTGGAGGGTGCGGCCTTACACCGGTCCTGTCAGGCGCGCTCGGCGCCTTCCTTGATCACCTCGACGGGTTTAGCCTAGCCGGTATCGTGTCAGATCGAGATGCGGCAATCGCGAAGCTCTTCGCCTGACGATAGGTGCAAGTTTGCAAAGCAGATTATTCAGCTAGACGCACTGCGCTTCGATGATGAGCACCAGTTGAAGGCCCGCAGCCTCATCGCGTGTGGAGATTGTTCGCTGCGCCTGTTCCAATCCCGCGCATTCGTACTGCGTACCTTGGGCGATCGTTTCTTCGATGACTTCAACAAAGGCATCGGTTGGCAGAACTCGGGCGCCGCGCCTTAGGAACTGGTTGTGCCAGCGCTCGCCACCTCCCACGATCTCGATCAGCGTCTTGCGGCCATCACCACCAGCTTCGCCAAGGATCGCTGCACCGAACTCCTCGAGCAGGGCATCCTGCGTATCGCGGCGCAAAAACAGGGCCGTATAACGACGCGCAGCTTCGGAGGTGTCGCCGGCTGACCATGCAAGGCGGAGCATGCCCTCCTGAATCAGCGGATCACGCCAACCCCGACGCGCGGCATACTGAACCGTGAGAGCGGCCTCATCTGCCAATCCGGCGTTTGCCTGAGCTTGGGCAAGAACCCTGAGATGTTCAGCCGGAAGAGGGCGTCTGCGCACCAGAAGTTCGGCCTCCTCAAGCGCACTCTGTTCCTCGCCTGCCACCGCGTAAGCAGCAATCGGCAATTGCGCAGACGAGCGCAGCACGCTCGGAACGCTGTCGGCCGCTGACGGTACACGCTTGGCATGGCGATCGAGTTGGACACCGATTGTTACCAGAGCAATTACAATGAGCGCGGCGCGCCAGACAATACCTGCGATCATGATGATCCCTCCTGCGCCTGCTTGGCCTTGGGAGGTTGTCCGAATCGCAGCAATAGCAAGAGGGCAAACGCCGCAAACGTCAGCAATGACAGATTGCGCAAGGGGTAGTCGGTGATCGACTGAAGCGCGATCAGCAACAGGCCCACTGCACCGCTCCAGGCGATCCAACGATCATGCGCCTTGCGAGCTCGCCAGCTGAGCCAAAAGACCATCAACAGCCAGGCAACCGCCAGAGCAATGCCCGGCACACCAGCCTCAATCGCCAGCTCGATGTAGTCATTGTGCGCTCTGCCTGGACGCTTGAGCGTGAGGTTCTCCAGCGATTCGTCGACGTGAAATACCTCGTCAAAGGTGCCCGTGCCGGAACCAATTGGCCAATAGCGACCCGCAGCATAGGTGGCATCGTCCCATATGTAGGCCCGCGCGTCTTCTTGGGAATCAAAGCGATCAACCATGTCCCCGACACGTCCGGGTGCCAATGCAAGAACCCCCGCCAGAACAACAGGAATAGCCACCAGCGGGACAATCGCCGCCCAGATCCTTGCCTTTCCTGCGCCGCCATCCGCGGCGGACCGCAAGGCAAGCCAGACGCTCAACTGGCGGAGCAGCACAAGTCCGATCGGAATAAGAGCAAGCACGATAGCCGTGCGCGAGCGGGTCAGAACCACCGCAACAAGCAGCAACGCGCAAATCATCACGCGCAAGGCCATGGCCGATTGGCCCAACCTTCGCGGCGCGGGCAGCAATGCGGCGAGAGCGAGGGCAGCGGCAAGAAACAGGCCAGTCGAATTGCGATTGGCAAAGGTACCGAAAAGAACACCCGGCATTGGATTCTGCGGATAAAGAACACCAACTTCGCTGTTGGTGAGCACTTGTGGGATACCAATCGCGAGATTGCACAAGGCCAAGGCCACAACCACCCAACCTGCGAGGATCAGCTGTTCCAATGACGCTCGCCAGCCGATGGCCAGCAGCGCCAGGGGCGCAATCAGGGCAGTCAAAGCCAACAATGTCCGGATTGGATCGACACTTGTGCTTGCCCAACCACCCTCATCGACTAGCTCAAAGGATTGGATCACCAGCTCGCGGCCAGGAAGCGCAGTCCAAACTCCGTTTGGCAGAGGAATGATGTAGACGAGCGGCAGTATGATCGAAAAGGCGACCACCAATCGGAGCATCAGCGGCGCATCAACCCAGAACTCGAAGAACGCCCGCCGGTGGAAAGACAAGGCGGCTAGCGCCGCGAGTTGAACCACCAGGTTAGGCATCGCGAAGCGCGATCCGCCCCCACCAAACGCAACAGCGAAGAACAATATCGCAACGATCGCCCAAAGCGCACCGGTGTCTCCACTGCGCATCCCTAAGAGAGCGGATGAACGTGGAACCGGGTCTGAATCAGTCTCTAGGCGATGCGATGGTAGCGACATTGACCCCCCTCATGGCCAATCTGAACGACATGAAATTGACGGCGCACAAAGAAAAAGCGCCCGGAAACCCAGACGCTTCATCTTAAACAGTTGGCAAGTGACTTACCAAGCTCAGGGCTAATCAGGTGCCGGGTGAGCCGTTGCCGTCATCACTGCTATCAGCGACTGCGACCACACCAGCGATTGCCGCTGCTGCGCCGAGAAGGATGAGAATGATGCTTGAACCGCCACCGACTGATTCGCCTTCAGCGTCGCGAGCGCGACCGGGCTGAGCTTCAGTGGTGTTAGTGGTGTAAACCGGTGCATTATCGCCTGCACGGGTGTTAGCTTGAGCAGCAATCGGTGCGAAAACCATGCTGGCCGCCGCTGATGCTACCATCAAACGAGACACGGTTTTGATCATCAAATTAGCCCTTTTCATGAAAACCTTCGTATCAACCCTTAGTGCAGTGCAATAGGTTTGACAACCGCAAGGTATCGGAAAAGGGTAAATGAACCCTCATCTGCCCCACGAAACCGGGGCCCTTACCAGTTAACGTTCCCGCTGCACCTAGACCCCTATTCGCGGATGTCGGGGTTCCGGTCAAGCCGAGAATTGCCCAGAAGGAGATCATATCGCGATATGTCCCCACCTGTGACAATTTCGCCGTCATGAAGCAGCCATGCATGTGCACCGAATTGTCCATCTTCCGGATTGTCGACACCAATCTGAATTTCGCTTTGTGCTCCGATGGTTAACAGCCAATTCTGGCCAGCGATCGCTTGAATGAGACAGTCGCTGCGCCAAGGCAGTCGCTCGGAAAGTCTGGGAATAACGTAGGAAATCCGCGCCAGCTGCTTTTCACGCACAAACCGGTTTTTGGTGTATTTTTCTGATTTCCAGCGGTCCGCTGTTAGTCGCGATTCGCGATTTCTGGCTAGGATGTCTTTGGCCTTCAGGCTGCCGAAAATGAACCTTGCCCGCACCAGCTCGAAGAGTCCGCGTGTGCTGTACACAAGCAGCCAGGGCACATCCTTAAGCCTTGGTCGGGTTCCAGAAGTTGGGATGTGGGGAGATTGCGCCAGATTCATGTTGTGCCTATGAACCCCGACCTTATGGCATAGCCGCAAGCGAGTTGCCAAGCACACGTTGTGCGACGCACCATAGGAGCAGGAATCAAGACCGTGTCCGCTATTGGCGCCATAGTGTGTTTGGACGGTGTGCCGAAAGACGATCTTGCAACAATGCTGAGCACGCTGGGGCAGGTTCCCCATGACGAAGCCGCCTCTTGGAGTGGTGGCCAAATCGCATTGGCAGCCTGTACTTTGCACACCACGGCCGAGTCGCGCGATCAAAGCCAACCGCATGTCAGCGAGGATGGAAAGCGCGCAATCGCTTTCGATGGCTATTTGCTCAACCCTGAAGAGATCACACTCGATCTTGCTTCAAAGGGTGCAGCCCCTCTCAACAGATCCGACGCCGAGATTGCTCTAAAGGCCTATGAAACATGGGGTGAGGATTTCGCAGCGCGGCTTGAGGGCGAGTTCGCTCTGATCATCGCTGACCAAGCACGCCAGTCCCTTATTGCTGCAAGAGATCATCTTGGATTCGTGCCACTCTACTATCGCCTCGAAGGCAATCGCCTCATCATGGCATCAGACCTTCGAACGATAAGTGCGCTTAGCCGAGCCGCGCTGGAACCTGACACCGGCTTTCTCGCGCAAATCATCACGAATCGCTGGTATCTGCGCGAAGAGACCGTGTGGCGAGGCGTGAAGAGAGTTGTCCGCGCGCATACACTCACTTTCGACGGGGAGCGGATTGCGACGAGACAATACTGGCGCGCTCCTACGGACATCACGATCCGCTACAAACGCGATGAAGAATACATCGAACATTACCGTGACGTCTTGTTTGACTGCGTGCGGAGGGCGACGCGCTCTTATTCCCCAGTTGGGATCGCGGTCAGCGGTGGGCTCGATTCGTCTGCAATATTCGCTGTCGCGGACTCGTTGGAGAAAGGTGGAAAGTTACTTGCCCCGGGAATTGCGGGATATTCACTTGCCGCCGAGGAAGGAAGCAACGCCTTCGAGTTGCCTTATGCCAGGGCTGCAGCAAATCATCTGGGCCGCCCGCTGACCGAAGTACCCCTCTTCGACCCAGACATCGATTGGTACACGCAAGACTCCGAATGGCATCATGATCTGCCAATTCCCTCGAACGGGGCGATGATGCTCGAAATGGAGAACCAAGTCGTGGAGGACGGGTCGCGGGTCATAATCAACGGCAGCGGCGGTGATGAATGGCTTACAGGTTCCGTGCTTTACTACCGGGAACATTTTCAAGAGTTCAACTTCGCGGGATTCGCGAGGGCATTTGGCCGCGACTGGCAGGACAATGGTCTTGCATGGACTGCGAGACAGGCGGTTAGGCAAGTTGCAGGTGAGGCTCTTCCAGAGTTTTTGCGCCGGCGTGTGCGAAAACAGTTGCGCAAACAACGCCGCGCCAGCGATCCGGCGCTCCAATGGCTTACGCCTGAACTGCGCAAATTGCTCACCGAGGCCGAAGAACGCTTTGAAGCCGAGATGCCCGAAGACACGATGTGCTGGGCCAAGCACAACCTCGCAACATCGCCGTTCAGCGACCTGACGCACTCCATGATGCGCAGGCAGCGCGCGCGAATCGGAGTCGAATCGCGCCACCCGATGTTGAGCCGTGCATTTATCGAATTCTCCTGCCGCACACCGACAGACATCAAACGTCGCGGCAGGGAGACGAAGTTCGTTCACAGGCGGGCAACACAGGCTATCCTTGCCCCGATGGTTCTGGAACGGGACACAAAGGCTAACTTCACTAACACGAAGATTGACGCACAGTTTGCGAATCTTGTAAGGGAGAGTACCGATCGAGTGCTGGCGCAAGTCTGCGACCGTGAGGAGCTTGGGGATTTACTCAATATTGACTTTACTAGCCCAGAAGGCGACCTCTGGGCGTGGGAAATTTGGGGCCTTTACGCATCTGCGGTAATTTTGTATCGGTCGGAAGAGAAGAGTTAATTTACCCTGCCACTGGGGTGCAACAGGACAGGAAACTAAGATGATCAAGTCGACTAAGAAAGCTAAGTACGAGGCTCCGAAGCTGACCGTATTCGGTTCAGTTCGCAACCTCACCGGCGGTAGCGGTACCAGCTTCCGTGACGGGGCTGTGACTAACACCCGCTTCTAAAAATTCGACTTGGTCGCTGGCGACAGCGGTACCGAGTGAAACCGTTCAAAGGGCGCTCATTTTTGAGCGCCCTTCGTCGTTTTTGCGTTTAGCATCTCGGACTTAACTGCATTGGGGGGGTAGGCGGCCAGAGACTCGAAGCGCCTTAGATCCAGGAAGATTGTTCACCTCGATATGGCAACCGGCCCAAGGCGCAAGCCAGCGCTTTCGACCCGTCCGGTTGCAATGAGAGCGGCGGATCGCCGCCACCACGCATGCCGAATTCGCCTTGTCAGACCGCATTGCGCGACCAGGTGCGAATCACTTGACGTTACAAATCAATTTGTCCGCAACGAATCGAAGAACAATTGAGCGCCTTGTTGTCGCTCGGAGACGAGCCAATACGTTGCAATTCCAACACAGCATTGAGATTTTGTGCAATTGGGTTCGATGGGTCTTTCTCATTCCTTGCGCAAGGTCGGGACTGTGATGTCTGATCAGTCTTGGCGATCGTACAAACTAGCCGCTAGAGCGTCGCTCACGATGGACTGGAAACCCGAACAGCCCCGCAAACAGGCCGACCTGTCAACCAAGCCATATGATCAATGGGTCACGTTACAGGGATATTGTCAGGCCGAGTTTCACAGGACTAAGGATGGCTACCTGATCCGCTTTCCCGGACAGGCAGACTTTCTAATCGAGTCGGCCGCTACTCCAGGCGAATACATCATTCTGGGTTGGCCCACTCCAGAGTGCGACCCAGCGACTGTGATCAATTTGCGTCACAACGCGATCGAGCCGGTTCTAGGCAATCATCTAGGCGGGCTGTTTCTTCACGGCAGTGCGGTAAGTGTCACGTCCAACATTGCCGGAAACAGCGCGATCGCCTTTCTCGGACATTCGCGTGGGGGCAAGACAACGCTTGCAGGCTCATTTGCCAAGGCCGGCCATCCGTTCCTGACCGAAGATGTTATCGATCTGGTGCGGGATGGGGCCGACTATCGTCTTAAACCAAAGCGCTCAAAGCTACGCCTGTTTGCCGACAGCGCGCGTCACCTTCTTGGGCAAGACACACAGTTCGAGAACGAAGATGCGAAGCAAGACGTCGAAGCCGGAAACGCCTTGCCCTTTGCCGCCGAGCCCGTCCCGCTACGCCAGATCTACTTGCTGGGCGAAGATCACTCCGCTCCTCTATCGATCCGCCAGCTTTCGATGCAGGAAGCGTTGCAGAACCTGATGAAGCACGCATTCCTGCTCGATGTGGAAGACAAGCCGCGCCTACAAGCGCACTTCGCGAGGCTTGCTGACCTATCGCAAGACATTGCCTGCTTCGCGCTTGACTTTACACGCCAGTACGAGGAACTGCCGCGTGTAATGACGGCGATCCTGGACAACGGCCGGGATCGCTAGACTAGGGCACCTGGGGGGACAGGTCAGCACATGCAGTTAAGCGACCGCTTTACAGTTTCAAATGATGTCGTTGCTCGCGAAGTTGGAGGCGAGATGGTCCTGCTCGACCTGGAAAGCGGCCAATACTTTGGGCTCGACAAGGTAGGCGGCAGAGTCTGGGAGTTGCTCAGCGAACGCCCCCAAGACCTTGCAGAGCTTTGTGACCAGATCGAAACCGAGTTCGATGCTCCGCGCGAAGTGATCGAAGCCGACATTCTTAAACTGGCTGCCCATTTGCTGGACCAGGCGCTGATCTGTACCGCGCAGCTCAAGTCTGAGGCTGGCTGACTTCCAACACCCCATCAAGCTTTAGCTCAACTACGCGATCGGCAAGCGCGAGGCTGGCCGGTCGATGAGTGATGATAATCACGGTGCGATCCTTCAACGCCTCGACGCAGTGCTCCACGAACGCCGCTTCGCTCTCAAGGTCATACATGCTTGTGGCTTCATCAAGGATGTATATGGGCGGATCGCGAAACAGCGCACGGGCAAGCGAGATGCGCTGGCGTTGGCCACCTGACAGCCGGACCCCATGATCTCCAATGACAGTGTCGTACCCATCAGGCAGCGAGGCTATAAAACTGTCAGCCTGGGCCAAGCGTGAAGCGCGCTTCATTGCCTCTTCGGCATTCTCGCCAGCCTGACCAAAGGTGATATTCTCAGCGATTGTTCCGTTAAACAGCAATGCTCGCTGCGGCACATATCCGAATTGTCGGCGCAGATGCTGAATCTGCAGGTCTGCGATATCAGTCCCGTCGAGCCTTATTGCCCCACCGCTCGGCTCATAAAAACGCAGCATAAGCCGGACGAGAGTTGACTTGCCGACACCGTTATCGCCAGTCAGCGCAACAATCTCTCCAGCCTTGATTTGCAGGTCGAGTCCCCGCAGGATCGGCGGCCGTTCCGGGTACGCGAAATCCAGGTTATCAACGCTGATTGCGCCGCTGGCTCGCTCAAGAAAGAGTCCGTCCGAGTGCCCCTCCTCAGGCTTGAGATCCAGCACCGCTTCAAGTCGTGCGAGTGTCCCGCGTGCCATCTGATAGGCACCGTACATATTGGTCATTGCTCCAACCGGGCGGGTCAAAAGTGCCGCATAGAGCAAGAACGCAAACAGCTCATCCGCGCTACCATCGCCGGTACCAAGTTGGTCACTCGCCAGCACCAATACTGCAATCGCCGCCAGCGCCGCGAACAGCGCCATCAAGGGCCCTATCATCGACTTGATGCGTGCCTGCGCGAATGCAAGAGCTCGGGAATTCTCCGCCGCATCGGCAAAACCATCGCGGTGGGAACTCTCTGTAGCGAATGCCTTGATTGCAGGAAGCAGAGCCAGATCACGCTCCGCCAAAGCGATTAGGTTGACCTCTGCCGCGCGTGCCTTGGCCGAATAGTCGCGCAATCTACGACCTGCGAGCTTGACCATGACGAAAAAGAACGGGATCAAAATCGGCACGATGATCGCCATCGAAGGATCGATCAGGAATAGGGCCAGAAAAGCTCCGGTAGCGGTCAGAACCACTGCGGGCGCATTAGCGATCGTCCCAGCCAGAAAATCGCTCAGATTGCCAACCTCATAGGATGTCAGAGCAAGAACTTCGCCGCTCCGCGATTCGTCATGAAAACTCAAAGGCTGCATCTGGACGTGGTTGTAGATGCGCTTGCGCAGCTCGGTCAGGATCCGGATCGAAGCGTGCTCTGACAGGATCGTTGCGACTATGTTCAAGACGGTGAGCAGGACGAGGGCACCGATCAGCAATCCCACCGTCACCGACAAACTGACAGTGGTTGCCTCTGCACCCGGCGCGATCATCCCGCCCAGTGCCTGCGCCGCGAGCCAGGGAACCGCAAGGGTTGCGAGAGAGCTTAGCAGTGTCAGCGCACCAATCAGCGCCAATTGTCCGCGAAAACGCCTTGCCCACTCAATCCAAAACTCAAAGCTCATCGGGCCTTCCCCCGCGACAAACTTCGGCCTGCCAAACGAACCAAAGTGCCACCCATCATCCGCAATTGCAGAGCCAAGGTTGGCCAAGCGGACGCGTCAGGGTATTTCTTGAGCAGGTGCTTGCGAGGCGGAAACGCACGCATGAATATCATCCGAGCCTTACCATCAAGGCCGCGCGCATTGCGCAGGTCTAGCCAAAACTTCGAAAGCGTATCGCTGCTGGAGAAATACGCCCGCACACCTGCATCAGTCACAGCCTGCTCAAGCATATGCATCGACTGCTCATCCAGAGGTGTATCAAACTGCTGCTGCGCGCCTCTCAATGCGTCTGCAACCAGGGGGGCGACACCACCGACGGAGCTGATTTCCAACAGCCGTTCCCAATCACGCTGAGACATCGCGCGCGCCAGCAGGTCGAAATCCACTGACCAGATATGGCGTCGCGGGCTCGCAAGCTTCTCGTACTCTGCATCGTATCCGTTCACTGCGTGCCACTTCTGGTTGATCGCCCCATGCAACACCAAGGTTGCCCAGTCCGGTCTGTGCGAGTTGGGGGAAAGGCGCTCCAACGGCTCCTTGTTCAAAAAGAAAGTCTCTAGCGGCAGGACCGGATGCAAAAGAGGGCTGTCGGTTGGCTGCCAATGAAGATCGATCGCATGTTCGAAGATGCCCGCAGACCTGAAAAGCCAGCCCTCCTGAAAATACAGACCGTGCGCATCGTTCTTGCGGTACCAACCTGCGTTTTCGAATACCTCGCGCGCCGCTTGCTCCCTTCCGGGTCGGATCAACAGATCGCTGTCACCGCGTCGACGTACGGCGGGTTCTTCATGCAGGGCGTAAGCAAGCGCGGTTCCTTTCATGAACACGCTTTCGATCCCGGCCGCGCTTAGCGCTTCAACCAGCGCTCCGACACACTTGCGGTGTGTCGCCTCCCAAAGTGCCAGCAAGCGCGCCTCTTCGGCGATGCGTTCCAGCAATCCAGATGGCCAGTCGGGCAGACAGTCGGCGTGCTGATGCAGAAGCATCGGCAACCCGTGGAATTCTATGCGGGTCCAGACCTCGCGAGGCTCGATTGTCTTACCAAGTTCCCATTGCGCCTCGCCCTTGTCGCGCAAGGCACGCAAGCACCGTCCCAGAAAGTCATCTATCGTTTGGAAATCCGACATTGAGCGATGAGTCTAGATGCTGGCGAGCTATGCCGCGAGTCCCTTTGTCACACTAGTCCAGTGTTGCGCCCATCTATGCAATCTGGGCTAGACATATCGCCGCCCTCTTATAAGGGAGTGCGCGATGAACGAGAGCCAAGAATTGACTGACCTTGCAGGCGCTCCAAAGGGAGATGAAAGCACAGGTTCTTGCTCCCTGGGGGTCGCGATTGTCAGCTTCCAATCTGCAGATGTGATCGAAGCCTGTCTCGACAGCCTGCTGGAAAGCAAAGCCGATATTGCCAAGGTCGTGATCACGGAAAATGCCAGCCGCGATAGCAGCGCTGAAGTCATCCGTGAGTGGGCAAAAAAGCACTCTCACCTGCTTGATTTCGGAGAAGGTGAGGTAGGAACGCTAAACCATTCGGAAAGCTGGCTTACACTCCTCCATGCACCCGTTAACGGCGGGTTCGCTTATGCGACAAATCGCTCGCTTGAAGTGTTGATGGCTGATCCCACAATCAATCTGTTCTGGCTGGTAAACCCAGACTGCAGAATCGCAGATGATGCTGCGGCGCGTTACATCAAGGAAGGAAGCGCCCAGGACTTTTCGCTCATGGGCGGGCGGACGATCTTTGAGAACCACCGCGATACCGTGCAGACCGATGGCGGCCGAGTGTCGCGCTGGACGGGAGTGTGCGAATCTGTGAACTTGGGCGTGAAGATCACCGCTTCAACCTTCCCAAGCGCGGGCTCGCTCGATTTCATCACTGGCGCCAACTGTGTCGCATCGCGCGCATTCCTTGAAACCGCAGGTCTCATGGAAGAAGACTATTTTCTATACTACGAAGAGGTCGACTGGGCATTGCGGAGGGGCAAGCTCCCGCTCAAGGTCGTGCCAGATGCGATTGTCTGGCATCATGGCGGAACATCTATCGGGACAGGTTCTGTCGGGCGTCGCCCGTCAGCATTTGCCAACTACTTCAACTATCGCAACCGAGTGCGTTTCATGCGGCGGTTCAGCCCGATGGGGCTTCCTGTGACATTCCTGTTTGCATTGGCGAAAGCAGCACAATTGGTGTTGCTGGGCGCTGGCGGCGAAGCCCGCGCGGTATTGGCTGGGCTATTCAGCATGAAACCGCCCAAGGAGGTATCGGACGCTCTTTCGCCTGAAGCACGCGAGTTCGCATTCCCAAGGATCAAGCCATGGACCTGATAGTTCTGAACTTTCATGGGTTGGGCGACCCACACGAAGCGATCCCGGATGATGAAAAGCCATACTGGTTAAGCCATGATGCCTTTGGCGCTTTGCTTGATAGGATTTGGTCTGACTACGATCCCAAACGCTTTGCTTTTACATTCGACGATGGGAATGCATCGGACCTAGGTGCGGCTGAATCGCTTTTGGCAAAGGGGGCAAAAGGTTCCTTTTTCGCTCTCGCCGGACGACTTGGCGAAGATCACTATCTTTCACCCGCCGACCTGCGCGAACTGTCGAGAATGGGCATGACTGTAGGGCTTCACGGACGTGACCATGTCGATTGGCGTCGCTGCGAACCTGAACAATGGTCGAGTGAAACCACCGCGGCGCGCAATGAGCTCGAAGATGCTCTGGGCGCGCCGATAACCGAAGCCGCCATTCCATTTGGTCGCTACGATCGGCGCGTAATCGGCAGACTTCGCCGGCAAGGGTTCGACCGAATTCACACCAGTGATGGCGGTATCGCGCATGCCGCATCCAGCGTATGGAACCGCAATACATTGCGTTGCGACATGTCTGAAGCCGAACTTGTTGCGATCCTCGAAGGGCGTTGGTCTGCGCGCCAACGCGCCAAACGAGCACTGTCCTCCTTCGTTAAACGCAATTTGGTCTAAGCTTGGTCGATCTGCGCAAAAGCCCTGTCATGATCGGCTACTAGTGGAGTAGAGAGACTGCGCTCCGCCTCAACACTATTTCGACTATCGAGTTCGTATCCATGTTCCTGTTCGACAATCTCAATGGCAAATCCAAAGCAACGGCACCGCCCGAGCTTGCCGAGCCGGATGATGCGGGGATCAAAGCACGCTCGTTGCTTAGCTGGGAAGAGCACTGTGTCGAATGCGCGGCACCTGCGTGTTACACAAGCTGCGACCTCTATGATCCCACGCCCAATGGCAAATGCAGAAGGTTTGAAGGCGGCATATTAGAGCTGCCGACAAACGGTCGTTCGCTTGCTCACATCAAGTACAAAAAATGGGGCAAACTTGAGGCACGCGGGAACGGCACTCCTGTTCCTCAGGATGAAATCACTGCTCTAGAAAAGCGTCTCGGATGGGCGGCATCGATGCTCAACCGGGTGGGCTCGGTTATTGGCAAGCTCCCCCCAATCAAACTCTACGCCAATCTCTCCGAGCGGCTGATGCGCAAGTTGAATGCGCGCCAAGTGGCGCGTTCTGAGACGGTCCCTGGATTGGCAAGCACCTTCGAAGCTGAGATTTTCAATCCCGGCGCTGAAACCATTCAGCTGCAATTGGCCATGATCGTTGATCAAACGCGCCTGCCGCGCTCGATCGCGATGGCGGACCAGCCGCGAGCTTTTAGGCAGGTTCTTGAGGTTGAACCTGGCCCCAACCGCTTCTGCATACCCGGCTCTCAGTTTGCAGAGCTTATTGGTTCCGGCCTGCCATTCCTCGTCCAACTCACAAGCTTCGATGAGCGTTTGCCAGAGGTATATATTGGTACTCTCGATTTTGTCTGGCGTGATGCGGAAAATCTGGTCGAGACAGTTGCTCATGGGCAAACCGAAGCAAGCGCGTCACGGCCCAAGGCCAAATGCGTTGTCTTTGATCTCGACAACACACTGTGGGATGGGATTCTGCTGGAAGGGAATGTGAAGCTTCGTGACGGCATTGCCGAACTTTTCAGTTGGCTCGACGAACGCGGTATCCTGATCTCCGTTGCCAGCAAGAACGCGGAAAGCGACGCTCTTGTTCGACTCAAACTCGAAGGGCTTGATGAATTCCTTCTGCACCCGCAGATTGGATGGAACCCAAAGTCCATGTCGATCCAACGGATCGCCTCCCTGATTGATATCGGCATCGACACCTTTATCTTCGTCGACGACAATCCATTCGAACGCGCTCAAGTCAGTGAGACCTTGCCGCAGGTCGAAGTGTTAGCAGAAACCGCTATTCCCGATCTGCGCGAACACCCAAGGCTTGCTGGAGGTGTCACTCCGGAATCCAAGCGCCGGCGTGCCATGTATCAGGAAGCGGCGGTCAGAGAGCAGGCCGCTGAACAGTTTACCGACTACCAGCGCTTCCTTGCTGACTGCGAAATCGTGTTGGAGATCAGGCCGGATGTCGAGAGCGACTTTGAGCGCATTGCCGAACTGGTTCAGCGAACCAACCAACTCAACTTTTCCGGGCGTAAGTACGACCGCGAAGCGATCAGCGATATCCTTGCCGATCAATCGCGGCACCGCTTTGTAGTCGTCGCGAGCGATCGCTTTGGCGCCTACGGTACAGTCGGCTTCTGCCTCGCCTCCCGAGATGGCGATACAGTTGTAGTAGAGGACTTCATGCTCTCTTGCCGAGTGCAGGGCAAGTACGTGGAACAGGCGCTGTTCGCATATCTGGCGAATTACTTCTCGCCGGACAATGAGCCGAGAAGTGCTCTGGGATTTGACGATCATCCGAGCTCGATGCACGTGAATTTCCGCCCTACGCCGCGCAATGCTGCCGCGCTCAAGGTTCTAGAAACTTTGAAGTTTGAAGCTCAGGATTCCGGAGGTTTTGCACGCAAAATCACCAGAGGTGACCTCGAAGTGGACTTCATGACTATCAACCCATGATGAAGTCGCATTGTCGAAAATCGCGTCACCTTGGATAGGTGTTGACCTCAAGTGCAGGCGCTGCAATGCGCACGCTGCTTAACAGCTAATCAAGAGGTATCGGATTGTGGCGCAAAAGCGCAAAGGCATAATTCTCGCAGGCGGATCTGGGACGCGGCTTTACCCGCTCACGAAGGGTGTGTCCAAACAACTGATGCCGATCTTCGACAAGCCGATGATCTATTATCCGCTGAGCACGTTGATGCTTGCAGGAATTCAGGACATCCTCATCATCACAACTCCCGAGGATGCGGACCAGTTCAAGCGTGTGCTTGGCGATGGCAGCGATTTTGGCGTCAATCTGAGCTATGCGCAGCAGCCCAAACCTGAAGGCCTTGCACAAGCTTTTCACATCGGAGCAGACTTCGTCGCCGGTGGCCCAAGTGCTCTCATACTTGGCGACAACATTTTCTACGGACATGGCCTGCCGGACCTGCTGCAGAGTGCTAACACCCGCGCGTCCGGTGCGAGCGTGTTTGCTTACCGTGTCAATGATCCCGAGGCGTTCGGCGTTGTAGAGTTCGATGACGCTGGCAAAGCTGTGTCGATTGAGGAGAAGCCAAAGGCGCCCAAATCGAACTACGCAGTGACCGGACTTTATTTCTATGATGAGACGGTCGTCGATAGAGCGCGCGATCTAAAACCGTCAGCACGCGGAGAACTGGAAATCACCGACCTCAACCGTTTGTACCTCGATGAGGGAGCTATGTCGGTTGAAATCATGGGGCGCGGTTTTGCGTGGCTTGATACTGGCACGCACGCCTCGCTTCTCGATGCGGCAACATATGTGCGCATAACCGAAGAACGTCAGGGCCTCAAGATTGCTTGCCCAGAAGAGATCGCTTGGCGCCAGGGCTTCATTGATGAAAGCCAATTGAGGGCAATCGCCGAGCCTCTCCGTAAATCAGGCTATGGCGAATATCTGCTACAATTGCTCGATGGACCGGTCCTTCCATGAACGTCATCGAAACCGATATCCCGGGCCCGATGATCATTGAGCCGCGCGTCTTTGGCGATGATCGCGGTTTCTTCATGGAAACCTGGAATGAAACAGTTTTCCGCGATGCTGACCTCCCAATGAAATGGGTGCAGGACAATCATAGCCGTTCGCAAAAGGGCGTTTTGCGCGGGCTGCACTTCCAGAACCCTGGCCCACAGGGAAAACTTGTCCGCGTAACCAGCGGCGCCGTCTTCGATGTGGCAGTGGACCTTCGCAAGGACTCCGCTCATTTTGGCAAGTGGGTCGGCATTGAGTTGACAGCCGAGAACAAGCGTATGTTCTGGGTGCCGGAAGGGTTTGCCCACGGCTTTGTGACGCTCGCCGACAACACCGATTTTCTTTACAAATGCACCGCGCCCTATGCTCCCCAGTCTGAGTTTACGCTGGCCTGGGATGACCCCGCCGTAGGCATCGAGTGGCCGGTAGATGGCCTCGACCCGATCATCTCTGAGAAGGATGCACGGGGACTGGCGCTAGTAGATGTTCCGGCCTTTGAGTGAGGGTAGAGCAGCAATGAAAGTCGTAATTACTGGCGCAGGGGGCCAGCTCGGCAGCGCTCTTCAGGCGACCGCCCCAACTCATGCGCTTGTCACAGCGATCGACGTCCAAGATGTGGACCTCACCGATGCAGATGCACTGCGCTCCTTCATTACCGCCGAAGCGCCAGCCGTTCTGATCAATGCCGCAGCTTACACAGCAGTGGACAAAGCCGAGAGCGAAGAGGGTCTTGCCAAGGCAATCAATGCTGATGCCGTAGCGGTCATGGCGAGCGCGATGGAGAGCCTTGGAGGCAAGCTGGTCCACGTATCAACCGACTTTGTGTTCGATGGGCAGTCATCGCGAGCTTACCGGTCAGACGATGCCCGCGCGCCGATCTCTGCCTATGGTCGGACAAAGGCAGAAGGCGAAGATCACTTGCGCCAATCGGACATACTCGTGCGGACAGCTTGGGTCTACGCCGCCGGTGGGGCGAACTTTGTGCGCACCATGATCAGATTGATGAATGAACGTGACGAGCTCGGCATCGTGTCCGATCAGATTGGATCCCCGACTTGGGCGACAGGGCTCGCAAACACAATCTGGGGCCTTATCGCGGCAGAACAGTCAGGCACATTCCACCACAGCGACGCAGGCGTTGCGAGCTGGTATGACTTCGCAGTTGCCATAGGCGAAGAAGCCAAGGCGCTGGGCCTTATTAGCCAATTGCCTGTGATTAGGCCGATTACCACAGCGCAATATCCCACGCCTGCTGCGCGCCCGGCCTTCTCGCTGTTAGATTGCCAAACAACACGCGAAGCGCTTGCAGACACACCGGTCCATTGGCGCGACAACCTGCGGTCAATGCTGAAAGAAGAAGCCGCACTGATTGAGGAACAACCCATTGGCTAACTTGCTTGTGACCGGCGGCGCCGGCTTTATTGGCGGCAACTTTGTGCATTATTGGAATGCTCGCCATCCTGATGATCATGTGATCGTGCTCGATGCGCTCACCTATGCCGGTAACGAAACGACCATCGCTGACGCGCCCAGCGCTGAACTGATCGTCGGCGATATTCGCGATCAGGAATTGGTCGAGAAACTCTTGCGCGAACGTGAGGTCACAACGCTGGTGCACTTCGCGGCAGAAAGTCATGTTGACCGCTCAATCACTGGTCCAGATGCCTTTATCGACACCAACATCCTTGGCACCAATGCGTTGCTGAAAGCAGCGCGCTCTGTCTGGCTCGAAGGAAGCGGCGCGGATCACCGGTTTCACCACATTTCGACAGACGAGGTGTATGGATCACTTGGACCAAAAGACCCGGCGTTTAGCGAGACCACCCCTTATGCACCGAACTCTCCCTATTCGGCGTCAAAGGCATCGTCCGACCATCTCGTTCGAGCCTATCACCACACCTACGGTCTGAATGTCACGACCAGCAATTGCTCGAACAATTATGGCCCGTATCAATATCCCGAAAAACTGATCCCACTGTTCTTCCTCAACGCGCTGTCAGGCAAGAATTTGCCGATCTATGGCGACGGAATGAATGTGCGCGATTGGCTTCATGTGGAGGACCACTGCCGCGGGATCGAGGCATGCATGGACAAAGGCGTACCGGGCGAAACATACAACATCGGAGGCGGTGCAGAGCTGCCCAACATGACGGTGATCGACACGATCTGCAGCGAAGTCGATCTGGCCTTTGAAGAGGTTGAGGGACTGGCAGAGCGCTATCCTGATGCGCCTGCCGCCAAGGGGCAAAAGTCGGAAACTCTCAAGACTTTTGTCACCGACCGTGCAGGACACGACCGCCGGTATGCGATCGATGAGACCAAGGCCCGCGGTGAACTCGGCTATTCCGCAGAACGGACTTTTGAGGAAGGCCTTCGCCAGACTCTGCGTTGGTATCTTGAGAATGAGACCTGGTGGCGGCCGCTACTGACAACAAAGTAGGAGACTGAAGCTCTCTTACTCGTCGATAGCGCCTCTTATCAGGACGGCGATCTCGCGTGCCATGGTCATGCTCGGATGGTCATCGTCGAACAGAATTGGCGACCCGTCGATCAGCAGTGAGCATCGGCTCCCTTTGCAAACCAAGTCTGACGGGCGCACGATATCGGCCTGCGTCTCTTGATCCACTCGGTCAAGCATCGCACGAACCTCAGCGGTACCATTTGCGTCAGATGCCAAGTCAAACTCGGGATCGCCCCCTCTGGCAAGGAACTTGGGAGCATTTGCCCCTGGTCCGGGCGTCGGCCCCATCACAACGACCGAATGCCCTTGGTCTTCCAGAGAACTGATCGTCGAAACCAGCTTGGCCACCAGACCGTCAGTATCCGCATACCAATCGAAGTATGCCGCAAGGACGATCTGTCTGGGTTGTGGCAGCGCCGAAAGATAATCAAAGACCTGCACATTGTGCGCGAGGCACTCTGGTCGTTTGTCCCATGAAAAACCAAGAATGGGCGGGCAGCCCGAATAGGTTATCGAGTGCACCTCGGCATCTTCCGACAGAGCATAGCTTACCTCCACGCCGTGGCTGTCACTCCATACAATCAGAGGCTCTTGCCCATCATCGCTTACGCCAAGGAAACACCGTTCCTCGGGTGAGATCAGCCCCTCGCTGATATGACAGTCATCTCGTCTCGGGCTGATGTCATTTGAGGCCGCGTCAAAGGCTAGAGTGGTCTGGTCGAAGCGCTGGGGCCAACCATTCAGCATCGACATTCCCAAGGCTGCGATAGCAAGGACCAATGCGGTCACCGCAGATGACGTCCACAAGCGAAACTGACTGACAGATTGTGACGATCGAAACGGCCGCTCGATGAAGCGCCAAGACAACCAGCCGACAATCAGGGCGAGCGCAATGAAGGCAAAGGAAACGACCTGGCCGTCGAGCATCCCATACAGGTCGCCTGCCACGAAAATGGGCCAATGCCACAGGTACAGCGAGTACGAGATCAGCCCGACAAGAACCATGGGCTTCAGTGACAGGATCGACCCAACACGCGTCCCGTGCCCACTGTGAATGACAAGCGCTGCGCCGATGACTGGAGCAAGCGCAGCGTAGCCAGGAAACTCCATTTCAGAATCGAAAAAGACCACGGAGGCAAGGATCATCGCGAGGCCTGAAGCGGCAAGAATTTCCCGAGCTATTCTGTTCGAGAGGCTTGGAACAATTCCAAGAGCAATCATCGCCCCAACACCAAGTTCCCATGCACGGGTCGGCAAGAGATAGAATGATGCGGTCGCGAAGCTGGGTGTTAAGGCGATACAAAGAAGCAGCGATGCGATCGTGATCGCCGCGATGCTCAGGTTTCTCCAACTGCTCAGGTACCTCGCAAGGATGATCAGAAGGATCGGTGCGACGATATAGAACTGTTCCTCTACGCCAAGCGACCATGTATGAAGCAACAGGTTGCTATCTGCGGCGTCAGAGAAGTAATTGGTTTGACGCCAAAATACGATGTTGGCGACGAAGAACAAAGCTCCCAGGACCTGCGCTGGAAAATCGACGAACTCGCTTGGCAGCAGAACAATCAGTCCGATCAGACAGGTGAACAAGACCATTGCAAAAAGCGCAGGAAGGATGCGCCTCGCCCGTCTTTCGTAGAACCGCAGTATGGAGAAGTTGTTCTGATCAATCTCGCGCGAGATGATGGAAACGATCAAAAACCCGCTGATGACGAAAAACACATCAACGCCAACGAAACCGCCCGAGATCCCTGGCAGTTTCGCATGATAAGCGACGACAGGTAAAACAGCCACGGCACGTAAACCGTCAATGTCTGGCCGGTATTTGATTGCTGAAATGGGGCCTATCCTCGTTAAGCCGACGCCTGATCCTGTGGGTTGTCACGTATCCCACTCCTAATTGATGTCAATGCCATAGGTACGGCCACAGTTGCACCGTCGTTGTTCCAACTCGGGATTTGCTAGCGAATGATTCAATTTCACATGGCAATGGGGGAGGCACTTGGGTAAGAGCACCTAACAAATTCACACAGGGCTGGAATGGGCAATGAGCCGCTTCGATTATCTGCTTGAGAAAATTCAACAGGCACCGTTTGAAACGGTGCCCTTCAGGCACGTCTATATTACCGACTTCCTTACCGCAGAAGATTTCAAGGCGATCGTGCAATCGCCAGAGATCAATATCCCGCCCGCAAAGGATGACGATGACCTCTTCGATACGCTTGATTCCAAGGGGTACAAGATCATCGAATTCCCCGGCTGCATAACCGATCGGCAGGACTACATCGACTGGCACAAGACCGGGAAGACCAAGCGCTTTCACAGCTCCGCGTGTGAAGGTTTTGGCGTAACATTGCGACTCTATGGCCCGGAAACGCCAATTCTCAACGAGTTGATAGAGTTTCTCTCAGGCGACGCTTTCAACCGAGTGATGGCTGAGAAGTTCGGCCTCGACTATGAAAACTGCAATGTAGACAATGGCATCCAGAAGTATCTCGACGGATATGAAATCAGCCCGCATCCGGACATTCGCCGCAAGGCTGCGACCTTCATGGTCAACATCAATCCGCACGAAGGGTCAGAGGCACTCGACCATCACACCCATTATCTCAACCTGAAGGGTGAACATTCGCGGGTTCGTGAGTTCTGGGATGAGAACCTCGAAACCGAAAGATGCTGGGTCCCTTGGGATTGGTGCGATGTCGTGAAGACGCAGCCTGAAAACAATTCCATTGTGCTGTTCGCACCTGCGAATGACACGATGCACGCAGTGCGCGCGAACTACGACCATCTCGCTGGTCAGCGCACGCAGCTTTACGGCAATCTCTGGCACAAGGATGTCGGTGACCTGCCGCCGCATGATTGGGAATTGTTTGAGCTGGAACGCGGTAAATTGAGTTGGGGTGGTCTCAAACTCAAACTGCGTGAGAACTTGCCTGATCCGGTCCTCGCAATGGCGAGAAAAGTTCTCGGCAGTGATGATCGCGCGCGCAAGCAGGCGGCAACCAATTTGGGTGAGCGGACCTACTGATCCTCTTCAACTGGCTTTGCCGGATTGCCCCTGACATGCGATCCAGCAGGTAGGTCGCGGATTACAACTGCGCCTGGGTCAACTGTGCAGTTTTCACCAACCGTTATTCCCGGAAGAACAATCGCACGCTGTCCGATGTTTGAGCCGGCTCCGATATAAGTGTCGAAGTAAACTCCTCGGGTCATATCGTGAGTTAGAACGGAGGCCTCATCCTCAATGACGCAGCCAGCACCGATGTGGATCCCGCGCGGCCAAGTGCGATCAATGTAGGCCGTTGGGGCAATCCATGCGCTTGGATCGATATCCATCCCCCATACAAGCTTTCGGATCAACTGATCCCAATGCTGCCGAACGGACCTTCGCCGAGCGTGCGCATTGTTTGGAATTGGGCGACTGCGTTCATTCATGGTTTTCTTCCGGCGATCAGTGTAGGCCGATCTTGATGGCACTCAATTCCCTAAACACACTCAGGCCGCTTCGTCTATTTCTGACTGGCCTGCGCAAACGCTGGCTTTCCTGGCGCACGGGAATTCGCCTTGCCGATAATGTCAGCATGTCCCTGACCGCGAAGTTTGTGTCGGACACCCCGGGCATGATCACCATCGATCATTCCAGCCTGATTGCGTTCAAGTCCCTCATCATCAGCACCGACTCTCAAGGCCAATCGCGCCCTGTGGAGATCAAGCCCAATTGCTTTGTCGGTGGCGGTGCTACCATATTGCCCGGCGTCACTATCGGACCGAATAGCATTGTCGGTGCCGGCGCGGTTGTTTTTGAAGATGTCCCTCCATTCTCGATCGTAGCTGGCAATCCAGCACGCGTGATTGCCCGCGACGTCGATATCAAAGCATTCGGCCGGCTCGGCTATGCCGACGAAAACAATATGAAGTACTGGCAAGACAAACGATAACTGGAACCACTCTTGCCTGAGTAGAGCTTGAAACGCTGTATTTTCCGTTTTCCTACATCGCATGTTCTATTTATGTTCTTGTGCAAATTGAAGGAGAACAATCATGCCTCAAGACCGATTCCCGAGTACAGACAGCGTCACTTCGCCCGCGCGAGAATGTTTCGCCGTGGTCCCTAGCGACACTGAGGAACTCCCGCAGATTCCGAAAGCTCTTTATGTCGGCACTGGCGGTGATCTGGTGCTCAATGGTGCAAGTGGGGGACCTGACGTGGTGTTTCGCAATGTGCCAAACGGAATGATCCTTGATCTTCGGCCAAGCTTCGTTCGCTCGACCGGCACCACCGCAGCTGACATCGTGGGGCTTGCCTGATGTATGGATTCGGCTTTGGACCAGTGTTCTCAAGGCGGATGCAGTTCGCGCCGTTGCCGCCTGGCGACCCTCGGCTAAAACCGGGTCCAGCTTGGTCAGGCACTGCTGAAAGTGGCTATGCGATCGTTCCCGTCGACCCTGTTCGGACCACCGCTAAACCCGCATGCCGCCTCCTGGATGTTCCGAACCAGACTGTAACCGGCGAACTGGTTGTCGGCGTCTTCGCAGCGGCAAACGAGGGCGGCACATTGCTCAACAATTTGGGCATGTCCCGCGTCGATTTCCATTTTGAAGGATCGACCATGAGTGTCGCCAGCCCGACAATCAGGACCTTTGCCAGGCCTGATGGATCGACCTATCCGCTCTTGGGTTGGTGGGTCACGATCGCCAAGCCCGAAGGCGTCGAAGGGCTCGCCAACTTGTATGTCGAAGCCGTCCCGGCAGACCCATCGATGCAGAACCGTGTCACGGGACCTCATACATTCCTTCTTTATGACAATGAGTTTGATCATGATCTGACGGTTGGCGCCACCGGGGCGGACTTCACCAGAATGACCGACGCCTGGAACTTCCTGAGATCTCAATCAGCACAGCGGCCTCGGATCACGGTTACGGACAGTTCGATCACTGACATCGGCAATGCAATTGGCTTTTATCTGCCTGAGGGTTTCGTGACTGTTGAAGCAAACGTCCCAGTGACCTTTCGTCAGGCCCCGCCGGCTTTGCCATTCGACTTCACATTCTTCCGCACACGCGTCGGCCGGACCCGCTTCAAAGGAGCGAACATCACGATCGACTTTGTCGAAACGCTACAGATGAAAACGGAAGACGAGGAATTTCAGCACTGGTTCGACGGCTGCAACATCGTTCAAAGCCGCGGCCGTGAAGACCTTTGGCGTTCGCGCCCTCGCGACATCATCCCAGCTTTGATCGAAGACGGGGCCTACTTCACCGATTGCAATATTCGAGATGTGAATGACTGGGGCGACAAAACACCTCTGGCACGCGGAAATGTGACCCTTGCGACTTGGGGCGATGCCCTGCAGGGCGCCTTGTGTGCAGTTGCCAACACGTTTGAGGACCATTCTAGCGCTTGGTACTACGAGAACGTGGATTCAATCTCAGTCGAATACACTGGGTCGGCAGCCAGTGCGACAATCTCGCTTTCTGGGGGCAATGTCGCTTCATCGCGGACTCTCACTCTCAAGGAAGATGGAGCGACCGTCGCAACCTTCACGATCTTGAGTTCGGAGCAAGCGTATCGCGACAACACCAACTACACGATGCAGAACGTGGTCGACTTCGTGAATGGCCAGAACGGATGGTCGGCGACATTGCTGGACAATTCTCGTCTTGCAGCCGCGCTGGGCGCTCCTGGCACTACGAACGGGTCGTCCTTCTCGAACCTCGAAGCGAAAGGTGGAGCGATCAACCTGGTTGGCCACTTTGATGTCCACTCAGACATCTACCAACTTCCCAACTTGGGCAAGGTCGAGGAAAGCGTCGTCTTCGCATTCAATCGTGGTTGGCAACTTGCGGCGCAAGACCTGTTCATCAGCGGTACCGGAGGCATCGTTGATTCAATGTTCATCGGCAATGCATTTCACAACGTCGAGACCGGGGTGGAATCCAACGTGCTAAGCCAACTGAACTATTCGCAAAGCCATGTCGTGATCGCGCACAACACTTTGGCAACACAGCGATTGGTCACGCGCGGAGATATCGGGTTTGACGCGGACAGCCTTTGCCTGGTCGCAAATAACTCTGCGACAGGCATATACGGCACTTCGGGCCAAGCGTTCGATCCGGACCTTGTTGTGACAAACAATCACGTCTGGGCCGGAGCTATCTTGGGCATTGGAGACACTGGCACAACGTCCGGCGGTGACAACTTCAGTCTTTATGTTGATGCGGCGAATGGTGATTTCTCACCTGTTGGCGAGCTCCTTGCGAACCAGAAAGCTCCAATCGTATCACACGATTTGCTTGGCCAGGTTCGCGGCGATCCTTCGTCGGTTGGGGCAATCGCCTAACGCGGCTCAAATTCCAGGACAGGCGGGCTCGCCTGTTCTGGAGTTTGGCGTTTACGCACGCTTCAGGCGTGTTTTCAGCTGCGCGATGAGCGTCTCTCTCAGTTCGGCTGGTGCGGCGAGGATCGCTGCAACAAATGCGAGCCCTGCGAGAACACAGCCAACCGCAAAGCGAACCACGATATCGCCAAGAAGAGGTTCAATAACCAAGGCTGCAGCGATACCCAAAACTGCCGGAATCTGAGTCCGCAGGAAGAGAAGTGATCCGAAACGTGCCCTCAGCACACAAGCAATCAACTCAACAGCTCTTCTGACAAGGAATGCGAAGGCGACTCCGAGAAGTCCAAAATCCAGGGCCGCAAAGATCAGGACCGCGAAGTAGATCGGAATCTCAGCCAACTGGAACGTAGCAAAGAACTTGCCGTCATTCTGGGCCTGCAGATAGACGATGACCGTCTGACCAACTGTTGACAGCAGGAATGTGCAAAGCAGTACGATCCCTACACTGACCGACCTTTGATCGAGGTTCTCGCCCAGCCAAAGTTCCAGCAGCGGCCCAATCAGCAGGATCAGGCCGACGATCACCGGCAGGAACAAGGCTGAGATCGCCGTAGCGGACAGAAGCGCGGAATTGCGCGCCTCTGCGCCTTTCACAACGGAGAAGCGCGGAAACAGGACGTTCATGAGGGATTGCGGCACAAGCTGCATCCGGCTCACAATCTGATACGGAATGGTGTAGGCGGCGACCGCGGTGGCGCCAAGGTTGCTACCTATGACCAGCCTGTCGGTCGACATCAGGATTGGCGCGGTCAGTTGGGCCGCCATGATCCAGGAACCGAACTTTAAAAGTCGTTTGGCTTCACTAGCCCTCACCTTGATTGGGTATCCGCGGAGTTGCGACGCCCACAGGTCGGCTATCGCCACCAGCAGCCCGATCATTCTGCCGACCAGCGTGGCGGCCATCAGAGCAATCATGCTCGTATCGACAAGCAGCGCGGTGGCGAGCGTCAGGATCGGCAGAGAACTGTTGCCGATCATCATCGCGACCGACGCGCTCAAGAACCTTTCACGGCCTGCCAGCGCTCCATAGGTCACTTGGAGCAATGTCGTAATGAGGGTGGCGGCGCCCAAAAGCCAAAGGCTGCGCAACAGTTCGTCGCGCAGGCCCTCTTCCGTGTCGAAGAACCAGCCAAAGAAGACAAAGGCTGATGATGCGGCCAATAGCCCCATGATGCAGCCGACAAGCAGCGCGAGCGAAAGGCCTGTGGCCATGGTTGTGCGCGTCGCTGAAACATCGGTGGTCACGAGCTGGGCAACGCGATTGGTCACGGCTCTGTTCAGCCCGAAATCGACCTGACCAAGGTAGATCAGAAACAACCAGCAAAGCGCCAGTGCACCGTACCGTTCAAGACCAATTGCGCCGAGCAGAAAGGGCATCGTCACGATAGTCGCAACGATAGGCACAATGCTGCACGTGACAGAGATCAGGCTGTTACGGGCGAGCATGCGCGGGGATTTCTTATTCAGCCGGCGCTTGTGGGCGGGGCGCTGCCATTCCTGCTGGTGGCGTTGGCTGCCGGGTCTGCATCGGCACGCGCATTGGCATCGCGCGCGGAATAGCCGCGCAGGCCGCCCCGATCCCCAGGATGGCCATGAACCACACATTGGCTTCTGAGAAATAGGTCACCGTCATGGAGGCAAACAACAAGACTGCCAGCGTGATGTTCAACCCTACAAGAAGGTCTCGGTCGACCTTGGAGACCTGTGAAGATTTGCGGCCAATCATCACCATCATCACCACCGCTGCAAGGAACAGAAGGACGGGCGTGATCAAGCCGTCGCGAATTCCGATCAGCAGGAAATGCGCATCAATCGCAGCAGTCATCCAGAATGCGCGGTCAATTTCGGCAAACCCGATGCCAAAGAACGGGTGCTCGGCGATTGACTGGGTCCCATAATACCATTGCTGGCGGCGGATATAGGCTGTGGCAGGGTTGAGCGTAAATCGGCCAATGACCCCGACGATCCCGCTTTCGAGCAGAAAGTTGACCGCCAATGCATAGGCAGCCCCGACACTGACGACGAGGTTCCAGTTCACCGGACGGAAACGCGGCAGGATCCTGTCAGCGATGTAAAGAGCGAGCCCGAGCGCAAGGCCGATGAACGCTGCAGACGACAGCGAGAAGAATGCCATGCAAGACGCAACAATGCCGAGGATCAACGGCCAGCGTTTGATGCCGCTCATCAAGAACAAAGGTAAGGCCGATGCAAGAATTGTCCCCCCCAGAATTGGGTAGGAGAACGGTCCGAAGGCACGCAGCAAACCGAGGCGCTGTTCGTTCAACAGCTGCACTGCGCCTCTTGCCACGCCCGCTTCATAACTGACCGCGCTCCCGAATACCGAGGAAAACAGCGGCCGAACAATCAGCCGCCCGGTAAGGCTTTCAACCGCAACCATCGTGCCCGCAGCAAGCAGACCGGGCGCGAGCATGATCAGGAATATGCGGACATCATTCAGCGAGCGGATCGATGTCCGGGCAATCAGATAGGCTCCGAATGTGTCGATGAAAATAGCCGCTGACCGGACAAGCCCGCCCTGAATACCATCGCGATAGGTAAACGAGATCAAGGTCCACAGGCATGAAATGAGCACAAGCGCATCGATCAGGCTGAACCCCTTGATGAACTCGAAAATACGCCGGATGTTCAGGAATGCGAGAATGATGATCGCAGCCCTGAAGGCATAAATGTTCAGACCGCCAACGTTAACTTTAAGTTCGATTGGGAACAGCAGGAACGAATAGCACAGCGCCAGCAGCGGAATCACAGAATAGATCGATGTCCGCGCACTTCGCGCAACTGGCGGCGGCGGCCTGAGGCCCCGCACCGGTCGAGCTTGTTGCTGCACTGCTGGTGTCTGTGACATGGCGCCTTCTACCATGGGCTCGCTATCTTGCCACCGATGATTGCAATCTGGACAGACGCCGAGCGGCGAGCGCGGATTCGACCAGTGGCAATCTTTTCAGCAGGCGCGATAGGATCCGCTTTGTTTCATAGACCCGGTCACGCGTTGGCTTGCGATCAATCGCGATAAGCTGGTCCAGCAATTCCTGCGAAAGCGGATTTGCTGGTGAGGGCGGCGCGTTGAGAGCCGCAACCAGAGGCTCAAAACTGGCATGCGCTCGCTCAATCGCTGTCGCTTGATGAGCCAAAAGGTCATGGCCCCGGCAGTCGGAAAGCGTGGCTGCAATGTCGGCAATGGCAGGGGCGATACCGAAATCGCTGCCCGCTGCCTTAAGGGTTTGGCGGTGCTTGCCATCGGCCTTGCCCAGACCTCCAAAGCCAGCGAAAGGCACTGCGAAAGATACCGCTGTAACAAGCGCGTGCAGCGAAGTCGTGATCATCGCGTCTGCATTGCCGATCAATGCTGCAGTCGCGATCACATGTTCGTGGCCAGCCAGAGGGAGCTTCACCTGAGCTTCTTCAAAGCCCATTTCGATCAGAATGTCTCGCGCAGATTCGAGGGTCTGTTGGTCCCACAGGAAATGGCAGACTGGCAGCAACAAGATCGGCTTGCCACTGCTGCGCGCCGCTTCGGCCACCTGATTACACCAAGCCTTCAGCCCCTCCTTAAGATAAGGCGCCGAAATCTGGGCGCATAGATACTGGCCCGGCTCAAATCCGGCTGGCAAAAAGCGCGCTGCGTGTTCGCGCCAATCGTCTTCGGTTTTAAGCTGAGAAACCGTGAACACCGGATCCACTTCGACCGGAAAGTTTCCGCCGAGACGCTGCGCGGTCTTCGGGTCGCGGACGCTCACCTTGCTGGCATGGCCAAGTGCGCGGGCAATTTCTGGCGCGTCGTCAAAGTTTACTGTCGGCATGCCGACACAATGGACGAAGAACTGTGCATCGCCCCTTGCAGCCGCGATGATCGGCCCGAGCGAGAGCCGCGCATAAGCGCTCAGCGTCGAGGCAGGGAAATTGTAGGTTCCTGCGCTGTGGCCAAGCGACAAGGTTTCTCCGCCGCACAGGATCAATTGGTCAGCGTCAAACGAAAGGGCGTTCAGCTTGCCAGGGAGCGCCTGTACCGGCCCATAGTCCGCCAACGGGCTGACATCACTGGACCTTGGCGAATGAAATGAGAAGTCAGCGTCAATTCCAGCCTGTGTCAGCAGATGCATATGGACGATGGGAAACAGACAATCGCCGTAATTGGTGACTTCAAACGTACCCACAAAACCGATGCGACGTTTCACAGGAGAGTGCGACTTGTCCATTTGATCTTGCTGTATCCGTTGCGTGGCAGAAGGGTTCAGGACCCGGATCTTGATGCTATGTCCGATGCAGGCGCCGCTGCGTCTATAGATGCGAAGCTACCGGTCAAGGACAGTGCGTCAGACCACCCTTGCCGTAAGGTCGCTGCAATTGCGGGGCGCGTGAATTGCTTGGCATCGTTCGTTTGCTGCCAGTCCGCGAGCGCGGCTTTCATGTCAGCCTCATGCTCGATTGCCTGCGCGATGGCATCTGCGATTGCCTCTGGCGAGCGCGCATCAACCCGCAGGGCAAAAGGCAGGCCGTCAAAATAGCCGTCAATCGCAGTCCCGGCTGGGTAAATGATCGGAAGGCCGCTGAACAACGCTTCGACAAACACCAACCCAAAAGATTCCGCGCGCGACGGCATGACGAGCGCCTTTGCCTTGTTCATATAGGAGCGCAGCGCTGCTCTATCCCTGCCGCCGACAAGGTTCATCTGCGGAGCCTTTGCGATCATGGTCTGGCAGGTTTCGGTTTCTTCAGGGGTTCCTGCGCCTACGATATTGATCGGCTCACTATTGCCGCGCTCGTGGAGAATGTGGGCCGCGCGCGCCAGCGTATCGAGGTTCTTCACCTTGTGGTTCTTGAGATGAAAAACCGAAATGACGCCTGATCCGCCAGTTGACGGAAGCAAAGGCTCATCAAGGTCCGTCGGAGCCGGAAGCAGGCGCGCACGATCGGGTCTTTGACCAAGAAGTGTCTCGATCGCATCTCTGGCAACAGGGGTGAGAACGAACACCGACTTCGCTTCATGATAGATTTCGCGGAACTTGGCCCTGAGGTCGGGCCGCGCCCCCAGAATCTTGCGATCGGTGTTGCCTTGAATGGTGAGGCTATAGGGAAGGCCCGTGCGCTCGGCGACCCGGTGCGCTGCAATCCCTTCAATCGTCAGCTTGTGAGGCACGATCATATCGGGCTGGCGGTCATGTGAGGCAATGTTGTCGGCAATGTAATCGCCAAGCTGGATCAGCATGCTTTCATGCAAGAGCCCTCGCCCCGGAGCCTTGTAAGCGATAGCCCGGCCATACTCGAACGCCTGCGATGAGATGGTCTGGTCGGTGGGTAGCGACAGACCCAGCGCGCGCTGCACAATCTTGGACGCCGACAAGGGCTCGCGATTGAGCGAATAGACCAGGTGATCAAAATCTTGCGCGGTCAGATCGACAAAACTCCTGATGACAGGGGTCTTGAACGGCTGAACGGAGTCGGGAAAGTCGCCGCTGATATGCAGCAGGCGCGGCAGGTTCTGGTCCCCGTTTTCAGCGGTTTGCATGATCTGAACTTATACTGGCGGAGCCGGGTCGATGGCTTGGTGACATTGCCGCACCCGCGCGCCTTGCCAACTCAGTTGCGGCCGCTTCCATACTCGTAATA
>CAYUCZ010000036.1:0-33265 GCA_964443505.1 uncultured Porphyrobacter sp. | reverse complement strand
CGTGGGAACGAAATTGTCGTTCGATTCGGTTTGCGTGCCTGCGGGAAGCCCAACAAGGTCGACATTGACCTCGTCGATTTCACCATCGGTCAGCACGCCGGTGCCGACAATCTTGAGCTGGACATCGCCGGCGCGATCTTGAGCCATAGCGGGGGCGCCAGCCATCGCGAGTGCGACGGTTCCGGCAAGAAGCAAGGCTTTCATCATTATTCGTATCCCTTGAATAACCTGACTTGGGAAACGGCGAAGACCGAGCAAATGTCCGCCCTGCGCCTGTGAGCGTATCGATTGTTTTGTGTGCGAAACTCACTTCCCGCTGAGAGGCAGTGGCCGCCTTGTGCAGCCCAGGACATTGCCTCTCATGGCCGCCCTACTGGCTGTAGATTGCAGCGCCTTCATTGATCTCGATCAAAGACCGTATTGGCCAATTGGCGCATTGCGGCTGGCGTCATGGCTACTGCGTCACTTTCTCCAGAACTCGCATCAATGGATGCATTTCGTTGTTCCTTGCCGAGCGATGTCGCGTCGGATCAGACCAAGGATCGTCTGTGCGCAATCGGTCAATATCAGGCGCTGGAGACGGGGCAGGCGCTGCCCGCTGATGCGCACGAAGACCTTCTTGTCTTCGTATCAAGCGGCGCTGCAAAGTTGACCGCGCGCTCCACGCCGATAACGCCAGCCAAAAGTAAAGCGGCCACAGACAGTGCGCACTGCAATCATGTGCTTGCGTTCCATTTTGCTGGCGACATCGTTTCCGTGCTGCGCAGAACAGGCGGCGATTTCAGCCTCATTGCGCTTAACCCTACAGATCTTGTTGTGTTTTCAGCGAGCCAGTTCCTCGATGTGGCGCAAGATGATCCGGTTGTGATTCGCAGCGTTCTGACGCGTTCGCTGCAATTTCTCCACCGCAGCCGAACGCGAATGATGCAGCTGGGATACAAATCTGCCCGTCAACGCCTCGCCGGGTTTCTCCTGTCGATGGCAAAGCGGCTTTGCGGCTGCACGCAAGGCGAGTGCGAATTTTCGCTGCCGATGAGCCGCCGCGACATTGCCGACAGCCTTGGCCTCACGATCGAGACTGTCAGCCGCCAGTTTGCCGAACTGCGCGAAGCCGGGCTTGTCACCACCAAGGGCCGCAGCGGCGTGCGGCTGACAGACATGGCCGCTCTCGCAATCGAGGCAGGTCTGGAATCCTCAATCCAAATTCAATCGGAAGTTTGATCGAGATCAAATACAAATTTCGGCGCGCTTCCTAGCACCGCGCCGACAGAAGGGATCGGTATCATGGAAGCTGTAGTTGGCCGCACTGGCCTGTGGTTCTTCGTATCGTTTCTTGCGCTCGTGGCGATGGTCGGGGCGCAAGATGCAGGGTTCGCTGCGCATGCGGTGATTGTTGGCTTGGTCGCCTTTGGATTGATGCTGGCAACTCTGGTCAGCTTTGATCCGCTGGCCAAAGCACAAAGCATCTTCAAGATGCCTCCGGGGCCGGATCGCTATTACGACGATGTCATTCGCTGGGGCGTGATCGCGACGATGTTCTGGGGGCTTGCGGGATTGCTCGCGGGTCTTTTCATCGCCTTGCAGATGGCGTTCCCGGTACTCAACCTTGAACCTTATCTCACCTTCGGTCGGGTCAGACCGCTGCATACCAGCGCGGTCATCTTTGCCTTTGGCGGCAATGCGCTTTTGGCGACCAGTTTTTATGTCGTGCAGCGCACCTGCCGCACGCAACTGGCTCTCCCCGGCCTCGCCCGGTTCGTCTTCTGGGGATACCAGCTGTTCATCGTGCTGGCCGCGACGGGCTATCTGCTCGGCGTTACCCAATCAAAAGAATATGCTGAGCCTGAATGGTACGTCGATCTGTGGCTCACCATCGTGTGGGTGGCTTATCTCGTGGTGTTTGTTGCCACGCTGCTTAAGCGCAAGGAACCGCACATCTACGTCGCGAACTGGTTCTTTCTCGCCTTTATCGTGACGGTTGCAATGCTGCACGTCGTCAACAATCTGGCGATGCCGGTCAGCTTATTGGGTTCACGCTCTTACAGCGCATTTGCAGGCGTGCAGGATGCTCTGACACAGTGGTGGTACGGGCACAATGCGGTGGGTTTCTTCCTGACCGCGGGTTTCCTGGCGATGATGTATTACTTCGTGCCGAAACAGGCGAACCGCCCTGTCTATTCCTATCGCCTGTCGATCATCCACTTCTGGTCGCTGATCTTCCTCTATATCTGGGCCGGTCCGCACCACCTTCACTACACCGCTCTGCCTGACTGGGCGCAAACACTTGGCATGGTGTTTTCGGTCATGTTGTGGATGCCGAGCTGGGGCGGGATGATCAACGGTCTGATGACGCTCAACGGCGCATGGGACAAGGTCCGCACCGATCCGATTATCCGCATGATGGTGATGGCGCTCGCCTTTTACGGGATGAGCACGTTCGAAGGGCCGATGCTGTCGATCAAGGCCGTCAACAGCCTGTCGCATTACACCGACTGGACCATTGGCCACGTTCATTCCGGCGCGCTGGGATGGAACGGCATGATCACCTTTGCCTGCGTCTATTACCTCGTCCCCAAGCTGTGGCAAAAGGAGCGGCTGTATTCGCTGCGCATGATCAATTGGCACTTCTGGCTCGCGACGCTCGGCATCGTTTTCTACGCCGCCAGCATGTGGGTGGCAGGGATCACCCAGGGTCTGATGTGGCGCGAATACGGGTCTGACGGTTTCCTCGTGAACAGCTTTGTCGACACCGTGTCAGCGCTTCACCCGATGTACCTGATGCGAGCCTTTGGCGGGTTGCTGTACCTCTCAGGTGCGATCCTGATGGCTTACAACATCTGGATGACCATCGCCGGTTACCAGCGTGACGAAGCGCCGATGGGCGACATGACTTACGACGAGAACGCCGACCGGCCGATCACCGCTCAACCCCAAGCCCAACCTGCAGAATAAGGAGCCCGCAAAGATGAGCACCACCTCACCCAATCAGGGCGCATTCGAAGGCCACAAGAAGCTTGAGAAGAACGTCACCCTGCTCGCTGCAGCGACCCTTGTGACGGTCGCAATCGGCGGGATTGTCGAAATCGCCCCCTTGTTCTGGATCGATAACACGATCGAGGAAGTCGACGGCATGCGGCCTTACACACCGCTCGAACAGGCCGGCCGCGATATCTACATTCGCGAAGGTTGCTACACCTGCCACAGCCAGATGATCCGCCCGTTCCGCGACGAGGTTGAGCGCTATGGCCATTACAGTCTCGCGGCGGAAAGCATGTATGATCACCCGTTCCAATGGGGATCAAAGCGCACCGGACCTGATCTTGCCCGCGTCGGCGGACGGTATTCGGATGAATGGCACGTCCAGCACCTCGAAGACCCGCGCAGCGTGGTGCCCGAAAGCATCATGCCAAGCTACAGATTCCTGTCAGCGACGACGCTCAACGTCTCGGACATGTCAGCCAATCTCACCGCGCTACAGCGCGTGGGGGTTCCTTACAGCGATATCGATATCGAGATGGCCGAAAGCGACATGTTCGCGCAGGCCAATCCCGAACTCGATCCGGGCGATCTTGAGGAACGTTATCCCAAGGCGCAGATCCGCGACTATGACGGTGATCCCTCGCGCGTGACAGAAATGGATGCGCTTGTTGCTTACCTCCAGATGCTCGGCACGCTGGTCGATGTCGACAGCGCCGCTGCTCAGGCAGAGCTGGCAGAGGAGCTGGGTCGATGAGCCTTTATGAAATCCTGCGTCACTTTGCCGACAGCTATGGGCTGGTGGTGATCTTCGGCCTCTATCTGCTGCTGTGCGGATGGCACTTCCTCCCGCGTTCGCGTGACGGTGTCGAACAAGCCAAGCACTCGATTTTCAAGGAAGACGAACATGTCTGACCAGAACCGCATCGATGAACCCACAGGTACCGAATTTGTTGGCCACGAATGGGATGGCATTGAAGAGCTCAACACACCTCTTCCGCGCTGGTGGCTGTGGACCTTTTACGCAACTGTCGCATGGTCGGCGGTCTATGTCGTGCTGTATCCCGCATGGCCGCTGGTCAGCCAGGCTACTGAAGGCGTGCTTGGCTGGTCGAGCCGCGGCGAACTCCAGACCGAGATGGTCGAAGCCCAGCAATCGCGTGCGGCGACCTTTGAACGTATCGCAGCGACTGACATCACTCAGATTGCCAATGATCCAGACCTGCTGGGACAAGCGATTGCCGGCGGGGCCTCTGCCTTCAAACAGCACTGCGTCCAATGCCACGGGGCAGGCGCTGCCGGGTACGAACGATATGGCTATCCCAACCTCAACGATGATGACTGGCTGTGGGGCGGATCGCTGACGGATATCGAATACACGCTCACTCACGGCATTCGCTGGGAAGGCTCTGACGAAACCCGCATCACATTCATGCCCGCCTTTGACGGCATCTTTAGCGATAGCGAAGTCGATGCTCTGGTTGCTCATGTCCGCTCGCTCTCGGGTGATGGAAACGGCAGCGCAGCAGGCGCTCAGCTTTACGACGACAATTGCGCTGCCTGCCACCTTGCAAACGGCCAAGGTGACCAGGTTCAGGGTGCACCCGCGCTCAACGATGCGATCTGGCTGTACGGAGACAGCGCTGCGAGCATTCGCCAGCAAATTCTCCAGCCCCGTCACGGCGTGATGCCCGGATGGAGCGACAAGCTTGATGCGGTCACGATCCGCATGCTTGCGACCTACATCCACTCACGCGGCGGCGGCGAGGCAGAAGCCGAAACCGAGACGAGCGTGAGCGAGGACGAAGCTCAACCAACAGCGGACGAGGTCGCGGTCGCATCAGAGGTCGGAGGCAATGGCTGACACTGATCTCGTGCAGGCGTCTGATGGAAGGCGCGATTGGGGCGCGGCGCTGCCCTCGGTAGAAACCGATGCAATCGCCGCCTCCCAGCGCACCTCGCCCGGCCCTCCGCCGCGCCAGAAGCTGTATGAAAAGCGCAAGGCGGTCCACAACAAGCGGATCGACGGCCCCTTTCGTCGCTTCAAATGGTTGGTGATGATCGTCACTCTGGCGATCTATTACGTCACTCCCTGGATCCGCTGGGACCGAGGCCCCTACGCGCCTGATCAGGCGGTACTGGTCGATCTCGCCGGTCGCCGTTTTTACATGTTCGATATCGAGATCTGGCCGCACGAGTTCTACTTCGTGGCGGGCATGCTGATCATGGCTGGGATCGGCCTGTTTCTGGTGACCAGCGCGGTTGGCCGTGCATGGTGCGGCTATGCCTGTCCGCAGACTGTTTGGACTGACGTGTTCCAGCATATCGACCGGCTGTTTGACGGCGACCGCAACGCCCGGATCAAGCTCGACAAAGCGCCTTGGGGACCTTCCAAGTTCGCGCGCCGGTTTGGCAAATGGGGCGTGTACCTGATTATCAGTTTCTGGACCGGCGGCGCGTGGATCATGTACTTTGCTGATGCGCCAACGCTAACCTATCAGTTCTGGCGCGGCGAAGCGGCCCCGGTTGCTTACATGACGGTCGCTATCCTGACGTTCACGACGTTCTGGCTGGGCGGCTTCATGCGTGAGCAGGTGTGCATCTATATGTGCCCGTGGCCGCGCATCCAGACCGCAATGATCGACGAAAAATCGCTCATCGTGACGTACAAGGACTGGCGCGGAGAAAAGCGGGGCAGCCTCAAGAAGGCGGCCAAGAACCCGCAAGAATATGGCGACTGTGTCGACTGCCTCCAATGTGTGGCGGTATGCCCTACCGGCATCGATATCCGCGAAGGTCAGCAAGTCGGGTGCATCACCTGTGCGCTTTGCATCGATGCATGCGACAGAGTGATGAAGGACATCGGACGCCCGCGCGGTCTGATTGATTACGCAACGCTTGAGCAATGCGAAGCAGAAGCCGCAGGAGCGCCCGCAACACCTGCATGGAAAGCGCTGATGCGGCCGCGAACCTTCATTTATTTCGGCATCTGGGGCGCGATTGGGCTTGCCATGCTGTTTGCCCTCGGCACTCGCTCGCACACCGATCTCACCGTATCGCCTGACCGCAATCCGCCCTTCATGCTGATGAAGGATGGATCGGTTCGCAACTCCTACACTTTGCGGCTGCGCAATATGGAAGCGCGTCCGCGTGACATGGAAGTGTCGCTTTCTGGCTTGCCTGCTGGATCAGCCATGTGGACCGACCGGATCGCGCGCGAAGATGCAGCGGCGAGCCAGATCCTGTCTGTGCCAGCGGACGAAACACGCGTGGTGCGCGCTTATGTCGTGGTGCCAGCTGGCAGCGTTGTTGACGCCTTCACTTTCGAGCTGACCTCGCTCGACGAACAGCGCGAGCGTGACAGCGCGCAAACCACTTTCACCGGAGCCGGAGACAATTGATGGCACACAAACGTACCAAGGAGTTTACAGGCCGGCAGATGGCCGGGGTCCTGATTGTCGGTTTCGGGATTGTCGCGGCGGTCAATTTCTACATGGCGAGCCTCGCCACAGGTGGGTTCCACGGGATCGTGGTCGAAAATTCCTATGTCGCGAGCCAGAAATTCAACACATGGCTCGACGAGGCCGAGGTCGCGCGCAAGCTGGGATGGGCCGCGGACGCTGTGCGCGATGAGGATGGTCACCTTGTCATTGCCACAAGCGGCTTGCCGTACGGTGCCGTCATAACCGCAGACCTTCGCCGCCCAATTGGCGAACGCGAGTATGCCAGCGTCGATTTTGCGCCGCTGGATGAAGGCCGCTACCGTTCCACATCTCCTGTCGATCAAGGCCGCTGGACTATGCGCCTGCGGATCGAGGCGGCAGGCCAGCAATGGGCACAGGAAAGCGAGATCCGTTGAACGCTCCAAACGCCTCTATTCCGGCAGTCGACAACGCCACATGCGGCACTCGCTTTACCGTGCCCGGCATGCGCTGTGCTGGTTGCATCGCAAAGATTGAACGTGAACTGCCCAAGCTCGACGGTGTCTCCGCAGCGAGGGTGAATTTCTCTGCCAAACGTGTTGCCATCGAGCACGATGTCTCGCTTGATGAAGAGGCACTGACCAGTGCCCTGCGCGAGATCGGCTTTGAAGCGCAGTCGATCGACGAAAACCCGCTAGGAGATGAAGCCGAAGAGCGCAAGACGCTGCTGCGCGCGCTCGGCGTGTCAGGTTTTGGCATGATGAACATCATGCTCTTGTCGGTCAGCATCTGGTCCGGCGCAGAAGGGGCCACAAGAGAGTTGTTCCACTGGCTTTCCGCTCTCATCGCGATGCCGGTGATCGCTTATGCAGGCAGGCCCTTCTTCTCCTCTGCCTGGATGGCGCTCAAATATCGCCGCACCAATATGGACGTGCCAATTTCCATCGGTGTGATCCTTGCAACCGCTCTCAGCCTTTATGAAACGATCACCGGCGGTGAGCATGCCTATTTTGAGAGCGCAGTGATGCTGTTGTTCTTCCTGCTTGCAGGGCGCGCGCTGGATGCCGAAATGCGCACGCGCACCCGCGCCGGGATCGGCGCATTGTTGGGGCGGATGGGCAAGAGCGCTTCTGTGATCGGTCCCGATGGATCGGCACGCCGCGTGCCCGCCGCCGAGCTTGAACCGGGGATGCTGGTTCTGGTCGCTGCAGGCGAAGCGCTTGCAGCAGATGGCGAAGTCGAGGACGGCACAAGCGCGCTCGATAACGCAATGCTGACAGGAGAGAGCACTCCGGTTGGCATCGCACCGGGCGATCTTGTCCATGCTGGCGCGATCAATCTGGGCAGCGCCTTTCGCATGCGATTGACCCGTACCGCTGATGACACCGCGCTTGCAGAGATCGCGCGGTTGATGGACGAAGCGGGGCAATCGCGCAGCCATTATGTGCGCATTGCAGACCGTGCATCGCGCGCCTATGCCCCGGTGGTTCACAGCCTGGCTGCGCTTGCCTTTGCTGGCTGGATGATCGTCGGCGCTGGCTGGCACCAATCTCTGGTTATCGCGATTGCCGTTCTCATCATCACCTGTCCTTGCGCCATGGGCCTTGCTGTGCCGACCGCCCAAGTCGTTGCCTCAGGCGCGCTTTTGAATCGCGGCCTGTTGGTCAAAGATGGCAGCGCGCTTGAACGGCTTGCCGAAGTTGACACAGCGCTGTTCGACAAAACCGGCACGCTCACCTTGGGAGAGCCGCGCGCTCAGATCGCTGACCTAAATGAAGAGGAGCGCGCTGTTGCGCTCGCTCTGGCGCAAAACAGCCGCCATCCGCTCAGCCGCGGTCTTGCCAACTCCCTGCGCGAAGGCAGGGTGGAACCGGCCGATCTCAGCGATGTCAGCGAGGTAAGCGGCGAGGGTTTATCGGGTCTGTGGGACGGAGTGCGCGTGGCGTTGGATCGTCCCCAAAGTGCGTCAAGCGAACTGGCCACCCGGTTAAGCATCGGCGAGCAATCAAAGACCATCACATTCAGCGATCCGCTGAGAGCCGATTGCGAAGAGACTCTAGGCGTGCTTTGGGACAATGGCATCGATGCCAGCATCCTGTCGGGCGATCGCAGCGCGGCAGTCGATGCCGTAGCAAAGACGCTTGGCCTGCAAGCTCAGCCAGAGGCGAGCCCGCAAGACAAACTCGCTTCGCTAGAGAACCTGCGGGAAGCAGGCCACAAGCCGCTGATGGTCGGGGATGGCCTCAATGATGGCCCAGCGCTCGCCGCTGCGCATGCCTCGATCGCACCGGGTACAGCCAGCGATGCGAGCCAACAGGCAGCCGACGCTGTCTTTATCGGTGAGAAACTGATGCCGGTCGCGCTCGCCATTCGGGTCGCGCGGCGCACGATGATGGTTGTTCGCCAGAACTTCGTCTTTGCAATCGGCTACAATGCGCTTGCCGTTCCGCTGGCGCTGTTTGGCTATGTCACTCCGCTGATCGCAGCCGTCGCCATGTCATTGAGCAGTCTTGTTGTCGTTGCCAACTCACTGCGCCTTTCAGGGAGCGCGAAATGACTGGTCTTGTCTTTCTCATCCCGATTGCCCTGTTGATGGGCGCGGTGGGACTTGCTGCCTTCTTCTGGGCAATGCGCACCGGCCAGTACGAAGATATGGACGGTGCTGCTCACCGCATCCTGATTGATGACGATGAGGACCTGCCATGAAACTCCTCGCCATTATGGCTCTTCTCCCTATCGCCATCGGCCCGCTTCCGGTCGAGGAGCGTTCCTTGACGATCAGCCTGTGCCTTGGCGGCGAGATCACCATTCCGTTTGATGACGAAAATGACGATCACGAGGGCCCATGTCACCAGCAGGGATGCCATGCCGGGACCTGCCGCGAGCAATCAAGAACGGGCAAACGCACGAATTGATCTCGCTCAAAGACGCAGCTGGCGTCCGCGTCTCTAACAATCGCCATGTGGCCTTATCATCCAGACCTGCTCGAAGTGCCTGTACCGCGCTATACGAGCTATCCGACTGCCGCCGACTTCGGTGATATTCCGAGCAGCGCGCTGCACGAACAGATCGAACAGGCAAGCGGCGACATATCGCTCTACCTGCACATCCCTTTTTGCGAAAAGATCTGTTTTTATTGCGGTTGCAATACGGGAGCATCCGGTCGCCGTCAGCGGGTCGAGAGCTATCTTGCTGCGCTCCACACTGAAATCGAAACAATCGCCGGCCTGCTCCCACGCGATGCAAGGGTGCGCCGGATCGCTTTTGGCGGGGGCAGCCCGAACGCGATCGAGCCGCGTGAGTTCATCGACCTTGTGGACGCGGTCAATCGCAATTTCTGGCTGGACGAGGCCGAGTGGTCGATTGAACTTGATCCAAGGTCCATGAACAGCGTGTGGGGCGAGGCAATCGGCGAGGCTGGCATCACGCGTGCGAGCATGGGGGTCCAGACCTTTGCCAGCCATTGCCAAAAGGCGATTGGGCGCGAGCAAGAGGACACGCTGATTTGCCGCAGCATCGACTGGTTGCGCGCAGCTGGCGTGACCTCAATGAACTTCGACCTGATGTATGGCCTGCCCTATCAAAGCGAAGAGGATCTGGCCGATAGCCTTGAATACACCAGGCTTCTTGGCGCCGACCGAGTGGCCGTTTTCGGCTATGCCCATGTCCCGCATATGGTTCCGCGCCAGAATATGATCCCGGTGGATGGCCTTCCGGGGCGCGGCGCGCGCTTTGCGATGGCTGCCAATGCTTTCGACTACTTCACGTCCAACGGCTACCGCGCTGTCGGCTTTGATCACTTCGCCCTGCCGTCCGATCCGCTGGCAGCCTGCGCAAGAGACGGCACCTTGCGGCGCAATTTTCAAGGCTTCACCGATGACCAGAGCGGGGTTCTGATCGGGCTCGGCGCAACAGCAATCAGCGGGTTTCCTGATCTGATTGCACAAAATGAAAAGAACTTCGGGCGTTACCGCATGATGGCATCGCAAGGCCTTCTCACATCGTCGATCGGCATCCGGCGCAGCGCTGAGGATCAGATGCGAGCGCGCGTTATCGAAGACCTCCTTTGCAAGGGAATTGCAAGGCTCTCGCCCTGCCTGAAGCTAGGGAAGGAAGAGGTGCTGAGCCCGTTCATCGAACGCGGTCTTGCGCGCCTTGACGGTCTCGACCTTGTGATCACGGAAAACGGCTTGCCCTATGCGCGGGTGATCGCATCACTGTTCGACCGCTATCGCGAAACCTCGCAGCAGCGCTTTAGCTCGGCGATTTGAACGGCGTCAGGCCGCTTTCCAACCCCATGTCAGATGGTTCGGGGGCACGTTCCTAAGCACCAGTTCGGTGTCGATCCGATCAAACCTCTGCTGCGTCAATCGGCGCGCCTTGAGCCTATATTGATAGGTCAGGAACGCGCCACCCGGTTTCAGCACCCGGTAGGTTGCTTCAACCATTTCTTCGGCAAGCTCAGCGGGTAGGGTCGATATCGGCAGGCCGGAGATGACGATGTCAGCACGGCCGTGATCAGTGTTTTTGACGATCTCTTCGACATCGGTCGCTGATCCCAGCACCGCGCGGAACCGAGGATCATCAATGGTCTTGTCGAGATGCTCGACAAAGCGCGGGTTGGTGTCGATCGCGATCAGTTGGGCATTGACCGGCAGCCGCTCGAGTATGTGCGGGCAGAAGGTGCCGACACCCGGCCCGTACTCGATCACCAGCCTGCAATCGGTCCAATCGACACGCTTGAGCATATTGTCGATGGTGGCTTTCGAAGAGGGAAAGACCGCGCCAACCATCTGCGGATGCCGGATGGCCCCTTTCAGGAACACACCGAAGGGGCCAAGCAGCCGGGCGCCGCCTCTGGATATTTTGGCTTTCGCCTTTTTGGGGCTGATATTTCCCGTCACGAGATCGCGTTTCTCCGTCGCTTCGCGCCAGTTTGATGCGCAGATTGCAACTGTCCATGCGCCCTATGATCGCGCCTGTGAAGCCTTCATTCGCAGTTTTCATCTCTGGCAAAACCGGCCCAGCCAGCGCTGCTTGCAAGACTCATCCGGATAACCCGCCTCGCCCGCTTGCTCGCAATCGCCCCATCAGGAATCACACAAATATGGCGATTCTTTCCGACAAGTGGATCCGTGAGCAGGCTCAATCAAACGGGATGATTGAGCCCTTTGTTGAGGCACAACGACGCGAAGGCTGCATTTCGTACGGCCTGTCGTCCTATGGCTATGACGCGCGTGTCGCGCCTGAATTCAAGATCTTCACCAATGTGAATTCGGCCACGGTCGATCCCAAGTCCTTTGACGCCGGCAGCCTGGTTGATCGCGAAACCGATGTCTGCATCATTCCGCCCAATTCCTTCGCGCTCGCGCGCACAGTGGAATATTTCCGCGTGCCGGAAGATGTGCTGGTCATCTGCCTTGGTAAATCGACCTATGCGCGCTGCGGGATCATCGTGAACGTGACCCCGCTTGAACCGGGCTGGGAGGGGCATGTGACGCTCGAATTTTCGAACACCACTCCGCTTCCGGCAAAGATCTATGCCAATGAAGGCGCGTGCCAGTTCCTGTTCCTCAAAGGCAATGAACGGCCAGAGGTCACCTATGCCGATAGGGCGGGCAAATATATGGGACAGCGCGGTGTAACGCTGCCGCGGCTCTAGGGGTGAGCCTTGCAAGTTTCCCTTTCTGGCGCGTTGTGCCGGGGGAGCGCGAGGGCGCCTACATTCTGCACGTGATGCCGCCAGCAACGGTTGGCCCTGATGGCGCACCGCATGTCATGGGCGGGGTTGCTCTCGCCGCGGCGATCGATGCAATGGAATTGGCAAGCGAGCAGCCAGTGCTGTGGGCCAATATTCAGTTTCTAAGCCCCACCCAGCACGCAGAAGAACTGTCTATCACATGCGAACAATGCGGCGGCGGGCAATCGGTTGGGCAATGGATGGCGCACATCACGGTCAATGGCAGGCCCACTCACAGGGTTAGCGCAGCTTTGGGCGCGCGCGAGCCAAGCGAACGCCAGGTGTTCGCCAAAATGCCCGACGTGCCCGGCCCTGACGAGTGCGAACCGCGCGTGGATGAACGCTATGGTGCGATAGGCAGCCTGTATGATCAGGTCGAACACCGCAACGCGCGGATTGATCACGATGCCGGATACCAGGCGATCTGGACCCGTAACAAATCGGGCTTTGCCAATGACGCAGGCTGGCTGGCGGTGGTGTCTGATTTCTTCCTTGGCGCTCATCCCAAGAGCCAGGGTGGATCAAGCCTTGATGCGACCTTCCGGTTTATCGAGGCGTCTCAGCCGGGGTGGGTGCTGTCGGTGACGCAGCTTGGCGCGTTTGATCGCGGGGTTGCCCATGGCAGTGCGCAGCATTTTAGCGAAGACGGGCAATTGCTTGCAATCTCAAGCCAGACCGGCGTTCTCCCGCGCATCGCCAGAGCGGATCTGATGGGATGAGCGCGCCGCTGTTCGACCAATGGCGCAGCCGCTCCCCTCACTATGACGAAACGCATGAGGCCGTGTGCGACAGCGTGCGCAGTTTCGTCACGCGTGAGATCATGCCTTATGTCGAGGAATGGGAAACCGCTGGCGAGCTTCCCCGTGACCTTCACAAAAAGGCGGCTGATGCCGGCATTATCGGTGTCGGCTATCCAACCCATCTTGGCGGCAGCGGTACGATCGAAGAAGGCGGCTTCGATATCTTTCACAGCCTTGTCCAGAGCGAGGAAATGTGTCGCCCAGGGGCAGGCGGAATTCCGGCGAGCCTGCTGACACACGGGATCGGCCTGCCGCCGATTATCGCGATGGGCAGCGATGAACTGCAACAGCAGATCGCGCCAGACGTGCTGAACGGCGAGAAGATCATCTGCCTTGGCATAACAGAGCCGGGCGGCGGTTCTGACGTAGCGAACCTGAAGACGCGGGCCGAGCTTCGCGGCGATCATTATGTCGTGAACGGAGCCAAAACGCTGATCACGTCCGGAATGCGGGCGGACTACATCACGCTGGCCGTCCGCACTGGCGGCGAAGGCATGGGCGGCGTCTCGCTGCTTCTGGTGGAAACCGACCGGCCCGGGATCAGCCGAACCGCGCTCGACAAGATGGGCTGGCGATCATCCGATACGGCGACGATCCATTTCGACAATGTCGAAGTGCCAAAGCGCAACCTGATCGGTCCTGAAAATCAGGGTTTCGGCGGGATCATGCGCAACTTTAATGGCGAACGGCTCGGCATGGCGCAGCAGGCGGCGGCATATTCGCGCGTATGTTATGAAGATGCGCTTGGCTGGGCACGCGAACGCGAAACTTTCGGACGTCCGCTCGTCACCCGGCAGGCGATCCGGCACAAGCTCGCCCGGATGCTGCAAATGATCGGCGCGACCCAGGCGATGATCGATCAGGCGGCCTGGACGGTGAAGAACGATTGCGCCTTTCCCGGCGACTTTGCGCTGCTTAAGGTGCAGGCGACGCAGACGCTTGAATATTGCGCGCGTGAGGCATGTCAGATCCTTGGCGGGGCAAGCTTTGTGCGAGGCAGCCGGGTCGAACGGATTTACCGCGAAGTGCGTGTGATGGCGATCGGCGGCGGATCGGAAGAGATCATGTACGACCTCGCCAGCAGGCAGTTCAATTTCTGATCCCGGCTGATTGCCGCGGCGTTTTCCTACCTTGTGGCAAGCTGCCATACGCGGCGTGTGACAAGGAATCGATCCTCTCGAATATTTTTGAGCGACGGCGTCTGGCACATCCCCACTTTTTTACTTCAGGACCGTGTAACATGCGGTCCATGTCTCCGGCCTTTGCGAAGGAAAACCGGCTTTGACTCTCGCCGCGCGCTCCATCATGGCTGAGGAAAGGAGAGAATCCATGGCAGACACCGAATTTGATATCATCGTCTATGGCGCAACGGGCTACACTGGTCGCCTTGTCGCGGAATATCTCGATCAGCATTACGGATCGAGCGACAATGCCCCCAAATGGGCGATGGCAGGCCGCTCTCAGGAAAAGCTGGAGGCGGTGCGCGATGAAATCGGTGCTCCGGCTGATACGCCGCTGGTGGTTGCCAATGCAGACGATCCGGCTGACCTTGAAGCGATGTGCGCGCGTACCAAGGTGGTTCTGACGACGGTCGGCCCATACCAGCTTTACGGCGATAATCTGGTCGCGGCCTGCGTGAAGACTGGCACTGACTATGCCGATCTGTGCGGTGAACCAGCATGGATGGCTGAAAAGATCGAGCAGCATCACGAGGCTGCGAAGGAAAGCGGCGCTCGCATCTGCTTTTCTTCGGGTTTTGATTCGATCCCATTCGATCTGGGCGTGATGATGACGCAAAAGGCAGCGAAGGAGCGTTTCGGTGCGCCTTCAAGCAGGGTGAAGGGCCGGGTGCGGGCCATGGCTGGCACGTTCTCTGGCGGCACTGCGGCAAGCCTTGGCGCGACCATGAAAGCGGCGGCCAAGAACCCCAGCCTCTTCAAAGTCCTCGGCAACCCCTTCGCCCTCACCGGCGATTTCACCGGGCCAAGCCAGCCCAATGGCATGGTGCCCAGCTATGAAAGCGAAACCGGCAAATGGGCTGCGCCCTTCGTTATGGCGCCGATAAACACCAAGAACGTGCACCGCACCAATTACCTGCTTGGGCATCCCTATGGCGAAGACTTCAAATATGATGAGATGATGCTCACCAGCCCCGGCGATGCGGGCAAGGCAGCGGCCAATGCTGCGGTTGAGATGATGAAGAACCCGTTTGGTGCCAAGCCGCCCAAGCCGGGCGAAGGCCCAACCAAGGAAGAGCGCGAGAACGGCTTTTACGACGTGCTGTTCCTTGCCGAAGGACCCGAAGGCGAAACGCTGCAATTCGGCGTAAAGGGCAAGTATGATCCGGGCTATGGTTCGACCAGCCGCATGCTCACCGAAACGGGAATCGCTCTTTTGTCATCAGACGCGCAAGGCGGCGTTGGCACGCCGGGCGCATTCCTGGGCGAAGCACTGGTTGACCGGCTTCAGGAGCACGCTGAAATCACGTTCGCACTCGAGAACTGACCTTATAGATTACACACACAAAGAGGGCGGGGCTGGCATGAAGCGAGCCCCACCCTGATTGCGACCCTCGCCGGGTCAGAAGCTTACGCGCACGCTCGCACGGATATTGCGTCCGGGCAGCGGCAGGAATTCCTTGGTAAAGCTTGAGTGACGACGTCCGGTGACGTCGAAAAGGTTCTCGCCAGCCAATTGCAGAACCACATTTTGGTTATCCTCAAGCGGACGCCAGGAGACGTAAAGATTGACGAAGGTGAAGCTGTCGGTTTCGGTTTCGAACTCGGCGACTTCGTCCTGCGAGCCGAAATACTGCACCTCGGCGCGTGCTTCAAACGGTCCGGCTTCACCGGTAACTGCGCCAAGCAGGCTGAGCGGCGGAATGCGCGGAATGTTGCCGCCATTGTCGGTCAGCTCTGCATCGACATAGGACGCACGCAGGTCGGTTGAGATGATGTAGTCGTCAGTTTCGATAATCGGCAGCGACAAGTCTGCTTCAAAGCCGAAGAAGCGGGCATCATCCTGAAGGAAGACGAACACCGGCAGTTCGTCTTCTTCTGCACCGGTTGGCGTCAGGAAGATGAAGTCGTCGAACTGCTGATAATAAACCGACCCGCCAAACGAAATGTCGCCGATGTCTCCGCGCACGAAGGTTTCAAGGCCCCATGCGCTTTCAACATCAAGATTGGGATCGCCGATCTCGAACGTCTGCGTCGCGATGTGCGGACCGTTGGCGAACAGTTCTTCACCGGCAGGCGCACGTTCCGAACGCGATACAGTCGCACCAAAGCGCACACCGCCTTCGGTTGCGATCACAGCGGAGAGAGCGCCAGAGAAAAGATCAAAATCTCGCTCAAGACCAAGCGGATCGGATTCGACGTTGACGTTCTCATAACGCCCAGCCGCTTCAAGCTGGACACCGCCAAGGTCAATTTCCTGCGCGGTAAACAGCGCAAACTGCGTCGTGTCATTCGGCGCGACAAACGCTTCTTCACCGACAGCCTCGAAATCACGCGAAGTGAATTGAGCGCCGATCACGCCGCCGCTTGACTGGATAAGTTCAGCGCGCGCTTCGAATGTCTCGGTCTCGAACACGGTGCCCACTTCAGGGCCTTCGAATTCGGTGTGTGTGTAGTCGGAATAGCCAGCGCGGATCTTCAGACGATCAGCAAAGCCGCCGCCCAGAGCAATGTCGCCGGTGAAGTCAAAGCGCCACTGCTCAAGACCGATCGTTACGATCTCTTCTTCTTCCTCTTCGCCCTCTTCTTCCTCTTCGCCTTCTTCACCGTGGTGGTGGCCACCCTCCGGGTTGCCCACGATGCCGTAATCGGTGTCGTAATAACCGACCGATGCGCCAAAGGTTGAATCGCCCAGGATCACGCCAAAGCCACCGTTGAACGTGTAGGTCTCGCTCTGGCTGTTCGGCACAAAGCCGGATTGAGCGGCTGCTTCGCGAAGCTCTTCGGCTTCCTCGAACTCGCCCTCTTCTTCCTCTTCCGCAGCATCGCCGAGCAAGTCAGCGCGCAGATCATCGGTCAGCTGGAACCCGGGAATTTCGAGCTCATCGGTTTCACGGAATGAGCCATCAAGGTGAAGCACGAACATTTCGCCCAGCGCCGCATCGACCGATGCACCGCCGCTGCGCAGATTGCTCGCCGTGTCGAAAGCCGTCAGCGCGTCAAAGTGGAAACCATTTTCTGGAACTTCGGTCGGGATGCGGCGGTCAAGCACGTTGACCACACCGCCGATCGACTGGCTGCCGTAAAGCAGCGCCGCCGGTCCGCGAAGGACTTCGATGCGGGTCGCGGTGAGCGGATCGATGGTCGTCGCGTGGTCAGCTGAGGTGTTGCCGACGTCAGCAGTGCCAAGGCCATCGATAAGGACGCGTACGCGTTCGCCATCCAGACCGCGAAGGATCGGGCGCGATGCACCGGGGGTAAAGCTTGTCGCCGATACGCCCGGCACTTTGGCAAGCACCTCACCAATCTGGCCGTTGAGGTTTTGCTGGATCTCGTCGAGTTCCAGAATGTCCTGGCCGGCGATGAAGTCCAGTTGCTCCAGACCTTCTGCTGCAACAACGATGTTGCCGCGATAATGCGGTTCCGCTTCGCGAGCGGCTTCGCGCGCAGCACGGCGTTCGCGTTGCTGGTCTTCGTTGGCAGTACTGGTTTCTTCGGCTTCCGCTGTGCCTTCCGCAGCCCAAGCAGGTGCTGCTGCCAATGATACGGAGAGTGCCGTTGCAACGGCAAGGCGGGAGGTAATCGGCTTCATTTCGACCCCATCTGGTTCGGGTTGGTAGATGTAATAACGTATCCTTGCGCTAGCGCCGGTCGCGCGAAGTGCAAGCCTGTTGCGCGTCCAAACCGATGAACGGCCCATCAGAGTCGATGTTATGCAACACTATGCGGCAAAAATGGCACGGATCTGCACGAGGCTTGGCACAATCGTGCACGGCGCGGCGATCGCTCAAAATCCAAAGCTGATGAAGAAAATGGAGCGGGCGAGGCGATTCGAACGCCCGACCCCAACCTTGGCAAGGTTGTGCTCTACCCCTGAGCTACGCCCGCTCACTGACGCCTCGCAGAGTGGGTTTGATGCCACTTCTCTGCCGGGGAGGCGGCGCGATTAGCAGCGCATTTCAGACGCTGCAAGCGTAAAATTCACGAGAAATCGATCCTTTGGTACCCGCGATGGGTAGCCAGCGGTCATGCCAAGGTTCACAAGGCCGCAAAACGCCCCACATTAGGGGCACGATTGAAGACACATTCAGGATCAGGAGCGTTCCCTTGGCGAGCATGGGCCTCAACATCGAAGAACAAAAAGCAGTCGATCGATTCCGCAAGGAAGTAGTCGAACCGTCCAAAACCAAACTGGTTATTGTCGATTTCTGGGCCGAGTGGTGTGGCCCGTGCAAGGCCCTCACCCCGACACTGGAGAAGGTGGCAGCGGACTATGCAGAAAAAGGCGTCGTGCTAGCAAAGATCAATGTCGATGAGGAAAAGTTCATCGCCAGCCAGTTTCAGGTGCAATCGATCCCGACGGTCTACGCCATGTTCCAGGGTCAACCGGTCGCTGATCTCACGAGTGCGCGCACGGAATCGCAGTTGAGCCAAATCCTCGACCAATTGCTTACCCAGCTTCCGATTGAAGCTGGTGCAGACAGCGGCGCTCAGGGACCATCGGCAGAGGAAATCGCCCAGTTCATCAAGATGGGCGAGGACGCTCTTGCCGAAGGCGATGCACAGCGCGCTGCTGGTATCTTTGCGCAAGTAACGGAGTTCGCTGCTGACAATGCCCCGGCTCATTCAGGGCTGGTCCGGGCGCTGGTCGCAATCGGCCAGGTCGAAGAAGCAGGACAGGTCATGAGCGCGATCGAGGCCGATCCCAAGCTTGCAACGGATGCCAGTATCGCCGCTGCGAAAAGCGCGCTCGAACTCGCGGGGACACAGGTCGATGACAGCGAGCTTGCAGGGCTGCGCAATGCTGCCAAGGCCGCGCCGGAGGATATGGATGCGCAGCTCGCATTCGCTGAAGCTGCCTATGCAGCAGGGGAGCGCGATGAGGCCGCTGATACGCTGCTCGCCATGGTCACTGCCGATCGCGAATGGAATGAGGGCGCTGCGCGCGCCAAACTGCTCCAGATCTTCGAGGCAATCGGCCTTGAGGATGAATGGGTGGTGGCAACCAGGCGCCGCCTGTCAAAGATCTTGTTCGGGTAATCGTCTTGGCTGGCCCCACTCGCCTCTCGATCTTTCCGTTGCCTGGTGCGATCCTGTTCCCCGGCCTGCAATTGCCGCTGCACATCTTTGAACCACGCTACCGCGCTCTGGTTGGAGATGCGCTGGTGCGCGACCGTCAGATTGCGATGATCCAGCCTCAGCGCCCAATCGAGGGATCGCCGCTCTACACGGTCGGCTGTGTCGGACGCATTGGTGAGATCGAGGCCATGGACGATGGTCGATACAATCTCATCCTAGAAGGCATCGCCCGGTTCAAGGTCCTGCGCGAACTCGATGTCGCAACCGCCTTCCGTCAGGTCGAAGGCGAATTGATCGAAGACGATGACGATGAGGTTCTCAGCCACGCTCAACGCGGCGGGTTTGAACGCGAAGCGCGCGAATTTGCCGATGCGCAGGGATACAGTGTTGATTGGGACTCGGTCGCGCGGCTGGATGATCAGTCGCTGATCAATGGGGTGTCGCAGATCGCCCCCTTTGATCCAGCATCGAAACAGGCTCTGCTTGAAGCGAACAGCTTGACTGACAGGTGCGAGCTGTTGGTCCAGTTGATGCAGTTCTTTGGCCGCGGCGACGGCAGCGAAGAGATCACCACGCTCCAATGATTGCCTTGGGAGTTTGCGACTGAATGTCGCAGCTCAGGGCTTTGAGCTAGGGCTCGAAGTAACTAAACGGTTACTTATGGGCACGCAGATCAAACTGACCAAAGGTGAACGCACCAGAGCGCATATTGTCGCGACTGCTGCCGGCTTATTCTGGCGCCGCAGTTTCCATGGCGTTTCGGTGGATCAAGTCGCGCAAGAAGCCAAGGTCAACAAGGCTACGGTCTACCGCTATTTCGCGGACAAGAACGCGCTCGCACTGGCAGTCACCCAATTCAACGGCGCGGCTTCGATCGAGTTGATCTTCGAAGGTGCTTTCCAAACCTATAGCGCCCCGCAAGATCGGCTCGCCGCAATCTATCGAGCCGCCTATTGCGCCCACCTCCAGATGCACGAGGCAGAGAGCGACGTATATGGCTGCCCGATCGTCGCGCTCGCACTTGAGCTGGGACAAGAACTTCCCGAACTCCGCCGGGAAGCCCAGCGTATCTTTGACCGGGTCGAGGTCATGATGACGAAGATCGCTGAGGAGGCTTGTAGGGCAAGTGGCGGACAGTCTGATCCTGCTATGCTGGGCCGCACATTGACGCAACTGCTCCACGGCGCATTTGCCTCCGCGCGCGTCTCAAACGATCCCGGCCGCGTGCTTGATGCAGGCAAGGCCTCGCTTGCGCTCATTGGGTTCCCTCACACCTCAATCCTTCAGACGGAGCATGCCGCATGACCAATCTTCCGATCTATGCCGCCGCGCTCGGTGCGTTTCTCATCGTCTTGCAGGTTGGCTTGATGCTGACGGTCGGCATCCACCGGACAAGGGGCCAGTTCATCGGAATCGGGGACGACCGCGATCTGGAACGCAAGGTGCGCCGTCATGGCAATCTTGCTGAAAACTCTGGCCTGTTCCTTGTGGTGATTGCGCTGTTCGAGATGATTGTTGGGCAGACATTCTATGTCGCTGCGGTCTGCATTGTGTTCGCCGCTGCCCGCGTCTCGCATGCGCTCGGATTTTCCTCGCTCGCAGGGTCGCATGGCGAAGACCTGACCGGTGCACGCCGGGCCTTTGCCGGAATGCGCGCGCTCGGTGCATTTGGAACAGCAGGCGTCGCGCTTGCCCTTGCCTGGGGGATCGGATCGAACCTCGCCTGACGCTGATCAGGCGATCTCGAACGCGCCGCGCAGTCCATCGATCACATATTGAGCGGCAAGCGCTGAAAGCAGCACGCCCAGAAGGCGGGTAATCACTGCCTCGACCTTGTCGCCCAGCAGCCTGATCAATGGTCCCGCTGCAACCAGCGCAAGCGCGGTGATCGCAAGCACAGCACCGAGCGCTGCGAACACCTCTATGGTTTCAGCCGGGCTCTCTGCCTCGTTCATCAGCAGCATAATCGCTGCAATCGCACCGGGTCCGGCAAGCATCGGCATCGCCATCGGGAAAACCGATACGTCCTCAACCTCTGGATCGGCGTTGACCTTGTCCGCACGCTCGGTGCGGCGCTTGGTACGCTTTTCGAATACCATCTCAAACGCGATCCAGAACAGCATCAACCCGCCAGCAATCCGGAAACTGTCGAGTTCGATGTGAAGCGCGCCCAAAAGCGCCTCGCCAAAGAATGCAAAGATCAACAGGATGACGGCTGCAATCGCGGTTGCGCGCAGCGCCATGTTGCGGGCCTGAGAGGCGCTCGCCTCCTTGGTCAGACCAGCATAGATTGGCGCACAGCCCGGCGGGTCAATGACCACGAACAGGGTGATAAAGGCAGAGATGAAAAGTTCAGGCAGCATATTGGCTCACTTTTGAATGTGAGCCCGCCCCTCATCACCCTTCGTCAGGCGATGCAAGGGTTTCCTCAATCGCTGTCACCCATTGGCCGTTGAAGAAGTACTCCGCTGCGACAAATTTGTCGTTCTGTCCGCGATGTTCCCAGCGCCAGCGCAAAGTGCCATCGCGCGAGGTATTCACGCTCTCTCCACCAAGCCCAACCGGAGAGTCCGCTGGTGCTGGCACCAATGGAATCCGCCCGCTTGGGCAGGTGGCGACAAGGCCCTGAACCGAATCGATTGCGGTAACAACGATGTCGCCGTCCTCAAACTGGCGGCGCGGCGGCGGCTGCGGGTTGTCACGGCCAGCGACGTCATAGGTCCATTTGTATGTGAGATCCGACTGTCGCCTCCAAGCGGTCACGTAATTCCCGACAAACCCCTCGGCATCCTTGAACCGGCCAAGCGAAAGCGCGACCGAACCATCGCAGCTCATCACGACGGTGCGCGGGCCCCATTCGGTTGCCTGCTCGGGATCTGGCAACTGCGCTGCAAGCTGGGCAAAGGGCGCACCGCCATTGCGGGTGTGAAAGATGGCGCCGTCGTCAGCATAACGGGTCGCAGCGGTGAACTGACCGTCTTCTTGTGCGGCTCTCGCATACGCAATCTCGGTCGAGACAATCGTGCTTGGCTGCGCTTCTCCCGGAGCCCCCTTCAAAGCGCGCGCGATGACCTCATTGGAAGGCCCGCGGGGCCCGCTTGCACAAGCAGAAAGCGCAAGGACAAGCGCTGGAATGGCAAGAGCTTTGAGGGAAGGCTTCATCTCTTTCTCCGACATGGGCTGAGCGCGTCAGCCTCCTGCACTATGCCACATGAATAGAGGCCAACAATGGCCCGGGTCAGAGCCCCTCGGGCACCTCAAGTCCAGCATTGCGGAACGCAGCGACCGCGGTGTTGCGCAGCAGGACCGCAATGGTCATTGGGCCAACCCCGCCCGGCACGGGCGTGATTGCAGAAGCAATCTCGGCTGCTTCGTCATAGGCAACATCACCGACAAGCTTGCCTTTTTCCTTGCCCGGTTCTGGAGGCAGGCGATTGATGCCGACATCGATCACGGTCGCGCCTTCCTTTAGCCAGTCCTTGGTGATCATTTGCGGGCGCCCCACGGCAGCGACTACAATGTCTGCGCGCCTGACCACACCGGCCAGATCCTTGGTCCGGCTGTGTGCAATCGTCACGGTCGCGTTCGCATCGAGCAGCAATTGCGCCATCGGCTTTCCAACGATGTTCGACCGCCCAATAACAACCGCTTCAAGCCCCGAAAGATCGCCGAGCCGATCTGTCAGCAGCATCATGCAGCCGAGCGGCGTACACGGGACGAAGCCCGATTGCCCCACGCTCAACCGGCCGGCATTGATGACATGGAAGCCGTCGACATCCTTGTCCGGGCTGATCGATGCGATGATCAATTGCTCATCAAGGTGACCGGGCAGTGGCAGCTGGACCAGAATGCCGTCGACGCGCTCATCCTTGTTGAGCTGATCGACCAGCGCGAGAAGGTCTTCAGAGGACGTATCTTCGGGCAGCCGGTGCTCAAAGCTTTCCATATTAGCCGCAACGGTCGCTTTGCCCTTGGAACCGACATAGACCTGGCTCGCCGGGTCATCACCGACCAGCACGACAGCGAGCCCGGGTTTGCGTCCCGTCGCCTCGGCAAATTCCAGCGCACGCTCACCCACGCGTTCGCGCAGGCGCGCAGCGAAGGCCTTTCCGTCTATTCTGGTGGCGGTCATATGCTGCTGGCGATGACGGAACGCAGGATGATGAGAACGATCTGGGCGCCAACAATCAGCACCAGCGGTGACAGATCAAGCGCGCCGGTTTGCGGCATGATGTTGCGGATCGGGCGCAGCACCGGATCAAGCAGGCGATTGATCGATTCGTACACCTGCATCAGGAATTGGTTTGAAGTGTTCACCACGTTGAAGGCGAACAACAGTCCGATCACGAACTGAATGATGATGAGCATCACGAAGACCTGCACGAGCAGTTCAATGATCTCGTAGAGTGCGAATAGACCTTGCATGCGAGTTCCGGTTACCTTGTGCTTGGCATGCTGCCGTTCAGCGGCACACCTGAGTTTAGCCCCTTACAAAGCGTATTAGCCGACTAATACGCTTATTTCCAGTGCCGCCTTTCGATACGGCAAATTCACGCCTTTACCAGTGTACCTGCCCCTCTTGCGGTAAAGAATTCGAGCAGCATCGCATGCGCAACCCGCCCGTCGAGAACAACAGCGGCCTCGCACCCCGATTGAACTGCTGACACACAGGTTTCCAACTTGGGAACCATGCCCCCCTTGATCACGCCATCATCCTTGAGCTTGGCGATATCAGACGGTGTCAAATCGGTAAGCAGTTCGCCCTGGGCATCGAGCACTCCGGCCACGTCAGTCAGCAGGAACAGCCGCGCTGCCCCCAATGCGGCCGCAATCGCACCAGCCATAGTGTCAGCGTTGATGTTGTAGGTCGCGCCATCCTCTCCACCAGCAATCGGAGCAATGACGGGGATCATTCCTGCTGCAACCGCTGTGTCGATTACAGAGGTATCGACATGCGCTGGCTCGCCTACAAAGCCGAGGTCAACGACCTTCTCGATCAGGCTTTCAGGATCCCGCGTCGTGCGCGATACCTTGCGTGCTGTGACAAGGCCGCCATCCTTGCCAGACAGGCCCAATGCCTTGCCGCCTGCATTGGACAGCCAGCCGACCAGTTCCTTGTTGATCGCGCCGGACAGCACCATCTCGGCAATCTTGGCCGTGGCTTCGTCCGTGACTCTCAGGCCATCGACAAAAGTGCTCTCAACACCAAGACGCGTGAGCATTTCACCGATCTGCGGTCCGCCCCCATGGACGACGACCGGATTGATCCCAACCGCTTTCAGCAGCACGATATCCTCGGCAAAGTCGCGCGCTGCCTTGGGTTCCCCCATAGCATGGCCGCCATACTTGACTACGAAAGTGCGGCCGGCATAGCGCTGGAAATAGGGCAACGCCTCGATCAGCACTTCTGCTTTCGACAGGTCGAGCGCCTGGTCAGGTGAGGAAGTTCCAGCAGTCATTCTTTGTCGCGCCTTCATCGCACAATACGTCACGCGCGCCGCTTAGCCGCTTCGCGCGCCTGAGGGAAGAAGCGCCACGCCTCACCGTAACTTTGTGAATTTTGCACTTGGCACTGTAACCAAACCCTGTTTGTCTGCGAATCGCTTGGAGATGGCGTAGGCTTTTTGCGCCATTGGGGAACATCCCAAGAGGAGGAACGATGATGAACACCACACGCTTTAAAGGCTCAATCGCACTTGCCGCTGCCGCTGGCCTTGCCGCTGCATGCTCTGGCGGCGCAGAAGCTCCGGCAGGCGACGCCGCCGGCGCTGAAGAAACCACCGAAGTCGCAGCCAATGATGGCGCGAAGGAAAAGTGCTTTGGCATCTCACCAGCTGGTCAGAATGATTGTGCCGCTGGTCCGGGCACCAGCTGCGCTGGCACCAGCGTGATCGACTATCAGGGCAATGCCTGGACCTATGTCGACGAAGGCACCTGCGTCACGATCGAACGTCCCGATGGCTCGTTCGGCTCGCTCGAAGAAACCGAGAATCTGGCTGACGCCTAAGAGTTTGACACGGTCACAGCCGTAAGGGCGACTAGACCGCGACACTGAAGGAAGGCCGACCGGAGCGATCTGGTCGGCCTTTTTCGTATTTGCGAAGCCGCGAGCCGGTGGTGAAGCGATGCTGCTGCTGCTAGCCTCACTTTGATGGCTCGCACACGTTTCCGCCGCCCACCAAGGCGATCGCCCACACGCGGGCGTATGATCGATTGGTGGCTCTTGTGGCGGGTCCCCATCCTTGCTCTCGTGGTCATGGTAGTCTGGTGGTTTGCCATCCGCCCATTGGTCCAGGAGCGCGGCTGGATCGCGGTTAAAGAGAGCTTCGTCATCTGCGGCACGCCAGGCGAACGTGCGCAGGGCTGCGTGGTCGATGGCGACACGGTTATCATCGGCTTTGGATCTCAACGACGCCGCATCCGGCTAACCGGCTTTGACGCGCCTGAGCTCGATGGGGCGTGCGAAGCGGAAAGGATGCTTGCCGTCGAAGCGCGCGCGAGGCTCGAGGATTGGCTGGCGCAAGGCGATTTCGAGTGGAACGGCGATACAGAACCGCCGCGCGACCAATTTGGCCGCGAATTGCGCGCAGCCCGCAGGATCGCAGCTGATGGTTCGCGCGAATACCTGGCCGAGACCATGATCGCAGGCGGGCTTGCCAGCGAGAGCGGCTGGGGCGCTGCCCCGCACGATTGGTGCGAGTGAGCCAGCCACCAGCCACCTGCCCCGCCTTACCCCTGCGCCGCATCAACCTCGCTTGCCAGCGACGCAAAATCAGAATGCCCAGTCACAGGCGCAATGCGTTCTTCCCACATCGCATCGATCGCCTCGGCCACTGATCCCGGCAAGGCTTCAACCGAGCTCCCTGTCTTTTGCACCTTGGTTGAATTGCTGGCCGCTTCGACCCCGCATTTCTCCTCAAGAACCGCGCACATCATCGCATCGTCAAACAGATGTTCGTGCTCGCTCATGAATTCGCGCGTGGTCCGCTCCAGCACCAGCGCCTCAACCTCCGGCATAAGGTCAATCTCGCAAAGCTCTGCCAGCTGTCGGATCGCCTGCGGCCGGTTCTTCACCGCCCATTTGTACGTCATCACGAAACTGTCAGCCTCGTGCAGGCGCTTGTACCAACTCAGCAGATGCGTCGCATAGTCGCATCCTCCGGGACCGCCGCTCATCCATACCGGCATGAAGTCCTCAATGGGAACAGCTCCTGCTTCAAAGTGCCAGCCATCAAGGAAACGGTAGAAAGAGACATAGGTCTCTTTCGGATCGCGCAAGCTCACCACATAGCGCATCCCGGGCGGCAGCCTTTCGTACTCACGGTGTGACTTGAAACCGCGCGGGGAGGCGATCTGCGGCGCGGTCATGTCGAAATCGAGCATGTATGCGGTATCGTCCCACGGTGTGACCCGGCTTATATCGTCGAAATCGAGATCGCCGCCGCTCGCACCTGTGCGCAGTTGATGGAACATTTGCTGCATCATTGTCGTGCCGCTCTTGGCCCAACTGGTGATGAAGACATCGCCGCCTTGCGGTGCGTAGGGCTTGTGATTGGGACGGTCGCCTTCATGAGCAAGCCCCATCATTGCCGCCCATTCCTCGGCATTGCGCGCGCGGCCTGGCAAGCCTTGTGATTGCCTCGTCATTCGCTGTCTCCCCCTTGCAAGAGCGAGTGTAGCGCATCGCACCGCGCCAGCAAGGCCGCCGTGAAACCCGCAGAAATGCGAGACATGGACCGCATGTTACACGGTCCTAAGGAAGAAAATGCTAGATGCGGACGAGGCGAAAAAATCCGGTGCATAGACCATCACATAATGCCGCAAGCGCCGTGTAGGAAAGCACGCCCCGCGCGAGACAAGGCCAACATCACGCGCTATGCCCGCAATCATGCAGATCCAGAACTCCACGGTGCGCTTGGTCGCCCTTTCGCTGCCTTTGGCGCTCATCGCATCGTGCCATGAGCCCGCATCTCAGACCGCTGCGCAGGTGGCATCAAGCGATGAGCAGGATGCGTTCATTGCAGCCCTTTCCAGTCACTGCGGCAAGGCGTTTGCAGGCAGGCTGGTCAGCGATGATGCTGTCGATGCTGTTTTCGTTGATGCGGCGATGATCATGCATGTAAGCGAATGCTCAAGCGATCGGGTCGCAATCCCGTTCCATGTGCAGTTGAACGGGAAATGGGATCGCTCACGCACCTGGCTGATCACACGCACGGATACCGGCCTGCGCCTCAAACATGATCACCGGCACGAGGATGGCAAGCCGGACGCGGTTACCATGTATGGCGGCGACACCAAGGACAATGGCAGCGCGGGCGAACAGGCGTTCCCCGTCGATGCCGAAAGCATCGCCATGTTTGAACGCGAGGGGCTTGCCGCCTCTGTCACCAATGTCTGGACGGTAGAGGTTGACGCGGCGGGATCCGAGCCTGCGACATTTGCCTACCAGCTCAAACGCACTCTCGAAGGAGGCGCGCCTGAACCGCGGCATTTCCGCGTCGAGTTCGATCTGACCGAGCCTGTCGAAGTGCCGCCACCGGCCTGGGGCTGGGAATAGTTCACACCCTTCGAGACATGCAAAGAGCGGTGCCTCGCCTCTGACACCGCTCTCTCGCCTGCGCGAGATTGCTCTCTCCTTGGCAATTGTACCGCGCAGGGAGCGCCAACATCCCAGCTGAGGCGGCGGCGCTCTGTGGGATCGGGAGCTCAACCCTGATGGGACCGACACTTTTACGCTGGGACTGTATCCTTGCGACCGAACAAGCCAGCTGCGGCCGGAGTTGGCGTCTTGCCATCATCAGCAGCAAACCTGTGCGATTCGGCTTCTTCGATCATCGCGGCAATTTCATCGAGCAGCCTCAACCGCTGTTTCTTGAGACGCGTGAGATAGGCATCTGATGTGCACTCGATCTCAACCTCGATCCGGTGGATCGACCGGTTAAGCGCATGATAGCGCCCGGCCAGATTGCAGAAATGGTTGTTGGTGAGTTTGAGCCGGGTAAGCGTCTCACAATCCTGCGGGAATTCCTCGTGCAGTTCGTGCGGCGTATGTGCGGACATTCTGGTCTCCCTTTGATCTATAGCAACAAGGCTATGAGAGCGCGGGCGGCCTGTCTTTGATGTGCGTCAAAGGGCGCTCGTTTACATTACGCGGGTAGGGGCGTAGTCTTCCTGCCACGGGGACGTCGGCGATGGGACGAGCGCAACAGCGGATCGCCGGACAACAGGGGATCAGGAGGCACGCACCGCTGCGCGCTTTCCGAAAGCGTTGTCGTTACCCTGTCCATATCAAGAGTGGTCGCGCCATAGCTTAGTATTGGCAACACATTGATTTGGGGGAATATCATGAAGACAATTGCACGCACCGTCGCCGCTGTTGCAGCTCTTTCGATTGCGACAGGCGCATTTGCCGAAGCGCACGAAGAAGCCGCTGAAGCCGCGCCAAATCCGCATTTCCAGTTTGAAGGCACACTGGATGGGTTCGAGCTTGCTGGCGGGGTCGGCGGAGAAGTGTTCGGCGGTGCCTGGAAAGAAGTGCTCACAATCGGATCAGGTGAGAACACCACCACTGTCATGAGCACCTGCATCGGCATGGACCAACCCGAAAGCGCGATGTTTGATCGCCACTTCACTTGCTCGCAGCAGACCAAAAACGGCGAGTCCAAAGGCGCGGTTCTGTTTGGCTGCAATATCGAGAACGAAGCAGGCAACGAAATGAGCTGCTACGGCTTTTTTGAAGGCAAGGAAGGCGCTGTCGAAGGACATGATTCGCTTCAGACCGCCTACTATACGTTCATGCCTGATGGGACCGGTAAGGTCGTCGGTTCAGGCCAGTGGATCCGGTAAGCCGCCGATAGTCTGAGCCAGTCTCAGAATTCGCACAAACGAGCCGCGCTGCCGATCAATGGCGGCGCGGCTTTCGTTTGCGCGCGCGATTGGCTCAAAAACCGGGTGAACCGGGCGGCGCTGTGCGATATATCTTGCTAATGCCCCAGATTGAATCGATCCCGGTCCCTGAAGGCAGCCTGCTCGCTGAATATGGCGGGCCACAGGATTACCGCGATTGCTTTGCCCGCATAGTGCCCGGCGATGTCAGTCTCGAGCAATTTATCGAGCGCTTCTATCGCAGCATGGCATTTTTGCCTGAACGCCTGATCCTCAAGGCGATCCGTGCGCCGGCTTCCAGCAATGACGCGATCGCGCTTGCCCGCGGCGACACCGATCGGTTCGGCGTGTGGAAGGTTGTGGAGCGGCAGGCGGACCAGATCCTGCTGGAATCGAAATCAACCGGCACGGCAAGCTGGCTGAGCATCGAACCGGCTGACAAAGGCACGCGCCTCATATTCGGATCGTGGGTTGGCAATCTGGAGCAATCGGGCTGGCGCGTTCTGCAAACCGCTCATGTCTGGTATTCGCGCGAATTGCTGAGCGCGGTCTAACGGGCCTCGGCCGCGTTGGCGCACTGGCCTTGCGAAAGGCTGGCGGCTAACGATGCAAAGTCTGCGTGGCCGGTGGCTGGCAGCACGCGCTCTGCCCATATGGCATCGATCTGCGCCGCGATCGCCTCTGGCACGTCGCCCGCTTCGCTGCCGATCGCTTGCACCTTGGTGGAATCGCTTGAAAACGGCACGCCGATGCGCTCCTCCATCACGCGGCAGAGCATAGCATCGTCGAACCGGTCGCGGTGCGCGTACATATAGTCGCGCGAGGTCATCTCCACCACCAAAGCCGCCTGATCCGGCGCCAGTTTCACACCCATAAACGCCGCGAGCCGGTCCACCATCGCCGCGCGATCACGCGCAGCCTCGCGATAATCAGCAAGCAGCGTATCGGGCTCATCGCGCCGCGCATACCAGCTCAACAGGTGCGTAAAATAGTCGCACCCCGCCGGCCCGCCGAGCAGCCAGAGCGGCAAAAACTCCTCAATCCCCAGCGCCCCTTCCTCAAAATGCCAACCATCGACATCGCGAAAGTAGGAGACATAGCTTTCCTTCGGATCGCGCAGCGTCACGACAAAGCGCGCATCAGCCGGCAGACGATTGTGCGGGCGGTGCGATTTGAACCCGCGCGGGGCAGCACGCTGCGGCAGGTTCATGTCGAGATCGAGGGTCGGCGCGGTGTCTTCCCACGGCGTTACGCGGGTGATGTCGTCAAAATCCATGTCAGCCTTGCCAGTCGCAGCGAGCATGCGGATCTGATGGAACATCTGCTGCATCAACGTGGTGCCGCATTTGGTCCAGGAGGTGAGGTAGATATCGCCGGGCCGGGTTTCGAGCGGGCGGTATTGATCGAGCGGCGCGCTTTCGAGGAGCGCGGTCATGTTGATCCCGATTTCCTCAAGCGTGCGCGCACGCCGCCCCAGTGGTCCTGCCATTATTCTTCCCCGATGCGATTCCCGCGCCGGGCTATTGCATGGAACGCACGCTTGGGGAAGCGGAGGTTAGGCGGGGTTAGCCGTGATCGACGCTGATCGTTTCCTGCATGCGGAAGACGCCGCCTTGCGCATCCCATTGCCAGACATTGATGAAATGCGCGCCGCCGGTCTGCACCCAGCCCAGCTCCTCGCCTCTCCATTCCTGAAAGGTGTGATAGCCGCGCTGGAGCACGCCCCAATCGCCCAGAGGTGTCACCCGAACGGAGCCCGGCACGATCAACCGGCGGTTCTTATACCCCTCATTCGCGCCGCCGGGAGCGCGAGCGGCGCATTGCTGCTCCATCATGGTGATGAACTGATCACGGCTGGTCGCCACAACTCCGCCCAGATCATGGAGCATGCGGAAATCTTCGGTGACAAGCTCAGAGAGTGTGTCAGGCTCGCACCCTTCGAAAGCGGCATGAAACAATTCAGCGTCGCGAGAGGCGATGCGCTCGGTCGCTTCGGGGAGTGGGGGGATGGGGGTTGGCTCCGCCATCTGCGCTTGCTCAATGGTCTGCAATAGGAATAGCGCTATGCCTGCTAGCATGCCGTTTCTCCTGATTTAGCCCAACTTCCTTGGTGCTTTGCGCGGTGCGGCTGCGAGGCCCTAATTCAGCTTCAACCTTCCTTGAGTAGAAGCTACGATATTCAAACCTGACCTTTTGTTTGGCCTTGGAAGTGGGTCAGCCAATTCCTCCATATTCTGTAGGAGGCGAATTCTCTCATCATGGCTCGCCCAATTTACGAGCATCGTTCCTTGGTTCGCTGCGGTTTCTAGTGAAGGCTGAGCCAATTTTTCCATCGCTGCTGACGCTTCATAGATAAGCCGAGACTGTGTTCGGTTCGCACCGTAGCGCATCCGAGCTTGCTCAAGTACCAAAGCCGAAACGGCAATATCAGAGACCACACGTTTGAGAGAAATGACGTCAGCCGATGCATCAACGGCTTCGATCACGTGCATTGCACCGTTCTTGAGTACGAAGTCGGCCGATAGTCCGTCTGCAATTACAACGTCCGGTACAATCCGATGAGCGGAAAGATCTTCATCTTTCTGAGCGAGAATCCCATGCTTCCGAAACGTCTTTTTGATCGTCGAAGTAAGCTTCCGCCGCGTCTTCTTGACCTTTGGAGTGGCTGGCTCTGGGGCAACGAACGTGGACACGAGGCGGTCAGCCCACTGTTCAAACGCGTCCGCTGAATGTGCTACAAAGTTTGAAGAATCTGAGAACCTAAACGCCGAAAGAAGCTCCAAGTGCTCTAGGCGCTCTTTTGTATCAATCGCCCCAGTATCTCGAGCAGCTTTGTCCAAGCTCGGCAATGACTCAATAGCCGCCCGAACGTGATCCAAATCAAGCGCATTGGACAGAGCCCGAAGCTTCTCAAGCCTGCGGGAAGTGCGAACCACTAGCCCTTCCGCTGTGAGAAACACCACCGCAGCGTTCAGCCGTTCACCGCTACGATCGTCCGCGATCTGGACGATCGAGTATTCGATCCTACCACTCATGCTCGATTAGAGTCTTGAGCTCATTGATACGTTTTTCGCATCGACCATCTGACCAAACCTCTACAAAATCCCCTGCTTGGTCTTCCGAGAGCCAATCCTCAGGCATCTGTCCAAGCATGCCTGCGATTACACTCTGCGGAACAGCACCAATGCGCTCCAGCATCTCAAGCGCTATCGGCTTGTGAGTCCCGTACTGGGCACGCAAATGTTTCCCTACTCTGACAGTCGGTGCAGTTTCAATCAGAGATTTTCCCACAGGGAAGGGGAGCAACTCGGCATCAGCGAAATCAATCGCTCGAATCAAGTGCGGAGAATTATCCTTGTCGAGAATTATGTTCTGCGTATCTCGATCAGGGTTGCAAACAAAATGGTCGAAAGCAAACAACTGGGACAGGTACTGTCCAACCCATGGCACCGGCCTTCCGACTTCGTCGTTTGCAGCAAGACGGAGAGCGTTCTCGAGCTCGAAGCGAGCCGCAATGACATTTTTGGGACTCTTCGAACCGAAGTATGTCTCACCATTGTCATTTGCAACTATGGCATAGTCCGCAACAGAAAGGCCGACATGTTTCGCTAATGAGTGGCAAGTCCACTCAATTGCACGAAGCGGCAAGCCGCGAGAATCACCTTTGCAATAATAGGTATTGCCGTCATCGCCGATGCAAGGGAAAGCAATGTCCTTCCCATTCCCGAACGTTGGAAGCGGAGTGCCCACCCGCACATGAAACAGGGTTTGCTGAGAACCGGTGCTGCTTGTCGCAGAACTCATTTCCGTCTCAGCTTTCCATTTTTCTGTCCATGTTGATGGGTGTTTGTCCATCGCCCTCGACTTACCCCTACTCCGCCGCTTCGAACATATCCGGGCCGCCGTCTTCGGTCGCGTCCTCGTTGACCGCTTTCGCCTTCTGGCGCTTGTCGAAGCTTGACCACACGGTGTTCCAGTCGCCGCGGGTGGCGCCTTTCGAATATTCCGTCGCGCGGGTTTCGAAGAAGTTGGCGTGCTCGACACCGTTCAGAAGCGGGCTGAGCCATGGCAGCGGGTGTTCATCGACCATGTAGATCGGCTGAAGGCCCAGCTGGCCCAGACGCCAGTCAGCGATGTAGCGGATGTATTTCTTGATATCCTTCGCCGTCATCCCGTTCACCGGAC
>CAYUCZ010000035.1:0-33654 GCA_964443505.1 uncultured Porphyrobacter sp. | reverse complement strand
CGCTTCGATCGGGCCCTTGCCGTCGATCGGGTTACCCAGAGCGTCAACCACGCGGCCCAGCAGGCCCTTGCCAACGGGAACGTCCACGATGGTTTCGGTGCGCTTGACGGTGTCGCCTTCCTTGATCTCGGCGTCAGAGCCGAAGATCACGACGCCGACATTGTCAGCTTCGAGGTTCAGAGCCATGCCCTGAACGCCGTTGGCGAATTCAACCATCTCACCAGCCTGAACCTTGTCGAGGCCGTGAATACGGGCGATGCCGTCACCAACCGAAAGCACGGTGCCAACTTCGCTGACCTGTGCTTCGGTGCCGAAATTGGCGATCTGGTCCTTGATGACCTTGGAGATTTCTGCGGCGCGGATTTCCATTGTGCTAGTCCTTTAGGCCTTCATTGCCTGCGAGAGAGAATTGAGACGGGTGCGGATCGAGGCATCAATGCGCTGCGATCCAATGGTGACGACGAGACCGCCCAGAAGGTCGGGATCTTCGTCAGCTGTAAGCATGACTGTGCGGCCCACACGAGCGGTGAGCTTGTCTTTAAGGGCGCTCAGCTGAGCGTCTGAAAGCTTGTGAGCGCTGGTGACATTTGCCGAAACCTCACCGCGCTGTGCAGCGGCGATGGTCTTGAACGCGGCAATCATGTCAGGCAGCTTCGACAGGCGGCGATTGCCAGCCAGAACGCCGAGGAAGTTTGCCGTCAGTTCGGACACTTTCAGATGCTTGGCCACTGCAGCCACCGCGGCACCTTGTTCAGCGCGCGAGAGTTCTGGGTTGGTTGTTGCAGCAGCAAGATCAGCAGATTCGCTCAGCGCACGGCCAAGCGTTTCAAGATCGGATTCGACCGCTGTGACGCTTCCGTTTTCGGAAGCCAGATCGAACAGGGCCGAGGCGTAACGTCCTGCTAGGCTAGCCTGAATACCGGCGGAAATTTCCACGCGCTTGATATCCTCTTTGAGGAGTGAAGAATAACGTTGCAGCATTTGCAGAAATCGCAGGGGGCAAGGGGCTCCTGCGGCAAAGCTGGCGCGCGCCTAGCAAAGGGGCCTACATGTTGCAAGCGTGGGTAGCGGATTCTATGGACAGGGTGAAGGAGATGCGGTATCTTACCGAACGGTAAGGGCGGGAAGATACACGCATCGCCCGAGGGAGAGAGAAAATGGAAATGACGCCAATGGCCCCCAAATGCGGGGTCGAGATATCCGGTTTGGCGCTCGCATCGTGCAGCGATGCTGAGATGGAAGAGATCAAGCAGGCCATCTATGAACATGGCGTCGCGGTCTTCCGGGATCAGGAATTTTCGCCAGAAGATCACATCAAGTTCGGTCGCCGCTGGGGCGGGATCGATGTGAACAACTATTTTCCTTTGCAGGAAGACTTCAGCGAAATCGCGATCGTGAAGAAGGACCCTGACCAGCAGACCAATATTGGCGGGGCCTGGCACACAGACCATTCCTATGATCAGATCCCGGCAATGGGATCGGTTCTCGTCGCCCGCCATCTGCCCCCGTCAGGCGGCGATACGATGTGGGCGCATATGGGCGCGGCCTATGATGCCTTGTCTGATGAGCTCAAGGACAAGATCGAAGGGCTCGAGGCCTTCCATACAGCGGACCATGTCTACAAAAGCGATGGCCTTTATGCGCAAACCGATATGGGCAAGAGCCTGCGCGGGCAGGACCTGAAAACGGGCGCGATCCACCCGGTGGTGATTCGCCATCCGCACACAGGTCGCAAAATGCTTTATGTGAACACCGCTTTCACGATCCATTTTGTTGGCCAGACGCGTGAAGAGAGCCTGCCGCTCTTGAACGAGCTGTGCGCGGCCGCGCTGACCGATGACAATCAGTGCCGTCTGCAATGGAAGCCGGGTACGATCGCAATCTGGGACAACCGCACAACCTGGCACAATGCGATCAATGATTATCAAGGCCATTATCGCGAAATGCACAGAATAACGCTTTCCGGAGAAGCGCTTGCGGCGTAAGCCGTTGCACATATGAAGCTCACGGATTTTCTGCGGGAAGTGTTTGCGTTTGTGGTGCCGGGTGCGGCGCTGCTTTTGCTGCTTCCCGCGCAAATCGTGGGGCTGATGGGGTCGCAAGGTTCGCGCCCATCGCTGCTCCCGGATGATCTGCCGCTGCTTGATGCGGCCTTATTGTTCTTCGTTGCCTATGTCCTGGGGGCGGTGTTGTCAGGCGTTGGCTCTGTTCTTGATGACCTTGCCGAACGTCAGGGCGGGGGCGAAGCGCTGTTCAGCTTTATCCCGAACATTGGCGCATCAAAACGCAGTTCCGATGCGCGATTTGCCAACCTCAAAGACCTCGCTAAGCGGCTTGAGGCGCATATGCTTGCCAAACTGCCGGAGCAGCCAACGGGCTCTGCCTATGGCTATCGCGCATTCTGGTGGAACTTCCTGCGCACCCATCACCCGCGTGCCGCGGCAGAGGTGGACCGGCTCGAAGCGCAGCAGAAGATGTTCCGTTCCTTCACGGTTGCCGCGTTCGCATTGGGCATCTTGTATCTGCTTCCCGTCGCCAGCATTGAGAAAGACGCCAACCTTGTCGCAGGTCTTGCATTCCTCGCGGCAAGTTTCGGCAGCTTTATCTACTATGCCAGCGTCCGCCACACGACCGCGCGGCGATTGCTGCAACTGGCTGTGGTTCTGCTTGTTCCCAGCGATGTGGAGCAGGTCGCTGAAGAGGAAGACGACGAATTCTGAGCGAGACCTGATCAGGGGTTTCCAGGGAACACCGAATCAAATTCAGCGCCGATTGAACTCGTCCGCTTATTCTCGCACGAATAGACGAGCCGCTCATTCGGGCGGTCGGGCAGCTGCGAGATCAACACGCTTTGCTGTTCGCCCACAGTGCGCGCGGCATCGGTGACGCCGCAGGCAGGCGGATTGTATTCTGCCCGCGTGGAACGGGCCGCTTCCATTTCCTCGCGGCCAAGCAGGTAACGATCCGTGCGGAACGTGCGCGTGTCAGGATCATAGGTGCTGATCGAGACCGCTGCTTCATCACCCGGTACCAGAACGCGGGTCCATTCGCCGCTGATAAGGCCATATTGGGTGCGCTGGTTGACGCAGCCATCTGCGGCCCATTCAAACTCCACATCATCGGTGCGCGCGCCGGTGATCCGGCTGCGGTCGGTATCGATGGTGCAGATCAGCGTTCCATCGCCCGCAAGCGCCGCGGTCGGATCGCCAGCTTCGCTTCCCGCCTCACCGCTCTGTTCACCCATCAGCGCAGCGACCCGTTCCTCGATCTCGGAATAGCCGGGACGCGTGATCCACACGAGCACAGTGCCGATCAATGCCGCGCCTGCGATCCCGGCAGCGATAATCGCGCGGTTGCGCAATTCGGGGCGGTCCGCGATCCCTGCACGGATTTGGCTCGCGGCATAGCCTGACCCGATCCCGACAAGCAGCAGCACCATGGCAAGCGCCATTGCGTTGTCGCGCGCTTCCATCACCTCGATCTGCGCTTGGACGCGGGCAGCATCGCGCGCGTCGCGCATCTGAGCCTCACGCGCCATAAGCCGCGCTTGCGCTTCAGCGCGTTGCTGTTCGAACCGCGCGCGCTCGGCAGCGTTCAATTCGTCAATCGAACGGCACGGCAGCGCATTGACCGAAGGCTCTACCTCGTTCTCGCGCAGGAACGGCATGAGCTCGCGCAGCGACACCGCAAAATAGAACTCTGCATCAGACCCATCCGAATCCGCCCCGAACGAATTAACCCCCAGCACTCTGCCGCATCCATCAAGCAGTGGTCCGCCTGAATTGCCGCGCGCAATGGGGGCAGTGTGAAGGATCGTGTCGAACTGGCGGCTGGGCCTTTCGCCTGACAGAAAGCCGCGGCTTTTCACAGGGGGCTGAGCGCGGAAGATATCGCTCATCTCAAGCCCCTGGGCGAGATCGACATTCATCGGATAGCCGACCGCCGAAACCTCTCCCATATCGCCCGATACGCCGCCTGCAATCGTCAGCGGCGGCAAGCGCAGCGATCCGTCCGTGATCTCAAGCAAAGCAAGGTCATTGCGCGGGCTTACCGCGATCGGAGTGGCAAAGGTCGCTGCATCGCCTTCGCTCGGCACGATCCCGATGCGCAATGTGTCGTCGAGCAAAGCTTCGCGGATGACGTGAGCATTGGTGACGATCTGTGTGGGCGAAACGGCAAAACCGCTGCCATGGGTAACAGGGATCACCTCGTCTCCGGTGCGGTTGATCAGCACGACCCGCACCACGCCGCGCGCTGCCGCGTCCACATCAGCCGGGTCAGCGGCAGCCGGCATGGGCGCAAGCGCGAGAGCGATCAGTGCGATTAGGGAGCGCAGGAGGGTGTTCATCGCCTGCTCCTTTACGCTGCTCACGACATTGACCGCAAGCTTCGGGAAGCCCGCAATCGCATCACGGTGCACATATGGCTCAAGACCAACGCACAGGAGGAGTTACGATGATCTATCGCATACGCGGGCTCAGCCCCCGGCACTTTACCCGCCAGTTCGCCATGACCGAGACTGAGCTTGAAAAACTGCGCGCTCGCAAAGAGATCGCTAGCCCCACGGGCCGATTTCCGTGCCGGGTCAGCCTTGAGGATGCAGCGCCCGGGGAAGAATTGCTGCTGACCCATTACACCAATCATGCAGTTGAAACCCCGTATCGCCATGCCTTTGCGATCTATATTCGTGCAGCCGCCCACAAAGCCGCCGAATATGTCGACGTCATGCCGCCCATCCTTCGCAAGCGGCCCATCGCGCTGCGCGGATATGATGGACAAGGCTTGCTCTATCGTGCGGCTCTCTCGATCGAAGATGATGCTGATACGGCGGCCAGGGCGCTGCTCGATGATCCCCAAATTGCCTATATCGATGCGCACAACGCGATGCATGGCTGTTTCGCCGCACGGATTGAGCGTTATGGTGAGGCGGCATGATCAGCGATAACGAAGCCTGGGATGCGGTGCAGCGCAAGGACCGACGGTTCGACGGCGCGTTTGTCACCGGGGTCCATTCGACCGGCATCTATTGCCGGCCCAGCTGTCCTGCGCGCCTGCCGCTGCGCAAGAATGTGCTTTTCTACGCGACGCCAGCAGATGCAGAAGCGGCAGGCCTGCGCGCCTGCAAGCGCTGTTCACCCAACACGCAAAGCGCAGAAGAAGCCTGCGTGCTCGCCGCGATCGCTGCGATCCGGGCTAATGTCGCCGAAGGGCGCGGCGCGATGACGCTTGATCAACTGGCGGACCTGACCGGCTATTCGCCAACGCATTTCCAGCGGCTGTTCAAGCGCACGGTCGGCCTGTCGCCCGCTGCGTTCGCAAGGGCGCTTCGCGAAGAACGCGTGCGAGAGGCGCTGGAGAACGGCGTGAGTGTTACAGACGCATTGTATGAGGCAGGATATGCGTCACCTTCGCGCTTTTACGATGAGACCAAGGGCAAGCTCGGCATGACGGCAAGCGATTGGACCAATGGCGGTGAGGGCCGCTGTGTGCATTGGAGCGTGATCCCGACCTCGCTGGGCGCGATGCTGGTCGCGGCAACCGAAAAGGGTGTGTGCTGCCTGTCATTTGGTGAGGGCGAAGAGCACCTGCGCGCGCGCTTTCCCAAGGCGCAGCTTGTTCGCGCTGGCGATGATTTCGGTGCGCTGTTCAAACAGGTTGTTGCCGCGGTCGAAGCGCCCGGCTCTGACAATTCGCATATTCCGCTTGATGTCAAAGGCACAGCCTTCCAGCAGCGCTGCTGGGAAGCCTTGCGCACAATCCCGGCGGGCGAAACGCGCAGCTACGGGGAACAGGCGGCCATGCTCGGCAATCCCAAGGCAAGCCGGGCGGTGGGCAGCGCCAATGGCGCAAACAACATCGCCGTCCTGATCCCATGCCACCGGGTCGTGCCTGCTGGTGGCGGCGTAGGCGGCTATGCCTATGGACCCGAGATCAAGGCGGAGTTGCTAAGGCGCGAAGGGCAAGACTAGCGACAGCTTGTGCGAGGTTAAGGTGAGAGCAGGTGCGTATGCTCATGGGGGTGGAAGCGGACATCCTGGCGCATTTCAGGACTGCAAACAGATTTAGACAAGTCGCCTGACTATCATCGAAATAGATGCTCATTTGTGCGTTAAGTTGGGTTGCCTTCCGGCGCTACCGTGAATTAGATCCCGTTCGTTGAACTAAATTCTAAGGCTCATATCCCGTCGCCGGGTATCTCCAGATATGGCGGCGAGCTGGAATGCCGCTAGTTGGGGGACTTAATGAAAAATGTGATCTTTGCGGGCCTGTCGATGGCCGCGCTTTGTGTAGCCATGCCTTTGGCCGCTCAGAACAACAGTTCCACGGTCACCCAAACCGGCGATCTTAATGATGCTGATGTCGATCAGACGGGCAGCGGCAACACGGTCACGATCGACCAGATCAGCGCGACCGATGGCACAGTCGGACAGATCGCGATTACGGCGCAATCAGGATCGGGCAACACAAGCGATATCGATCAGGATGGTGACGGCAACAACTTCACCAGAACCGGTCAGATGGGCACAAATTCCCTTGCGATGGTTGAACAGACTGCAGCGTCCTTTGCGGTTACTGCGATCATCGATCAGGGTGTTGATACCGACAACAACACCGGCACCATCATTCAAAGCGACGGCCGCGCGAATGGGGCGCAGATCATTCAGAACGGGACCGGACCGGGTCTGGGTGCCAACAATTTCTCCTCGATCCTGCAGGGTGACACGACCAATATCGGTGGAACGGCCGTGTTTGCAGAAACGGTCGGCGCTACGAACACGCAGTCAGGGCAAAATAATTCCTCGGACATCGTGCAGTCGGGCGTGAGTACGAGTGTCGGTGTCAATCAGATTGGCGATGCAAACATCAGCTTTGTCACACAGGGCGATCTGGGCGGCGATTTCAACAACGGCAGCGTTCTTCAAAACGGGGATGGTAACCAATCTGGTCTATTCCAGAGCAGCGACCAGAACACAGGCAACATCAGTCAAATCGGCGATTCAAACTTTGCCGGTGTACAGCAAGGATTCGTTGGCGGAGCTGCTACTGGTGGCAACAGAAACTCAGGTACGATCACGCAAAATGGCAATAGGAACCGTAGTTCGATTTTCCAGAACGACACATTGGCAGGCGAACTGAACATTGCTGTGACCAACCAGTTGGGTGATGATGCTGTCAGCACGATCATTCAGGATGGTACGTCGAACCAGGCTTTCGTGATCCAATACGAAGCCAGCGTATCGAGCATCACCCAGACGGGAACCGGCAACTTCGCCGACGTCACGCAGGGTACGCCTTGATCGCATCGTTCGCTCTTGCGTGGGCAGTTCTTGTTGGCTCTGAGACCGCCAGTGGGTCGTTACCAGAACGTCAGGTCGCGCGTCCAAACAAGCGATAGCCGCCGGGAGAACCAGTGGGAGCGTCATATGTGCGGTTTCGGGCGGGTCGCCATAGTTGCGCAGTTAGACGCCCGCCTGCCTGCTTGCAAAAGCGAGGGGGCGCCTTCACAGACTTCTAGAACTCGCTCCAGTCCTGATCATCGGTGGCTGTATCGTGCTCCAGATCGAGCGCGAGGTTTCCTGCGACCTTGGCAGCAGGCACGCCCGGTTTCTCAACGGGCGGGGCAGGGGGCGCCGCAGCGGGGCGCGGATTTGACTGTTCGGCGGGCCGTGCCAAGGCTCGCGGAGCCGGGAGATTGATGCGCTTTTTCGCTCCGCGCATAGGCAGATAGACACTTTCATCCTCTGCCTGAGGCTCTGTTCGCTCTCCCTCGCGTTCATTCGTTCGGAAATGTCCGACCAACACGCCAAGGGCTTTCGCCTGATCGGATAGAGCGCGCGCGGAGCCAGCCGCTTCTTCAACCATGGCGGCGTTTTGCTGAGTCATCTGGTCCATCTGGGACACAGCGCCGTTCACCTGTTCGATATTGTTGGCCTGAGCGCTCGCGCTGTCGGAGATCTTCTGGATCTGCGCGTTCACTTCGCCCACGCGGGTTACGATCCCTTCAAGCAAGGTCCCCGTCTCACCCACCAGTGAGACGCCCTGGTCAACGAGGCTGGTCGACTTGGAGATGAGCTGCTTGATATCGTTGGCAGCATCAGCGCTTCGCTGTGCAAGCGCGCGAACTTCGGTTGCGACAACTGCAAAGCCTTTGCCAGCATCGCCCGCGCGGGCTGCTTCGACACCGGCGTTGAGAGCCAGCAGATTGGTCTGGAAGGCGATCCCGTCGATGACATCGATGATCTGGGTAATTTCCTTCGATGATGCCTCGATCGAATCCATCGCGTTGACCGCCTGTTTCACCACCTCACCGCCATTATGCGCTTCGAGATGGGTTTCGTTGATCGACTGTTTGGCATCTGAGGCGTTGTTGGCTGTCTGACGAACAAGATCGGTGACCTGGTTCATGGCCGCGGCGCTCTCTTCAAGGCTGGCGGCCTGCGTTTCATTGCGCTGGGAAAGATCATCGGCAGCCGCGCTGATTTCATTGGCGCCCTCTGTCACACTATCAACCGAAGCGCGCACTTTCTCGATCAGCGATTCAACCTGTTCTGCCGAATTGTTGTAGCCTTTGCGCAGCGGTTCGTATTGCGGGTCCAATTGCTGAACCATGCGATAGGCAAGGTCGCCTGCGGCAAGCCGCTGAAGCGCACCAAAGACGAGCTGGACGACGTTTTCCTGCTTGATGCCGTCTTCGATCTGCTGCTTGGCGTTCTTGCGGAACACCTCGATTGTGCGGGTCATGCTGCCAATTTCGTCATTGGAATGGACTGAGCGGATCCCCGCATCGAGGTTACCTGCGGCCATTGCCTCCATCGTGGCCGCCGTTTCAGCCAGCGGTGAGAGCACTTTGTTGCGCAGGAGGTAGAGGCCTCCCAGGATTGCCCCCAGAATAACAAGCGCGACCAGACCAAGCATGACCTTCACCCAAAGCACGGTCATGGAAGAACTGGCAGCAAGGCTTTCAGACAATTCATCCGCGCCGACAACCAGTCGGTCAATCGTTGCTCTATGAGCATCGTAATGCTCACCAAGCCGCACGAGCGAGGCTTGCGATGCGCTTTGATCGGCTCGCCGGACAGCCGGGATCAATGTCTCGTCGATCTCGCGCCAGAACGCTGTCCCATCGCTGGCCACTGTTTGCGCTATGCCCGCTTTGAGCTTTTCCTGAAGATCCGAAGCGGCCCAGTAATCGGCGCGCTCACGCCATTCTTTCTTGAGCCGCGCCAGGGTTGCGACATGCTCATCAAGATTGCCTCGCTCACGCACAAGCAGGTTTGCGACAAGATAGCTTTCGACCAGATATTCAGGCGGCGGAAGAATGTCGGCCTTGAACTCGTTAACCTGGCTGTCCTTGCGATCCATTTCGCCGCCGAAACGAATTTGGGTGATGCCGAAGAACGCGACCACGCCTGCGACTATCATGAGCACAACGATGCCCACACCAATTCGATTGCTAGCCTGATTGATTGTCACAACTGATCCTCGATTGACCGTATTTCACTTCACGACAATCGGATCATAAACGGCAGGCCATTCGGCCTCGTTGCAAGGTCCCTAGTGGTTTAAACTAGGATGGCAGGACATGCGCGCGTTAGGCGTTCTTGATCGTCATCCCGCCATCAACCGGGATCACCGCGCCGTTGAGGTAACTCGCCGCCGGGAGAACCAGTGAGAGCGTCATATGCGCGACTTCCTCTGGATGGCCATAGCGGCGCAGGGGAACGCGGCGCTTGGCGAAGATTTCCTTGTGTTCTTCGGGAATGCGGTCCGTGATGCCGGTGCGGATCGGGCCGGGGCAGATGCAATTGACCGTGATCCCGTCGCGGCCAAGGTCCACCGCCATTCCGCGGGTGAGGCCGATTACCCCGTGCTTTGCGGCAACATAGGGTGAGTTTGTCGGCGTCGCACCAAGCCCTTCGGTTGAAGCGATATTGACGATCCTTGCGCATTCGCTCTTGCGCAAATGCGGCATCGCGGCGCGGATCATGCGTTGATGCGCGGTCAGCAGAGCGGCGATGCTTTTGTCCCAGTATTCGGGATATTCGTCATCCTCAATCATCGCATGGAGCGAGAAGCCGGCATTGTTGATCACAATGTCGAGCCCGCCGAAAGTCTCCACGATACGGGCAATCGCATTGTCGATTGCGTCCCCGTCAGTGACATCAAGCGCAAGCGCAAGCGCGCTGCCCGAATAGCCTGCCTCTGCGATCTCGGCAGCGACCGCATCGCATTTCGCCTGATCAAGATCGGTAACCGCCACATTGGCGCCTTCGGAAGCGAAGAGATGAGCCGTCGCCCGACCCATGCCGCTGGCGGCCCCGGTGATGATAGCGGTGTGACCTGCGATGGACCGGCTGAGGGGTTGGTAGGGTTGCATGGTCTTGTCTCTCCTGTTCAAATCTTCCGCCAGACAGAAACATGACGCTTGCTCACTGAGGTGAAGGGCTTCTTCTCCCAGTCTTCCCAGCGTCCAACGAGCTCCATCCCTGCCAACTTTGCCATCAGGTCAAGTTCAGATGGCCAGACATAGCGAAATGGGATGGATCGCCGCACGATTTCTTCGCTGCGTACCCAGATATGATGCGAAGTCATCGATTGCGATGCGATATCGATCTCATCGGTGCCCCAATGATCACTTCCCGCCGCAAAGGCGAGCAGGGATTCCCCCAGGGGCAGACACTGGATTGGAGGCACAAAGGTCTCAATCACGAACTGCCCGCCAGCATGTAGATGGTCAGCAGCGTTCTGGAAGCAAGCGATCTGCTGGTCCTGAGTGTCCAAGTTGCAGATCGTGTTAAACACGAGAAAGACGAGAGAGAAGCGACCTTCGAGTGTAGCGCTTGCCATATCTCCGATTATGACCGGGATTGTGTCGCCACTGGGTTTTGCCCGCAACTGGTCGACCATGGGCTGAGAGAGCTCGATGCCTGCAACCTCCAACCCTTTTTTGAGCAAGGGCAGCGCCACGCGCCCAGTGCCAATCGCAAACTCTAGAACGCGACCGCTTCCAGCAAGATCGGCAAGAAAATCAACCGCGTGATCTAGATTACCAGCATCGAGGTGCTCCTCGTCGTAGCTGCGCGCCACTTCCTCGTCGAAATAGTCGCGCACGTGCGTCTCCTCAATCCAGCTTCGGTGGGAAGCCCGGTTCCGCTTTGGCCATTGCGCTTTGGTACGCCTCGCGCGCGCCGATGCGTTGGAGGTAGGCTTTGAGGTTCGGCTTATCGTCGATTGCAAGCCCGTTGAACGCGCGGCTGGTGGTCAGCTGAAACACCATCATGATATCCGCCGTCGTCAGCTGCGACCCGCCGAAATAGTCCGCCTCGCCCAGCCGCCGCTCGATCTGTGCCCATGCATTGCTCACCCGCTTGGCAAGCGGAGGGGGCATTTGAGCTCCCAGCGCGCCTACTGCGATCTGCATCATGCCATTGGTCATGAAGGTCGCATTGGCAAAGTGGAACCAATAGAGGTGATCGGCAAAATCGGGGTGGTCGGGGCCGGGCACCAGATCGGTGTCTGGTGCGTATTTGCCGATGATGTATTCAACAATCGCGCCGCTTTCGCCCAGCAGCACGTCACCATCTTCGATCAGCGGAGCGATCTCCATCGGATGAAGCGCCTTGAGCTCTGGCGGGGCGAGCCGCGTTTCAGGATCGCGATTGTAGAGTTTGAGATCATAGTCGATCCCCAATTCCTCGCACAGCCAGACAATGCGTTCTGATTGCGAAATGCGAAGGTGGTGGATGGTCAGCATGGGGCAGGGCTCCTGAATGATCGATTTGCGCGGACCCTAGCGCAGCGCCTGTCTCAGGCAAGCGACATTGCCCGCCTATTGCGCCAGAACCCATTCGAGCACGACATCCCTGCCGCTTGCATATTCTGCGAAAGTTGGCTGGATCCGGTGGTCGAGGCCGAGTGTCCCGATATCGGCTGCTTCATCGCGAGAGGCGGGGTAGCAATAGGGGTTCTCCTCGTCGGTGCAGCCCTTTTCCCAATCGTGATAGCCGGTCGAATATCGCAGATATTGTTGCGAGTTTGGCAGCACAAAAGCGCTGCCGCGTTCGGCCCAGAATTGCATTCGGTCGCCCACAGGCTCGCCCACGGTTACCGTTCTGTCGCCTGCATATTTCTTGATCTGCGCAAGCATGACGATGGCGGCGGAAAAGGTGGTGGGCCCGGTTAGGACGTAGACTTTGCCATTGTTCGCAAGCCGTTCGCCCAGCGCCCGTGCAAACGGAATGGCGTTGCCAAGGTTGCCGCCCGGATTCCAGCGCAGGTCAACGACGAGCTTTGCAAAGCCACTGTCAGGCGCGCCGTCCAAAGCTTCGACCAGCTGCGATTTGACCGGATGTTCGGGATACTCGACGAGATAATTGGAACGGATGTAAACGCCGTCTGCGATAGGCTGTGCAAGGACAAGCGTGCCGTCTTCGCTCAAGGTCAATGGCGGCTCGGTACCGTTTGCTTGCAAGGTATTGACCCAATCGCCTTCTTCTTCGGGCAAGGGCTCCGCGCGAAGCGCGTGATAGGGGTGGCGATAAGCGAATTCAGTCTCTGCCACGTCGGGCAAGGCTGTAAGGATATGATCGCTGCGTGTGCCGTCCTCATCCTCCAAGGTGACAGTCAACCGATCAGGCGATGGCGCGAGTCCTGCTGCGTGCATCAGTTCAGGAGAGCGGATCAGGTGCAGGCTTGCATAATCGCGCGCGTGATCAGGCCCGCCGGAATAGCGGCGCAATTGCACAAGCTGTTCGGACAGCGAAGCGCCTTCGATTGCTATGACCTTGTGTCCGACAAGGTCTGCGCGGCTCTTATGCGCACGGACCACAAAATAGCCATCGGCAAAGGGATAGATATCGATGCCTGACCGGTTGAAATTCCGGAACATCTGAACCGGGTCGCCGCCGGTATGACCATTGTCAGCGAGCGCCATAAGCCGGTGCACTTCGAGAAAGAACTCAGCATCCGTCAAAGGCTGCGTCCGCGATTGCAGAGCCTCGATATCGCTCAGAAATTCCGCTCTCGCGCTTGCGGGAAAGCTGCGATCATAGTCGAGCACTTTCGCAAGGTAAGTGAAGTCCTGTTGCTGCGCTTCGAGCGGGCCGGATGGCGGTGGGAAGTCTGCCTCTTCCACCATCGGGTTAAAGCGCAGGAAATGGTCGATATACGGCCAAACGACCACGCCTGCGATTGCGCTTGCCGCCAGCAGGACAATCGCTGACCATTTCAGAATTTTCTTCAAGACCTCATCCCCTCCCGAATGCAAACGCTAACATATTCAGGGGCAAAGGCCAGCCATGCGGCTAGTGCGCCCAGCCTTTCTGCGCAGGCTCAAGCGATGCAAGAACCGCCTCGGCGCTTTCGAGATAGTCGCGCTTCTTCGCGTCATCCATCCGGTCCCATGTCGAATAGATGCGCCCGATGCGGTGGTTGCTTGATAGCTTTTCGCGGTGGCGGTCCATGAAATGCCAGTAAAGCGGGTTGAAGGGACAAGCATCTTCGCCGGTCTTGCGGCTGACCTTGTAGCGGCACTCGCTGCAATAATCGGACATTGTGTTGATGTAATTGCCGCTCGCTGCATATGGCTTTGTCGCCAGACGTCCGCCATCGGCATACAGGATCATCGCGGCGACATTGGGCAATTCGACCCATTCAAAAGCGTCGGCATAGACTGCAAGGTACCAGTCCTGCACTGCCTTGGGATCGATCCCTGCGAGCAGGCAGAAATTGCCGAGTACCATCAGCCGCTGAATGTGGTGCGCATGAGCGTTTTCGCGTGTTGAACGGATGCAGTCTGCAAGACAGCGCATATCGGTCTCACCCGTCCAGAAAAATTCGGGCAGGGGCCGCGCTGCCTCAAGCGCGTTCGCCTCAGCCAGATCAGGCATGCAATACCAATAGAACCCGCGAACATATTCGCGCCAGCCAATGATCTGGCGGATGAAGCCTTCGACCGAATTGAGCGGTGCGCGCCCTTCGCGGTAAGCGGCCTGTGCGCGGTGACACAGGTCCAGCGGGTCGAGCAGGCCGATATTGATGCTGGTCGAAAGCATCGAGTGATAAAGATCATCCGACCCGTGGACCATCGCATCCTGATAGGGGCCAAACTTCTCGATCCGCTCTGCGAAAAACGCATCGGCGGCTTGCCGAGCCTGATCATGCGTCACCGGCCATTCGAACACTTCGAGCGAGCCGAAATGATCACCAAAACGCGCCTCAACCAGATCGAGCACCTCGCGCGTGATCTGATCAGGAGCAAAGCGCGGGCGTTGCGGCACGAACAGGGCGCCATCAAGGCTTTCCCGGTTTTGCGCATCATAGTTCCACTTGCCGCCTTCCGGCTTGCCATCCTTGCGCATGAGCAAACCCGTCTTGCGGCGCATCTCGCGGTAGAAATGCTCCATGGTGAGGTGCTTTCGGCCATCGGCCCAGTCGCGAAATTCTGCGTGTGTCGCGATGAAGCGGTCATCGGGCACAATCTCGACCGGGCAGGGGAACCTGTCTTCCCATTCCTCAATCGCTTGCTGGACGCGCCATTCGCTCGCTTCAACCACCGTTATCGCCCTCGGATCATGCCGTTCAACCGCGCGTGCAATCTCGCCAGTAACGCTGCTCGCATTGGCAGGATCATCGAGCGCGATGTATTCGACCTTCCAACCGCGCTCGCGCAGTTCGCCGGCGAAATGGCGCATGGCCGAAAAGATCAGCGCGATCTTCTGCTTGTGGTGTTTGACGTAGGTCGCCTCGTCCCAGACCTCCATCATCAGGACGACCGCGCTCTCCTGATCCGCCGCGCGCAAGCTGGCAAGCGAATGAGTCAACTGGTCGCCAAGGACCGGGATGAGGAGAGGGCGCTGTGACATGAGGCATCAACGCCTGAGCCCAGAATTGGTGCCTTAGACGAAGCTGTAGGGATCGATATCAACCCCGACGCGGATGCCGGGTGCAAATTCCTGAGTATCAAGCCAATCGCGCAACACCTGTTGCAGATTGGCGCTTCGCCGCGCGTTGATCAGGAACCGGTAGCGATAGCGGTTGCGCAAGAGCGCCAGCGGCGCAGGTGCTGGACCAAGGATCATCACATCATCAAGGTGCGGCCGCGTATCGCCAAGGCGGGCTGCGGCCGCGCGCGCTTCGCGTTCGTCTTCGGATGACAGGATGATCGATGCCCAGCGGCCAAACGGCGGAGCACCGGCATCGCGTCGCGCCTCTGTCTCGGCTTCGTAAAACGCATCGCGGTCACCATTGGCGAGCGCTGCGATCACGGCGGCTTCGGGGTGGCGGGTCTGGATCAGCACTTCGCCCGGCTTGGCGCCGCGGCCTGCTCGTCCGGCCACCTGCGCGACTTGCTGATAGGTGCGCTCGGCTGCGCGCAGGTCCCCGCCCTCCAGCCCAAGGTCAGCGTCCACCACTCCGACCAGTGTGAGCTCGGGAAAGTGGAACCCCTTTGTCACCAATTGCGTGCCGACGATCACGTCGATGGCCTTTGCTTCTGCCTGCGCGATAAACTCTGCTGCGCGTTCAGGAGAGCCAAGCGTGTCCGATGTTGCCACCGCAACGCGCGCGTCGGGAAACAGTTCGCTGACTTCATCCGCGATCCGTTCAACGCCCGGCCCACAGGCGACAAGGCAGTCGCTCTCTCCGCATTCGGGGCAAGCGTCAGGTGGCCGGGTCTCAAGCCCGCAGTGATGGCAGGCGAGCCGCGAGGACAAACGATGCTCCACTAACCACGCACTGCAATTGGGGCATTGAAAGCGGTGCCCGCAATTGCGGCACAAGGTCAGCGGGGCATAGCCGCGCCGGTTGAGAAACAGCAGCGACTGTTCGCCCGCTGCAAGCCGCGCTTCCAACGCATCGATAAGCGGGGCAGCAAGCCACCTGCCGCTGGCCGGTTTTTCAATCGTGAGATCGATCAGCTTGATATCAGGCAATTGCGCACCGCCATATCGGCTGGGCAGGTCGAGCTTGGTGTAAGTGCCGGTTGAAGCCATGTGCAGGCTTTCAAGCGCAGGCGTCGCGCTGGCGAGCACAACCGGGATATCTTCAAACCTTGCGCGCATCACCGATACATCTCGCGCATTGTAGCGCACGCCATCATCCTGCTTGAAACTGATCTCGTGCGCTTCATCGACCACGATCAGGCCAAGGTCCGCATAAGGGAGGAACAGCGCCGATCTGGCCCCGACAATCACTTGCGCTTCGCCCTTGCTGATCGCGCGCCATGCCCGTCTGCGCTCGGTTGATTTGAGCGATGAGTGCCATTGGACAGGCGCCGCGCCAAAGCGATCCTCGAACCGGGAGAGGAAGTTTTCAGTAAGCGCGATTTCAGGCAGGAGGACTAGCACTTGCCTACCCATTCGCACCGCTTCGGCGACCGGTTCGAAATAGGTCTCGGTCTTGCCTGATCCTGTTACCCCATCGAGCAGAAACGGTTCAAACCTGCGCGCCTCAACCGCTTTCACAAGTTTCTTCGCAACGCTCAACTGATCCGGCGAAAGCGCGGGTTGGTGATAGTCGGCATCGGCATGCGCATAGGGCCGGTCGATCGAAACAGAGACAGGTTCGATCACCCCCTGGTTCACAAGTCCGCGCAGCACGCCTTCGGATACACCTGCAATCCCGGAAAGTTCGCGGATCGTGCCCTGTTCCCCCTCCAGCGCCTCTATCGCGGCAAGGCGCTGCGGGGTCATGCGCTCGGGCGTTCCGCCTGACAGGCGGTATTCGGTTGTGGTGGTCGGTCCGCCCAGCGCTCCGCCGCTGGACAGCACCATGCGCGCAACGCTCGCTTGGTTCGCGCAGTAATAGTCTGCCGTCCATTCGATCAGCCGACGCAGCGGCTGTGACAGCGGCGGGACAGGCACCACTTCGCGCAGCGCGCGCAGCTTTGACGCATCGACTTCAGCACCCGGCAGGCGGCCTTCGTCCCAGACTATGCCAGTGACGGTGCGCGGGCCAAGCGGGGCGATGACCACGCTGCCCGGCTCAACCACCATCCCATCGGCAAGCTTGTAATCAAGCGGGCCAAGGGCGGCGTTAAGGACAAGGAGGCGAACGCGGTTCATGATCGCCTTTCATATGGGGCGATAGGGCCTTTGATCACAAGCCGCTTTGGCAAGGATATGAACGGGATCGGATGCCAGCGAGCCCGCGATCAGAACCGCCGGCTGAACCGCAATTGCGGGACATGGCTGATCCGGTCGCGTGCATCCGGGCGCGGGACATAGACCAGCATATATCCTGCACCCACTGACAGGTCATCGCTTACGTCGTGAAGCACAAACGCGCGCGCGCGCCATTGGTTTTTTGCTCTGCCTCGATCCGGGTCGCGCGCGCTGATAATCTGAAACAGTTCCCCATCCACTGCGATGTCCCAATCTTGCGCAACCGGTTGCCGGTACCGAAGGCGTTGACGAAAGCGAAGCTCCATCCTGGCAGACCCTTCGACAAAACGCTGTTCGATCCGGGTGCGCGATGACCAGCGCCCGCGCGACAAGAGCAGATCTTCAAACGTCCGGATTTCTGTGCGTCCCCCCTCGGTTTCTAGAACAAACAGCCCGCCTGCGATCCGAACGCCATCATCGATGTCTTGCCGCAATGTGACGCGGACCGTCTGCTGTTCGTCGCCGCGCGCTTCCTCGCGCCAGCGCAGCGAACCGTCGAGCGTCCAGTCCAGACCCTCGCTTATCTCGCCTCTTGCAACGGCATTGATCCGGAATTGCACATCTTCTTCCTGTGCAAATGCAACAGACGGTTGCCAAGCCGCCCATGCACAGGCAAGCACGCTCGCAAATGTGTGGGCTCCCCTCTTCATTGCCATGAGACTAAGGGGTCAGCCATGTGATTGCCACCCGCCAGAGCGCAGGAGATTTCCATGAAGTTCTTCGTCGACACCGCTGAAATCGAACCGATCAGGGAACTGGCCGCGACCGGCCTGCTCGACGGTGTCACCACCAACCCGTCGCTGATTCACAAGTCCGGCCGTGACTTCATGGAAGTCACCAAGGAAATCTGCAGCATTGTCGATGGCCCGGTCAGCGCAGAGGTCGTCGCGCTCGATCACGAGACAATGATGAAAGAGGCAGAGGTCCTGCGCAAGATTGCCGACAATGTCTGCATCAAGGTGCCGCTGACGGTCGATGGGCTCAAGACCTGCAAGGCGCTGACGGGTGATGGCACGATGGTCAACGTCACTTTGTGCTTTTCTGCCAATCAGGCGCTGCTCGCGGCAAAGGCAGGCGCGACCTTTATCTCGCCATTTGTCGGCAGGCATGACGATAACGGCTTTGATGGCATGGACCTGATCCGTGACATCCGCCTCATTTACGACAATTACCTGTTCGACACCGAAATCCTCGTCGCCAGCGTGCGGCACACCAATCACGTGCTGGAAAGCGCGAAGATCGGGGCTGACGTCATGACAGCACCGCCCAAGGTGATCCACGCCCTGTTCAAGCATGTCCTAACTGACAAGGGCATCGACGGCTTTCTCAAGGACTGGGAGGCGACGGGACAAAGCATCCTGTAATCCCTATTTGACTGTGTGAATGGCTGAAGAATCCCCACTTGATCGTTTCAAGCACGCGCTGACCGGAGCCGCGCGCGCGATTGCGCACGATGCCGAGGTTGAAGTTGCGTGGAGCGCTGATGTGCCCGGTGCATCGGGCAATCGTTTCCGCGTGCCTTTACCGGGGCGCGATCTGCCATCCGATCAGGTGACCGAAGCGCGCGGGTTTGCTGACAGTTTTGCGCTGAAACTGCGCCATCACAATGCGGGCCTTCATGCGATGGGCGCGCCGCCAGAGCCGGTGGCGCGCGCGTGCTATGATGCGATTGAGCAGGTGCGTTATGAGGCGCTTGGCGCCAACCGGTTCGGCGGGATCAAGTCTAACCTCGACAGCGCAACCGAAATGCGCACGGCAAGCGATCCAATTGCGCGTGCGCAGAACGCATCAGAAGTGCCGTTGCAGACCGCGCTTTCGCTGATGCTGCGCGAACAATTGACCGGTGAGGCGATCCCCGAAGGCGCGCGCGCTGGCGTTGGTCTTGTGCGCGAAGCGATTGAGGATGCGGTTGGCGATGATCTTGCCGCGCTTGGCGACAGTCTTGACGATCAAGAAGCGTTTCAGAAGCTCACGCTTGAACTGCTGCGCGATCTTGATCTCACCCGACCAACCGATGCGCCTGATGAAACCGATCAGGATGACAGCGAGGAAGACGAAGGCGAAGACGAGGATCAGGCCGGCGACGAACAGCAGGAAGGCGACGCCGACCCGCAAAGCGCCGAAGTCGCTGGCGAGATGACCGAAGGCGACGGCGAAGGCGATACCGACAGTGAAATGTCCGCCGACGACGAGATGCAGGATGGCGAGCCGGGCGAAGAAGGCGATGCCTCCAATGCGCCCGTGCGACCCAACCGTCCGCAGGCCGACATTCCCGATGGGCTCGACTACAAGGCCTTTACCGAGCGGTTCGACGAGGAAATCGAAGCGCCCGAACTGTGCGATGCCGAGGAACTGGACCGGCTGCGCGCTTATCTCGACAGCCAGCTTACCGGGCTACAGGGTGTGGTGACACGCCTCGCCAACCGTTTGCAGCGCCGCCTGATGGCGCAGCAAAACCGCAGCTGGGACTTTGATCAGGAAGAGGGCGTTCTCGACGCTGCGCGGCTTTCGCGGGTCATCGTCTCGCCCGGCACGGCCTTATCCTACAAGGTGGAGCGCGACGTTGAGTTCAAGGACACGATTGTCACGCTGCTGATCGACAATTCAGGATCGATGCGCGGTCGCCCTATAAGCATCGCGGCGATCAGCGCCGATATCCTTGCGCGCACGCTGGAACGCTGCGGGGTCAAGACCGAGATTCTCGGCTTTACCACCCGCGCGTGGAAGGGCGGACAATCGCGTGAGGCATGGCTTGCGGATGGCAAGCCGCAACAGCCAGGTCGTCTCAACGATCTGCGTCACATTATCTACAAGCAAGCCGACGAGCCCTGGCGCCGTGCGCGCCGCAATCTTGGCCTGATGATGCGCGAGGGACTGCTCAAGGAAAACATCGACGGCGAGGCGCTGCTATGGGCGCATTCGCGGTTGATCTACCGCCCCGAAGAACGCCGCATCCTGATGGTGATTTCCGACGGCGCGCCGGTTGATGACAGCACGTTGAGCGTAAACAGCGCGGGGTACTTGGAAGCGCATCTTCGCGGTGTGATCGAGTGGATTGAGAACGTCTCACCCGTGCAATTGGTCGCCATCGGCATCGGCCACGATGTGACGCGCTACTACCGCCGCGCTGTGACGATCATGGACGTCGAACAATTGGGCGGCACGATCATGGAGCAGCTCGCGGAGCTGTTTGAGGATGAGAAGGGGCCGAAGGGGCGGCGGTGAGCCTTGGATAGTTTAGCGATCCTCGAGCGAGGTTATCTCTTTCCCACGCCTGCCACACAGCACGGCATCTCAGCGAATTGTGTATTCTGTGTTGCACGTCAATTTGACGAGTATCGCGTAGGTGATCTCGGATTAATGCTTAACGGGCAAGACGCTGGTCGACTTCTTCGGTATGGGGACGCCTACCCCGCGACCGGTGAAACCTTGTTCTCTTGGATCGATGAACCGGAAGTTGAGATACGCCTAATACGCGAAATCAACCTCACAATTCCGCTAGCGATGTTAGAGATGCCTCTTTTCCTACCCTCGCTTAGTCTGAGAAATTGCTTCATCTTGGAAGAGTTGTGCAATTGGTTTTGTTCCTCTTCCATGGTCGGCGGTGGGTTTCATTGGCAAGATGATCGAGTCATAGAGTTAGCACGTACGTGTTGGGAAAAGAGGCTGCCGATAACGGCAGCTGAGCTTTCGAAGATGCTCATTGCGCACGGAATGCCAAATTTCCGTCAAGAGCGATTTGAAGATCGTTTTTCTTTCGCAATCAGCACCTTGATAGCTGCCAAACGCAGGCCAGCAATTAAGAAGCTTAGGCAAGAAGAAACCGCGACCGAGTGCTTATACAATCTTTGGAAGAGACGAACCTAACCGAAGCCGTCACCAGCCGCCGCACCGTGGGCTGAATCTTCCTCTCACCGCGCGCAGAAGATCACGGAATTGCCTTGCCAGCAGGCGCGGTCGCGCGAACTGCGTGAGACAGCAATGCGTTCAACGCCGCCGCCGGGATAGTAGATTTCCAAAGTGCCGACATTGTCCGCTGTGACGTCCAGCCCGATTTGCGTGACCCCTTCGAAATAGGGGCCAGACAGGCTGGTGGTGACGAAATCGCCGCCCGATCGCGTGACGAAATCGCATGCGCCGTCATACTGGTAGATCGAATAGCTGAAATAGCACCCGACCCGCCGGCCCTGGAGGTTGTCGAAACGCGGTGCGGCTGAAAGGTCCTGCGGTGTTTCGGGCTCATCAGCGGCGTCCTCTTGGCCCGCGCTTTCATCCGTTTCGGCAGCCTCGGCGATCGCGGCGCTTGGGGCTGCCTCGTTCTCATTCATCGACCCGGCGACAAAGGCCCCCACTGCGATCAGCGCGGCGAGAGCAACGCCAATCCCTGCATAAAGCGGCCATTTGGACGGCTCTGTTGCCTCTGCCACAGGTTCAGGCTCTGGCTCAGCGGGAGGCGGAGGAGGTGGTGGCGCTGCTGAAGCTGCCGCGCCTGCCGCTGCCGCACGCTCGCCACACAATTCGGCAAGGCTCGCTTTGACCTTGCGCCAGCCGCGGTGATCATCCTCGCCCTGCCAATCGCCAATATCGGCAAACTGGATCTGGTTGAACGGGAGCGGCGGCATGATGTCGCCAAGCGCGGTCTGGATCAGCTTTTTCTGATTGCGCGCAACATCGGCTTCGGCCCGGACCCATTCGCTTTGCGCGGCGGTGTCTGACCAGACAACAACAGCCGCCTTGGCCTCTCCGATCTTTTCGGTGATGACATCGCCATAACTTTTGTGTGGTGGCAGCTCTGCGTCCCACCACACGTCATAGCCTTCGGCCTGCATCTTGTGAGCAAGCTGGGCAACGCGCTCCTTGTCATGGCGCGAATAGGAAATGAAGACGTCGACCACGGGCACCCCCCAAAGGATTGCAAGCGCAGGGATAGCCGCGAGGCGCGGGGCGATGCAAGCCACCTTGCTTTTGCGGATCGATGCGGCTTGCTCTTGATCGCAGCGCTGGTTAGCAAGCGTGCCTATGAACGTCACCGAAGCTGTAACCAGCCGCCGCTCTATCCGGCAATTCACTGACCAGACGGTCGACCTTGAGACCATTCGCCGCGTGCTCGACACAGCGCGTTGGGCGGCATCGGGCTGCAATTATCAGCCATGGGAAGCCGCGGTCGTGACCGGCCAGTCGCTCAAGGATTTGCAGGCCAAGATCACCACCACGCCTCCGCAAGAGGCAGAGTATGACTGGACCGCTCCCGGGCAGGAAGAGGCGTACAAGCAGCGTCTCAACGCCGTTTCCAAAGGCATGTTCGGATCGATGGGGATTGCGCGTGATGATGGCGAAGGGCGGATGAAAGCGATGATGCGCAACGCCACAAGCTTTGACGCGCCTGTGGTCATGTTCACCTATTTCCCGCGGCTTATGAAAGAGGCGCAGTGGTCCGATACGGGCATGTGGCTGCAAACCGTTGCTCTGCTGCTGCGCGAAGAGGGCCTCGATAGCTGTTTTCAGGAATATATGGCGCTCTATGCCAACATCATCCGCGATCACATCGGGATCGACCATGATCGCTATATGCTGTTTTGCGGGATGGCGATTGGCTATCGCGACCCTGATGCGCCGCTCAACAATTTTGAGCGCGAGCGTGAGCCGATTGACAGCACGGTCAAGTTCCTCGGGTTTGAGTAAGCGCGATGGCACGCATTGATCCGCCTGCCGATGATGCGCTGACGCCGGAGATCAAGCAGGGCTTTGCCATGGCAGAGGCCTTTATGGGGTTCCTCCCAAGCTCCTCGATCTCGATGGCGCACTGGCCCGAACTTGCGCAGACATTCGGGCCATTTGCTGCGAACATCCTTGCCGGCGGAGAGCTGTCTCAGGCGCTCAAGAACATGATCGCCGCGGTGGCCAGCAGCGCAGCGGGATGCCAGTATTGCATGGCGCACACCACCCATCAGGCGCACCGTGCAGGCGGCGATGCGGAAAAGATCGCACGGGTCTGGGAGTATCAGACCTGCGACCTGTTCACTGACGCAGAGCGCGCCGCGCTTGATCTTGCGCTGGCTGGCGGACAGGTGCCTAACGCTGCGACCAATGCACATTTCGACGAGCTGAAAAAGCATTACACGAACAAGCAGATTGTCGAGATCGTCGCAGTGATCGCACTGTTCGGCTTCCTCAACCGCTATAATGACACGATCGGCAGCGAGCTTGAGACAGAGCCGCTGCAATTCGCTCAAGAAACTTTCGCCGGGCGCGACTGGAGCGCTTGACCGCGACCTGTCGGCGCATCAAAGCGCCACAAGCCATGACCGACCTTAAACTCTTCAATTCGCTCACGCGTGCAATCGAACCGTTCACTCCCGTCCACGAGGGCGAGGCGAGGGTCTATACGTGTGGGCCAACGGTCTACAATTACCCGCATATCGGCAATATGCGCGCCTATGTCTTTGCCGACATTCTGGGCCGCACGCTCAGCCACAAGGGGCTGAAGCTCACGCACATCATCAACATAACCGATGTCGGACACCTGACCGATGATGCAGATGAGGGTGAGGACAAGATGGAGAAGATGGCGGCGGAACAAGCCCAATCCATCTGGGACATCGCCAAGCACTATACCGAAGCGTATTGGGAAGACGTGCGGGCGCTCAACATCCGTCAGCCGGCCAAATGGTCAGTGGCGACCGATTACATTGAAGAGATGCTCGATTTCGCAAAGTCGATTGCGGACAAGCATTGCTATGAACTGGCGAGCGGTCTGTATTTCGACACCTCGACGATTGAGGATTACGGGCGGCTCGCGCGCGCAGTCACTGAAGAGGGCGAAGGCCGGATCGACACGGTCGAGGGCAAGCGCAATGCCGCCGACTTTGCGATCTGGCGCAAGACCCCGCCGGGTGAGAAGCGCCAGATGGAGTGGGATTCGCCGTGGGGACCTGGCGCGCCTGGGTGGCACCTTGAATGCTCCGTGATGGGCGAGAAACTGCTGGGCTTCCCGTTCGATATTCACACGGGCGGCATCGATCACCGCGAGATCCACCATCCCAACGAGATCGCGCAGAATCAGGCCTTTGCACAGGCGCATCACGGTTCATGCTGCGGGATGGACGGGGGCGGGCTTGGTAACCCGACCAATTCGGGCGCCAATATCTGGATGCACAACAACTTCCTGGTTGAGCGGTCAGGCAAGATGTCGAAATCCTCTGGTGAGTTCCTGCGCCTGCAATTGCTGATCGACAAAGGCTTTCACCCGCTTGCATATCGAATGATGTGCTTGCAAGCGCATTACCGGTCCGAGCTGGAGTTCAGCTGGGAAGGGCTGGAAGCCGCGCTCACGCGGCTTAAACGCATGGTGATGGCGGTTGAACGGCTTTCAGACGCCGCGAGCCAGCCGGTTGCCGAGCACCCCAAGTTCGCAGCCCCGCTTGCCAAGTTTGAAGAGGCGGTTTCGGATGACCTCAACACGCCCATTGCATTGACCGCGCTCGAAGACGCTTTGGCGACCAAGAAAGTGGCGCCGGAAATCAAGCGCGCGGTGGTTGAGCATATGGACGCGGTATTGGGTCTCGGCCTGTTCGAGCTGACCCGCGCTGATCTGCGCATCCGTCCGAAGCACGCCGAAATAGCAGAGGCCGAGATCGAAGACGCGCTCGCCCGCCGCAAAACCGCCCGTGCAGACAAGGACTTTGCGACCTCCGATGCGATCCGCGATGAACTCGCGGCCAAAGGTGTAGAGGTTATGGATGGCGATCCGCTCGGCTGGGAATGGAAGCTCTCCTGAATTTTGTGAGGGGCAAGAGGCTAGCCTCGCGTTCAATCGCCGCCTAACTGTGCTGCCATGACAAAACTCGCGATTTCAGGCCTCATCCGGCCGTTGCTCGAACCGCAATTGCCAGCCGATCTCGAAGTCAGCTGGTTCATGACCCACGAAGACGCGATTGAGGCGGTCAAGGGCGCCGAAATCGGCTGGTTCGACATGAATGAGAAAGAGGCGATGGTGAAGGCGCTCAACGCCGCCACCGACCTCAAATGGCTTAACTCGATCTATGCCGGGCTCGACTTCCTGCCGATGGATGTGCTGATCGAACGCGGGATCACCGTCACCAATGGCGTCGGCATCAATGCGATTACGATAGCTGAGTATGTGGTGATGGGGATGCTCAACATTGCCAAGGGCTATCGCGATGTGGTGCGCGCGCAGGAGCGGCGCGAATGGCTGCTCGATTCGCCCGGAAAACGCGAACTTGCCGGATCAAAGGCGTTGCTGCTGGGCTATGGCGCGATCGGGCAGCTGATCAAGCCGCGGCTCGAAGCGTTTGATGTTGACGTCACGATCGTACGCCGATCCCCGGCGGATGGCGTGCTGTCGCCTGATGAGTGGCGCAGCAAACTGGGCGAGTTTGACTGGGTGATCCTCGCTGTACCTTCTACGCCAGAGACCGAGAACATGATCGGCGCTGGCGAATTGGCGGCGATGAAATCCGATGCCGTGCTGGTCAACATTGCGCGCGGCGAAGTGGTGGATCAGCCCGCGCTGGTCGAAGCGCTCCAGAAAAAGGCCATCGGCGGCGCGTTCCTTGACGTGACCACACCTGAACCTCTTCCCGCCGATGATGTTTTGTGGACGCTCGACAATGTGCATATCTCGATGCACCTGTCGGGCCGCGCGCAGGACAAGATGTTCATCCGTTCAGCCACGCGATTCCTTGAGAATCTCGAGAATTATCTCGCTGGCAGACCCGTTTCGCCGATCTTCGATCCCCTCAAAGGCTATTGATCGAGACGCAAATGCGTCTTCGCGCTTGGATTCTGGCGGATTCCTGCAATACATAGTCACAAGGCCCGGCCATCACGGCCCGGTCACATGTGGTTGGTAGTGCCTGAGGCAGTGGGGTGCGTCCTTCGTTGAAAGGAAGGCCCGGGCGATAACCAGCGTATCTAGGGGACGTTAGCGAGACGTCCGACCGCCAATTGGCGCGCGAAATGGGGGGAAATGCGAAAATGACCGATACCAAAAAAGCCTCTGACGTCTTTATCGAATGCCTTGAGGCAGAGGGCTGCGAATACATCTTTGGTGTTCCGGGCGAGGAAAACCTCGACTTTCTGGATTCGCTCGGCCGGTCTGAAAAGATCAAGCTGATCCTTACCCGCCACGAACAGGGCGCAGGCTTCATGGCTGCGACTTATGGCCGCCACACCGGCAAGACCGGCGTGTGCGTCGCCACGCTTGGCCCGGGTGCCACGAACTTTGTCACCTCGGCTGCCTATGCCCAGCTTGGCGGCATGCCGGTTCTGATGATCACAGGCCAAAAGCCGATCAAGAAATCAAAGCAGGGCCGCTTCCAGATTGTCGACATCGTGTCGCTGATGGAGCCGGTGACCAAATATTCGATCCAGATCGCAGCGGGCGACAACATCCCCAGCCGCGTTCGCGAAGCCTATCGTCTGGCTGAAGAAGAAAAGCCCGGTGCAACGCTGATCGAGCTTCCCGAAGATATCGCGGAAGAGCCGACAACCGATTGGAAACCGCTTCCCAAGAGCGTCGCCCGTCGTCCCTCGGCAGAGGCCAAAGCTGTTCGCAAGGCGGTTGAGGCTATCGAAAAGTCGAAGAATCCGGTTCTCGTGATTGGTGCTGGCGCCAACCGCAAGACGGCCGGTCGCATGCTCGAACAATTGGTTGAGAAAACGGGCATTCCCTTCCTCACCACGCAAATGGGCAAGGGCGTGATTGATGAACGGCACCCGAAATTCCTCGGCTGTGCAGCATTGTCAGCTGGTGACTTTGTCCACCGCGCTGTCGAAGCGGCTGACTGCATCATCAATGTCGGCCACGATGTGATCGAAAAGCCGCCTTTCTTCATGCAGGACAACGGCGTCACGGTGGTCCATGTATCGACCAAGACAGCAGAGGTTGACCCTGTCTACTTCCCGCAGATCGAAGTCATCGGCGATATCGGCAATGCGATCTGGCAGATCAAGGAAGACATCTCGCCCAACCGCAGCTGGAACTTTGACCAGATGCTCGCTTACCATCAGGCAGAGCTTGATCACACCAATGCGCTTGCCGCTGACGCGCGCTTCCCGATCTTCCCGCCGCATCTGGTTCAGCAGGTTCGCGACGCGATGCCGCACGATGGCATCATCTGCCTTGATAACGGGGTGTATAAGATCTGGTTCGCGCGCGGTTACACCGCTTACCTGCCTAACACCGTGCTGCTCGACAATGCGCTGGCGACCATGGGCGCAGGCCTGCCGTCTGCAATGATGAGCGCGATGCTCTATCCAGAGCGCAGCGTCATGGCGATCTGCGGTGATGGCGGTTTCATGATGAACAGCCAGGAGATGGAAACCGCGGTGCGCCTCGGCCTTAATCTCACCGTGCTGATCCTGCGCGATGATGCTTACGGCATGATCCGCTGGAAACAGGCAAATATGGGTTTTGACGACTTTGGCCTGACCTATGGCAACCCGGACTATGTTCAATATGCCGAAAGCTATGGCGCCAAGGGGCACCGGGTCGAAAGCTCAGAGCATTTGGCAGAACTGCTCGCCCATTGCCGCGACACGCCCGGCGTGCATCTGATTGATTGCCCGGTCGACTACACGGAGAACGACCAGATCTTGAACATCGACATCAAGAAACTGAGCGCTGAACTCTGATCCAGTCGTTGGGGAACCAAAGATGAGCATGCACGAAGTCGTCAATCCGTTCGACCTTAAGCCGATCGGAAGCGTTCCGTCTGTCGATGGAGCCACTGTCGAGAGCTATCTGGCAGAGGCCTATGCGCTTTACCGTGATCGTTCGCAGTGGAAGAAGCCGCACGAACGTGCCGCAATCCTCCACCGCGCGATGGAGATCATGAAGGAACGGCGCGATCATCTCGCCTTCCAGGTCGCGGATGAAGGCGGCAAGCCGTTGATCGATGCGCGGGTGGAGGTAGACCGCGCGATCAACGGCATGGAACTGTGCATCCACGAAATGGGCGTGCTCAAGGGCACCGAAATCCCGATGGGTCTGACAGCCGCGGGCGATGGCCGAACCGCCTGGACCACGCGCGAGCCGATTGGCGTTGTTGTGGCGGTTTCGGCTTTCAACCACCCGCTCAACCTGATCGTGCACCAGGTTGCGCCGGCTGTTGCCACGGGTTGCCCGGTGCTGGTCAAGCCAGCCGGTGACACACCGCTATCCTGCTTTGAGTTCATTTCGATCCTGCACGAAGCGGGCCTTGAAGAAGGCTGGGCGAGGGCGGTCGTCGCACCGCGCGCTGATGCAGAAAAGATGGTGACCGATCCGCGCACCGCCTTTTTCAGCTTTATCGGATCGGCAGGCGTTGGCTGGTCGCTTCGCTCCAAGCTTTCGCCGGGCACGCGTTGTGCGCTCGAACATGGCGGGGTTGCGCCGGTGATTGTCGATGCGACGGCTGATCTTGATGCCGCCGTGCCAAGCCTGATGAAGGGCGGATATTACCATTCCGGTCAGGTGTGCGTTTCGGTCCAGCGGTTGTTCGCGCATTCTTCGATTGTCGATGAACTGGGCGCGCGCATGGCAGATGCAGCCAAGGCGCTTACGGTCGGCAATGCCATTGAGGAGACAACCGAATGCGGCCCGCTGATCCGGCCCAAGGAAGTCGACCGCGTGGCGCAATGGGTCGAGGAAGCGCGCGCTGGCGGGGCACAGGTTCTCGCCGGGGGTGAGAAACTGTCGGACACGACCTATGCGCCGACTTTGCTTCTCAACCCCTCGCCAGATGCCACCATTTCAAAGAACGAAGTGTTTGGCCCTGCGGTGTGCCTGTATTCCTATGACGATGTGAACGCCGCGATTGAGCAGGCCAATTCGCTCGACGTTGCCTTCCAGGCGGCGGTCTACACCAATGATCTGGCAGCCGCGATGCACACCTATCGCAACATCGATGCCTCAGCCGTGATGGTGAACGACCATTCCGCATTCCGCACCGACTGGATGCCGTTTGCGGGTCTTAGGACATCAGGCCACGGCGTCGGCGGCATTCCCTACACGATGCACGAGATGACGATCGAGAAGATGATCGTCATCAAGAGCTAAGAGGGACGGACCACTGGTTTGGGGGCGGGGCGCGATGCCCCGCCGGTTAACTGTCCTCCAGCAGCAACAGCACGCAGGTCACCACCATGCGTTCGTCCGCGCCAAAGCGGTGATCGACCTCGCGGATTGTCGCATCGGCGACCAATTGTCCGGGAATGGTGAATTCATGTTCGGGCAGGTTGGCGATGAAATCCTCGCCCGCAGCAACCGCTTCCTCGCCGTTGAAGTCGAGCATAACCTCATGCCGGGTGCCGGCAAAGGTGATCGAGTTCCAGGCCTTCTCCTCATGCGTGAGCAAGTCCGCACGGCCTTCTGCCAGCAGCAACAGCGCCTCTCGCACCCGGTCTGATGTGGTGCGCCGCGGGCGATAGCGGCGCCCGACGGGACGGGCAGGAACCTGGGCGGCATCGGCAGACTTGGTCTCGAACGTGCCAGCCTCTTCGGCACGTGTGCGGGCATGGGGAGCGGCAAGAAGGGTCGGATCATACAGCATGGGAAAGCTCCTTCGTCTCGAGAGTGGCGGCGCTGCCTGAGGCTTCGAATTCAGCCATCCAGCCAAGCGTTCGCGCTTCGGTCGCAGGGCGCGGTATCCGGCCGAGACGCAGATCGAGCACAAAGCGCGGATCGTGCGCGGCAAGCCGCCCGAATTTCGTGGCGGGCATATCGTGGGTTTTGAGGAAGCTTTCGACTTTTCGCAGCAGCATGTCTGATCCCTTTGGTTGCCTGATTGGAACACCAATGAGCGGGACCGCCTGCACCGCGAATCGCTCAATGTTCCCTATACGTTCCACGCTATTTCCTACTTGTCTAGGAAAAATCTTTCGTATAGGAAGAATTCATGATCAAACGCACAGACCTCTCGCCCGATGATCCGCAGGCCCATGCGCGCCAACGTCTGCTGGAACTGTCGCAGGAGCGCGGTGTAAGCCTCGCCTCCCTTTCAGAACTGATTGGGAGAAACGCGAGCTATCTCCAGCAATTCATTAAGAAAGGTTCCCCTCGCAAGCTTGAGGAAGGGGATCGCGGGATCCTCGCTGAGTTCTTTGGTATTCCCGAAAGCGAATTGGGTGGCGGCGATGTGGGGGTAAAGGAAAAATCCTATGACCCGAATCGTCGAGCAGCGGATCAGGCTGATTGGGTGGAGGTCAAACGCCTCAATATCGGGGCATCAGCAGGCCCCGGCGCGCTCCCGGTTGATGAGGCCGCCTTCGATGCTTTTCGCTTTTCGCGCCGCTGGATGGCGGAGCAGGGGCTTGCCGATGCTCAGCTTTCCGCGATCACGGTCGAAGGCGATTCGATGGAGCCGCTTCTCAACAATGGTGACGAGATCCTGGTTGATCAGACCAGCCGCGCCTTTCGCGATGGCGTGCATGTCGTGCGATTGGGTGAGACCTTGATGGTCAAACGCGTCGCACGCGCGGCAGCAGGGCGGTTTGCGCTGCTGAGCCAGAACCTCGCTTATCCCCCGGTCGACGTGTCGGCTGATGAGATCGAGATTATTGGCAGAGTTGTGTGGAAGGGTGGGCGGATCTAACCGCCGCGCTTTCGTCTGGCGAGCCAGGTTGCGTGTTCATCCTCGACCCGGCGCCAGGCGGCAAAAACGGACATGTCCTCTGTCTTGCCGGTCCGGCCCAGCGCGTAAATCTGGCAGTAAAACCAGAATTGTGTGGCAAAGCCGGACATGGCGCGGATCATCTTCACGCCGTTGAGGAACGAGAGAAAACCGGGCAGCAGCGAGAGATTGTCTTCAAACCGCGTTAGCGAGGCCTCGCCCGCCAGCAGCCGCTTTGGCCCGTCGGTTTCCACGCACAAGGGCCGCCCAAGGCCGATCAGGTCCGCAGCGCCATCCGCCAGAGCCTGCTCCATCGCCGAACGCGAGCGGAAGCCGCCCGTGACCATCAGCGGCACTGAAACAGCGTCTTTCATCGCTTTGGCGAAATCGACGAAATAGGCCTCTCGCGCAATGGTAGAACTGGCAATGCCGGGATTGTCAGCAGGCTCCATGCCCTCAATGCCAAGCAGCTTGGGCTGTTCATAGGTGCCGCCTGAAATCTCGATGAGATCAACGCCCAGTTCCTCCAGCCATTTGACCACGGTCAAGCTGTCTTCAAACGCAAAGCCGCCCTTCTGAAAGTCAGCGCTGTTGAGCTTGACGGTGATCGGGAAGTCAGGCCCCACCGCCTCGCGCGATTGGCGGATCACTTCGGTCAACAATCGAGCCCGGTTTTCAAGGCTTCCGCCCCATTCGTCGGTGCGCTGATTGCTTCGCGGGGAGAGGAATTGCGAGATCAGATAGCCGTGCGCGCCGTGAATCTGGACGCCGGTAAAGCCCACTTCCTTGCAGATGCGCACTGCGCGCACAAAGCCTGCGATGATCTCAAGAATCTCATCGCCTTCGAGCGCAACCGGTTCGCCAAATTGCCCGCCGGGAAGGCCGAGTTTGACCGCCGAGGGCGCTTTGGGTGTTGGATTGACGATCTTGAAGCACTGGCGGCCCGCATGGCTGATCTGCGCCCAGAACTGGTTGCCATTGCGTGTTCCGGCCCTCGTCCATTCGCGAAAGGGTTCGCGCTCATCCTCGGTCAATTCGCGGTCGATGATGACATTGCCGGGCCGTTCCAGATGATCGCGGTCGATCTGGATATTGCCGGAAAGCAGCATCCCTGAGCCGCCCTCGGACCAGATCTGGTACAGCCGCGCCAGTTCGGGAGTGGGAAGGCCCTTTGTGTCGGCAAGCCCCTCTGTCATCGCGGCCTTGGCAAGGCGATTGGGCACCACCGCGCCGCAGGGCAGTGTGAGAGGTGTTTCCAGTGTCATCGTGACGGTCTCCCTGTTTCGAGGCTGACGATAACGCGCTTCTCGCTGCTGTCACCTGTTCTTGCGCCGCTTGCATTTCGAATGGAGCCGCGCCATTTCGCGTGCATGACCGAACAACGCACTCCGCCGATGAAAGCCGCGATCATTCCGGTGACGCCTTTGCAGCAAAACTGCTCGCTCATTTGGTGCACCAAGACGATGAAGGGCGCGCTGATCGATCCGGGCGGCGATCTCGACAAGCTCAAGGATGGGGTTGCGAAGGCGGGTGTGACTTTGGAAAAGCTGCTGGTGACGCATGGCCACCTCGATCATTGCGGGCAGACCGGCATGCTGGCGGACGAATTGGGCCTGCCAATCGAAGGCCCGCATGAAGACGACCGCTTCTGGATCGCGCAGCTTGATGATGATGGCAAACGCTGGGGCATGCATGCGCAGACGTTTGAACCGACCCGCTGGCTCAATCATGGCGATACGGTCACCGTTGGCGAACTGACCTTGGAGGTGATCCATTGTCCGGGACATACGCCCGGCCATGTCGTGTTCTTCCACGAACCCAGCCGATTTGCGATTGTCGGCGATGTGCTGTTTCAGGGATCAATCGGGCGCACCGATTTCCCCAAGGGCAATCATCAGGACCTGATCGATTCCATCACCCAGCGGCTGTGGCCCTTGGGCGAGGATGTGACCTTCATCCCCGGACACGGTCCGACAAGCACGTTCGGGCGCGAGCGCAAGACCAATGCTTTCGTGTCGGACTATGCCCTGAGTTGATCAGGTTACATCACGCCCGCAGCGACCAGCGCGGCCACAATCGCAAGGCCAAGCAGCGTCAGCATTGAGACGAGCGTGCCAATCATCCGACCCACTTGCAGCGATCCGCCGTCCATCCCGTATGCATGGGCGATGCGGCCAATCATGTAGAGCGCTGCGACATATTGCAGCCAGGGATCGCCTATTCCGGCCAGCTCGATCACCAGAATAAGCGCCAGAACAAACGGCGTATTCTCAACGAAATTGGCCTGTGCGCGCATACGCCTCTCAAGCGGTTCGCTGCCTCCGGTGCCAATGCTGATCTCGGCCCTTTGCCGGATCGCGCCCACGCGAAGCATGAGCCAGATGTTGAGAATTGCTGCCGCCGCTGCCGCGGCAAGCGTGACTGGAAGCATAGCCATCGAATTGATCCCCTCTGTTATTTTTGTGCGGCTTGGCTTGGCGTGCCTTTACACCGCTTGCAACCTTTCAATTTTGCGCTATATCGCGCGCCTTCCCGCCACAACCGGCACGGACGTATCCGCATGAGGACATACCTTGTGCGCATCGCGGCCTTGCCCTAAGGGCAACCACAGAATCTCGCGCGTAATCCGCGCAAACAACGCATTTATTGAGGAAATGGCGAAGCCATGGCAGTCCCCAAGAGAAAAGTATCCCCGCATCGCCGCGGCAATCGCCGGGCACATGATTCGCTGAAAGTCGAAGCATTCCAGGAATGCTCGAACTGTGGTGAACTCAAGCGACCGCACCACGTGTGCCCGCATTGCGGCTTTTACAACGGCCGTGAAGTGATCGTGCCCAAGGGCATCTAAGTCGTAATTGTAGAAGGACCAGGCGCATGAC
>CAYUCZ010000034.1:0-34440 GCA_964443505.1 uncultured Porphyrobacter sp. | reverse complement strand
GAAGTGCTCGTAGAGGAAGCTCTCCTTGTGGTGAGCAAGGCACCATTTCGCCATGATCGATCCACCACGCGACACGATGCCGGTCACGCGCTTTGCGGCGAGCGGTACGTAAGGCAGGCGCACGCCGGCGTGGATCGTGAAGTAGTCGACGCCCTGCTCGGCCTGTTCGATCAGCGTGTCGCGGAAAATGTCCCAGGTGAGCTCTTCGGCAATGCCGCCCACTTTCTCCAGCGCCTGATAGATCGGCACAGTGCCCACCGGGACGGCGCTGTTACGGATAATCCATTCGCGCGTGTCGTGGATATTGCGCCCGGTGGAAAGGTCCATGATCGTGTCCGCGCCCCAGCGGGTCGCCCAGACCATCTTGTCGACCTCTTGCGCGACGTCAGATGCAACTGCGGAATTGCCGATATTGGCGTTGATCTTGACGAGGAAATTGCGGCCGATTGCCATCGGCTCTGATTCCGGGTGGTTGATGTTCGACGGGATGATCGCGCGGCCACGGGCAACCTCGTCGCGCACAAATTCGGGCGTGATCACGTCGGGGATCGCCGCGCCCCAATCCTGCCCGTCGCGCACGAAATCCGCTGCGATCTCGCGCCCCAGGTTCTCGCGCTCGGCGACATACTCCATCTCGGGCGTGATGATGCCTTTCCTGGCATAGTGCATCTGCGAGACGTTCATTCCTGCCTTGGCGCGCAGTGGACGTTGGACGACATTGGGGAAGGTTGGAACGCCGCCTGAACGATCCGGGCCGAGTTGTCCGTTATCCTCTGGCTTTACTTCGCGCGCCTCGTAATCCTCGACATCGCCGCGGGCGAGAATCCAGTCGCGGCGATGCGGGGCAAGGCCGGCATTGATATCAATCGCTACATTGGGATCCGTGTAGGGGCCCGAGGTGTCGTAGACACGCACCGAAGGCTCCCCGCCTTCAAGGTCAATTTCGCGCATGGCGACCTGAATACCGCTGCCCGTTCGAGCGCCGACATGGATCTTGCGGCTGCCACGAATGGGACCTGTGGTTACGCCAATTTCTACCGGTGAATTGATATCGGCCATCTGCGCTCTCTCCTAAGGCGGAAGGGCCGGGCCAGAAATAGCAAGCCGCCCACTCCCTCCGCCGATGCTAGTCGGTTCAGGTTCAACGGGTCGTGGGCCGCAACACCCACCTCTCAGCCACAGCAAAAGCTGGCTCCCCGGGGATGTTTCATCCTCTAGAACGCCTGACGCCGCGAGTCCATTTGCAAAAGCGGCTGAGCGGCACTTCGCGCTTGATTGAGCGCTTGCGGTGACAGGCGTGGCTAGAACACGGAATTCCCGCTGCCGCCATCGACCGCGATCGATTGTCCGGTCATGAAGCTCGTCTGTTCGCCGCAGAGCATGGCGACGATTGAGCCAAGATCGTCGGCATCGCCGAACTTGCGCGCAGGGATGCGGAAGGTTGTGATCAAGTTTTCGACCTCTTCGTCATAGGATCGCCCGCTCGCCTTTCCGCGCTCCGCGAACACATCCTCAATTCCCGGCGTATGGTGCATTCCGGGCAGGATCGAATTGATCGTGACATTGTGCCGCGCGACCTCTTTCGAGATTGCATGGCAATAATTGGCAAGCGCCGCGCGCGGGGGGCCTGACAGGACGCGCAAGGCAGCGGGATATTTGGCGGCGCCTGTGCTGATATTCACGATCCGGCCCCATCGCCGCTCGATCATGCCATCGATGAAGGCGCCGATGAAGTCGATCGGGCTCATGAACGCGGTGTTGAACGCCTCTTGCATCTGTTCGCGGCTGGCATCGCGAAAATCGTTGGTGAAGGGCGGCGGCGCGCAGGTCGCAACGAAGATGTCAGGGGAAGGGCAGGCGGCAAGGATCGTGTCCCTGCCAGCATCGCTCGAATGGTCAGCAACAATCGGAGTGACTGCCGCGCCCGTTTCGCGCGCTATCGCCTCGCAGGTTGCGACAAGCCGATCTTCCCCGCGCGAGCTGACAAAGACGTTTGCGCCTTCGCGGGCCAGCGCCAAAGCAGCCCCGCGACCCATGCCGGCGCTGCCGCCATTGACCAGCGCGGTCCTGCCCGAAATTCCAAGGTCCATCCTACCCACTCCATTCGCAATTTGGAGCGGGTATCATAAGCGATTGAGAAGGAGCCGCGCCTGCCAATTGCGCTATGCAAATGGCAGCCGGGGGGGGTGATGGGAGTATCGGCTCAGTCGTCTGACTTGAGCCCAAACAGGCACACCGCCAGCAGGACGGTTGCCAGCACGCCCGAGCCGCCTGCGATGGGCAGTTCGCCTGAGAAGTCGCGGCCCATGGCGAGAGAGAGCGCGTTGCTGATCACAGCCACCGCGCCGACCGCGGCGGTGAGGCCGCCAAGCGCTTTCGAACCCGCATTCATCTTGCCCATTCCGAAAACGATGGCTGCGAGTGCGAGCAGCACTTTAGCTGCATTGTAAACCATGAAGGAATAGGCGACGATCGCGCCTGCCACAGGAGCCAGTTCCGGCACCGCATCGGCTGCTTCAAAGAAGGGTCCGAAAAGGGTCAGGCCAACACCAACCTGCACCACATTGAGAACGGCAGAAGCAGCAATCGCGGCCCAGCCAAGCTGGAACTGCTTCGCTTGCACCATCGCGGCACCGGCATAGGCCGCGAGGACCGTGAACAGGATGCCTTCACCGCCCCAAAGCAGCTGACGCGGGACGTCCATTTCGGCGACATAGAGCCCGGTGTAGATCGCTTGCGTGATCGCGGCGATCAGCAGCAAAGATGCAGTGATCGCGGCATTACGGTTGAACGTGTCAGTCATAAAGTTGGTGTCCCCTGAGAATGCTTGTGCTCTCCTATACGCGCAAATGCCTCGCTCGGTTACTCCCAGATGAACAGATTCCTGAGCCTCCCCCTCATGGCGATTCCGCAGCGTCCGATTTTGCTCGCATTCCTTAACCCTTGCACCCATATTTATGGGTGACAGGGGCAAACAGAAAGGAGAAGCTTTCATGCAGTTCCAGTTCAATTCCGACAGCTCTGTTATGGGCACCGAGAACGTCGCGACACGGATCGAGGCGATGGTGCGAGAGAAGCTGGCGCGTTTCGATGATCGGCTGACCCGGCTCGAAGTGCACGTAACGGACGTCAACAGTTCAAAACACGGGGCCGATGACAAACACTGCATGATCGAAGCGCGTCCGCGCGGCGGCAAGCCGATTGGCGTGACAGGCAAGGCTTCGAAAGTGGACGATGCCGCGCGCAAGGCGGCGAACACCTTGTCACAGCGCCTTGAACGCCTGTTCGGCAAGGAAGCCCGTCACAAGCACGACGCGCGCCCTGATAAGGTGATGTGATCATGACGCCAGCTGGCGCGACGCTTGATAGGCTGCGCGCGCGGCTGGCGGATTATGATGGCCGGTCGGTCACGATCCTCGGCGAAACCGAGGCGCAGCTTTCCAACGAAGATGGCTACCTCGATGCGCTGATCGCATTGTGCAGCGCGCGCGAAGAGCACATGGCGGCCGGGGCGACCTGGCTGATCAAAAGCGCGCTTGAGGCAAAGCGTGAGCTTACCCCTAAACAGGTCGAAACCCTGATCATGCGGCTGCCATCGGTATGCGGTTGGGCTGCGCAATTGCACCTGTGCCAATCAATCGGCCTGCTTGATATCCCGGCTGAGCAGGCAGGCGATATTGCAGCTTGGATCAAGCCGCTGCTTGCCCATGATCGGCCATTCGTGCGGGCGTGGGCGCTCGATGCGCTTAGCCATGTTGCCGCGCGCGATGATGGGCTTGCGCCGTCGTTTGAGGACGCGCTTGGCAAGGCTCATGACGACGAAGCCGCATCGGTTCGCGCACGGGCGCGCAATCTTGCCAAGTCGCGATGATATTGCAGTTATCCATCGCAGGTTAAGCTGTTGCGGGTGATGCTTGCATTCATGGCCTATCGTGATCTCAGAACCCCGCTCGCCCTGACCCTCACCGCTGCGCTTGCGGCCTGCGCTCCGGCGTTTGCCGCTGATGAGCAGGCAGAGGCCGAAGAACCGAGCGCGCGCGAACAGGGCGGCAGGCAATGCTTTTTCGCCCAGCAGGTCACGGGCTTTCGCACGGTCAAGGATGATGAGGGGCGGCGCAGCGATCGCAAGGTTCTGATCGATGTACGCGCAAGCGACACGTTCGAGCTGACCTTTGCTCAAAGATGCCCCGATGTACGCTGGGCGCGCTCGGTTGGGTTCAGCCAGACCGGGCCGGGGCGGATTTGCGACGGGCTTGATGTTGATCTGGTGGTGCCCGACGTGACTGGGCCGCAAAGATGTGTGGTCGATAGCATCCGCAAACTTGCGCCCGGCGAACCTGGCGCGCGCGCAGGTGCCAAGGACTAAGGTCAGGGGCCTAGGCGCTACTCGTCAAACTCAAGAAATTCAGCCAGCTCGCTCCAGCGGCTGCGCACGGCTTCGCGCCCAATCTCGATGTTCTGAGCGATCAGTTCAGGCACGAATTCGAGCGTGTCATAGAGGTCTTTTTCCGGCTCAATCACTTTGGTCGGGATCAAGTTGAAGCGGTTGATCTCAGCCTCGATCGGCGCCATCGCGCGCGCAACCTGCGCAGGGGTCAAACCCATGTCGATAAGCTCCTGGCGCTGCTTGATCTCTGCGCGCAGCAGGTTGTTGATGAGCTCGATATTGCCGATGTCATTGTCAGCGACCTCGCGGATCAGCAGTTCAACCGATCGCAGGCCGATATCGAGAATGCTGTCATATTCCTTGTGCGTCTTGGCGAGCGGCGCTTCTGCTCGAACGACGAGAATTGCCCGCGGGCGTTCCTTGATTGCGGCATTGTAAGGCGTCACATCCCTGACGCCGCCATCGACCCATTGCTCTTTCAAACCTTGCGCATTGCGGGTTTCGAACGGCGGGAAGAAGGGCGGCTGGGCAGAGCTGGCATAGACCCAATCCGCAATGTTATCCGCATTCTCGCCAACGATTTGAAGATCGCCTGTGGTGATATTGACCACTGCAATCCGCAGCTTCTTGCCCGTCGCGCGAATGTCATCGTCGCTATAGGCTTCGTTTAGAAGCTTGCGCAAAGGGCCGGTGCTGTAGATCGAGTTCTTGCCGGTGATCACCGCCCACAGCTGACCGCCGCGCCCGCGATAAATATCGCGGGGGCCAGTGATCGAGGTCCAGAAATCGACCAGTTTGGGAATGTTGTCCTGAGCAACGCTGGCCGCCTGGATCGCGCCAGTTGATGTGCCAACAACTGTTTCAAAGCTGACTTTCTTCACCCGGATCAATTCGTCGAGCACGCCAACCTGGAACGCGCCCTTTGCCCCGCCGCCGCTCAGCGCCAATCCCAGTCCACCTGCCATGCGATATGTTCCCCAGTTATCCAGACCTAGGGGTATTCCCTATGAATCGCCTTACTATAGGACTGATACGGCAAAGCGTTGACATCCAAACCGTCACAGGCTGCGTATATCCACGCAGGGTCGTTCGCTCAGGCGTCTGGCTCTTCGTCACTTCCCCCATACGTCATTTCCAAAGGACGATCCCACTATGAACATTCTCAAGTTTAGCCTTGTCGCTGGCACTGCACTTGCTCTTGCCGCATGCGGCAGCGAAGCCGAAAGCGGCGATTCCATGATGGCCGATGAAGGCGCGGTCGCAGCCGAAGCCACCGGCCCTGGCACCATCGTTGAGGTCGCATCGGGCGACGAAGCCTCGTTCTCGACACTCGTTGCTGCCGTGACTGCCGCTGGTCTTGGCGATGCCTTGTCAGGCGAAGGCCCGCTTACCGTCTTTGCACCGACCAATGATGCCTTCGCAAAGCTTCCCGAAGGCACGGTTGATACGTTGGTCAACGAAGACACCGAAACTCTGGGTGCGATCCTGACCTATCATGTTGTCGAAGGCAGCGTTGATGCAGCGAGCTTGATCGCTGCGATCGAGGAAGGCGGCGATGCTGGCCACACGATCACCACTCTGGGCGGCGGCACGCTGACAGCCACGCTGGTTGATGGCGCGGTGATCCTCACGGATGCGGCAGGCGGAACGGCGAGCGTGACGGCAACCGATGTTGAAGCATCAAACGGTCTTGTTCACGTGATCGACACGGTCCTGATGCCCGGCTGATTGGGCGTATCAACAAACCCAAGAAGGGCGGCTCTCACTCGAATGGGGAGCCGCCCTTTTTCTTTGCAATTGCGCCGCCCGCGCCCTTTGCTGAGAACGCCCGGCAATGTATGATCGCCGCCCATGATGATCCGTAACAACAATGTCCTGATCGCCCTTGCACCCTTGGCTGCCGGCTTGGCATCGTGCGCTCAGGCTCCTGGCGAGATCACGCGCGATACTCAGCCGTTCTCGGCCATCGCGCCGACCGCGAAGATCAATGCGCTGGGCAATGAGCCGTTTTGGGGGCTGACGGTTGAACCTGATGGCGAAGGATATGCAGCGCAATATACAACGCCTGAAAACATCGAAGGCAGCCGGTTTCCTGTCACTCGTTTTGCCGGGAATAACGGGCTGGGATTAAGCGGAACTCTTGAGGGCGAACCGGTCTCTCTCGCGCTTACGCCAGGCGATTGTTCTGACACGATGAGCGACCGAACCTACCCTTACACCGCCACTCTTGCGATTGGTGAGGTGACCTATTTCGGATGCGCGTTCACCGATGATGAACCCTTCACCGGTGGCGATGCGCCTTGATTGGCGCTCCCGCACGGTTCGACCATAATTGGTTCCCAGAGTCTGATCGCACCACTGCGGGCAAACTCTTGAGTCACTTAGTGTGGGAACTCCACGGACAATGTAGCGTTGGTGGGGCAGAAGCTTCTGATTGCGTCACCGGATAAACTGCGCGCAACCCAAGCATTGTTTTGTCGCGAGTGTTGAAGATTGATCAAGCCTCTGCCCACAGACGGTTGCGAAGCCACGGGCTCCCCTGACGGGGCGACCGGAGCGTCTGCGCATGCGATTGAGGTTGAGCGCGAGCTTTCGCACCGGGTCAAGAACATGTTTGCGGTGATCAATGCGATTGTGAGCATTACCGGACGCGTAAAGGGCATTCCGGCGGAAGCTGCGGAGATCAACGCCCGCATTCAGGCGCTTGGCCGGGCCTATGAAACGACCTTCGAAGGGTCACATCTGGGCAGTTTTGACCTTGGCAATGCGATTGCAGCAGTCCTGCGGCCTTATGCCGATGCGCCAGAGCGGCTGCGATTGTCAGGCGATGAAATTCGCGTCCCCAGTGCAACGATTTCACTGGTAGGCATGGTGCTTCACGAACTGGCCGTGAATGCCAAGCAACACGGCGCATGGAGCTCTGAAGCCGGCTCCGTCGCGGTCAGCTGGACGCTCGGCTGCAACGACCTTGAATGCGATACAGGTGACGAGGATACCTGCGAGCTATCACTAAGCTGGCGCGAGACCGGTGGTGCTGTCCAATGTGAACAGACCGTTGAAGCTGGCGGTGGCACTCAGATCGTCGATCGCCTGCTTTCAACATCGCGCGGCGCAATCTTCCGCGAATGGTCCGAAAGCGGCCTGATCGCAGATATCTGTATCCCTGCAGCAAAGGTCGGTTGAGCGTGGCGCACACGATCCTCCTTCTCGAGGACGAGGCGTTCGTGCTGGTGAACCTTGAACTCGCTGCGCAGGATATGGGCCTCACCGTGATCAGCGCCTTGAATGCCAAGGATGCCATCAGGCAAATGGATGAGCTTGGCGATCTCGATGTCGCAGTGCTCGATGTCAATCTGGGGGGTGGTGAAACCTGCCTGCCGGTTGTGCGCCACTTGCAATCCCGCGCGATACCCTACCTGCTTCACTCAGGTGATCTTGACCGGGAGCAAGAGTTCGTCCGTGAATTTGGCGCACCGCTGATCCCGAAACCAGCGGTGCCCGAATTTGTGATCGAGAGCGCGCTGTCGCTGCTTGGCGGGCAAACGGCCCCTGCACGAAACGCCTAAGCACGTTCGTTAGAACAGGCCCGGAATCTCGTACTGCGCGGCATTGGGCTGTTCAGGCTGCAAGGTTTCGAGCCCCCCGACACTCTGAGCCGTCTGACCAGCACCGCCGCTGATCGCTGTACAGGAACGCCCTGCAAGGAAATCGAGCGCGGTTGCGACCGATGCTTCCGCCGGATCACCCAATTGCAGCGAGATATCATCGCCTGCGCGGCAGGTGTTGGGCATAACGCTGGCAAGGCCGGTGAAGTACTCGCCCTCGTCATTGGCGTTGATTGTCTGGAACGTGACCGCGCGCACTCGCAGATCGCATTCATCAAGATCAAACCCAAACTGCCCCACAGGCTTGCCCGAAGTGTTGCGCCCGACAAGCGCGACGTCAGGATCGCCGAGATAAGGCAGCATCGAGTTGATCACGAGCTCACTCGCCGACGCTGTATTGCCGGTGCCGATGAAAGCGATCTTGGTTGCTTGCAAGGACTGCACTTCGTTCTGGAACAAGCGGGTTTCGTTCTCGGACGATTTGGATTCGCGCAGAACCGTGCGGCTCCAGACCTGTCCGACGCGGTTCTCTCCCAGAAGATCACCGAAAGTGTTAGCCACTGATACCAGACCGCCGCCATTGTAGCGGAAATCGATGATCAGCTCGGTCACGCCGGCAGCGTTGAACTGTTCAAACGCCTGGCGCAGCTGGTTGGCTGCATCACCCACGATAAAGGTCCGCAGGTTGAGATATCCGACCTGCTTGCCGCCATCATCAATGATCAGCACGCCATAGCGGTCAGAAATCGGATCGAGCGAGAAATCCGCCTTCGCGATGCTCGCCTCGACAATTGTGCCATCGACCTGCGCAAAGCGGATCACGCGGGTGACGCCGGGATCGGAAGGGCCCAGTGCGTTGATCACAGCCTGCGGGCCGCCCGATGCCATCAGCGAGCTCACCAATTGAAGGCTGTTTGCATCCACGCCAATCGCGAGCAATTCCGTGCCCCGATCCATGCCAGCCTGAAAGCCCGGCGCATTTTCGAATGCCTCGAGCAGGAACACCCGGTCATTTGCGGTGTCATAAGACAGCCTGATGCCGAAACCCGCGCTTGAGCCTGAATTGATCAGCTCGTTCTCCTCGGCAATCGAGGTTGCGAAGGTAAAGCCGCGATCACGCGATTGCGCGCGCGCCGGTGCCACTCTTGCATCAAGGAAGGATTGCACCGTGTTGAAGTTGGCCGCGTTGACCGTGTTATCGAGCAGATCCGGGAACAGATACCATTCATTGAGCACGTCATCGGCAAACGCGATCTGGTTCTGAACCGAACAATTGCTTGTCGGCGGTGTCGGTGTTGGCGTGCCGCCACCCGCTACGGCGGTCGTTGTGTTGGACCCTCCACCTCCACAGGCAGCAAGGGCAAGGGCAAGCGTTGCAGTCAACGCGCTGCGCCCGATCTTCGTGGGCGCTGAACGAGCAACAAAATTCATGGAAACGTGGCGACTCCGGACCAAAATACGTAACAAATGTTCTTCACGAGCGTTCCTGAACCATGCCTTGCCAAGCCAGATTCAGCAAGTTTGGAGGGTTTCTCCACCGGGGTTCCCCTTAGGCAACACCTGAAATCACTCGGATTTTTGCAGGTTTTCCTCAGAAACCGGGGCAAATTTCCGGGGGCTCCCTCGTTTTGCTGCCCTGTTCCGACTAGCACCGAAGAGATGGAAAGACAGAATCATGACTGATCTGCCCGATTGGGTTGCGGCCAAATTGCCGCTTGCCGCGCGCCATGCTGGCCTCGCGATTGCCACGCTTGGCGATGCAAAGACGTTTGGCAAAAGCGGCTTTACGCTCACCAGCCCAGCCTTTGCAGACGGGGAAGAACTCGACCCGTGCTTCACCGCAAAGGAAGAAGACGCGGTCGCGCCGCCGCTTGAATGGACTGCGCCGCCGCCGGGCTCTCAAGAACTGATTGTGATCGTCGAGGACGCCTCAAGCGAAAGTGCAAAGCCGCAATGCCATTGGGCGGTGTGGGGCCTTGCCGGGCAACGCGGGAAGCTACTCGAAGGCGAAGTTCCGCCGCGCGCGGGCAAGAATGCGCACGGCAATTCCGAATGGCTTTTGCCTGACCCGCCCGTGGGTGAAACGCGCCATTATGTCTTCCAGATTTTCGCGACCGATCTTCCGCTCACCTTGATGCCGGGAGCAAGCCGCGACGACGTGATCGCCGCGATCAAGGGCTTCATCACCGGCTGCGCGGTGCTCCACGCACCCTTCACCGGGGTTGAGGCGGATGACGGCTTCATCGACGATGATGACATTGATTTTGAATAACCTGCCATAGACACAAGGGAGAATAACCATGGCTGGAAAAACCAACGCACTGCAGAAACCGGTGAACCTGTCGGGTGAACTGGAAGAGGTTGTCGGCAAAGGCCCGATGACGCGTGCTCAGGTAACCTCGAAGGTTTGGGACTACATCAAGGCAAATGGCCTGCAGGACGCGAATGACAAGCGTCAGATCAACCCCGATGCCAAGCTTGGCGCGGTGATCGGCACGGCTCAGATCTCGATGTTCAAGATGACCGCTGCGGTTTCCAAACACCTTACCTGATAGCGCCCTTAAGCGATATCTGCGGCCCGGTCCGCGGTGCCCGATGCTGATTGTATCGCGCCGCGAGCCGGGCCGTTTTTCGTTGTCAGGACGCTTCTAGCGCGTCTTGCTGCCGAAGATTTGTACATCGCCCGCCCACAAGGCCCATGCGATGATGACCGGCTGCGCGAACATGCGCGGGACATGATAGGCAAGCCCCAACCCGCCATCCTCGCGCGCCATATCGATCATGAAGTGGTTGATATTGGCAGGCCAGACGCACAGCGCATAGAGTGCAAGACCGATCCCCGCCGCGCGCCTTAGCGGCAGGTTGAAGGGCTGAACGAGCGCCATCGCCCCCAGAATTTCGGCAATTCCGGTCCAGAAGATCACCTGTTCAGGAAAGGGGATAAGCGAGGGCATGATCGACAAAAAGGGATCAGGCCGCACGATATGCATATAGCCTGCAAAGGCATAAAAGGCGGCGAGCAACACTCGCAGCATAGGCTTTGCCAGAGCCATCAGCTGGGCGAGCCTTGACCCGGTGCCCAGCCAGCAGGGGCAAGCTCAAAGCCTGTAAAATCAAACCCAGGGACCACGACACACGAGAAGAGGCTATATCCGTGCGCGCCCGATGCGGGCGTAATCGGACTGGCAGCCTGCCACGCGTCTTTCGGAACAAGGCCCTGCAGTGCCTCCCCCGCACCAACATCGCTTCCAAGTCGCAGCCTGCGCACCGGCCCTTCATCACTCGCGGCAATGCCAAGCTCCAGCGGGTCGCCGCCCTGCCATAGCCACATCTCGTCTGCATCGACCCGGTGCCAGTGTGAGGCTTCCCCGTTTTGCAACAGAAAGAGGATCGCGGTCCCGCGCGCACGTCCGCTCGCATCAGGCTGTGCCCGCCAGGTTTCGCGATACCAGCCGCCCTCAGGGTGAGCCTGCATCTGCAATTGTTCGATCAGCGCGAGCGCGCTATTTGTGCGTTCCATACCTGCCCCCTTGTGGACGGGCGCACTATCGGGAGTTTTTTCGCTCATGCAACACGCAGCACATATGTTGAGCGCTATTGGCCTTGGCCTTGCGGTGTGCCTGCCGTCACAGGCGGCGCAGGCCCAAGAGATCGAAGGCAGCGTTGCTGAAGATATCGCGCCTGTGATCGAAACCGATCTCGCGCTGGAAGCTGCCGAAGCTGCGCTGGCTGCGGCACCGGTTTTTGATGGACACAACGATGTTCCGATCCAGCTGCGCGCGCGCTTCGACAATCAGATCAACAATTTCGACTTTGCCGATACAACGGGCACAGGTGCCACTCATCCGCAAGGCAGAGTGATGCACACTGACCTTGCCCGGCTCGCCGAAGGGCGAGTGGGCGCGCAGTACTGGTCGGTCTATGTCCCCGCGAGCCTGCCTGAACCTCAGGCGGTGCAGGCGACGATCGAACAGATTGACGTGATGAAGCGCCTGATTGCCCGCTATCCGGACGAACTCGCTTACGCAGAAACAGCCGATGATATCGAGAACGCGATGGCCGAAGGGCGGATCGCTTCATTGCTTGGTATGGAAGGCGGGCATTCGATCGGTTCGAGCCTCGCCGTGCTGCGTCAGATGTATGATCTTGGTGCGCGCTATATGACCCTTACGCATTCGGCGAACACGCCGTGGGCGGACAGCGCAACCGATGATCCCGAACACGGCGGCCTTACCGATTTCGGCAAGGATGTTGTGCGCGAGATGAACCGTATCGGCATGCTGGTGGACCTGTCGCATGTCAGCGAAGAGGCAATGCACGATGCTCTCGATGTTGCGCGCGCTCCGGTGATCTTCAGCCATTCAGGAGTGCGCGCGGTCAACGGCCATGCCCGCAACGTGCCCGACAGCGTCCTTGAAAGACTGCCAGAGAACGGCGGGATTGTAATGGTTGTAGGCCTGCCCGGTTTCCTCAACGATGATCAGCGTAAGTGGTTTGCCGAAAGATCTGCCGAAGTCGCGCGCCAGGAATCGCTCTATCGCGGTCAGCCGGACATTGTTGCCAGAGCCATGGCCGAATGGGATGCGGCGAACGAGATGCCTCCGACGATGATCAGTCACATGGCCGATCACATCGACCATATCCGCGCGCTTATCGGGGTCGAATACATCGGAATTGGAGGCGATTTTGACGGGATGCCGACGGGCCCTGTCGGTTTCGAGGATGTGAGCGGCTACCCGCAATTGTTCGCGGAACTTTCGCGCCGCGGATATTCGCAGGTTGAGATGGAGTTGATCTCAAACCGCAATGCGATGCGCGTCTTGCGCGAAGCAGAACGTTATGCCGCGCGCGCCCGCGGGCAAGCACCGATTGAAAGGCTCATCCCCGAGGAATGAGAAATCTTAGTCGCGCAACAATTCGTTGATACCGGTTTTCGAACGGGTCTGCGCATCCACCGTCTTCACGATCACAGCGCAGTAAAGTGACGGGCAGGGCGTGCCATCGGGCAGCGGCTTTCCGGGCAGCGAGCCGGGAACAACAACCGCATAAGGCGGGACTTCACCCATATGTACCTCGCCGGTTGCACGGTCGACGATCTTGGTCGAGGCGCCAAGGTAGACACCCATCGACAACACGGCACCTTCACCAACGCGCACGCCTTCGGCAACTTCGGCGCGCGCACCGATGAATGCGCCATCGCCAATGATGACAGGCTCTGCCTGAAGCGGTTCGAGCACGCCGCCAATGCCAGCGCCGCCTGACAGGTGTACATTCTTGCCGATCTGCGCGCATGATCCGACCGTGGCCCAGGTGTCCACCATCGTGCCTTCACCAACATAGGCGCCGATATTGACGAAGCTCGGCATCAGAACAGCGCCCTTGCCGATAAAGCTGCCGCGCCGCACGATCGAACCGGGGACCGCGCGAAAGCCGGCTTCGCGAAAGCGATTGTCACCCCAGCCAGCGAATTTGAGCGGCACCTTGTCATAGGCGGATTCGCCAGCGCAGCCGCCTTCCATGACGCGGTTGTCCTGCAAGCGGAACGACAGCAAGACCGCTTTCTTGAGCCATTGATTGACTTGCCAGCCACCATTGCCATCAGGCTCGGCAACGCGGGCTTCGCCGCTATCAAGCATGGCGAGCGCTTCGCTCACCGAGTGGCGGACATCGCTCCCTGGAGTGATCGTGTCGCGCGCTTCCCAGGCTTCTTCGATCTGGGTGATCAGGGTCTCGGTCATAAGTACTCCGCCCGAAGGCCCGGAATGGGACGCATTGTCGTGTGGGCCTGTTGAGAATTCCCGGTGCTGCTAGCCCTTCAAGCGATCAGCGGCAAGACCGCTGGTAACTTCGCCCGAATTGGCGCCGTTTCTGGCGCGGTCGCTATGCAGATTTACTATGTGTGCTTGCCGAAAACTGTCGCTTTCGCTTATGCTTGCAAGGTTAGGGGGATGGTAGTTCAAGGATGACCAACATGCCTCGCCCTCTCGCTCCATCTGTGCCTGAAACGGACCCGGCTGCTCCTGTTGTATGGAAAGTCGTTGCTGCCGCTGTCGCCTGCGCCGCTTTGACCGCGTGCGGTGGCGGGGGCGGGGGAATGCAGCCGATCTCTGCGCCTCCGCCACCGCCGCCTCCGCCGCCTCCACCGCCGCCACCACCACCACCACCGCCTCCGCCGCCGACCGATTTCGATACGGCCGAGTTTCGGCGGTCCGATGGTCCGGCCTTTCATGGGGCGGACAATGCGTGGAGAGACGGAGTAACTGGCGACGGGGCAATCATTGCCATCATCGATAGTGGGCTTGATTCCGACAGCCCTGAATTTGCTGGACGGGTCCACCCTGATTCGCGCGATGTCGCGGGCAATCGCGGGATTGATCCTGAAGATGACCACGGAACCAATGTTGCGCTCGTCGCCGCCGCAGGGCGCGATGATACAGGCGTGCTGGGCATCGCCTTTGATGCGCAGGTCCTTGCCTTGAGAGCGGATATGCCGGGTTCTTGCGGAACCGATACGCCGCAAGATCCAAGCCTGGGATGCACTTTCACAGACACCGCGATCGCGGCAGGCGTTGATCAAGCCGTGGCGAGCGGGGCCGCAGTGATCAATTTGAGCCTTGGAGGAAGCGAGGCCTTTCCCGTTTTGCGCGATGCGATCGCGCGCGCAACAGATGCAGGGATTGTCGTCGTCGTTGCCGCGGGCAATGGCGGCGAAGGTAGTGAAGAAGGCATCGATCCCAATCAGCCCGATCCGTTTGCCTCAAGCCTTGTCGATGCGGGCAATGGCAATGTGATCATTGTCGGCTCTGTCAACGACAATGGCGAGTTTTCCGGCTTCAGCAACCGCGCCGGAGACAACGCCGCATCCTTCCTTTCAGCGCGCGGTGAACGCATTTGCTGCGTCTATGACGAAGGCGAACTGTTTGTTGAAACCATCGATGGACAGGATTTCGTCACGCTCTTTTCAGGCACCAGCTTCGCCGCACCGCAAGTGGCAGGTGCAGTGGCCTTGCTTGCACAGGCCTTCCCCAATCTGACCGGGCAGGAAATCGTCGAGATCCTCTTGAGCAGTGCCCGCGATGCTGGCGCTGCTGGCACGGATGCCGTCTTCGGCACCGGAATTCTCGATATTGCCCAGGCGTTTCAACCACAGGGGACGACCACGCTGGCTGGCACGGATACAGCGCTTGGCCTTGCTGATGATTTTGCGATCGGATCAGCGGCGATGGGCGATGCGCTTGCCGGCGCGAGCCTTGGTACTATCGTCACTGACAGATACGACCGCGCTTACACGTTCCAGTTCGGCAATCGCACTCGCAATGCTGTTCAGGTGGAGCGGCTGCGCGGCGCTGTTGCGCGCGGCGGCTATACAAAAGCTGCATCAAGCGATGCACTCTCGCTTGCTGTCACCGTGGGCGAGACAGACCGTGCGGCAGGCCTTGGATGGTCATCCGCGCTCCAGCTTTCCCCCGAAGATGCGCTGGGCGCGCGCGTGCTAGCAGCACGGATTGCTGCCCGAATTGCACCTGATACGCAGCTTGGCATTGCCCTGCGCCAAAGTGCGAGCGGGCTCGTCGCGCACATGCAGGGCGCTGATCGCGCTGCCTTCATGATCGCGCCAGAAGCGGGGCACGATGCAGGTTTTCAGACAAGCAGCGAGTTCGCCTTTGCCTCTCGCCATCAGTTTGGTCCTTGGGGTCTTACGCTTTCGGGCGAGCGCGGCCGCGCATGGTTCAGTGAGAACCGGCGGGCCAGCGATATTCTGTTTGGGGTTCGAGAGCAGCGCACAACCACCAGCATGGCGCTTGCCGCAGATCGAAGCTGGGGCGGGTTTGATACCAGCGTTTCGCTCTCATGGCTGGCTGAGGATGAGACGCTGCTTGGCGGATATTTCAACCCGGCCTTCGGGCTAAGCGGCGCTGATACGGTGTTCCTTGATGGCCGCGCGGTTCAGCGTCTGGGCGCATATTGGCGCGTCGGCGGAGCGTACCGCGCTGGTGTCACAAGGCCGCGTGGTTCGGCGCTGATTGGCGAGGGGTCACAGATCCTCACGCGAGGCTGGTCGCTTGATCTCACCCGGCGCGCCGCGTTCCAGCGCGGCGACAGCATCGGCTTCAGGGTCAGCCAACCCTTGAGAGTAACCGGAGGCGCGATCAATTTCGATCTGCCGATTGCCTATGATTACGCGAGCGAAAGCCCGATCCTTGGCCGTCAATCGCTCAACCTGTCGCCGGCTGGGCGCGAGGTGATGAGCGAGCTCAATTGGAGCGGCTGGATCGGCTCTGCGCGGATTTCAAGCAGTGTCTATTACCGCAGTGAGCCGGGCCACTTTGCCGATGCCCCATCAGATATCGGCGCGCTGTTAAGCTTGAGCGCCGCGTTCTGATCAGCCTTGGGCCGGGGCGCCTTATGCAGGCATTCCGGCCTTGAGCGCGAATTCATAGGCACGATCCACGAGCGGTGTCACGCGGTCGCTCATCGATTTGGCATGCGCCGATGAGGCGGTGCCATCGATCACGCGCTTCTTGATGCCCTGAATAATCCCCGCAAGGCGGAACAGGTTATAGGCAAAGTACCAATCCATGGGCGGGACGGGATAGCCCGTGCGCGCCACATAGCGTTCCACCGCTTCTTCCACCGAGGGAATGCCAAGCGCTTCAAGATCAAGACCAAGCAGGCCCGCACGGCCATCAGCCGGCTGGAACCAGTTGAGCATCAGATAGCTGAAATCAGCGATCGGATCGCCCAAGGTCCCCAGCTCCCAGTCGAGCACGGCGATGATGCGTGGTTCGTCATGATGGAAGATCACATTGTCGAGCCGGTAATCACCATGCACCACGCTGCTGCCATGCTGCGGCGGAATAGTGCCGGGCAGCCATTCGATCAGCCGCTCCATCTTGGGCATGTGTTCGGTTTCGGACAGCTTGTATTGCTTGGTCCAGCGCGAGATCTGGCGCGCGCAATAATCGGTTGGCTTGCCATAATCGCCAAGCCCGATCTTCTCAGGATTGTTGAGGTGCATGTCCGCCATGGTGTCGATCAGTGAATGATAGATCGCGCGGCGTTCCTCGGGCTCGAGGCCGGGCAGCGCCCCGTTCCACAGCGAGCGGCCATCAGCCATGCTCATCACGAAGAATTTCGACCCGATAACCTCAGGGTCTTCGCATAGGCCATATGTCTTGGGCACGGGAAACCCGGTGGGGTACAGCCCCGTCATCGCCGCATATTCGCGGTCAACTGCGTGCGCAGATGGCAGCAGTTTGCCAAAGGGCTGACGGCGCAAGACGTAATGGGTGCCGGGCGTTTCGATCTTATAGGTCGGGTTCGATTGACCGCCCTTGAACTTGGTGTAGCTGATCGGACCGGCAAAGCCTTCGACGTTGGCCTCGAACCAGGCTGTCAAAGCCTCAAGGTCGAGCTTGTCGCGCTCTTCCACCTCGACCGTGCCGACCATTTCCTTGTCGAAGTCGATCTCGCTCATCTTGCTATTTCCTGCATTTCTGGGCTTTGACCTGGACCGCCAACGCCATGTTTTGCAAAATTATGCGCCCACCCAAAAGGCCCGCAATTCTGCCGTTTGTGCGCAAATTGGACCGCGCGAAGTGTAAACTTTCGTTTTGCACCGGGTCAAAGCCTGTTGGTTCGAATTTCAACTGCGATCATAGCGCCGCGCTGACGTGTAGGACACAGGGCAAGCCCCATGCTCAGTCAAACATCACCACGCTGCGCGCATGGCTCCCGCCTCGCATCTTCTCAAATCCGTCGTTCACCTGCTCAAGGCTGATCCGTTCAGCGATGATCGTGTCGAGATCGAGCAGGCCGCGCATATAGAAGTCGACAAGGCGAGGAAGATCGACCGGGAAGTGGTTCATACCCATGATCGCGCCCATCAATTTCTTGCCGCTAAGCAGATCAAACGCACCAAGGCCAACCTTGCAATCAAGCGGCATCATGCCGAGGATCACTGCGGTTCCGCCGCGTTTGAGACTGGCAACCGCAAGGTCAGCGGACGCCTGTCTGCCGACCGCCTCGATACCCCAGTCAACGCCTCCGCCAGAAATCTCGATAATCTGGTTGGCAGCGTCTTCGGCGAGGGCATCGACGGTGTGGGTTGCTCCCAGGACCTTGGCAAGTTCGCGCTTTTCAGGAAGCGGATCAGCGGCAATGACCTTGCCAGCACCCGCGATCTTGGCCGCGTTGATCGTTGCCAGCCCGACCCCGCCGCAACCCACGACAAGGACAGTCTCACCCGGTGTCACCTTGCACGCATTGAAGATCGTGCCTGCCCCTGTCGTAACCGCACAGCCGATCACGGCTGCCCGGTCGAGAGGCATATCCTTGTCAATGGAGACGCAGGCATTTTCGTGGATCAGCATCTGTTCGGACAGCGCTGACAGGTTGAGCATCTGGTTGACCGGCTCACCACCATTGCGGGTCATGCGCGGCGCATCACCCTTGCCGCGGCGCGTGCTTGCCCCAAGGCAAAGCGCCATGCGTCCGGTTACGCAGAATTCACATTGGCCGCAAAAAGCGCTGAGGCAGGAGACCACGTGATCCCCCGGCTTCAACGTCTTCACCTCGCTGCCCACAGCGCGCACCACGCCAGCGGCCTCATGGCCCGGAATGCACGGCAAGGCATGAGGATAGGAGCCATCGATGAAGTGCAGATCCGAATGACACAGGCCGCAGGCCTTGGTGTCGATCAGAACTTCGTGCGGCATGGGATCGGCGAACTCCACGTCGCCGATCACAAGACCGTCTCCCGGTTTTTCCAGGATTGCTGCTCTAGCCATGTTTGGCTCCCTCCCTCAGCAAGTTGTGATGTTTAGCGAGCGACGCCGAGGTCGCCCGAGCTAAACGTGCTTCGATCATTGGCTGGCGCACCGCCGCCGCGCAGGGCATTGGCAGATGGGCCATCGACAGGCGCATGCTTGCCGAACTCCATGCGCGCAATCGAACGCGCGTGCACTTCGTCGGGACCGTCAGCCAGACGCAGCGTGCGCTGATGCGCGTAAGCAGAAGCGAGGCCGTAATCTTCCGAAACGCCGCCTCCGCCATGCGCCTGGATCGCATCGTCAATGATCTTCAGGGCCATGTTCGGCGCCTGAACCTTGATCATCGCGATTTCCTGCTTCGCTGACTTGTTGCCGACCTTGTCCATCATGTCAGCAGCCTTGAGGCACAGCAGGCGGGTCATGTCGATGTCGATGCGGGCGCGGGCGACGCGTTCTTCCCAGACCGAATGCTTGTAGATCGGTTTGCCGAAGGCCTGGCGTTCCTGCAGACGGCGGCACATCTTCGCCAGCGCTTCTTCGGCAACGCCGATTGTGCGCATGCAGTGGTGAATACGGCCCGGCCCAAGGCGGCCCTGCGCGATCTCAAAGCCGCGGCCTTCGCCAAGCAGCATGTTCGATGCAGGCACGCGCACGTCCTTCATTTCGACTTCCATGTGCCCATGCGGCGCATCATCATACCCGAACACCGGCAGGTGGCGGATGATGTTCACGCCGGGGCTGTCAATCGGCATCAGCAGCATCGATTGCGAGGCATGGCGGCCGCCGTCGGGATCGCTCTTGCCCATGACAATCGCGATCTTGCAGCGTGGATCGCCCAGACCCGAAGACCACCATTTGCGGCCATTGATGACATATTCATCGCCATCGCGGACCATCATGGTCTCGATATTGGTGGCGTCCGAAGAAGCGGTATATGGCTCGGTCATGAGGAAGGCGGAACGGATCTCGCCGTTCATGATCGGACGCAGCCACTGTTCCTTCTGTTCGCGCGTGCCGTAGCGGTGGAACACTTCCATATTGCCGGTGTCAGGCGCGGAGCAGTTGAACACTTCCGATGCCCAGCCAATGCGGCCCATTTCTTCAGCGCACAGCGCATATTCAAGGTTGGTAAGGCCGGGACCTTCAAACTCGAACGTGTCATCGACATGGTGGTGGCTGTCATTGCGCGGCGGCATGAACAGGTTCCAGATGCCCGCTTCCTTGGCGATCTTCTTCTTGTCTTCGATGATCTGGATGACTTTCCAGCGGTCACCCTCTGCGTCTTGAGCCTTGTAGGTGTCCATATTGGGGCGGACATGCGCTTCGATGAAGTCGCGCACGCGATCGCGCCAATAGGCCTGGCGTTCTGTGGGCTCAAAATCCATGGGGATGTTCCTCTCTAGTCTCTAATCAAAATCGAATCTGTTTCAAATGACCGTGGCACGCTGCGCCAGTCACGCCAAGCCTTTCATTGCATGCCTGATAAAAGCGTTGATCTGCATCAAGCGCCTTACCCTGCGGAATGCGTGCTGGGTTCAGCGCCGCTTGTTTCCTGTGCCTTTTGCTGTGCAAAGGCGGCAACGCGCGCCTCATGTTCTGCACGGGTGATCGGAAACTTGCCCAGCCAATATGCTGCGAACAGCGCGAGCACGAGCGACAGCCCGCCATACAGCACAATGATATCGAGGATCACATCCCACGCCACTTCGCCCGGCTCTGCATCGGTCGACAACTGCGAATAGGCGATGATCTGGCCGGTCAGGAAAATGCCGAGGCCCGTTGCGCATTTCTGCACCAGCCAATTGCCCGAATAAAACGCGCCTTCTGCGCGTCTTCCGGTGCGTTCAAGATACGCCTCGACAATCTCTGCGATCATCGAACTGGCAGAAATCATCACGACGATTGCCATCGTGTTGGCCAGCAGAAGCAGCGCGAAATAGAGCGTGGTCGAGGCGGTGCTGCCGACCTGCGGCCACAGGCCTGCAAGCAGCAAGAGATAAGGGAGCAGGAACAGGCTGACCGACGCCAGCGCGGAGATTGTCGCGGATTTCGGTTTGCCCAGCCGCTTGTGCATCGGGCTGACGATGAAGAACATCAAGAGCACCGATACAAACAGAATTACAGGATAGACCATCAACGCCGTTTCATCGAACTGCCAGACGAACACATTGACATAGTTCGAGATCGAAAAGGTCATCCCCTGGCTGACATAAGCGGCCAGCCCCCCTGCCGCGAAGATCAGGAACGCGCGTTCGCGAAAGGCTTCGCTGATTTCGGAAAACGCGCCTTTCAGGCTGAAGGGTTCAGGCTTCGTCTCGGGCAGGTGAGCGACGAGCTTGTGCTGCCCAATGGCAGACCCCAGAACCGAAACAGCCATCAAAACAGCGCCAAAGATCGCAAAGGGGATATAGCCGTCCCGCTCGAGCAAGCCTTCAGGCCCCGGCATGAACACCGTGTAAGCGAGCACCATCATCGTCACCCCGCCAAGCCATCCTGATAGATAACGATAGCGGAACAGCGTGGTGCGCTCGTCATAGTCTGAGGTGATCTCAGGCAGGAGTGACACAGAGGGCACTTCACACGCAGACAGCAGGATCCGCACTGTCACCGCAATGCCGACCAGCCCCAGAAAGCTCGGGGCCTCGCCGCCAGGCGGTGACCACATGAACACCCACGCAAAGGCGAGCGGGATCGGCGCGACATAAAGCCATGGCAGCCGCCTGCCCCAGCGTGTGTAAGTCCGGTCAGACAGATTGCCGAGGATCGGGTCAATGATCGCATCGGCGACCAGCGCGATGAGCAGCGCCAGGCTGACCAGCGCTGCATCCATGCCAAGGACCTGATTGTAAAACAGCAGCAGGAAGAAGCTGAAGCCTGAATCCTTCACCCCAAACGCCACGGCTCCAAAACCGTGGATCAGTTTAAGGCGCATCGGCAGTTTGCCGGTGGTGAAAGACATTACTTGCCCGCCGCCTGTGCTGCCGCTTTTGCCTGTTCTTCCATGGCTTCTAGACCAGCAAAAAGGTTGTCTTCTTCCGGGTCCCACGAATGGCGCGGGCCAAGTGTGATCCCGCCATCGACCAGCAGCGATGTGCCGGTGACAAAGCTTGCAGCATCGCTCGCCAGATAAGCGACAGCTTCCGCAATATCGAGCGGCTGTCCGCCTCGCTTGACCGGCTGCGCGTTGGATGAAAGCTGGGCGATGGCCGCATTGGCCATGGTCTTCATATCGTCAGGAATCTCAAGCGAAGTGGTGAAGATATTGGTGTTGATGAAGCCGGGCTGGATCGCGTTCACGCGGATGCTGAACTGCGCAAGATCGGCTGCGGCGCATTTGGTGAGGTGCAGCACGCCTGCCTTGGCCACAGCATAAGCGGTCGGCGAATAGCCGGGGCCCACAGCGGCCACGCTCGACACGTTGATGATGCTCGCGCCGGGGCGGCCCTTCATATGCGGGACCGCATATCGGATGCCGAATGCGACCGAGCGCAGGACGAGATGCATGGTCCCGTCCCATTCATTAGGTTCGATCTCGTCAATCGACGGACGCGCGCCGCCGGCTGCTGCATTGTTGAAGACCACATCGATCCCGCCGGTTTCAGCTGCGGCATGATCCATCAGCGCCTTGATCGATGAGGGATCGGTCACGTCGCAATGAACGAAGCGGATATCGCCATCGGCTTCAGCGGCAAGTTTCTCGCCGCCTTCAACGTCGATGTCGCTGGCAAACACGATTGCCCCTTCGCGGGCGAACAGGCGCGCACTTTCTGCTCCTATTCCCGATGCTGCCCCGGTCACGACCACGGTCTTTTGCGAGAATCGCATTCGTCAATTTCCTCTCTCAATCCCGTTTTGCAACCTAACTGAGCAGGCGGGGGCGTCAACGCAAACCGGCTGACGCTACGGCATCGTATGGGAAGCGAACTGTCCTTGCGGCTCAGGGGCAAATAACGATAACGTAAGCGTCAAGTTAGAGCCAAAAATGAGAGGAGTCGGCACAATGTCCGATCTGGAGACCTTCCGCCAAGAAACCCGCGCCTGGCTGGAAGCAAACTGCCCCGCAGATATGCGCCAGCCGGTGCGCGATGATGATGATGTCTATTGGGGTGGCCGCAATGCGACCTTCAAGAACGATGCGCAAAAGGCCTGGTTCGAGGTGTGCCGCGACAAGGGCTACACCGTTCCGGCATGGCCGAAGGAATATGGCGGCGCTGGTCTGACCGCCCCTGAAGCCAAGGTCCTGCGCCAGGAAATGAGCCGGATTGGCGCGCGCCCGCCTTTGAGCTCATTCGGCATCTGGATGCTTGGTCCGGCTCTGCTTCAGTTCGGCACCGAAGGCCAGAAACAGCGCTTTCTCAATGAAATCGCGCGCGGCGAGATTCGCTGGTGTCAGGGCTATTCAGAGCCGGGCAGCGGATCTGACCTCGTGTCGATGCAGACCTTTGGTGAAGACAAGGGCGATCACTGGGTCGTCAATGGCCAGAAGATCTGGACCTCTTATGCCGATTATGCCGACTGGATTTTCTGCCTCGTCCGCACTGACAAGGACAACAAGTACAAGGGCATCACCTTCATGCTCTTCGACATGACCGGTGATGGCGTTTCAACCAAACCGATCAAACTGATCAGCGGCAATTCGCCTTTCTGCGAAACCTTCTTTGACGATGTGACGGTGCCCAAATCCTATGGCGAGGACATTCCGGGCTATGTCGGCGAGATCAACCGCGGCTGGGACGTTGCGAAATACCTGCTTGGTCATGAGCGTGAGATGATCTCTGGTATGGGCGGCGGCGAACGCACCGCTGCGATCGGCTCTGCAATGAAGCGCCACGCTGGCAAAACCGGTGATGACCTTGACCCGGTTCTGCGCAGCGAGCTTGCCCTGTTTGATGTCGACGCGCTGGCATTCACCGCCATGGCTGAGAAATTCATGGATGAAATGAAGGCGGGCAAAGGTCACCCGGCACAGCCCAATATGATGAAATATGTCGGCACCGAGCTGAACAAGCGCCGTCACGAATTGATGATGAGCGCTGGCGGTTCGCGCAGCCTTGAATGGGAAAGCGATCAGACAGGCGGCGGCAAGCCTTCACGCAACTGGCTTCGCACCAAGGCGAATTCGATCGAGGGCGGCACTTCGGAAGTCATGCTCAATGTGATTTCCAAGCGCATCCTAGAGCTTCCCGGCTCCTGATCGAACCCTGTTGATTCCGGCCGCGCGCGTCCCTTCGTGCGCGGCCTCATAATGATTATCCCAAGAGAGGAACGAGGCACTCATGCCCCTTTTTCATGACGAAGATCAGGCGATGCTCGCCGACAGCGCCTCCGGCTTCATGGCCGAAGAAGGCAATATCGCCAAACAACTGCGCCATTGGCGCGACCGCGATTGCAAGGATGGTTTTGGCCATGCCTTGTGGAAGCAGATGGCCGAAATGGGCTTCACCGGAATGCTGGTGAGCGAAGATGACGGCGGACTTGGCATGGGCCATGTCGAAGCGGGCATTGTGCTTGAAGAGATTGGCCGCAACCTGACCCCATCGCCGTTTCTCACCTCATCCGTGCTTGCGGCGACCGCGCTTGGCCATGGCAGCGCTGATCTCAAAGGGCGCTATCTACCCGGACTGATCGAAGGCGAAAGCGTCTTCGCGGTTGCGATTGACGAAACCGCAAAGCACCGCCCGGACCGCATCACCACCAAGGCGGAAAAATCAGGCAATGGTTTCAAGCTGACGGGCTCAAAGAGCTTCGTCATTCAGGGCGCGAGCGCTGACATGCTTGTGGTTGCTGCGCGCACAAGCGGCGCGGACGATGATGAAGACGGCATCACGCTGTTCGCGGTGCCCAAGGACGCAGCCAATATGAGCCAGGACCCGGTGCGCCTTGTCGACAGCTCAATGGCGAGCCACGTCAAGTTCGACGGTGTTGAGCTTGATGGCGATGCGGTGATTGGCGAAGTTGACGGTGGCCGCGAAGTGCTCAATGCCATGCTGATGGCTGGCCGCGTCGGTGCGGCAGCAGAAGGTGTCGGTGTTGCCCGCGGCGCGATGGACATGACCATCGACTATCTCAAGCAGCGTAAGCAGTTTGGCCAGCTTATCGGCGAGTTTCAGGCGCTCCAGCACCGCGCTTCGCACCTGTATTCCGAAGTTGAGATTGCCCGCGCCGTTACGATCAAGGCGCAGCAATTGCTCGACGGTGACAGCGAGCGTGCCGACCTGATGGCCAGTGTTGCCAAGGCAAAGGTTGCCAAGGCCGCCGGTCTTGCAGTGCGCGAAGGCGTGCAGATGCATGGCGGCATCGGCATGACCGATGAATACGATATCGGACTGTACATGAAGCGCGACCGGGCCTTGCAGGAATTCCTCGGCGACGCCTATTTCCACGCCAGCCGCGTTGCACAGCTGAGCGGGTACTGAGGAGCACACAACATGAATATCCAGGAACTTTTCAGCCTTGAGGGGCGCATTGCTCTGGTCACCGGCGGATCGCGCGGCATTGGCAAGATGTTTGTCGAAGGCCTGCTCGCTGCTGGCTGCGCGCGCGTTTACATCTCTGCTCGCAAGCTCGACCAGATGCAGGAAACCGTTGATGAATTTGGCGCAGACAAGGTGATCGGCATTGCCGCTGACCTTAGCCAGATGGACGGCATGCAGACGCTTGCAGACGAGATGAAAGCGCGCGAGGACAAGCTCGATATCCTCATCAACAATGCAGGTGCTGCCTGGGGTCAGGACTATCTTGAGTTCAGCGAAGCGGGCTGGCACCGCACGATGGACCTCAATGTCAAAACACCGTTCTTCCTCACTCAAAAACTGCACGATCTGCTTGTCGCAGCCGGCAAGGGCGATCACCCGGCCAAGGTCATCCATGTCTCATCGATTGATGGGCAGCGGATCAACCCTTGGGAAACCTACGCCTATCAGGCTTCAAAAGCGGGCGTTATCCAGCTGACCCGGCGCATGGCTGCACGGCTTGTGCGCGATAACATCATCGTCACCTCGATCGCGCCCGGCGCATTTGCAAGCGAAATGAACAAGGCGGCCAAGCACGCGCCTGATGTTTCAGCAGCGCATATTCCGGCCAAGCGGATCGGTTCGCCCGAGGACATGGCCGCTGCCGCGATCTACCTGTGCAGCCGCGCAGGCGACTATGTGATCGGCGAGACGCTGACCGTGGATGGCGGGGTCGTGAACGCATCAATCCCCGAACTCTTCGGCGATCCGTCAGGCGGCAAGTAGGCTGTAACTTAAAGGCTTTGGCGCGCGAACCTGATCTGAGTGTCAGATCGGGAGCGTGCGCGAATGTCTATCCAGTTCAGCCGCGGGGCATTGGCCTTGCTTGGATCACTGGGATTATCGGGCGCGGCGTTGTCGATGGCAGCGGCGCAAGACACGCTTCCTGCGCCTGATTTCAGTGACGAGCCTGAAGCGGCGGCCCCGTCTGACATACCCGAGGCAAGCCAGGCCGTGCTTGACCAGATGGCCGAGGTGATCGGCGCGCTTGATGGCGATGCTCAGCGCAATGGCAATAACTGGCAGCTGACCCTGGATGATCGGATGATCCTGGTGGTCACAGACCCGGTCGCGTCTCGGATGCGTATCCTCACGCCCATCGCAGATGCCAGCGCCTTGCCCGATGCGGCGATGGAGCGGCTGCTTCAGGCCAATTTCGATACCGCGCTTGATGCGCGCTATGCCGTGGCAAACGGGCTTGTTTGGGGTGCTTTCATCCATCCGCTCGACACGCTGACCGTGCGCGATTTTGCCAGCGGCATCCTCCAGACCAAGTCCTTGGCCGACACGTTCGGCACGACCTTTTCAAGCGGGGCGCTGAACTATGGCGGCGGCGATAGCGGCGCGATACTCGAAGACCAGCTTGAACGATTGCTTGAAGAACTGGAGCAGCGCCAAACGGCATAACCGCGCGCGGCGCATTGCCCTGCGGCGCCGTTTTTGTCGCAAGCTTACTAGCCCGCGCTTGCCAAAACGCGTTTGATACGGGGCATGAGAGGGAGGATCCTGACAGCCCTTGGCGCGGTGTGCGCCTTGCTCGCGTTTTCGGGCGCCGATGGGCATGCCCAATCTTCCAAGAAGGCTGCAGCGGCAGCGCGCGCAAACTCACCCGAAGCCGCCGCCAATCGCCGCGCGACCGAGCTTGAGCAGCAGGCGCTCGCGCTTGAGCAGCAAAACCGGTTTCAGGAGGCAGAGCCGCTCTACGCCGAGATCGCAAGGCTGCGGCGAGAGGCCTTGGGCCCCCGCCATCCCGACGCGATCATTGCGCTTTCGAACTATGCGTATATTCTTCAAGTCCTGGGCCGGTTTGGCGAGGCGGAGCCGCTTTACGCGCAGCTCGTGACGCTAAGCAGCGAAGTGCTGGGGGAGCGGGACCAGAACACGCTGATCTTCATGGCCAATCACGGCCGATCCCTCATGACGCTGGGGCGGGTTGACGAAGCTGAGCCCGTGCTCGCAAGAGCGCTCCAGCTGTTTCGAGAGGAGCTGGGCAATCGGCATCCCGGCACACTTACCGCGCTCAATTTCTATGCTTCCGCGCTTGAGGCGCTGGGCAGGGTCAGGGAAGCAGAGCCGCTTTACGCCGAAGTCCTGCAATTGCGCCGCAAGACGCTTGGCAACCGGCACCCCGATACAATCGAGGCGCAAAGCAATTATGCGCTGGCGCTGATGAAGCTTGACCGCGCAGCCGATGCCGAACCGGTTATGGCAGCCGCGCTGGAAGCAAGCCGGGCGGTTCTGGGCAACCGGCATTTCACAACCATCTCGCTAATCGGGAATTACGGCGCGATCCTTGAGCTTGTCGAACGTCCAGCCGAGGCCGAGCCGCTTTACCGCGAAGCTTTGCAATTGCAGCGCGATGTGTTGGGCGAACGGCATCCCACGACCCTTATCGGCATCAACAACCTCGCCAATTCGCTGAAGAATCTGGGCCGTTACTCGCAATCCGAACGCTTGATGGCTGAAAGCGTCCAGCTTCATGAAGCGGTGCTCGGCCCGCGCCATCCAAGCACGATTGCGGCAAAGGGCAATCACGCCAAAACGCTTGTCCTCACCCGCCAATGGCCAGCCGCAATCGCAAGAATGCGCGAGCTGACCGCCATCATGCGCTCGCGAGCAGCAGACCTTTCTGGCCAAGGGGTGCGAGGAAGCGCGCAGCGCGACCGCGAGTTTGCTGACCGACAGGGGTTTGAGAAGTTTCTGGCCAATGTTCTGTGGGGCAACCGGTTTGAGCCAGGGATGGAGCGTCAGGCCCTGGCCGAAGAGGCGTTCACCGCGCTCCAGCTTGCCAGCGCCGGGTCCACATCGCGAGCGGTGCGAGAAGCTGCTGCCTCGCGCTTTGCCTCGCAGCGCGGGCTTGCAGAGCAAGTGGAGGAACGACAGGCACGGGTGCGCGAATGGCTTTCGGTTGAAGCCAGCCTGATTGCCAATGAAGCGGGCGGTGCAGCAAACAGCCAAGCCCGCGAGGCCCTGCGCGCAAGGCTCACCGCGCTTGAGGGGCGGATATCCCAGCTTGATCAGCAACTGGCAGATGGCGCGCCGCAATTCTTTGCGATCCTCAGCCAACAGGCTGTCAGCCTCGACACTTTGCGTTCGGTTCTGGGCGAGGAAGAGGCGGTGCTGTTCCTTGTGCCCACGCCCTATGGCACGCAATCCATGGCGGTCACACGCGAGACGATCAGCTGGGACGTTGCCTCGCTGACGGACACGTCGATTGCCGAAAGCGTTTCTCTGCTTCGTGAAGGGCTTGAGGTGCAGCCTGACAGCCCGTTCCTGCCGCTGTTCGATCTTGCGCGCTCGCACGCACTCTACACCCAGCTGATCGCGCCTGTTGAGGAGGCATTATCAGGCAAATCGCGGGTTTTCGTGGTGGCAGACGGCGCCTTGTCGCGGTTGCCGCTTGGCACGCTCACGACGCAGGCGCCCGATGCCGATGAGCCGACGGATGATCCTGATATCCTGCGCGGCGCCTCATGGCTGGCGGATCGATACGCGTTGGTGCAGCTGCCTTCGCTTCAATCGCTGGTCTACATCCGCACATATTCTGCCGCGTCCGGGTCAGGCACGGAAATGGGGTTTGCCGGATTTGGCGCGCCGGTTCTTGGGAGCGAAGCAGCGCTCAGAAGCGCGCGGTCTGCCACACTGCCTGCGTATGACGCGGCGCGTTTGGTTGGCGGGGTTAGAGGGATGGCAGGGGCGCCGCTCATGAACCCCAACGCGCTGCGCCGGCTTTCGGCTCTGCCGGGCACGCGCGTGGAACTGGAGCAGGTGCGCGAGGCATTAGGAGCGCCGCAAAACGCGCTCTACCTTGCAGAGGATATGACTGAGACAGCCGTGCGCCGCGCTGACCTGTCGCGCACCGGCATACTCCATTTCGCGACCCATGGTTTCACCAGCGAGGAAAGCGGCGATGCGGCTGAGCCGGGCCTCGTTTTCACTCCACCGGGAAAGGCCAGCGCCACCAATGATGGCTATCTGGCCGCATCGGAAGTCGTGGCTCTCAACCTTGCATCGGCGCGGTGGGTGATCCTGTCAGCGTGCAACACCGCCTCGCCTTCAGGTTCACCAGGTGAAACAGGGTTATCAGGGCTTGCTCAGGCGTTCTTCTATGCCGGGGCGGAAAGCCTGCTGGTCAGCCACTGGCCAGTGTTCGATGACATTGCGCCGGTTCTGACAGTGAAGACGCTGATGCGCTCTCAATCTGGCGAGCCTCGTGCCGAGGCCTTGCGCGAAGCCATGCGCGAAATCCGCCAGGATCCGGCATATGACGCTGCTCACCCAGCCGTGTGGGCGCCTTTCACTCTGGTCGGAGAAGGGCGTTAGCTACTCACCCATCAGTTCGCGAACGAACGGGATAAGGCCGGTCTGGCGTTTCCTGCGCATACGTTCAGCGTCAAGGATTTCGCGCACCCGGGCAAAACATTCACCAACGTCGTCATTGATCACGACATAGTCATATTCGGCCCAGTGGCTGATCTCTGCCCGTGCGCGTTCCATGCGATTGTCGATCACGTCCTTGCTGTCCTGCGCGCGGCTTTCGAGCCGGCGGCGCAATTCCTCAAGGCTGGGCGGGAGGACGAAGACAGTGACGACGTCCTGATCGTCCTTCTGCTTCAATTGCTGCGTGCCCTGCCAGTCAATGTCGAACAGGTAATCCTGCCCGCGCTTCAACCCTTCGCGGATCGCTCCCTTTGGCGTGCCGTAGCGGTGGCCAAAGACATGCGCCCATTCGTAGAAGTCGTCTTCATCGACCATGCGATCGAAGTCTTCATCCGACACGAATTGGTAGTGGACGCCGTCTTCCTCTCCCGGACGTGCCGGGCGCGTTGTAGCGGACACTGACAGCGCGATTTCCGGGTCCGCTTCGAGCAGCATACGCGACAGGGTCGTCTTGCCTGCACCTGACGGCGAAGACAGGATGAACAAAAGCCCCCTGCGGTGGAGCGTGTTGGCGGGTGGTTTGGTCGGATGGCCCATAGGTCCCGATGCCGCATTTGCAGGGACGAAATCAAGAGGCGGTTTGGGGTTAGCCCTGATCCTTTGGCTGATCGCCGGGCTGCGAGGAGTTTTCCCCGCGATGTTTGCGCAGCTGGACGGCTTTGCCTCTCTCATAGAGAGTTTTTGCGATCAGACCGCCTGTCACCAGCATCAGGCCCGGCACAGACCGCGATGCGAGCTTGCCCGCGCCATACAGCCCCAATGTTGTCAGGATTGTTCTGCCATCGGGCGGCTGATCCTTGGCTTCATCGCTGGTTTTGCTGGCGGCTTTGACCCGCTTTTCGACATTCCTGCGAAACAGGCTTGATGCTCCGCGAACGATTATGTCTGCGATGAGCAGGTTGGTCGCGGGGCTGTCGCTGGGAACCGGGAGCGTGCGCGGCGTATCGTCAGAGCCGTTTTCGCTCTTCGATTTCGCCGCGTCTGTTTCGCTTTTTTTGGTCACCTGCTGCCCCTTGGGCTGGCTTGCCGGCGCTACTTCTTGCGCCCGAAATCGACGGTCACGACGTTCGAACCATCGCCGCCGCTGCCATCATCGTCCGGATCATCGCCCTGCGTTTCAGCGTCATTTTCCGCATCTTCGTGCTCTTCAGGAGCAAGCTCGGACACTGAAGCCTGAAACTGCAATCCAAAATCAACCGCCGGATCAACAAAGGCCGTGATCGCGGCGAAAGGAATTTCGAGCTTGGCCGGGATCTGATTGAATGACAGGCCAACAGTGAACCCGTCTTCGCGCACTTCGAGGTCCCAGAACTTGTTTTGCAGGACGATTGTCATTTCATCCGGGAAGCGTTCGCGCAGATGGGCAGGGATCGAAACGCCCTGTGCGCCCGTCTTGAACGTGATGTAAAAATGGTGGTTTCCGGGCAGTTCGCTGCCGCCACGCTCAATCTCGCCAAGCACACGCCCGACCACAGCGCGAAGCGCTTCCTGAACGATCTCGTCATACGGGATCAGGCTATCGGGTGTGTCTTCGGTCATCACTTGGCGAGTCGTGACGAGCCATGCGTCGCGGGTCAAGCGTTTCATGATCCGGCGTGCACGATTATGACGATAGCCCGTTTGCACTGCAGCATATCAAGCCTATAGCCGCCGACATGACTAGCAAAGCCAGAACCGGATCAATCGAGCGGAAAACCGCCGAAACCAGCATCGCCATTCACGTCAATCTGGACGGCAGCGGCGCGTATGACGTGTCGACGGGAATCGGTTTTCTCGATCATATGGTTGAACAGTTTTCGAAACATTCGTTGATCGACGTGACGATGAAGGTTGAAGGCGACCTTCACGTCGATCAGCACCACACGACGGAGGATTCGGCGATCGCGCTGGGTCAGGCGTTGTCTGAGGCGCTTGGCGACAAGGCGGGTATCGGCCGATATGGCAGCGCATATTCTCCAATGGATGAAACCTTGAGCCGCGTTTCGCTCGATATTTCGGGGCGGCCTTATCTGGTGTGGAAGGCCGGTTTCACTCAGGAAAAACTGGGCGAATGGGATACCGAACTGATCGAACACTGGTTCCATTCGGTCTCGCAGAGCGCAGGCCTCACGCTGCATTGCGAACTGCTTTACGGCGCCAACAACCACCACATTTGCGAGAGCCTCTACAAAGGCTTTGCCCGTGCAATGCGCATCGCGGTTGAACGCGACCCGAGAAAAGCAGGCGCGATCCCGAGCACGAAAGGGCAGCTTGGTGGCTAACATCTTTATCGCGCGCATGACTTACATTGTCCCGATCGAACAGGTCGACGCGCATCTTGAGCCGCATCTCGCCTTTCTCAAGGCAGGCTATGCCAAGGGGCATTTTCTCGCCTGGGGACCATGCGAACCGCGCGAAGGCGGTCTGATCTTTGTGCGCGCCAGCAGCAAGGCCGAAGCAGAAGCACTGACCAACGATGATCCTTTCCTTGTCGAGAAGGTCGCGAAACGCGAGATCATCGAATGGGCACCGCGTTTCCTTGGTGAAGGACTAGAGGCGTTCAATGGCTGAGATTGTCGCCCTCGTTGATTATGGCGCGGGCAATCTCCATTCGGTTCACAACGCATTGAAGGCGGTGGGGGCGAATGTCTCTGTCACCGCTGATGCCAATGTCGTGCGCGCGGCCGACCGGATCGTTCTGCCCGGTGTCGGCAGCTTCAAGGCTTGCGCTGAAGGGTTAAACGCGATTCCCGGCATGGTCGATGCGTTGAGCGAGCGGGTCCATGTGGGCGGCGCGCCTTTCCTTGGCATTTGTGTCGGCATGCAACTGCTCGCAACCCGCGGGCTGGAGCATGGCGAAACGCCAGGGCTTGGCTGGATCGAAGGTGAGGTTCGCCTGATCACCCCGCATGATCCCGCGATCAAGATACCGCATATGGGCTGGAACGATGTCGCATGCCTGCCGCATGCGCGCGGGCACGCAGTGATTGAGGAGGGAGAGGCTTATTTCCTCCACTCCTACCATTTTGTCGCTGAAAACCCTCGCGATGTGGCTGCGCTGTCTGACCATGGAGAGGGCCTCGTCGCGGCCGTTGCGCGCGACAATATCCTTGGTGTGCAGTACCACCCCGAAAAGAGCCAGTCTTATGGCCTTGCTACGCTGACCCGATTTCTGGAGTGGAAGCCTTGATCATTTTCCCCGCAATTGACCTCAAAGGCGGCGAAGTCGTCCGGCTTGCCGAAGGCGATATGGACCGCGCCACGATCTATGGCGATGATCCCGCTGCCCAATCGATGATCTTTGCCGAAGCTGGCGCTGAGCACCTGCATGTCGTTGATCTTGATGGCTCATTTGCAGGCGAGGGGCGCAATGTGGAGGCGGTCAAAGCGATTATCGAGCGCTTCCCCGGCTATGTGCAATTGGGCGGAGGCATTCGCGATGCGGCAGCGGTTGAAGGCTGGTTTAACCTTGGGGTTGCGCGTGTTGTGATGGGCTCTGCGGCTCTCAAAGATCCTGAATTCGTGAAAGAAATGGCGCGCGAATGGGAGAACGGCATTGTCGTGGCAGTCGACGCGAAAGACGGCATGGTCGCGACCGAAGGCTGGGCCGAAGTCTCCGACGTGCCGGTGGTTGATCTTGCGCGCCGGTTTGAAGATGCAGGCGTTGCCTCGCTGCTGTTCACCGATATTGGCCGCGATGGACTGCTGAAGGGCGTCAATATCGATGCAACGGTGGACTTGGCGCAGCGGGTCGATATCCCAGTGATCGCCAGCGGCGGAGTGAAAGGGTTGGACGACATTCACGTGCTCAGCCTTAACGCGCATAACGGGATCGAAGGCGTCATCACGGGCCGCGCGCTGTATGAGGGCAAGCTCGACTTGGCGGCAGCGATCCAGATGGGGGCGCGGGCGTGATTTTGTTCTTGAAGATAGTTGCTGCGTTTGTGGCTGGAATGGGCGGCACAGGCCTCTTCTGGGGCTTGGTCGAAAGGAAAGTTCATTTCCCGATCGGTCACGGTCTCCCCTTTTCTCGCGAACATTTTGCAAGGCAATATTGGTTTGGCATCCTGGGATACAGCGTCCTCTTGTTTGGCGGTGCGGGCGCCTTTGTGTTGCTATGACCGTCCGCATCCGCGTCATCCCTTGCCTCGACGTTGCCGATGGGCGCGTCGTCAAAGGCGTGAACTTCGTCGATCTCAAAGACGCAGGCGATCCTGTTGAACAGGCGCGCGCCTATGATGCGGCAGGCGCAGATGAGCTGTGTTTCCTCGATATCTCGGCTAGTCACGAAGGGCGCGGGACGCTGCTCGATATCGTCAAGCGCACAGCCGAAGTGTGCTTTATGCCGCTCACCGTAGGCGGCGGGGTACGCAGCGTTGAGGATGCGCGCGCGCTGTTGCTGGCGGGCGCAGACAAGGTCGCGATCAATTCTGCCGCGGTAGCCCGGCCTGAACTGGTCGGTGAAATCGCCGCCAAGTTCGGCAGCCAGTGCGTCGTTGCCAGCGTCGATGCGCGGCGTGTGTCGGGCGAAGGTGAAGCACCCAAATGGGAAATCTTCACCCATGGTGGTCGCAAGCCCACCGGGATTGACGCGCTTGAATACTCCAAATTGGTCGCCGATCTCGGCGCGGGTGAATTGCTTGTCACCTCAATGGACGGAGACGGCACGCAGGCAGGATATGACCTTGAGCTTACCCGCGCGATTGCCGATGCGGTGAGCGTGCCGGTGGTCGCCAGCGGCGGGG
>CAYUCZ010000033.1:0-36227 GCA_964443505.1 uncultured Porphyrobacter sp. | reverse complement strand
CAGGTCTGGTTCAAGCGCGATGAGCTCAATCACACCGGCGCGCACAAGATCAACAATTGCATCGGGCAGATTTTGCTTGCCCGGCGCATGGGCAAGACCCGCATTATCGCGGAAACCGGCGCAGGCCAGCATGGTGTGGCAACCGCGACCGTGTGCGCCCGCTTTGGTCTGCCTTGCGTGATCTATATGGGCGCAGAGGACGTGGCGCGGCAATCACCCAATGTGTTCCGCATGAAGCTCCTTGGCGCAGAGGTCGTCCCTGTCACCAGCGGCGGTGCGACCCTGAAAGATGCGATGAACGAAGGGCTGCGCGATTGGGTCGCCAATGTGCACGACACTTTCTACATCATCGGCACCGCCGCAGGCCCCCACCCCTATCCAGAGCTGGTGCGCAATTTCCAGAGCGTGATTGGCACAGAGGCGCGCGCTCAGTTGTTGGCGCGCACTGGCAAGCTGCCGGACCTGCTGATCGCTTGTATCGGCGGCGGGTCGAACGCGCTTGGCCTGTTCCACCCGTTCCTTGATGATACGGATGTAAAGATGCTGGGCGTGGAAGCGGCAGGTCACGGCCTTGATGGCGACGAACACGCAGCAAGTCTGCTCGGCGGTGCGCCCGGCGTGCTTCACGGCAACAAGACCTATCTCCTGCAAGACGCAGACGGCCAGATCACCGAAGGCCACTCGATCTCCGCAGGGTTGGACTACCCCGGCATTGGCCCCGAGCACGCATGGCTCAAAGACACAGGCCGCGTCGAATACACCGCCGTCACCGATGATGAGGCTTTGGAAGGTTTCCAACTGCTTTGCCGCACCGAGGGGATTATCCCTGCGCTCGAGCCCAGCCACGCGCTGGCCGCCGTCGCCAAGCGAGCGCCGCAAATGCGCGAGGATGAAATCATCTGCATGAACCTGTGCGGTCGCGGGGATAAGGACATCTTCACCGTGGCCGAAAAGCTGGGAGTGGAGATGTGAGCTTCTCTATCACCAGAGCGATCGTCTTCTTCATGATTGGCCTGCCGATCGGGTTCATCATGTCAGCCTTGGGATTTGTGATCCTGGCACAGCCTATCGCGGCGCCCGCACTCGCGCCGTGGGCGGCTGGGATTGCGGCCTTGGTTGGCCTGAGCGCTGGATTTTGGAAGGTCGCTGATTGACACGGCGCGGTCGCTTCCTTGCAGGCGGCGTCCTTGCCACGCTGGGAGCATGGGGCTGTTTTGCCGCAATGGAGTTTGAGCCCGACTTCTCGCCCACCTCAAACGCGTTGAATGCGGGCGGATACTTGCTAGTTGCGCTCAGCCTCGCCCTTTTTGCTATCGGATTTACCACCAAAAGATGACCCGCCTCCAATCCGCCTTTTCCAAACCCCACGCGGCTTTTGTCGCCTTCATCACTGCTGGTGATGGGGACACCGCTGCCAATCTCGATGCGCTGGTTGCAGGCGGCGCGGATGTGATTGAGCTGGGCATGCCGTTCACTGATCCGATGGCCGATGGCCCTGCGATCCAGAGTGCAAACCTTCGCTCGCTTGGCAAAGGCACGACCACTGCCGATGTGCTCCAGATCGCTTACGAATTCCGCCAGCGCCACCCCGATGTGCCGCTGGTCCTGATGGGCTATGCCAACCCCATGATCCGGCGCGGCGCGGATTGGTTCGCGAACGCGGCCAAGGGCGCTGGCGTCGATGGCGTCATCTGCGTCGACATCCCGCCAGAGGAAGACGGCGAGCTTGGCCCTGCCCTGCGCGCAGCCGGTATTGCACCCATTCGCCTCGCCACTCCCACCACTGATGCGGCGCGACTGCCGCAAGTGCTCGGAGGGTCAGGCGGGTTTCTATACTATGTCTCAGTCGCCGGCATTACCGGGCTGCAGCAGGCTGCCCAAGGGTCCATCGAAGAAGCAGTCAGCCGTCTCAAGGCTGCTACCGATCTGCCGGTTGCGGTTGGCTTTGGCGTGCGCACCCCGGATCAAGCCGCCGCCATCGCCACAGTTGCAGACGGCGTTGTCGTAGGGTCAGCCTTGGTTGACTTGGTAGGCGAGTATGGCGCACAGGCCCCCGCCAAGCTACAAGAGCTGACAGCAAACATGGTCGCCGCGATCAAAACCGCGCGTTCCTAAGGGATCAAAAACACATGAACTGGTTCACCCGTGTCCGCAATTCTCTGGGCTTTGGCACAGAGAAGACCAGCACTGAAAAAGACCTCTGGATCAAGTGCAAGAACTGTCAGGAAATGCTCTTCGTTCAGGAATACGAAGACAACCTTTCGGTCTGCCCCAAGTGCGAACATCACGGGCGGATCGGGGCCGATGCGCGGCTTGCACTGCTGCTCGACGAGGGGTTTGAGCTGCTGGAAATGCCGCAGGTCACCGAAGACCCGCTCAAATTCAAGGATTCCAAGCGCTACACCGACCGATTGAAAGCAGCGCGTGCGGCAAGCCCGCATGCAGATGCGTTCGTGACCGGATCAGGCGCGATCCTCGGCCGCCCGGCGGTGGTCGGCGTGCAGGATTTCACCTTTATGGGCGGTTCCATGGGTATGGCCGTTGGCGAAGCGTTTTGCCGGGGCGCGGAAAAGGCCTTGCAGCGCAATTGTGCGTTCATCGTCGTCACCGCAGCAGGCGGCGCGCGCATGCAGGAAGGCATTTTGTCGCTGATGCAGATGCCGCGCGCAACAGTGATGACACGCCGTCTGAAAGCCGCTGGTCTACCCTATATCGTTGTCCTTACCGATCCGACCACGGGCGGCGTGACCGCAAGCTATGCCATGCTGGGTGATGTGCATATCGCAGAGCCCGGCGCGCTTATCGGTTTTGCCGGTCAGCGCGTGATCCAGGATACAATCCGCGAACAATTGCCCGAAGGGTTTCAGCGTGCGGAATATCTGCACAAGCACGGAATGGTCGACATGGTCGTCCAGCGCAAGGACTTGAAAGAGCGTTTGGCGCAGGTGCTCGAATATCTCCAGCCTGCCGACGCAGCTGCCTAGTCACCAATGGACTTTGGGTCCTCGGATGATCCGCGTGTTCAGGCGCAGCTAGACCGGCTCTCCGCACTCAGCGTTCCGCAAGGCAGGCTTGGGCTTGAGACGATCCGGGCCTTGATGGAACGGCTCGGCAATCCCCATCGCAAGCTGCCGCCTGTGTTCCATGTCGCAGGGACCAATGGCAAAGGCTCGGTCTGCGCCTTCCTGCGCGCGATGTTGGAGGCAGATGGCAAGCGGGTGCATGTCACCACCTCGCCGCATCTGGTTCGGTATAATGAGCGGATCAGGTTGGCGGGCAAGCTCATCGAAGATGGCCCGCTGGCGGAGTTGCTGGAGGAGGTCTTGGATGCGGGAGAAGATCTCGGCCCCAGCTTCTTCGAAGTGACCATCGCCGCCGCCTTCCTCGCTTTCAGCCGGACCCCAGCCGATGCATGTGTCGTCGAAGTAGGCCTCGGCGGACGGTTCGATGCGACCAATGTGTTGGAGCCCGAGGCGCTGGCTGCGTGCGGAATTGCTGCGCTGGGCCTCGATCACGAGCGGTTTCTGTTAGCGCCAGAACAAGGCGTGCCGACCGAGCCAATGGCGCGGATCGCGTTTGAGAAGGCGGGGATTGCGAAGCGGGGGGTGCCGCTGGTGGTGATGAACAATGGCGACTTAGCGGACAAACAGGTCGCAAGGTCGGCCAAGGCAGCACAGGCAATACTGAGAGCTCATCGCGAGTCCTGGTATGCTAATCCCTTTGGCTCACACTACGAAGATCACTTTGGGACGAACAACGCTCTGAGTGACCATTTCTTGGACGATGAGACTGAGCTGAGGCTCCCTGATCCGGCAATGAAGGGCGAGCACCAACGCCTTAACGCTTCATTGGCGGTTGCGATGCTGCGTTCGCAGACGCGCGTGATGGTCACTTCCAATGCGATATATCAAGGCCTTCGCCAAGCCTATTGGCCTGCCCGCATGCAGCTTCTGGCCGAGGGGCCTCTCACGGCCTTTGCCCCAGACCAGAAGGTTTGGCTCGACGGTGGTCATAACCCGAGCGCGGGTGAGGCGATTGCGAGGCACTTCGGCGAGCCACTCCACCTCATCATCGGCATGCTGGACAACAAGGACCCGCGCGCTTTGCTCGACCCGTTAGGCGACCGCATACGAACCTTGCAAATTGTCCCCGTGCCCGACCACGACAGCCATCCCGCCAGCGCCTTCGGGCCGGAAGCGGTGGCACGCAGCGACCTAGAGGACGCGCTGCTCAACGTGCCGAGTGACGGTTTTCCGATCCTCATCGCAGGGTCGCTCTACCTTGCAGGCGAAGCGCTGAGGCTGAATGATGAGGTTCCGGATTAGACCTCACTAGTCGGAGCCTCTTCCTTACCTGCCGTCCCCATTGCCTCATCCACCAAACCTGTGCGCATCATCCACCAGAACAGGATGATGCCGGGAATGGCAGCGACGGTGGTCAGCAGATAGAAGTTCACATAACCCATGTTCTCAATCAGGCCGCCGGCGGTTGTCCCTGTAAGGATACGCCCTGCTATGCTCGCGCCAGCCGATATCAGGGCGTATTGCGAAGCCGTGAACCTTAGGTCGCACAGCGCCGAGAAATAGGCGACAACCACCACTCCGCCATATCCGCTCGCGAAATTCTCAAATCCGATAGCCGCAGCCATGCCGAGGTTGGAGTGGCCCACAGCGGCAAGCCCGGCAAAGCTGAGGTTCGAAATCGCCATCAGGACAAGCGCGATCAGCACCGATTTCTTGAGGCCGAGCTTAGCGTAAATGATGCCGCCGACAAACACCCCGATGATCAGCGCCCAGAAACCCACGCCAACATCGTAAATCGCGATCTCATCATTGGTGTAGCCAAGGTCATCGAACAGCAAGCGCAAGGTCAGATTGGCGAGCGTGTCTCCGATCTTGTGAACCACGATGAAGATCAGGACCAACCAAGCGCCATTGCGGCCCAGGAATTCGATGAAGGGGTCTGCGATCGCCCTGACCTTGGCGGGGATCGTGGTGCGCTGCGCTGGCGCACGGTGCCGCGGAGGCTCTCCCAAAATCAGCGCGGTCAGCATCGCAGGCAAAGCAAAGACGGCGCAGGCCATATAGGCGATGCTCCAATCCGTGCGCGCCGCGACGACCAATGCCAAGGCGCCGGCGCTCGCCGCGCCGATCCGCCAGCCATATTGGCTCATCCCTGAGCCGACGCCCAATTGATAGGGCTTCAAAGTCTCGATCCGATATGCATCGATCACAATATCAAAGGTTGCGCCCGCTGCGCCGAGCATGATGGCTGACACAGCGACCCAGGCAATATCTTGCTTGGGATCGGCGAGCGCGAGATTGAAGACCGCCGCGATCACCAGCAGACCGACCACGATCATCCACGAAACGCGAAGCCCCAATCGCCCAATGACCGGCAGTTTCACGCTGTCGACAATCCATGCCCACAGCCATTTGAAATTGTAGCTGAGAAAGACGAGCGTGAACGCTGTAACAGTCGACTTTTCGATCCCGTCTTGCGCCAGCCGCGTCGTCAGGGTTGCTGCAAGCAATGCAAACGGGAAACCGGAGGACACTCCAAGGAAGAATGCGGCGAGCGATTCCTTTTCCAGATAGGGCTTGATAGCGCCCCAAAAGCTACGCTCTTCAACCGCCCCTGTTTCGCTCATCCCTAGCGTCCTTTGAAATTCTCAGATTTAATGCGACACTAGCCGCGGTCGAGAGGAATAGGGAAGCCGCGATGAACGCCCCGACAACAGATTTGCCCACTTTGCAGCCGACACCGGGGCAGTTGGCGCTTGCTAAGGCTGTTTCAGAAGGCAAACCGCGCGATGCACAGGCTGGCCAGACCATTCCTGCAAGCCGGTATACCGACCCTGCCCATTTTGCCCGTGAGAAAACGGCGCTGTTTGACCGTCTGCCTCAGGTCCTCGTGCCCAGCGCGCTTGTTCCCGATGCGGGAATGGCGGTGCCGCATGATGCAACAGGCCGCCCGCTCCTGATCACGCGCGATGCCGAAGGGGCAGCGCATGTGTTCCTCAATGTCTGCCGCCATCGCGGCACACGTCTGGTTGAAGGGCAAGAGGTGCAATGTGCAAAGCGGCTTGTGTGTCCGTATCACGCATGGACCTACAAGCTTGATGGCAAGCTGCTCGCCCTGCCGCGGCCTGAAACTTTTCCCGGTCTCGACAAGAGCGAACATGGTCTTGTTGAACTGCCAAGCCTCGAGGCAGGCGGCTTGATCTGGTTCGCTCCCGAACATGGCGCCGATTTCAGCGATGCCGAAGCGATCAGCGCCGATTTCGATGCGTTCGCCATGCGCGATGCGCACCTGTTTCGCCGCAAGACTCACACGGTAAAGGGCAATTGGAAACTGATCATGGACGCTTTCCTTGAAAGCTATCATGTGACGCGGCTTCATGCGAATACGATCGGGCCGTTTTTCAAGGATGGGGTGACCGCCGGCGACAATGTCGGGCCACACCTGCGCAGCGCAGTCGGGCGGCTTGAGGAAATGGAAGGTGTTGACCTGACCGATATGGCCGAATTGCGGCGGGTGATCACCTTTGCATATCAATTGCTTCCTGCGACTGTGATCGTTCCCAGCCCTGATTACGTCAATGTCATGGTGCTGATGCCGCAATCGCACGACCTCACCTTGGTCGAGGATTTCATGCTGATCCCGGAAGAGCCAAAGACGGACAAGGCGCGCGATCACTGGGAGCGCAGCTGGAAGCTGCTCGATGGCGGCGTGTTTGCAAGCGAAGATTTCCGCGCGGCAGAGCTTGGCCAACAAGGCCTGGAAAGCGGCGCGATCAGCGAACTGACGCTCGGCACGCTTGAAGGCGGGATCGCACGTTTTGATGAAATCGTGCAGGACGCTCTTTCGCGCTAGGACTTGTCCGCCTGATGGGGCGGGCCTAAGGGCACCCGCATGCCCACCAACCCCAAAAAGTCAGATGATCGTCCCGAGGGGGATCGGATTGCCAAACTGCTCGCGCGTGCAGGCATTGCCAGCCGGCGCGAGATCGAACGGATGATCGCCGACAAGCGCATCACGCTTGATGGAAAGCCGGTTGAAACCCCTGCAACTTTCCTCACCAGCCTCAAAGGCGTTGCGGTCGATGGCAAGCCGGTTGCAGGGCCTGAGCCTGCTCAACTTTACGCATTCCACAAACCCACCGGCCTTATCACTGCCGAACGCGATCCGGCTGGGCGCGCGACGATCTATTCCGCTTTGCGCAATGCCCTTCCCAAGGACACGCCGCGGCTGATGCCGATCGGGCGGCTTGATCTCAACACCGAAGGCCTGTTGCTGCTTACCAATGATGGCGGGTTGAAGCGGCAGATGGAACTGCCCTCCTCCGGCATTCCGCGCACATACCGCGCGCGCGCATTTGGCGATGTCTCTCAAGATCAGCTTGAAGAATTGATCGAAGGGGTTGAAATCGACGGGGTCCGGTATGGCTCGATTGATGCCAATCTCGAACGCGCATCAGGCAAGAACCAGTGGATCGAGATGACCATCACCGAAGGCAAGAACCGCGAAGTGCGCCGCGTGCTTGAATATCTTGGCCTTAAAGTGAACCGCCTGATCCGCACTGCCTATGGTCCCTTCGCGCTTGGCGATCTTCCGCGCGGGCAGGCCGCGCGCATTCGCAAGGGTGATCTCGACCGGTTTGTCAGCTCGCTTAAAAGGGCGAAACGATAATGCGGGTGATCGCAGGCGAATGGCGCGGGCGAAAGCTCACCGCCCCCAGGGGTGACGCCACCCGCCCCACCAGCGATCGCACGCGCGAAACCTTGTTCTCGATGCTTGTGAGCAGGCTCGGCAGCTTCGAGGAATTGCGCGTTGCTGACCTGTTCGCCGGGTCTGGCGCGCTTGGACTGGAGGCGCTTTCTCGCGGGGCTGCGCATTGCCTGTTTGTCGAACAGGAACGCGGCGCGCTGGAGGCTATTCGCGCGAATATCACAGCCCTTGGTTGCCGCCAGCGAACCACAGTTGAAGCAGGCTCTGTGATGGGGCTTCGCGCCGCGAATGAGCCTGTCGACCTAATCCTTGCAGACCCGCCCTATCAGACCGGCGCGGGAGAAGTCGCGCTTGACCGGTTGTTGCGGCTTGGCTGGATCGGTGATGGCACCTGGATCGCGCTTGAAACAGCGGCCAGCGAAGAGCCCGAAATCAAGGGCCTCGAAGTGGAAACCACACGCAAGATTGGCAAGGGTCGCCTCACACTGTTGCGCAAGGCCTGAGCCAGCGAGCGAAAACGGGGGACGCCACCCTTTTGCCGGGGTGCGCGTCCTGGCGGATTGTGCGAAGTTGCACGCCCGACATTTGTTCTGTACTTGTTCCAACATCATCATGAGCTCGAATCTCCCCCTTCCTGCCGACAATGGCGCTCAGGTGCCCGCCTATGCCGCGCGGCTTAACCCGCCGCAGCGAGAGGCTGTTCTGACAACCGAAGGGCCGGTTTTGATGCTGGCGGGCGCTGGCACGGGCAAAACCGCTGCGCTTACGGCAAGGCTCGCTCACCTCGTCGCCACCCGCCGCGCCTGGCCAAGCGAAATTCTGTGCGTGACCTTTACCAACAAGGCCGCACGCGAAATGCGCGAACGGGTTGCCGGTCATCTTGGCGCAGGCGCTGAAGGCATTCCCTGGCTCGGTACGTTCCATTCGATCTGCGCAAAGATGCTGCGCCGCCATGCCGAACTTGCCGGGCTGCAAAGCAATTACACCATCATCGACACCGATGACCAATTGCGCCTTCTCAAGCAGTTGATCGTCGAAAGCGGCGAGGATGAAAAGCGCTGGCCTGCACGCCAGCTTGCCGGGTTGATCGACCGCTGGAAGAACCGCGGCCTGAACCCTGCTGACCTTGATCCTGCCGATTGTGAGGCTTTTGCCAATGGCCGCGGGCGCGAATTCTATTCAGCCTATCAAGACCGATTGAAAGCGCTCAATGCCTGCGACTTCGGCGATCTGATGCTGCATATACTCAACATCTTCCGCAAGCATGGCGATGTGCTCGCCGATTATCAGCAGCGCTTCAAATATATCCTTGTCGATGAGTATCAGGACACCAATGCGGTCCAGTATCTGTGGTTGAGACTGCTCGCCCAGACGCGCAAGAACATCTGCGTTGTGGGCGATGATGACCAGTCGATCTATTCATGGCGCGGCGCAGAAGTTGCCAATATCCTACGGTTTGAAAAGGATTTTCCGGGCGCGCATGTGGTTCGCCTTGAACAGAATTACCGTTCCACACCGCATATCCTCGGCGCCGCATCCGGGCTGATCCGCGCCAATTCCCAGCGCCACGAGAAGACGCTGTGGACCGAGGTCAATGGCGGCGACAAGGTTCAGGTGATCGGCGTATGGGACGCGCCGGAGGAAGCGCGCAAGGTCGGTGAAGAGATTGAGCGGCTCGAACGCGAAGGCGCCCCGCTCGATCAGGTCGCAATCCTTGTTCGCGCGCAATACCAGACCCGCGAATTTGAAGATCGCTTTATCCAAACCGGGATCAATTACCGGATCATTGGTGGCTTCCGCTTCTACGAACGCGCCGAAATCCGCGATGCGCTGGCTTATCTGCGGGTGATTGCGCAGCCGCAGGATGATCTAGCGTTTGAGCGCATCTACAATCAGCCCAAACGCGGCCTTGGCGCAAAGACGCTGGAAAAGATGCACATGCATGCACGCCGGGTCAGCTTGCCGCTTGCCGCAGCCTCGCTGCAATTGGCAGACAGCGATGAATTGCCCAAGCGTGCGGCGAACACAATTGGCGGGCTGCTTCGCCAATTTCTCGCCTGGCGCGAAGCGTCTGAGACGTTGTCGCCGGCTGATCTGCTTCGTCTGGTGCTCGATGAAAGCGGGTATAATGACATGCTCGCAGCGGACCGTTCCGCGGAGAGCGCAGGCCGGGCAGAAAACCTCTCTGAACTCGCCCGCGCGATGGAAGAGTATGAAACGCTGGGTGATTTCCTCGAACATGTCAGCCTCGTCATGGACAATGATCGCGGCGATGAAGAAGACACCATCACGATCATGACGATCCATGCGGCCAAGGGGCTCGAATTTGACCACGTGTTCTGCGTTGGCTGGGAAGAAGGCGTGTTCCCATCGCAGCGCGCGATCGATGAAGGCGGGCTGGCTAGCCTCGAAGAAGAACGCCGCCTTGCTTATGTCGCGATCACCCGCGCGCGGCGACGCTGCATGATCCTGCATGCCGCAAACCGCCGGATTTACGGCCAGTGGACCAGCTCAATCCCCTCACGCTTCATCGAGGAATTGCCGCAAGACCATATCGAACAGGAATCGACCATGACCGGCGGCGCCAGCCTGTGGCGGGCAAATTGGTCGGAAAACGAAGATCCGTTTGCTCACGTTGCGCGCGATCGCCCGCAAAGGTCCAGCGCGCGCGGCCCCGGTTGGCAACGTGCGATTGCGACGGGCTATGAAACCAAGCAGCAGCGCGTTGCTGAACCCGGGCGATCCGCTGCAAGTTTTGCCGCAAAGCCCCGCTCTGACATCGCAATCGGCGCGATGGTGGAACACAAGAAGTTCGGAACCGGCTGCGTGATCGATCAGGAAGGCAACAAGCTGACGATCAACTTCGAAGAAGCCGGCGAAAAGCGCGTGATCGATAGTTTTGTGACTGTGATTTAAGTCACAATCGCTCAAAATCAGTTGGCCGGCCAAGTGAACATCGTATTCTGACCTCGATTTTCGAATCGATTTGGGGGGATGATGATGGAAGCTGGAATACTCACGATGCTGGTTTGCATCGCTTTTGCTGGGGGATTGGGCGGCGGCTTTAATGCCTTGATCAGCGATAACGGCTTTATTCTTCCAAAATCCAGCGTGACGCGCGCCGGGGGCAAGATTTTGAGGCCGGGTTTTCTTGGTAACATCTTTATCGGCGCTCTTGCCGCGTCAATTTCCTGGGGCCTGTATGGCCCCATGGCCGGTTATGTTTTGATGTCAGAGACCGATCCGGACAAGCTGAACAGCAATCTAGCCTCATCGGGGCTCACCCTCTCAGGGCTGGTTGGAGGCGCGCTCATCGGGGTTGGCGGTGCCAAATGGCTGACCGATCAGGTTGACAAGACCCTGCTTCGTGCCGCTGCCAGTGATGCGGCAAGCGGCGGCGCATCAACCGATGTCGCCAATCAGATCGCAACCGCCGGGAGCCCCGCACAGGCGCTCCAGATCGCAAGCGGTCAGGACGATGCAACGGCAGTGCCTCAGATTGGTTCGGATAAAGGGGTCGACGAGACTAAACCGCCGAAAACAAACCCTAAACCGCCGAAAGAAAGCTAAGCCGCCGCCTTCTTCTTCGCCGCACCCTCAATCGCCTTCTTGATGTCCTGCACAAAGCGCGAATTGCGCACGCCGAACAGGAACAGGTTCTGGATCGCATTGCCTTTCCACCGGCACGGGCGCTTGATCTGGATGAGGAGGATGTAGCGGTCTTCCTCAGTCTCGTTCCAGACCTCGTGATTGAACATGTCGTCAAACACGAAGCTTTCACCATCGCGCCAGTTGAGGACGTGAGTTGTCTCGCCCTCTTCCAGATGCATGCGGCACTTCTCGGTCTCGGCAGGCGATTTGAGCGCGAGGTGATAGGTCAGCATGCCTTTGGTCATGCCCCAGTGACGCGGGATATGCCCGCCTGCTTCCAGCACTGAGAAATTGGCCGTTACAAGACCCGGCACATCATCGAGCAGCTTTGAGGTAATCGGCGCGCGAGCGGCGTTGGTCTCCATCGTGTAGCCATAGCCCTTGAGGAAGAACGCACGCCAACGCCTGTCCTTGCCGATCCGGCCATGGTCGAAGGAAATCTCGCCCAGCGAAGGGATATCCTGCGCGCGAATGCGCACCGCTTCGTCACGAATGTCTTCCCAGCGCTCCTCAAGCTTGGCAATCCAAGGCCAGAACGATTTGTCCTGAAGCGCCGCATCGGGAATCTTGGAATTGTCCATGATGATACGATCGATCTTGGGACGCAGTTCCTTGCCGATCTGAAACAGAGACTTGCCAACGAACGGGACTTTCCATCCGCGCGCATTGAGAGTGTCTTGCCAAGCCAAAGGGGCTCTCCGTTAAAGGGGGAATCGGGTTAGCGGGCTATGTAAGCGATTGAAGCGAGAGCGCAAAGGGGGCGCTCACCTTGCCCGCTTAACCAGCGCCAATGTCGAGGAAGCCGGGCTTCGGACCGTTCCATTCACCAGCGGGGATCGGCTCTTCATCCTCAGCTTCGTGTCGGCGAGAACGGCTCTTGCGAGCAGGCTTTTCAGCGGAGCGCTCGCGGCGCGGCTTTTTCGCCGTATCGCTGTCGTCATCGCGAGCGCGGCTGCGCGAACGGCTTTTCTTTTCTTCGGGCGCCTCGTCCTGCGTCTCAGCGGAAGCTTCGGCAAGCTCAACGCGCACATCGTCCTTGCCAAAGACCTTGATCTTCGCGCCGGTCAACTTTTCGACATTGGCGATTGCTTCTGCGTCTTCTTCGGCGACGAAGGTGAACGCGCGACCTTTGGCGCCAGCGCGGCCTGTACGGCCAATGCGGTGGACATAATCATCCGGGTGCCAGGGCGTGTCGAAATTGAAGACGTGGCTCACGCCCTTGATGTCGAGCCCGCGCGCGGCAACGTCGGACGCGACCAGAATATTCACATCGCCCGACTTGAACCGGTCGAGCTCTTTCAAGCGAGATGTCTGATCCATGTCGCCATGGATTTCCCCGCTCGCAAACCCGTGACGCTGAAGGCTCTTGTTAAGCTCACGCACGGTCGTCTTGCGGTTGGCAAAGATGATCGCGGTTTCAACATGATCGTTTTGCAGCAGCCAACGCAGGGTCTCGCGCTTTTGGCGGCTCTTCACCGGGACCTTGAACGCGGTGATATCCTTGTTCGTCGTGGCCGCACGCGCTGTTTCGATCCGCTTGGGATTGCTCAGGAACTTCTTTGCCAGCTTTTCAATCGGCGCAGGCATGGTCGCCGAAAACAGCATGGTCTGGCGCGTTTCAGGCAGCTTGTCACAGATAAACTCGATATCGGGGATAAAGCCCATGTCGAGCATCCGGTCAGCTTCGTCGATCACGAGCAGTTCGCAGCCGTTCAAAAGAATCTTGCCGCGTTCGAACAGGTCCATCAACCGGCCGGGCGTCGCGATCAGAACATCCACACCTTCATTCAGCGCCTTGACCTGATCCCCCATCTGCACGCCGCCGATCAGCAGCGCCATCTTCAGGTCGTGGTTGACGCCATACTTTTCGAAATTCTCCGCCACCTGCGCTGCAAGTTCGCGCGTGGGTTCAAGAATGAGCGAGCGCGGCATCAGCGCGCGCCGACGGCCCGATGCCATCACATCGATCATCGGCAGCACGAAGCTTGCCGTTTTGCCCGTTCCCGTCTGAGCAATGCCGATGAGGTCCTTCATCATCAGCACAGCAGGAATCGCCTCTGCCTGGATCGCAGTGGGCGACGTATATCCTGCGGCCTCGACCGCTTTCAGCAATTCGTCAGATAGGCCGAGATCGGCAAAGGTCATGCGGTTCAAGATGTCCGGATTGTGCGCAGCGAGGCTGCCAGAAATTCGATCTGCTGACGAAACAACCGCCTGCAGCGCCGGAGCGCTTGGCCAAAATGCCCTCAAAAGTCAAGAAATGCGCTGGCTCGCCAGCTGTATATCGCGCACATGATGCGCCCTGCGGCCTGCTTTGCCCCGCCGCTCAGTCGTCGACTTCAACCAGCTGACGCATCGCTTCAACCTCGCATTTGGCGCCGCTGCGCGATTGGAGCTCGTCCCGGTCAACGCAAAGCTGCCCGTCTTCGCTGCGTTCGATATAGAAGCCGGAATAGAAATCCCGCGCGCGGCACGCCCGTTCAAGGTTCACGCTGACAATTCGGTTGTCGCGCAGAAACAAGAGCAGCCGATTGCCGGTGCCGGTCTGCACAGCAGAGATACCCGCCATCGGCAGGCAGCGCTCCATCTCGCGCTCTTCATAAGCTGTATTGAGACCTTGCTGCGGGAGGCGAGCGAGCAGACTGTTGCGATTGCTTTGGCGGCGCGGCGTGATGCGCAGGATTACGCGCTGTTCAATCCGCACCTGACGCGCAATCTGAGCGCCGTAGAACGCATCAAGCGGGCTAACGGCTTCGGCATCGCGCGAATAGGGGTTGTCTTCAGCCTGCTCAAAATCAGGCGCTGGCGAATGCGGCGCAGGCACGGGTGGAACCGCTTCGCGAACATCGCCTGACTGCATCAACCCCTGCCCAAGAATAGGCATCATCAGCACAAAGGGCGCTGCAAGGGTCAGAAGGCTCGGCATGAGCGGTCCCGAAGGTTCCTCCAATTGTGCAGGGTCCATCGCCCTGCTGCGATCCGGCGTGCTTGCTAGCACCAGCGATTGAACGCTGGCTTAACTGCGTGCTTCAGGTGACGCAAAGCACTGGCACAATCGCGCAAGAGTGTGGCATAGGCGCCACAATGACGAGCGTGACACAAACAAGAGATTCCTTCCTTGCCGAGGCCGCCAATCTGCTGGGGCCCAAGGGCTTTACTCAGCTTGCCGAGGACATTGATCCGTGGGTGACCGATTGGCGTGGCCGCTATACCGGTCAGGCGCTTGCCCTTGCCTCGCCCGCCTCGACCAAAGAGGTCTCTGAACTGGTCAAACTGTGCGCGCGCCACGGCGTGCCGATCGTCCCGCAAGGCGGGAACAGCGGCATGGCAGGCGGTGCAACGCCTGATGCGAGCGGGGCGGCCATGCTCCTTTCATTGAGGCGGATGAACACGATCCGCGCAATCGATGCTGGCGCCGGACAGGCGGTGTGCGACGCGGGCGTGATCCTTCAGACTTTCCACGAGGCCGCCGAGGCACAGGGCCTGCGTTTTCCGCTGACGCTCGGCGGCAAGGGTTCAGCGACGATTGGCGGGCTGATTTCGACCAATGCTGGCGGCACGCAGGTGCTACGCCATGGCACGATGCGCGCGCAGGTATTGGGGATCGAGGCCGTGCTCGCAGACGGAAGCGTGTTCGATGCGCTGACCGTGCTCAAGAAAGACAATCGCGGGTTTGATCTCAAACAGCTTTTGATCGGGTCGGAAGGGACGCTCGGCATTGTGACAGGGGCAACCTTGCGTTTGCTCCCTGCCCCGCGCGCACGGGCAACCGCATGGGTGGGCCTGTCATCCATCACCGATGCGCGCGCATTGCTTCGAAGGGTGGACCGGGCGCTTGGTGACACTCTTGAAGGGTTTGAAGTGGTGCCCGCGCATTGCCTTGACGCGGTGCTCGCTCATCTCCCCGATGCGCGCTCACCCTTGCAGGCTCGCCATGCGTGGAACGCTCTTATCGAATGTGTGGCAGTGGACGGCGATGACGCGCAATTGCGCGAACGGCTTGAAGAAGCGCTCGGCGAAGCGGCAGAAGACGAATTGCTGAGCGATGCCGTGCTCGCCTCGAACGAGCGACAGGCGGAGGATTTCTGGAACCTGCGCGATTCAATATCAGCCGCTGAACGCGCGCTTGGGCCAGCAATGCAGCACGATATTTCTGTTCCGGTTGAACGGATGCCCGAATTCATTCTTGCTGCAACGCCGGAAATCGAAAGCGCGCATCCTGGCGCATCAGTGGTTGCCTTTGGCCATCTTGGCGATGGCAATGTCCATTTCCACGTGCTTGCGCCTGAAGGTGCAGTTCCGGGCGAATGGGAAGAGGGTCAAGGCAAAGTGATCAGCAGCCAGGTCTATGATCTCGTCACCCAATGGGGCGGTTCGATCAGCGCAGAGCACGGGATCGGGCAAATGAAAGTCAGCGAGTTGGGGCGGCTTGGCGATCCGGTTGCGCTGTCCATGATGCGGACCATCAAACAGGCCCTTGACCCCAAAGGCCTGCTCAATCCGGGCAAGCTTGTGCCGTTAGAGAGCGCGTGAGACTCGGCACGCTTGCACCTGCCCTAAGGAACGCCTAAAGCGCCGCCATCGCAGCTTTGCGGGAAGTCCTTTTCCGCGTTCCGCCGCGAACAGATTTCCAACTTTTCTTTCGGAGAGAATTCCATGGCGACCGCGCCGCAGCCGCAACTTCCGCTGTTCTACAAAGACTTGCTTCCGCTTAACAGCCGCGATCATGGCGACTGGAAGGTTCGCCCGTTTGACGATGCGTCTTTCATTGCCACCACGCACGCAATTCCGCTGACGGTTGACGAATTCGTCGATGCCCAGCGCGATTACCCGATCGTGTTCACCGCTGGCGACAACCCGCTGCCGATTGCACTTATGGGTCTGAATGACGGCGTAAACACCTTCATCGGCGACGATGGCAAGCTTCAGGCAGGCATTTACGTTCCGGCCTATATCCGCCGCTATCCCTTCATCCTTGCCAAGCTCAACAAGGACAGCGAAGACATGTCGCTGTGCTTCGACCCGCAATCAGGCGTTGTTGGCAAGACCGAAGACGGCCAGGCACTGTTCCAGCCCGCAGAGGGCGAAGAAGCCGCCAAGCCGACCGAGTACACTGACGGCATTCTCGAATTTTGCCGCCGCTTTGAAGAATCGGGTCAGCGTACCCGTGCTTTCCTCGAAGAGCTCAAGAAGCTCGACATCCTGATGGACGGCGAAATTGCGATCACCCGCAACGACATGCCTGAAAAGCCGTTTGTTTATCGCGGCTTCCAGATGGTGAACGAAGAAAAGCTGCGCGAACTGCCAGCAGATCAGCTCGAAGTTCTCAGCAAGAACGGCATGCTGATGCTGATCTATGCTCAGCTGTTCTCGATGAACCTGATGCGCACTGTGTTCGAACGTCAAAGTGCGCTGGGCAAGGTTCCTCTGCCTGACGCTGGCACCCCTGCGGTTCCAAACGGCACGATCTAAGAGCGCGCCTTTCGGGGCGCGGTAATCCCGCGCCTCTACGGGTGTGCGATCAAGCGCCCTGAGATAGCGCCATTTGCGATCATTTAGGAGCGGCCTGCGTCTTGAACGTAGGCCGCTCCTTTCCTATTTTTTACCAACGGGCGGTAATCCCCTCATCCACCGCCCGGGACCGCGCCTATCTGGGCGCTATCCTCCCTGAACCTGGCCGCCTCGTGTGTTCCCCCCTTATCACCACGAGGCGGCTTTTTTCTTGAGTGTTAAGAGCGCTTTTTCCGCCGCGCTTCAGCGGGCTACTCGGCAGCCTGTGCCGTCTGGCCGCCCGCGCCAAGCCCAGCCGTCTCTGCCCCCAATTCGCGCACAAGCCCTGCCAACATCTTGGCAAGCGGTTTTACCGAAGTGGTCGGATGCGAAAGCGAGGCATCAAGATAGGTCGAACGGCACAATTCAATCTGGATCCCATGGATCCCGCGCGCTGGCGCAGCATGGCGATCAAGCACATAGCCGCCCGAATAGGGCCTGTTGTGCGCCGAAGCGCAGCCGTGGCGATCAAGGTAGCGAAAAGCGCTTGCGGCAAGTGCGCTGTGGCATGAGGCAGCAAAGCGATCACCCACAACGATCTGCGGTGCGCGCTGCTCTCCGCTTGGCCGGCGCAGCGGCGGCATTGAATGAAGGTCGATCAACAAGGCTGCGCCCCAGCGATCCCTGATCCGCTCAAGCTCGCGCGCCAGAAATTCGTGGTACGGCCTGTGAATGCGATCAATCCGCCGCGCCAACTCGCTTGCAGGCAGACGATCGCGCCAAATCTCCCCAAAACCGGGCAGGCGGCGCGGAACAAGGCCCAAACCGCTGCGCGCTCTGGCATTGTTGGACCGGCTGTTCGGACCCTTCGCGAATGCAGAGCGCACTTCGGGAGAGGCGCCCTCGACCATGTCCCAATCCACATCGCCCGCGGCCCGGTTGAGGTCGAGCATTGCGCGCGGTGCGTGAGCGACCAGCAGGCCTGTCCCTGTTGCCCTTGCGACTTCGACACCCACCGCATCGACGTGGCGATCTTCAAGCCGCAGCTGGCTGAGACCGGCATCGCGCATGTCCGCCAGAACTGTGCCCGGATATCGCCGCCCCGCATGCGGGACCGCAATCAGAACCGGCAAGGGCATTGAACGCGGCGCAACATGAACAAAGGCAGCATTCCCAGTACCTTGGACAACATCGCCACCATAGTCGATGTCAATCGCCCCGCCGCGCGTGATCACACTGTCGCCAGCGTCAAAGCGCGATGCGATTCGCTTGTCCGAAGAGCTTTTGGAAGAGTTCATTGCGCTGTGATTGCTGCCCGCTTTACCAGCGCGAGTCAAAGCCTCGTTTTGCTAGGCTGCGACGCGCAATATACGATGAAGCGTTAAGCCTGTGTGGTAACCCGTTTGCTCATCGCGTCTCAAAGCAGGGCACCCCAATTGCTTGCTCAGGACTTCTTAAGCGAAAGGGCTTATGAAGCGCCTCATGACAGCGAATCTTTCCAGACGGATCCTCCTTGCCGAGGACGAAGAATCCATGCGCGTTTACCTCGAACGGGCGCTTGTTAAGGCAGGCTATGAGGTGACAAGCGTTGATCGCGGGACCGATGCGCTGCCATTGCTCGAAAAAGAGCAGTTCGATCTGCTGCTTTCGGACATTGTCATGCCCGAAATGGATGGAATTGAGCTTGCCCAGCGCTGCGCCGAAATAAGCCCGCGCACCAAGGTGATGTTCATCACCGGTTTTGCTGCCGTGTCGCTGCGCGCGAGCCGCGAACAGCCACATGCCAAGGTGCTGTCGAAGCCGTTTCACCTGCGTGACCTTGTGCTCGAAGTCGAACGCGCTTTCGAAGATCAGCGCAAGGCACAACTCTGACACGCCTTTTCTCACGCTTTTTGCGCATGCCAGCGCGCGAATCGCTTGCACAGCGTAAGAGGTTTCGCTAACGCGCCGCTTCTCGCTCGCCTAAAGGCGGCGAGGCAAGATGATGGTTCGGGCGTATAGCTCAGTGGTAGAGCACTGTGTTGACATCGCAGGGGTCGGAAGTTCAACTCTTCCTACGCCCACCATCTTCCCACCATGCCCGTTTGATAAGGTCGGCGTCTAGCCCCCTTTTGGGTCAGCGCCAGCGCTGCCAGATGCGGCTTTGCGCGCGTCTTCGAGCTCATTAATCGTGTTGACGTTCCAGAATGGATCGCGCCCATCCATTGCGCTTTCAAACATCGCCGCACGCGCCCCGCACGCCTCGGCCCAGCCATGGGCTGATCGCCGCCCCTGCGCGATGTAGGCAGCAAGCTCGCCAGCCATGGAACACGGCCACAATCCGATCACCGGATGATTGCGTCCCCCGCTGGCGGCAATCGCAGGTGCGCCTTCGTTTTCGAGCCGAGATAGCAGGTCTGCAGGCAGAAACGGCGTGTCGAGCGCGACGGTCGCAACCGTCTCGCTCCCCTGCCCCGCGCCCCAGACCATCGCGGCATGAACCCCGGCGAGCGGGCCCAAATCGCGGCCAAGCGCGTCAGGCACAATCGGCAGGCCAAGCCCGCCATACGCCCCATCAACAGCGGCGTTGATGACGATTTCAGCGTTTGTCTGGCGGCTCACCCGATCGATGACCCGCGCGATCAGGCTGGTCCCGCCAATCTCAGCAAGCCCCTTGGGCGAACCGAACCTGCGCGAGCCCCCGCCGGCCAGAATGCAAACAGGTATAGCGGTCATCACATACGTCATTTGTTCATGAGTGCCTTGCGCGCTCGCTCCGGGCAATTCAAAACACCAGGTAACGGCGCCGAAAGCCATTTGACCGGCATCGCACCGCCACAGGAGAGAGATGATGACCACGATCCACAAACGCACCTGCCACATCTGTGAGGCGAATTGCGGCATTCTGGTCGAAATGGATGATCGCAAGGTCGTCTCTATCAAAGGCAATCCCGACAACCCTCTGAGCCGCGGATATATCTGCCCAAAGGCAACCGCGATTGCCGATCTTCAGGACGATCCTGATCGCCTGCGCCGCCCGGTCAAGCGCACCGACAATGGGTGGGAGGAAATCGAATGGGAAACCGCCTACCGCGAAATCGCAGCGCGGCTCGAACAGGTTGATCCAGAGGGGAGCGCGACGGCTTTTTACCGCGGCAATCCGACCGCGCATGAATATGGCATGGTGCTCCACTCGCGCTTTCTCCAGCGCGCAACGAAAGCAAAGCGCACTTATTCCGCGTCAACGGTGGACCAGATCCCGCATCATTATGTCCAATATCACATGTATGGCCATGTCAGCCTTGCCGCAGTGCCCGATATCGACCGTACACGCACGCTGGTGATCCTTGGCGGCAATCCGCTGGCGTCCAATGGCAGCTTGTGGACAGTGCCCGATTTTCGCGGGCGTCTGCGCGAATTGCACCAACGCGGCGGCAAGCTGATCGTGGTTGACCCCAGGCGGACCGAAACCGCAAAGGCAGCGGATCAATGGCTTCCAATCAAGCCGGGCACAGATACCGCCCTGCTTCTGGGCATTTTGCAAAGTGTGCTTGCCGATGCGAGAGAGCTTCCTGCTGAGCTTGCTGCGGCGTGCGATGATGGGCTTGAACGCGCCGCAGCCGCCGTGGGCGGCTTCGATATTGCGCAGCTTTCCGCCTATTGCGGTGTCGCCGAAGACGAAATGCGCGCGATTGCCGCGCATTTTGCAGGGGATGCTCCAGCGGCGATCTATGGCCGCATGGGTGTGTCAGTGTGTGAGTTTGGCTCGCTCAATCATTGGTTGATCCAGCTGATCAATCTCGTCTCGGGCAATCTGGACCGGGCCGGCGGCACGATGTTTCCCAAGCCGCTGGTCGATATTGTCGGACTTAACGGGCCCGGCGGCGTCGGGAGCGTTGAAACCGCGCGCGGTACAATGCCGACGGTTATGGGCGAGACACCGATGGTCGCCTTTGCTGATGAGATGCTGCGCGAAGATGGCGGCCAAATTCGCGTGCTGTTTGTGCAGGCGGGCAATCCTGTCCTTTCCGCGCCTGATGGCCGCAAGACAGAGCGCGGGCTTGAACAGCTGGACCTGATGGTCGCGTTTGATCCGCATATCACTGAGACAACGCGGCACGCGGATTACATCCTGCCGCCATGCGGGCCGCTTGAAAAAGACCATTACACAATGTTCTTCGGGCCGCTGTCAGTGCGCAATTTCGGCGCTTATTCCAAGCAGACATTGCCGCGCGAAGAAGGATCAAAGGCTGACTGGGAAATCCTGGGCGAACTGGCTCAGGCGATCCATTCAGCCAAGGGAACGCCTGCTCCCAATATGGAAACGCCGCGCGAACAGCTTGATGCGATGATGCGCGCCTCTCCTGCTGGCATGACGCTTGAAGAGGTCGAGGCGCTCGAAGACGGGGTTGATCTTGGTCCATTGGAGCCATGCATCAAGGACCGCCTCTTGACCGATAACAGACTGATCAACACCGCGCCCGATGAACTGGTCGCAGATCTTGATCGTTTTGCCCGCAGCATGGCCGAGCGTGATGGCGATGACCTCTCGCTGATCGGCAGGCGCCATATCCGTTCAAACAACAGCTGGCTGCACAACTCGCACAGGCTTGTGAAAGGCCCGGATCGCTGCACCTTGATGATCCACCCCGAAGATGCCGAGGCGCGCGGGATCGCAGACGGCGATCAAGTGGCGATCACCTCGCGCATTGCCGAGGTCGAAGTCGCAGCCGAAGTGACAGACGACGTAATGCCCGGCGTGGTTTCGCTGCCTCATGGTTGGGGCCACAATCGCAGCGGTGTCAGCTGGCAAACTGCCGCCGAACATGCAGGCGCATCGCTTAACGATCTGATCGATACAGAACGCTATGACGCGCTCACCGGCAATGCGGTGCTCAACGGCGTGACCGTGAAAGTCCGCAAGCACGAAGCGATCGCCGAACCTGCCTGAGCCTGCTTTCCTACACCGGCACGCTCTGGTTTAAGGGCCCGCGTCCTGCCCTCTGGCTGGGTGATCGATCCATTCGATCAATTCACCCCCAATTGATCGAGGGGATTTTACCCCAGGACCGTGTAACATGCGGTCCATGTCTCTGATCCGGGAGCCGCCCGCCGCGTAAGGGCAGCTTGTGTCGAGCCACACCTTGCACCCTGCGCCGCCTCTGCTAGAGCGCCTGTCATAGGGATCACATCAGACATCCTAACGCTTACACACATTCGAAGAAGGATGAGGCGCTAGCCATGCAAAAAATTCAGGTCAAAAACCCGGTCGTCGAGCTCGACGGCGACGAGATGACAAAGATCATCTGGCAATGGATCCGCGAACGGCTGATCCTCCCTTACCTCGATGTCGACCTGAAATACTACGACCTCTCGATCGAAAAGCGCGACGAGACTGACGACCAGATTACCGTCGATGCTGCCAACGCGATCAAGGAACACGGTGTCGGCGTGAAATGCGCTACCATCACTCCTGACGAAGCGCGCGTTGAAGAGTTTGATCTCAAGAAGATGTGGCGTTCGCCCAACGGCACGATCCGTAACATCCTTGGCGGTGTTGTGTTCCGTGAGCCGATCGTGATCGACAATGTTCCGCGTCTGGTTCCGGGCTGGACCAACCCGATCGTGGTTGGCCGTCACGCCTTTGGTGACCAATATCGCGCAACCGACACGCTGATCCCTGGCCCGGGCAAGCTGCGCCTTGTCTATGAAGGCGAAGACGGCACCAATCTCGACCTCGAAGTGTTCGAGTTTGAAAGCTCGGGCATCGCGATGGCGATGTACAACCTCGACGATTCGATCCGCGCTTTTGCCCGTGCTTCGATGAATTACGGTCTCGATCGCAAGTGGCCGGTATATCTGTCGACCAAGAACACGATCATGAAAGCCTATGACGGCCGCTTCAAGGATCTGTTCGAAGAAGTCTTCGAAACCGAGTTCAAGGAAAAGTTCGAAGAAGCCGGCATCACCTATGAGCACCGCCTGATCGACGACATGGTCGCTGCCGCGCTCAAATGGTCGGGCAAGTTCGTCTGGGCTTGTAAGAACTACGATGGCGATGTGCAGTCAGACACCGTGGCACAGGGCTTTGGTTCGCTTGGCCTGATGACCTCTGTTCTCATGACGCCCGATGGCAAGACTGTTGAAGCCGAAGCAGCCCACGGCACCGTCACCCGCCACTATCGCCAGCACGAACAGGGCAAAGCCACTTCAACAAACCCGATCGCATCGATCTTCGCATGGACCCGCGGACTTATGTATCGCGGCAAGTTCGACGAAACGCCCGATGTGGTCCGCTTTGCTGAAACGCTTGAGCGGGTCTGCATCGAAACGGTCGAAAACGGCCAGATGACGAAAGACCTCGCACTGCTGATCGGCCCGTCGCAGAACTGGCTCACCACTGAGCAATTCTTCGAGGCGATCGTTCAAAACCTTGAAAAAGAAATGGAAAGCTGGGCCTGATCCAGAAAAGGGCGTTCATCGCTTTCCTACTCGATCAAGCGCGTATAGAGGCGCAATGAAAGGGCGGTTGTTCGGTTGGAACAGCCGCCTTTTTCTATGGTCTGGCACCAAATCAAAGGCAGAAATGCTGCACAGCAACACAAGCCTAGGTGACTTGGGGGTAAGGGCGCGGTAAGCCCATCTCATGGCAGGCGAACTGACCCTCTCCCCCGTCATGAGCGACGCGCTCGTGATCCTGGGATCAGCCGGAATAGTGATCCCGGTTTTCGCTCGTTTTCGGATCACGCCGATCATTGGTTTTATCATGATCGGCATCCTTGTTGGCCCGTTCGGCCTTGGCTCTATGACGGGTCAATATGAGTGGCTCTACTGGATCACCATATCCGATCCGGAACGATTAACGCCCTTTGCCGATTTTGGGATCATCCTGCTGCTGTTTGCCATCGGGCTGGAATTGTCGTTCAACCGCCTGTGGCAATTGCGCCGTCTTGTCTTTGGCCTTGGCAGTCTTGAGCTGCTGATCATCGGCAGCATCTCTGCCGCATTCTTTGGCCAGTACAGCGGAATGAACTCAACCGCGGCGCTCGCGCTTGGATTTGCGCTGGCGTTCTCTTCGACCGCGATTGTGCTGCCGATCTCGGGAACCAAGAGCCCTGTTGGCAGAGCCGCGCTGTCGATGCTCCTGTTTGAAGATATCATGATCGTCCCGATCATCTTCATCCTCGGCGCGCTTGCCCCGAATGCTGCAGCCGACGGCGTCAGCGGGTTGACCAACACCCTGATCCAGGGCGGGATCGTGATCCTCATTCTGTTGGTGGTTGGCCGCTTTGCCCTGCCCCGTCTGTTCAGCCAGGCCGCGCGCACGAAAAGCCCTGAACTCTTCCTGTCTGCCTCGCTGCTGGTGGTAATCGGCGCGAGCCTCGCGACCGCTGCAACCGGCCTTTCCCCCATCGTGGGCGCACTGATCGCCGGACTGTTGATCGCGGAGACCGAATATCACGGCGAAGTTGAGACGATCATGGAACCGTTCAAGGGCCTCGCGCTCGGCGTGTTCCTCATCACGATCGGCATGAGCATCGATCTGCGCGCAATCTGGGCCGAACTTGGCACGATCATGGGCGCGGTCGTTGGCGTGCTGGTGTTCAAGGCGATCATCACGGGCGTGCTGTTGAGGATGATGGGCGCGCGCCGATCAACCGCGGCTGAAACCGGCGTGCTGATGGCAAGCCCGAGCGAGACCAGCCTAATCGTGCTGGCCGCTGCGACGAGCGCCATGGTGATCGACACCGAGACCGCACAATTCTGGCAGATCGTCACCGCGATCGGGCTGACCATCACGCCCTTGCTCGCCCGCCTTGGCCGCGTCATCGCACGCCGTGTCGAAGCCGCTCCCGAACTGCCCGAAGAGGACGACAGCGAAGCGCGCACGATCATCATTGGCAGCGGCCGTGTCGGCAGGCTCATCGCGGACATGCTGGTCGCGCATGATCAGCATTATGTGATGATCGATTCCGACCCCGACGTGATCGATAGCGCCAAACGCCAAGGATATCGCGCAACCTTCGGCGATGCAGCGCGCGGCGATGCCCTGTCGCGATTGGGCATCGAGCAAGCGCCTGCGCTGGTCTTCACCATGGACGAACCTGTTCTGGCGCAGCGCCTTGTCGGCAAACTGCGGCGCGAACACCCTGACCTACTGATCGTTGCCCGTGCAAGGGACACCGAGCACGCAGCCGCGCTTTACCGTGCCGGCGCGAGCCATGCCGTGCCGGAAAACCTGGAAAGCTCGCTTCAGCTGTCTGAAGCTGTGCTGGTCGATATCGGCATCGCCATGGGACCGGTGATCGCATCGATCCACGAAAAGCGCGACGAGTTTCGCGAGCGCCTCGAAGTCGAAGGCCGCCTTAAGGAAAAGCCGAAGCTCAGAACCTCAGCCTCCGGCAATTGATCGGGCGTGCAGCTAGGCTGAAACGCTCGCCAGCGCGGCTTTGACCGCCGTGATAGCCTCAGCAGCTTTTGAGCCATCAGGCCCGCCGCCCTGAGCCATGTCAGGACGGCCACCGCCGCCCTTCCCGCCCAGTGCTTCGACCCCGGCACGCACCAGATCGACCGCGCTGAACCGCCCTGTCAGATCGTCTGTCACGGCTGCTGCAATGCTGGCTTTGCCGTCATTGACCGCAACGATGCTCGCAACTCCGCTGCCAATACGCGCTTTGGCCTCGTCCAGCAGCGGACGCAGTTCCTTGGGATTGAGCCCTTCAAGAACCTGCCCGCTAAAGGCCACGCCGCCGACATCCTCATCGGCAGTGGCTGCGCCGCCGCTGGCTGACCCGCCGCCGCCAAGGGCGAGCGCTTTCTTCGCTTCTGCCAGCTCTTTTTCGAGCCGCTTGCGCTCATCAAGAAGGGCAGCAATGCGAGCAGGCACCTCTTCGGGCGTTGCGCGGATGGCGCTTGCCGCCGATTTGAGCGCCTCTTCGCGCGAAACCAGCCAATTGCGCGCGGCATCACCGGTCAGCGCTTCGATGCGGCGGACGCCAGAGGAAACCGCGCTTTCAGATACAATCCGGAACAGGCCGATATCGCCCGTCGCATTGACGTGAGTGCCACCGCACAGTTCGACCGAGTAATTGCGACCTGATCCACCTTTGCGGCCCATCGAGAGAACACGAACCTCGTCGCCATATTTCTCACCGAAAAGCGCGAGCGCGCCGGCCTCGACCGCATCTTCGGGGCTCATCAGGCGAGTGCCGACGGTCTCGTTAGCCAGGATCTCGGCATTCACTTCAGCCTCGATCGCAGCAATGTCCTCATCGCTCAGCGGCTTGGGATGCGAAAAGTCAAAGCGGAATCGGTCAGGCGCCACAAGCGACCCCTTCTGCGTCACATGCTCGCCAAGCTGATTGCGCAAAGCGGCATGAGCAAGGTGCGTGGCGGAATGGTTTGCGCGGATCTGAGCCCGGCGCACCGCATCGACTTCGAGAAGGACATTGTCGCCAACCGCTACGCTCCCTGCAGTCACCTTGGCATGATGGGCATGCAGACGGCCGAGCGGCTTGCTCGTCTCTGTCACCTGCGCGGCGAAGCCATTGGGCGCCGTGATTGAGCCGGTGTCGCCGGTCTGACCGCCGCTTTCGCCATAAAACGGGGTCTGATTGGTAAGGATCACGACCTCATCGCCGGCCTTCGCCTGGGCGACCTCGGCCCCGTCCTTGACGATGGCGACGACTGTGCCTTCGCCGGATGTCGCAGAATAGCCGGTAAATTCGCTCGCGCCCTCACGATCAGCGATATCGAACCAGATTTCGTCGGAGGCGGCCTCGCCTGACCCTTTCCATGCGGCGCGGGCGGCCTCTTTCTGGCGCGCCATGGCGCTGTCAAAACCTGCCCGATCGACACCGATCCCGCGCGTGCGAAGTGCATCTTCGGTAAGATCGTAAGGAAAACCGTAAGTGTCGTACAGTTTGAAGGCCGTTTCTCCGTCGAGCTCCCCACCCTCAGCCATGGTGCCTGTTGCCTCGTCAAGCAGCTTCAAACCCTTGTCGAGCGTCTTCCTGAACTGTGTCTCCTCGCGCAGCAGAACTTCTTCAATCAGCGCCTGACCGCGCTGAAGTTCCGGATAGGCCTGTCCCATTTCGGTTACCAGCGCGGGCACAAGGCGGTGCATCAAGGGCTCGCTTGCACCGAGCAAATGGGCGTGACGCATCGCGCGGCGCATGATGCGGCGGAGCACATAGCCGCGCCCTTCATTCGACGGCAGCACACCATCCGCCATAAGGAAGGAGGTTGAACGCAAATGATCGGCAATCACCCGGTGCGAAGCGGTCTTGTCTCCGCTCGCCGGAACCTGGGTGAGGTTCTCTGACGCGGCAATCAGCGCCTTGAAGGTGTCTGTAGCGTAATTGTCGTGCACGCCCTGCATAACGGCGGCGATCCGTTCAAGACCCATGCCCGTATCGATCGATGGGCTTGGCAGGTCGCGGCGCGTCCCGTCCGCGCCCTGGTCAAACTGCATGAAAACGAGATTCCAGATCTCGATGAACCTGTCGCCATCTTCATCGGGGCTCCCGGGAGGCCCTCCCGCGATGTGGTCACCATGATCGTAGAAAATTTCCGAACACGGCCCGCAAGGACCCGTGTCGCCCATGGACCAGAAATTGTCATTGGTCGCGATGCGGATGATGCGTTCTTCGGGAAGACCTGAGATCTTGCGCCAGAGATCGAACGCCTCATCATCGGTGTGATAGATTGTCGTCGTAAGCTTGTCTGGCGCGAGGCCCCATTCCTTGGTCAGAAGATTCCAGGAATTCAGGATTGCCTGTTCCTTGAAGTAATCCCCGAAGGAAAAATTGCCGAGCATCTCAAAAAAGGTGTGGTGGCGCGCAGTGTACCCGACATTGTCGAGATCATTGTGCTTGCCGCCTGCGCGCACGCATTTCTGCGAGGATGTCGCGCGAGGGCCCGGAGGCGTTTCCAGACCTGTGAAGACGTTCTTGAACGGCACCATCCCGGCATTGACGAACATCAGCGTGGGATCATTGTGCGGGACAAGCGGCGCACTTGGCACTTCGACGTGCTCAGCGCCCGAAAAGAAGTCGAGAAAGGACCGGCGGATATCGTTCGTGGAAGTCATGAATGGGCAGTTAGGCAATGCTTCGCGCAGCGACAAGCGAAAGCAGCGTCTTTAGCGTCAATCCATTGGCCGCTGTGGCAGCACGGTCCATCCGTCACACACTAAACGAAGCCCCGGACCAGATGGGCAATCAACGAAAAACCGGCGTGAACCACGCTCCTCGGGGAAGGAGCCAGCCCACGCCGGTATTCCGTGTTTCCGGGCGGCGGAGCAAAAGCTCGCGCACTTCGATTTGCTCTGGCCCTATCGTAAAGGCCAACAGAGCGCCCGCTTGAGGATCAGTCTTCGGCTTCCGCGTCCGGGCCCGTCATCATCTCCTCGGCGACCTCGTCGGTTTTACCGCGAATGGCGGCTTCCAACTTGTCGCAAACTTCAGGGTTCTCCTTAAGGTAAACCTTCGCATTCTCACGGCCCTGGCCGATGCGAACGCTGTCATAAGAATACCAGCTACCCGATTTCTCAACGATGCCGGCCTTCACGCCAAGATCGAGGATCTCACCGATCTTGGAAATGCCTTCACCATACATGATGTCGAACTCGACCTGTTTGAAAGGCGGTGCGACCTTGTTCTTGACCACTTTGACGCGGGTCGAATTGCCGATCACCTCGTCGCGGTCCTTGATCTGACCGGTGCGGCGGATATCCAGCCGGACCGATGCGTAGAACTTGAGCGCATTACCGCCGGTCGTCGTCTCAGGGTTGCCGTACATCACGCCAATCTTCATCCGCAGCTGGTTGATGAAGATCACCATGCATTTCGAACGGTTGATCGAGCCTGTCAGCTTGCGCAGCGATTGTGACATCAGGCGCGCCTGAAGGCCAACGTGCGAATCGCCCATCTCGCCTTCAATTTCAGCACGCGGAACCAGAGCGGCAACCGAATCGACCACCAGAACATCAATCGCATTGGAACGCACGAGCGTGTCCGTGATCTCGAGCGCCTGTTCACCCGTATCAGGCTGCGAGACGACCAATTCATCGATATCGACACCGAGCTTCTTCGCATAGACCGGGTCAAGCGCGTGCTCTGCATCCACAAAGGCGGCCGTACCGCCTGCCTTTTGCGCCTCGGCAATGCAGTGCAGTGCCAATGTGGTCTTGCCCGAGCTTTCCGGGCCATAAACCTCGATCACGCGGCCCTTGGGAAGGCCGCCGATACCAAGAGCGATATCAAGCCCCAGAGAGCCGGTCGAAATCGACTCAACCTGCATCGCCTCTTTCGAGCCCAGCTTCATCGCTGAACCCTTGCCGAAAGCCCGATCTATCTGTGCGAGAGCAGCGTCGAGCGCCTTTTGACGGTCCACGTCCTTATCCTTGTCTACCAGCTTCAGTTGCGTAGCCATCGCATGCACTCCATCGCTTGCCTAGGGTCGGTTAGCGAGTTTTAACCGATCCTTTGGAGAAGCCCCCTTGGCGTCCCTTATTGAGGAGCTTGTATCCGATTTGTTCTCATAGAACAAGAGTGGAACAAATATTTTTTCCTACACGCGCAAAATGTGTCTGTTTACGCCTCTTGTCCGGACTTGGCTGAGCGCATGACTGCACCGACCTTGTCGCTGATCGAGGCGACGCTGAAGGGTTTGGCGATAAAATGCATGTCGGGGATGTCGATATCCTTGCGCAGCGCCTCTTCGGCATAGCCAGACATGAACAATACAGGGATATCAGGCCGTGCCTTGCGGATAGCACGAACCATTGCGGGGCCGTCCATGCCGGGCATCACCACGTCGCTCACGACGATATCAAACTCGGTCCCTGCCTCGATTGCGGCAAGGCCTTCTTCACCGCCAGAGCATGGGGTGATCTGGTAACCGGCGCGTGACAGGGCGCGTTCCGCAACGGCGCGGACCATGTCTTCGTCCTCAACCAGAAGCACACGGCCACCCACTGACCAATCGGATGAGGTATCGTCCACGACCGGCTCTCTGCGGCGCGGGACTTCGCCCTTGTGAACGGGGAAGTAGACCGTGAAACGCGCACCCTTGGGCCGCCCGTTCGACGCGGTGACATTGTCTGCAAAGATGAAGCCGCCCGATTGCTTGACGATACCATAGGCGGTCGAAAGACCCAGACCTGTACCTTTGCCTTGTTCCTTGGTCGTAAAGAACGGCTCAAACAGTTTGGGGAGAACGTCAGGCGGAATGCCGCCTCCATTATCCTCAAGGATAAGCACGGTGTAATCGGCAGCGGGAAGGATTTCCGAACCCAGTTTCACCACTTGTTTCGACGCAATGCTGCGGGTGCGCAGCGAGATTCGCCCTTGCAGCTTGCCGCCCACCGCAGAGCCATGCGGCCCGTTTGAATTGATCGCATCGCGAGCATTGACCGCAAGGTTCATGATCACCTGTTCAAGCTGTTGTGGATCGGCCCGCACGGCCCCCAGATTGCGATCATGCTGGACATGGTAGTCAATCTTCTCTCCCAGAAGCCTTTTGATGAGCGGGCTCACTTCGCTCACCACGTCGGGCAATTGCAGGATTTCCGGGCGCAGGGTCTGTTGGCGCGAGAAGGCGAGCAATTGCCGGGTCAGCGATGCCGCCCGGTTCGAATTTGCGCGGATTTGCTGAATGTCGTCATAATCGCTGTCACCCGGAGTGTGACGCAGCAGCATGAGATCGCACGTGCCGATAACAGCGGTCAGCACATTGTTGAAATCATGCGCCACCCCGCCTGCCAGTTGGCCAACAGCCTGCATCTTGGTGGCCTGTGCGACCTGGCGTTTGAGCTGTGTCTGCTCGCTGGAATCGGCGAGGCTCAAAAGGACGGCAGCTTCCCCCAGCCCGCGCACACCGGCAAGACCCATGGAAACCGGCTCTTCGGGCTGCGAGTTGAGGCGCACGGCCATATCGCCGCTGGTCGCTGGTCCCCGACCATGACGGCGCACAGCATCAGACAAAGCCGCCTTGTCTTCGCGCACGACCAGATCGGTCGGGAATGCGGGCAATCCGCGTTCCTCGCGGCTGACCGAGCGCAAGAATGCCTCATTGCCAAACAGGAACCGGCCATCGCGGTCTGTCATCGCAAGTCCCAGTGGCAATTGGGCGAGCAGGGCTTCGAGTTGCGCGACGCCTGCTTGCGAGGCTCCGTCCCATCCGCTGCCAATGCCAACGCCGCTGTCAACCAGAAGCATCAGTGATGTTCCGTCATCCGGGCCCGGCGGGACACCTGCCTGCCCCGGCTCGCTTAAGGGAACGTCGATCAGCGTCTGCGGGGTTCCGCCCCGCCCCTCACGCGCGAAGAAAATGCGATCACGTTCGTCCGCGCGCAAAAAGCCGACAAACTCCTGTCCGGCCAATGTGGCGGCGTCATCGCCCGATGCGCGCTCGGCGAAACCGGCGCTGACACTGCGGATGATCCCGTCAGGCCCGGTGATCGCAGCCTCAATCCCAGCCCGGCTCAACATCGTTCCAAACGCGCCCGCCAGATCGATGTCTGCCAGCGGATCGCGAACCTTTGAGACGATTTGAGCAAAGCGCCAGATCAGGTGATCATCACCGCGCCCAGCCCGCGTGGCCGAAACCGACCATTCTTGACCAAGCGGCCCGTCGAGCGACGCCAGATTACCCTTGCCATCGCGCCAGGCAATGCGCGCCAGCCGGCTAAGCGCTTCAAGTTCGGGCCGGTCGAGCGCCAAGGCGGGCGGTGCGTGTTCGCTGCCAAAGGCCGAAATGAAAGCCGTGTTCGCGCATACAAGACGGTTCGCACGGTCAGTGATGGCAATGGCCTCTGCAGGCGCGTCATCAGAACGCATCCCGCTCGATTCGATGGCCGCAACCGTCACTGACCAGTCAGGCGCAGCCAATTCGGTTTGCGAAGGGGTGGCAGTGAAGCGCTCAAACGCAAGCGCGCCTGCAAGCAGCACAGCAAGACCCGCGGCATAGGCAACCGAGACAACCCAGCTTGAACTGACAAGGAAAACCGCCGCTGCGCTCAGGACAAGGCCCGCACCAACTCCTGTCACCAGCAGTGATGGTGAAAGTGAAGAAGTGGGTTTCTTGACTGTGGTGTTCACGCTTTTCAAAAGTCTCGACCGATTGGATTGACTGGCAGGCGCAGCGCAATCGCCTGCCTTCCATGGCATCAAAGCCTAATTCGCGTCGGGCTCCAGGTCGACCCGCTCACCCATCCGTTTCAGTCGTTTTGCCCGCTTGCGTGCAACGATTAGTCGCCAGATTGCTCCGGAAACGAGATAACCGATCGCAGCAGAGATGATTGCAAGCACCACGAAGCCGACAACGGTCACACCGGCAAGTTCAAAGAAATCAACGAAATACACCCACCACGAGGAATTCGCCTTTGCGCTTGCCACCTGAGTTGTGGCCGCGTCGAACTGGAGCATGAAATTGCCGACCCGATTGGCAATCACCGCCCAAAAGGCGATCGTGAACGGGTTCGTGACGAAAGTGACCGCCGCAGCAAGGGGCACATTCGCGCGCGCTGGCAGCGCGAGAAAGGCTGCAAGGAAGATCTGTCCCACTGGCAGGATAAAGGCGCTGAACAGGCCCAGCGCCACCCCGCGCGGAACCGAGCGCCGGGTAAAGCGCCACAGTTCTGGCGTCAGGAAACGGTGCGCGATAGGCGCCAGATACTTGCTCTTCGCCATCTCCTCGCGCTTGGGCATGTAACGACCAAAGGTCGCGCCGATCCAGCCGATCGGGTTTTCGAAGAATCCAGGAGAAGAGGTGGGCTGCGTGCTCATAACTGCGCGCGCCCCATGCGCATAGCGCCAGAGTAAAGCAAGCGTCCTTCGCCGAAGTGCACACGAACCACCATAAGCGACCATATGGGTAGCAATATGCGTCTGACCAATGGGTGAATTGCGCCGAGCGTTAAATTACGCGCGGTCGCGCATGATCCGGGCCTTGTCGCGCTTCCAATCGCGTTCCTTGATCGAGGCGCGCTTGTCATGCGCCTGCTTGCCCTTTGCCAGCGCAAGCTCAACTTTCGCTCGTCCCTGACCGTTGAAATAGATCGAGAGAGGAACCAGCGTCATGCCCTTGCGCTCAACCGCGCCGAACAGCTTGTTGATCTCCCGGCCATTGAGCAGCAGTTTGCGTGGACGCCGCGGTTCGTGGTTCAACCGATTGCCATGGCTGTATTCAGGGATGTTGGCATTGATGAGCCAGACCTCACCATCCTTCACCTCGGCATAGCTTTCGGCAATCGTTGCCTGGCCATCGCGCAGCGCCTTTACCTCAGTGCCTTGCAGCGCCAGACCCGCTTCAAACTTGTCCTCAATCGCATAGTCGAACCGTGCGCGGCGGTTTTCCGCGACGGTCTTCTGCTTGTCGAAGGTTTGTGGTTTGGGCCGGGCCATGGTGGAGCGCCAGATAGGGGCGGCAGACAAAAAGGGAAAGGGGCAAGCCAGATTGAGCTCTCGCGAGCCTTGATCCACAAACGGCATTCGCTAACCCTTCGCGCAAAGAGTTTTGAGGGAATCGATATCCATGCGGTCTTTGTTTGCACTCACAGCCAGTGCAGCGCTCGTGCTTTGCACGGGTTGGTATTCGATTGCGGCAAGTGCCCAAGGCATGCCAGCGCCGCCGCTCGAATACTTTGGTGATCTTCCAGCGGTTGAAGAAGCCCATGTGTCATCCAGCGGGGCGTATACAGCGCTGTTGATGACAGTGCGCGGCGAACGCGTGATCAGCGTGCTCGACGCAGCCGGTACACCGATCAAGCAATTGGTTGTCGGCGACGCCAAGGTTCGCAGCATTGAATGGGTCGGCGAAGAAGCAATCCTTCTGATCCGTTCTGAAACCGGCCGCCTCCCCCCTCGCTACACTCGCAGGCGGGCCGAGTTCCTTAGGGCAAACGTCATACCGCTCGACGACAATCGTCCGGTCATCTCGGTCTTTGCCAATCAGCGCTATATCGCGAACGCGATCATGGGTTTTCACGGCGTGCGCAATGTGGATGGCAAATGGCTCGGCTATTTTGAAGGCTTCCGCAAAGGGAACACTTCGGGCGAACGTGACACTTTGCTCGATTATCAGCCCGCGCTTTACGGAGTCGATCTGGCGACAGGCGAAGCCAATCTTGTTGCTTATCCCGATGACTGGCCATCCACCCGCGAATGGCTGGTCGATCAAGATGGCGAAGTTGGCGCGGTGCTTCAGCTTGATAACAACAACGGCAACTGGCGGATCGAAAACGCCAGCGGCCGTACGATTGCGCGCGGACGCCAGGTGCGCGGCGAGATATCGATGACTGGCTTCAATGCCGATGCCAGCAGCATTCTCTACGCCGCTTATGATGAGGGGGTAAAAGGCTGGCGGCGGTATTCCGTCCCGGTCTCAGGCGGAGAGCCAATCGAGCTTTGGGACGGAGCGAATATCCGCCGCTATATCTTCAAACCTTATTCACGCCGCGTCCTTGGGATCCAGCACGAAAATGATGGCCGGATCGAACTGAAAGACGAAACCGCGCAGGCACGGCTGGCCCAGACGTTGGAGGCGTTTTCTTTTGCCTCCTCGGCGCGCATCGCGGATTTTTCGCCGGGTTTTTCCGCCTTGATCGCTTCGACCAGCGGCAATTACGACAGCGGCACATGGTACCGGATCGATGGCGAGAGCGGCGCAAGGGCGATCATCGGATTTGAGTATCCCGCCATCCAAGGTCCAGCGATCGGCGCTGTTTCGACCTTTGAATACACAGCGCAAGACGGTCTCGAACTCGAAGCCATCCTAACGCTGCCGCCGGGACGCGAGCCAGTCAATCTGCCGGTTGTCGTCTTGCCTCATGGCGGACCAACGGCCCATGATGTTGAGCAGTTCGACTGGTGGGCGCAGGCCTTTGCCTCGCGAGGCTATGCCGTTCTCCAACCCAATTTCCGTGGCAGTACCGGTCGCGGCTCAGCACTGGTTCGCGCTGGTGACGGTGAATGGGGTGGCAAGATGCAAAGCGACAAGTCAGATGCGCTTATGGCACTGGCTGACGCTGGCATCGCTGATCCGCAGCGAGCCTGCATCGTGGGAGCGAGTTATGGCGGATATGCAGCGCTTGCCGGGGTTACATTGCAGCAGGGCATCTATCGCTGCGCAGTTTCAGTGAACGGGGTAACTGACCTCCAACCCATGTTGCGCAACATGCGAACCGGCACACCGGGGGTCGTCTCGCGCTCAATCGAACGACAGTTTGGTGGACGCCCTGATCTCGACACACTTTCGCCCAAGGCTCACGCGGACAAAGCCGATGCGCCAATCCTCCTGATCCATGGCCGCGACGATACGGTTGTTCCGTTCGCTCAATCGCTGGTGATGCAGGACGCGTTAGAAGATGCGGGTAAAGCGGTCGAGTTTGTGGAGTTGGAGGGCGAGGACCACTGGCTCTCACAGCCCGCCACGCGCAAGCTGATGCTGGCGCAATCCGTTGCCTTTGTCGAACGGCACAATCCGGCGAACTAGCCGCGACAGACCCCTCAGACTTCAGACGTCAGACCAACCCGGCATGCTCCAGCGCCTCATCGACCGCTTTGCGAGAGGCTTCGCTTGCTTCGACAATCGGCAGCCGCACCGCCGGTGAGAACCAGTCCTGCACCCGGCTCAGCGCGTATTTCACCGGTGCTGGTGAAGCATCGGAGAACATCGCATAGTGCAGCGGGAACAACCGGTCGTTCAATTCGCGCGCTTTCTTGAGATCGTTGGCAGAGATTGCTTCGTGGAACTCTGCGCAAAGGGCAGGTGCGACATTGGCAGTGACCGAAATCGCTCCCCTTCCGCCTGCGGCTGAATGCGGCAGCCACAGCTCGTCATTGCCTGACAGCTGACAGAAATCGCGGCCGATCCCCATCCGGTGGTCCGCCACACGCGAAAGATCACCGCTCGCATCCTTGATGGCGATGATCTTCTCCGGATATTTGCGCACCAGTTCCACAACTGTCTGGTCCTCAATATCGGTCACTGTGCGCGCCGGTACGTTGTAAAGGACAATCGGCAGGTCACAGTTCTCTGCAAGATAGCTGAAATGCGCGATCAGGCCTGCCTGGCTGGGCCGGTTGTAATAAGGCGCAACGCACAGGCCCGCAGCAGCGCCCGCTTTCTTGGCAAAGCTCATATGAAGCGCAGCATTGCGCGTGTCGTTCGAGCCGCATCCCGCAATCACCGGCACGCGTCCCGCCGCCTGCTCGATGCACACCTCGATCACGCGGTGGTGCTCTGCATTGGAGAGCGTTGAAGCCTCGCCGGTTGTCCCGCAAGGCACAAGCGCAGCGCTTCCGTTTTCGATCTGCCAGTCAGCGAGCGTGCGAAAGGCGCTCTCGTGAAACGATCGGGCGCAGAAAAGA
>CAYUCZ010000032.1:0-36581 GCA_964443505.1 uncultured Porphyrobacter sp. | reverse complement strand
AAGAGGGCGGCGCCAGCGATGGCGCCGCCCTTTTTCTTGCCCGTCCGAACGGCAAATTATCTTGGGATGATCTGGTCCATGCCAACGCGGTCTGTACCGATGGTCGGCGCGCCAATCTGGTCAATCTGAACCTTCCCCGCGTTTGGTGCATCGTTGTAATCGATACCAAACTCAACCTCGTCATAGGCGGGGTTGTAGCTGATCGGGATGCCGGCGGCCTGCAGCTCTGCCAGCGGCACGAACGCGTTGATCGACTGGCCGGCACGAAGATGCTCAATCTCGCTGGCGCTGAAGCGGTCTCGCAGCATATCAACCACCGAACCCAGCCGGATCGCGATTGTGCCATCAAGCTGCCGGAAATCCACCGCACCGGTGAGAACACCGTTCACCCGGGCATCCAGCTTGCTCTTCACAACGAGTTCGGCTTGGGCCGCCGCGCTTGCGCTCAAAGCGGCATCCGGGCTGGGGATAGGAACAACCCGCGCAACTGGATCGGCAACGGAATCACGCTGCGGGTCAGGCAAACGCTGCTGGCGCGAAGGCGCTGTCGGCACCGCCCGCCTTGCGGCAGCCGATACATCGATCATTCCGGCAAAGGCTGCCTCAACCGATTCATTGGCAACAGCAATACTGCGTTGTTCGACCGGACTGACGTCAGCCGAAACCGGGGCAAGCGAGGCGACCGGACTGCGCAATCCAGGGGCTGGCGTAGCGCGAAAGCCTCTCGACACGGTAAGCTGCTGGACTTCGACCAGATCTGCCAAAGGGGCCCGAACCGCATCGGCCTTCCGCGGTGCGGTAAGTGCATCACGGCGAACACGGGCCGAGATTGATACCGATTGCACAGACGGCATCTCGACCCCTGCAAAAGCAAGGTCAAAACGCTCTGACCCCGTCACAAGGAAATCGAGCGGCACTTCGCTTTCAAATTCGCCGAAATTCGCTCGGCTGCTGAAAGTCACCGCAGCAGGCGCGATCTCTTCTGCGGCCATAACAGGTGCATAGACTGGCGCAGGTGCACCCGCAGAAGGAGACCAGAGTGTCGCAGGAAGTTCGGTCACCGAACGGTCCATGCTGACACGCATCAGCGGCGCGCCCATCGCGCCCAGCGAAAGGTCGGGGGTGGTAATCGCCACCGCCGCGGCAGCGACACCGACCAAAATACGCGAACGGGTCGCTCGGCGTCTTGCCTTTGCTTCAAGCGCGGCTTCCATCGCAGCGAGTTCCGCAGCCGTGGGAGGCGCAGGAAGCAGGTGAGGCTCCAGCTCAGCGTCCCAATCCTGCGTCACTTTTGCTTGGTATTTCAGCGTTTGCACCGATTCTCCCCTCAGAATCTTGAGGCGCGGTATGAAGTTTTTCACCAGATTTTTAAAGCAAATTCTCAGGCCTGCTTTTGGGCTGCTCGAAAACGATACAAGAATCCGCTTCCCCCGACTCGCGCAAATCCCTATCCGGGCCGGCTCGCCAAAACGCGAGTGGATGAACCATGACGCGTAAAACGGCACCTCTTAAGACGCCCAGCTGGGGCCAAGAGCTTCGAGCTACGACCTTGCTCGCGACGCCGCTTGCCTTTGCCAATCTGCTGCAAATGGCAACCTACATGGTCGATGTCATCTTCATCGCCATACTTGGCGAAGAACCGCTCGCCGCGTCCGGGCTGGCGATCGGCGTGTTTGGACTGGTCCTTTGGGCAATGACAGCATTGACGGGCGCTGTTGCCCCCTTGATTGCTGAGGCTATTGGTTCTGGCACCAAATCATCGCGGCCTGTGCGAAGAGCAACACGAATGGCGCTTTGGCTCGCTGTGATCACTGGTGTGATCGGGATGGGCCTTGCGCTCCTGCTTGATCCTGTCATGCGCGGGACAGGGCAGGATCAAGCGATCATTGCGCTTGCGAACGAATACAATTGGGTCATCATATTCTCACTGGTTCCGATGCTGCTGTCGGCGGTTTTGCGGAACTATGTGTCTGCCCTGGGCCGGCCCATCTTCGCCACCGCGATCACGGCACTTGGCATCCCGGTCAATGCGATTGCCAATTATGCCTTTATCTTCGGCGAACTCGGCGCGCCCGAGCTTGGCCTGACCGGTGCTGCGGTTGCCACCATCATAACTGCGCTGGTGACACTGACATCATACATCGCGGTGATCCAGTTCAGCGCAAATCTGAACCGTTTCCGTATTTTCTATCGCTTTTGGAGGCCAGACTGGGCGCGCATGTGGCAGATCATTCGGATCGGTACCCCGATTGCGCTCACCGTCAGCGCCGAGGCCGGTGTGTTCAGTGCTGCCGCGTTCCTGATGGGGCGGATCGGCGCGTCCGAACTTGCAGGCCATATCGTGGCGCTTCAAATCGCAGCACTGGCCTTCCAGGTCCCGTTTGGCGTCGGACAAGCCGTTACCATCCGGGTCGGGTACTTTTACGGCGCTCAAGACTCCGTTGGCATCAAGAGAGCCGGTTGGGTCGCGCTTGCGATTGGCACAGGGTTCATGGCCTTTACTGCCGCTGCCATGCTGCTGATGCCGCGCACCTTGCTGAGAATCTATATCGATCCAGATGCTGCGCAAAATGCTGTGATGGTTGGGTTCGCACTGCAATATCTTGTGCTGGCGGCCGCTTTTCAGCTGGTCGACGGGATCCAGGCGGTTGCAGCCGGTGCGCTTCGCGGACTGCAGGACACGCGCGTGCCCATGTGGATCGCGATCTTCAGTTACTGGGTGCCCGGATTTGGCCTTGCAATTGGTCTTGGTTTCTTCACGTCGCTGGAAGGAACAGGCGTGTGGGTCGGGCTGGCTACCGGGCTGGCGTTTGCGGCGGTCCTTTTGTCGTGGCGCTGGATTGCGCGCGAGAGCCTTGGACTGACCCAAGGCGGCGGATCGCAAAGCTGACCTGCGCGCGAAAGTTTTTCGCCACAACCGCTTGACTCATCGGCTTCGCACAACCATCTGCCCGCCGTTGGCACTCTCATAGGAAGAGTGCCAATTTGTAATTTCAACCCAAGAGAAAGGTCATAGACAATGGCATTTCGTCCGCTGCACGACCGCGTTGTGGTCCGTCGCATTGAAGCCGACACGAAGACCGCTGGCGGCATCATCATCCCCGATTCTGCTCAGGAAAAGCCTAGCGAAGGCGAAATCGTCTCGGTTGGCGAAGGCGCCCGCGACGACGATGGCGACCGCATTCCGATGGACGTCAAAGCTGGCGACCGCGTGCTTTTCGGCAAGTGGTCAGGCACCGAAGTCAAGATCGATGGCGAAGAGCTGCTGATCATGAAGGAAAGCGACATCATGGGGATCATCGGCTGAGCCCGACCCTGACGCTTTTTCCCAACTCAAGAATTTCCAGGAGAAACACCAATGGCTGCAAAGGACGTAAAGTTCGGCCGTGAAGCCCGTGAGGGCATCCTCAATGGCGTCGACACGCTCGCCAACGCTGTCAAAGTCACGCTCGGCCCGAAGGGTCGCAATGTTGTGATCGACAAGAGCTTCGGCGCACCGCGCATCACCAAGGACGGCGTTACCGTCGCCAAGGAAATCGAACTGACTGACAAGTTCGAAAACATGGGCGCGCAGATGCTCAAGGAAGTGGCATCGAAGACCAACGATCTCGCCGGTGACGGCACCACCACCGCCACCGTTCTGGGCCAGGCGATTGCCCGCGAAGGTATGACCGCCGTTGCCGCTGGCATGAACCCGATGGACCTCAAGCGCGGCATCGACACCGCTGTCGCCAAGGTTATCGAAAACCTGCAGAACCGCTCGAAAGAAGTCGCTGGTTCGGAAGAAGTCGCACAGGTTGGCGTAATCTCGGCCAATGGCGACAAGGAAGTCGGCGAAAAGATCGCTGAAGCCATGGACCAGGTCGGCAAGGAAGGCGTGATCACCGTCGAAGAAGCCAAGGGCCTCGAATTTGAACTCGACGTTGTCGAAGGAATGCAGTTCGACCGCGGCTACCTCTCGCCATACTTCATCACCAACCCAGACAAGATGCTGGTTGAACTCGACAACCCATACATCCTGATCCACGAGAAGAAGCTTTCGAACCTTCAGTCGATGCTGCCGGTTCTTGAAGCGGCTGTTCAGAGCGGTCGTCCGCTTCTCATCATCGCCGAAGACATTGAAGGCGAAGCGCTCGCCACCCTCGTCGTGAACAAGCTGCGCGGCGGTCTGAAAGTGGCGGCTGTCAAGGCACCGGGCTTCGGCGATCGTCGCAAGGCCATGCTGCAGGACATCTCGATCCTGACCAAGGGCGAGATGATCAGCGAAGATCTTGGCATCAAGCTTGAAAATGTCACGCTCGGCATGCTCGGCGAAGCCAAGCGCGTCACCATCGACAAGGACAACACCACCATTGTCGACGGCGCTGGCAGCGAAGACGACATCAAGGCACGCGTCGGCGAAATCCGCACGCAGATCGAGAACACCACCAGCGATTATGACCGTGAGAAGCTGCAAGAGCGTCTCGCCAAGCTCGCTGGCGGTGTTGCCGTGATCAAGGTCGGCGGCGCTTCGGAAGTCGAAGTGAAAGAACGCAAGGACCGCGTTGACGACGCACTGCATGCTACCCGTGCTGCGGTTGAAGAAGGCATCGTCCCCGGTGGCGGTACTGCGCTTCTTTACGCGACCAAGGTTCTCGAAGGCCTCAAGGGCGACAATGACGACCAGACCCGCGGTATCGACATCGTTCGCCGCGCGATCATGGCTCCGGTTCGCCAGATTGCTCAGAACGCTGGCCACGACGGCGCTGTCGTTTCCGGCAACCTTCTTCGCGAAGACAACGAAAGCCAGGGCTTCAACGCCTCGACCGACACTTATGAGAACCTCGTCGAAGCTGGCGTGATCGACCCGACCAAGGTCGTTCGCACCGCTCTTCAAGACGCAGCTTCGGTTGCTGGCCTGTTGATCACGACCGAAGCAGCCATCACGGATGCTCCGGAAGACAAGGCTGCTGCACCTGCAATGCCCGATATGGGCGGCATGGGCGGCATGGGCGGCGGCATGGGCTTCTAAGCCTGACGCCAAACAATGCTCAGACAAAAGCCCCGGGGGACGTTCGTCCCTCGGGGTTTTTTGTTGGTCGATTGAATGTCTTTTCTTTCGCGACCGTCTCGACCATGGTCCCGCGATCAGAATCAAGAGGGAAAACCCATGAGAACGAAATTGGCAGCCGTGCTGCTTGCATCTGTCGCGCTGACCGGTTGTGAGGCGATCATGTCGCCGGTCGCGACAATCGAATGTGCCACGACGCAGACCGAATGTCTGAACGAATGGTTCGATACGAAGTTTGAGGAACAGCTCGCTTTCTCACCGATCACGCAAACAGCTCTCGGTCGGAAAACCGACTATGACAAGATCGATGACCTGAGTGAAGATGCGCAGCTTGAGCAGCTTGAATGGATGCGGCAGGCAACGCGCGAAATGGAAGCCAACTTCGACTATGAAGAGCTGACACCAGCCGCGCAGCTGTCCTACGATATGTGGAAGTTCCGGCTCGCCCAGGCCGAGCGCTCATGGGAATTCCGTGAACAGGCATATATTCTGCACCAGATGGGTTCGCTGCAATCTGGTCTGCCAACTTTCCTGCTGACTCAGCATACGGTTGCAGATGAAAGCGACATGCAGGCCTTCATCGCTCGCATCGAAGGCATAGGCGCTGCGCTTGATCAGTTGCTTGTTCGCGCGCAGGCAAATGCCGAGGCAGGCACCCGTCCGCCCCGTTTTGCATACGATGCCGTTATCTTGGAATCGACCAATCTCACGTCTGGCGCCCCCTTTGACGATGGCGAACCATCGGCCATGTGGAGCGGTGTCGAACGCCACCTTTCATCACTGCTCGAGAATGAAATTATAAGCGAAGAACGCGCCGAAGAGTTTAGGGCTGAGGCCCGCACAGCTCTTACCGAGCAGTTTGCACCCGCTTATCAACGTGTGATCGCGTGGTTCGAGGAGGACCGCGAGAACTCAGACGAAGAGCCGCAGGGTGTGACAACGCTTCCCAACGGAGAAGCCTTCTACGCGGCCTCGCTCAAAGAGATGACGACGACTGATCTGTCGGCTGATGAGATTCATCAGACCGGGCTTGATGAGGTTGCTCGGATTCAGGACGAGATGCGAACGATCATGGAGCAGGTTGGGTTTGAGGGGACCTTGCAGGAATTCTTCGAATTCACCCGGACCGATCCGCAATTCTTCTATCAGAACAACGATGCTGGGGCTGAGGAATATATCGCGCAGGCGAAGGCCCATATCGACTTTATCAATGAACGCTTGCCCGACTTCTTCGGCACGCTTCCCAAGGCCGACCTCGAAGTTCGACGAGTGGAACCATTCCGCGAACAAGATGGTGCCGCACAGCATTACCGCCCAGGTACGCCTGATGGCTCACGCCCAGGCATTTACTACGCTCATCTGTCCGACATGAACGCCATGCCGATCCCTGAATTGGAATCGATTGCTTATCATGAGGCCAACCCGGGTCACCACATGCAGGTGTCAATCGCGCAGGAGCTTGAGGGTGTACCCAAATTCCAATCGCAAGGAGGCTTTATCTCGGCCTTTGGCGAAGGTTGGGCGCTGTATTCCGAGCTGCTCGCCAAGGAGATGGGCGGCTATGAAGATCCCTATTCGGATTTTGGCCGCCTCTCGAGCGAGATCTGGCGCGCGATCAGGCTGGTGGTCGACACCGGCATTCACGCCAAGGGATGGAGCGAGGAAGAAGCGGTGCAATACGCGCTCGAAAACTCACCCAATCCCGAAACAGCCGTACGCAGCGAAGTACAGCGCTATTATGTGCTCCCCGGCCAAGCGACGAGCTACAAAATTGGCATGATCCGCATTCAGGAATTGCGCGCGCGCGCTGAGGAAGAACTTGGGGATGATTTCGACATCCGCGGCTTCCACGATACCGTGCTTGGCGGCGGCGCAGTCCCTCTGTCGATCCTCGAGACACGGATCGACCAATGGATCGCCTCGGTCAAAGCTGACTAGGCGACTGGTACAAAGCGAAAAAGAAGGGGCGGGGTAGCTGATCGCTACCCCGCCCCTTTTCGCATTCTGTTGCAGGTCGCTTAACCGCCCGAGCGGCTAGCAGCAGCTGCTTCGATATCGGCCTCAGACCAGATCACCTGAGTTTGCGTCTGCGGGTTGAAACGGGTGTTCTCATAAGAGGCCGCTTCAGCCGCTTCGATCTCGGCTTCGGTGAGGAACTCGCTCGCTTCAAGTGCGAATACGTCCACGCCGCGCGTGATCTCGGTTCCGTAGATACGTCCGTTGTACCAGTATGAAGACCAGAAACCGCCTACGACGAGTTGCTCGTCGCTGATCGGCCCGCGATCGAAGTATGCGATTTCGACCGGGTTGGCGCTGTCAGTGAAGTCCATCACACTGATGCCGCCCTGATACCAGCTTTGCACGAAGAGATCGCGACCCGGAACCGGGATGATCGAGCCGTTGTGAGCAACGCAATTTTCATGCTCACTCTGCGGGCCAGGCATCTTGTAGTGGCTGCGGAATTCAAGCTTGCCATCAACGATATCGTAGATCGCATTGGCGCCCCAGGTCATCGGATCTGATGCCTTGCAACGCGGACGACCGCCTCCGCCCCATTCATCGGTGAAGATGACTTTGGTGCCATCATTGTTGAATGTGGCCGAGTGCCAATAGGCAAATCCCTTATCAAACACGCTGTCCGTGCGGACCGGGTTATAGGGATCGGAGATATCCATGATGATCCCATTGCCCGAACAGGCGCCCGCTGCGATCTTGAGCGCCGGGAACACGGTGATGTCATGGCACTGATTGGTCTGACGTGTCGTTTGCGTGCCCTCACCGCTGTCGCCGCCTTTCCAAAGGCCAGCGATCTCGCCGGTTTCCGCATCGGCAAAGACCCGCGGGCTGCTGGTGATGCGCGCCTGAGACGGATCGGCCAGTGGGATTTCAATCACGTCAATGCTGAACAGAGCAGTGCGGCTGTCTGATGGATTATCGATGCATCGGGCAAGCTCTTCGGTTTCACGAACGCGCGAAGTGCCCGAGTTGTAGACGATGAGTTTCTCATCATCCGCGCTCACGATTGAGTGCGTGTGGCTGCCACGGCAAGTCTGGACCTGACCAACCTGGCGCGGTGCGGCAAGGTCAGAGATGTCAAAGATCCGAAGACCACGGAAGCGCTCTTCGCTGACATCACCTTCAACGCCCTGAAGTCCGCAATCCACGCGGCCACGGGTCTGTTCAACGCTCATGATCAGGATATTGCCAGCAACCGAAACGTCACCCTGACCGCCCGGGCAGACCACCGAAGAAAGCAAGTTGGGCACACCGTCTTCGCCAAGGCGATAGATGTTGAAACCGTGATAGCTGCCGGTCACGAGGACATCCTCGAAAAAGGCCATATCGGTTAGCGCAAAGTCGAGCAGCGGAGAGCGCTCTGCAAATTGCGTGAGGCTTTCCTCTTCATCATCGCCGCGCTCCGCCGCAGCAGCAGCCTCCGCTGCTTCCAAGGCGGCCTGTGCATCGGCAACAGCTTGTTGAGCAGGCGTGAGTTCGGCTGCTTCAGCTTCGCCCTCTTCGCCTTCATCTTCTTCGCGTTCCGGAACGGCGGGGCGAAGGTCCGCAGGGTTTTCCGGATCGAAGAAACCGGCTGGCTTGGACAGCGAAACAACCTTGCGCAGGTTCCAGATTGCTTCGCCTGCATCTGCAAAGCCGGGCTTCAGACCCGCGCGTGCATCGCTCGACAGGCCGGCAAGCAACGTATCCATCCGGTCAATTTCTGAAGACTGATCGTTCTCGATATCACCGACAAAACGGAACAGGACAGGGTCAGACGCACTGCCCGGCTGGTCGAGCAGATCTTCGACCATGTCGATCGCGCCTTCGTGGTGTGCGATCATCAGCGTCAGGAACCTGCGATCAAAATCGGTGCCCTGCAAAGTGGCAAGTTCCGCCATCTGCGCAGGCGTTGCCATCCCAGCCATCTGTGAGTGATCGACCATCGCATGATTGGAATGATCCATGCCCGAGTGGTCCATACCGGAATGGTCCATGCCGACCATCACGATCTTCTCACCGCGATCGGAAAGCCACTCGTTCATGAACTCGATCTCGTCAGCCTGACTGGCGAGAATCTTTTCAGCGATCGTGACAACTTCTTCGTTGTTGGTCCGTTCACCGACCAGTTGCGACATCTCAACCGCCTGTTGGTGATGAACGATCATCCCCTGCATGAAACCCACATCGGCGTCGGTATAGCTTGCCTTGGCAAGTTCAGTTGCCTCATCAGCGCTAAGCGTCTTGCTGGCTTGGCCAGGAGCGCCAGGCTGTACGATTGGAGCGGTCTGCGCCATGGCCAGACTGGAGCCGCCGATCAGCATGGCTGTGAGCAAAGTGCGGGTGCCGCGAGCGGCGCTGCGTGTGATTGTCATGTCAGTCCCTAGTTCCCGAAAATAGTGATACCTGCTTGCCGCTCATCAAGAGACAGTCAAGGGGTCTCTCAAGTACGGCGCGAAGGTATCGACGAAGGCACAATAGGAACCTTTGAACGCGCAGGATGTTCCATCACCACATCCTTGGCTCGGTTACGTAGTGTTCCGGTCGCGTGCACCGCACAATTCGTCGCACACGACGAGCCGAGAGCTTGCCGCGGCGAATCTCGGGCATTTAGTCTCCCCAGTTAAGTCGCCGCTAACCCTGTTCGGAGTATTCATAGCTGATGGCTGTTCGACATCGTTCTTGGTTCTTCACTCGTATTGTTGCCCCGTTCGCGGCGCTTGCAGCCGCACTGTCGGGCACTGCGCAAGCACAAACAAACGATCTACAAGCCAGCTTTGACGATGCTTTTGGCACTCAGATGCGTGCTCCCCAGACGTTCGAGGCGATTTACGCCAACAGCTTCGAACAACGCATTGCCGAGTTGGCCGATGGCGACAGAGGCAGGATTGGTGTGGCTGCACTTGACCTTGCTACAGGCGAACAAGTGGCCATCCTTGGCGATCAGTTGTTCCCGATGGCTTCGACCAGCAAGATCGCGGTCGCTGCGGCCTATCTGGAGATGGTTGAGCAGGGGCGATACTCGCTCACCTCGGAATTTCCGCTTTTGATACCCGTTCGCTCTGCGAAATTCTCTTCACCCGCAGCGCCTGTGCGCGAAGGCAATTACATGCCCGCGATTGATCTCATCGAGATCATGATCACGCGTTCGAGTAATCCTGCAACCGATGCGCTGCTCGCAGCGGTCGGCGGACCGGACAAAGTCAATGACTGGATGAAACGCCAAGGCATCACAGAGTTTTCGATCGACCGCGATATCGCCACTCTGGTTCGCGATGACGGCGAATATGATCCTGCCAACTGGATTGACCCGCGCGATTCGGCGACTCCACGGGCGATGGTGAAGCTCCTGCAAGGCCTATACCGCGGCGATTTCCTATCCGATGAAAGCCGACAGGTTTTGCTGGGCGCGATGAGCCGCACCGTCACCGGCCGTCGCCGCATTCCTGCGAACATGCCTGAAGAAGCCCGGGTGAGTCACAAGACAGGCTCGCTGAACAATACGTCATCTGACATCGGCATTATTGAATCGCCAGATGGGCGAGCGATTGCGGTCGCTATTTATGTGACGGGCCAGGGATCACGTCGCAATCGTGAGGCCCGCATCGCCTCGATCGCTCGCGCTTTATACGATGGCTTCTACGCAAAAGCGCGGCAAAACCAGAACTGGACCAGCGCACCGCGCACGGGCGGGTAGCCCCCCACCAATCGGCCAAGAAAAAAGGCGGCGCCTCGCGGCACCGCCTTTTCTTTTGCATTGCCAAACCGGCAATGGGGAAAAGCGATTACTCGCCGTCCACCATGTCTTCTGCAGCAGCAGCAGCGTCTTCAGCAGCGTCGCTGACAGCTTCAGCAGCGTCACCAGCAGCTTCTGCAGTTGCGTCAGCAGCTTCACCGGCAGCTTCGCCAGCGGCATCAGCAGCGTCGCCAGCAGCTTCGACGGTTTCGTTGACAGCCGCGTCAGCTTCAGCAGCCATTGCGTCTGCAGCTTCGCCAGCCTGGTCAGCAGCTTCACCGCATGCAGCAAGGCCGAGAGCCGAAGTAGCAACAGCAGCAGCAAGAACGATCTTACGCATAATTTGAATTCCTTATTCAGCGAATGGAATGCGAGCGGGCCGTTCTCGGCACCGCACACCAAAGCCGGATTGTTCCTCCCGACTCCCTTGTCAAATAGTGGCCAAATTGTGGCAATTCAAGCGAATTATGGCGTAGATCGACTTTTCGGTCACAATGCCGCCTTAATTTCGCCGTGTTTTTCGCTCGCACTTTCCGAAGCATAATGCGGAACCACACAGTGGATGCAAAGGTGCAAACCGGCTTACGCGCAGGCTCTCGCGGTGCTAGCACCTTTTCATGTCTTCAGAGCAGCAGCATCTCTATCTCGTCGATGGGTCATCCTACATATTTCGGGCTTATCACCGCCTGCCCCCACTTACCGATCCGGAAGGAACGCCAGTAGGCGCGGTGTACGGTTACACCACGATGCTTTGGAAGCTTGCGGATGACCTCGACGCGGCTGAGGGGCCAACGCATCTGGCAGTGATTCTCGACAAGGATTCAAAGAGTTTTCGCAACGATATCTACCCAGAATACAAAGCGAACCGGCCTGAGCCGCCCGAAGACCTTCGCCCTCAATTTCCGCTGATCCGCGACGCCACCCGCGCCTTCAGCCTTCCTTGCATTGAAGAAGCGGGCCTTGAAGCCGACGATCTGATCGCCTCTTATGCGCGCGCCGCCCAGAGGGCAGGTTGGAACGTCACGATTGTATCTTCCGACAAGGATTTGATGCAGCTGGTTGGCGAAGAGAACGGTGCGCGCATCGACATGCTCGACACGATGAAGAGCGCGCGCATCTATATTCCTGAGGTCGAAGATAAGTTTGGCGTTGCCCCTGAACTGGTCGGCGACGTGCTGGCCCTAATGGGAGACAGCGTCGACAACATTCCCGGCATTTATGGGGTGGGCCCAAAGACAGCCTCGAAACTGATCGCAGAACATGGTTCGCTCACCGCGGCGCTTGAACAGGCGCCTGACATGAAAAAGTCGAAGCTGAAAGAGCGCCTTATTGAAGGGCGCGCTGATGCCGAAATGTCGCGGGTACTCGTCACGCTCAAGGAAGATTGCGATCTTCCCGTTCCGCTTGAAGACATGCGGATCGAAAAGATCCCGGAAGACCCGCTCGCCGCTTTTCTGCAGAAGCATGGGTTCACTTCGCTTCTCAAACGGTTGGGTGCCGGTACAGGCAGCCCTGAGCGCACAACAAACCTAAATCCTGCAAAGGCGGACAAAGCGGGTGACGCTGGCAGTTCCGAAGGCAACCGCCAACCGCTGCCCGAGGCACCAAAAATTGATCGAACGGCATACGAGAGTGTGCAGAGCATGGATCGTCTGTCTGACTGGATCGCCCGCGCCACAGCCGCGCGGCTGGTGGCAGTGGACACCGAGACCTCTTCGCTCGATGCGATGCAGGCCGATCTGGTCGGCGTCAGCCTTGCACTTGGCCCTAACGATGCATGCTATATCCCGCTCGCGCATGGCAGTTCCGACATGTTTGCCGAGCGTCCCGATCAGATCGGTATGGATGATGCGCTGGCGGCATTGAAAGTGCTGCTTGAGGACGACAGCGTCCTCAAGGTCTTCCAGAACGGCAAATATGACCTCAATGTGCTCGCCCGCGTCGGTATTGATGTGTCCCCGATTGAAGACACGATGGTGATGAGCTTTGATCTCGACGCCGGACGCGGTGAGGGAATGGGCGGCGGCCATGGGATGGACGAGCTGTCAGAACGCCACCTCATGCACACCCCGTTGGCGTTCAAGGATGTGTGCGGCACGGGCAAGAAAGCCATTCCCTTTGGCGAAGTGCCGATTGACCGTGCCACTGAGTATGCGGCCGAAGATGCTGACGTTACCTTGCGCCTTTACCGCATGCTCAAACCACGGCTCGCTGATGAAGGCGGGACCAAGATCTATGAACGCGTAGACCGGCCCTTGATCCCCGTCGTTGCGGGAATGGAGCGGGAAGGCATCAAGGTCGACAGGGCCCGATTGGCGAAGCTATCTGAAGAATTTGCAACCCAAACCGCCGCTCTCGAACGCGAGATCCACGAAATTGCAGGGCAGGACTTTGCTGTCGGCTCGCCCAAGCAGCTGGGCGAGATCCTGTTCGACAAGATGGGGTTCAAAGGCGGCAAGAAAGGCAAGAGCGGACAGTATTCGACCGACCAGTCCGTGCTTGAAAAGCTCGCCGGTGACGGTGCAGGCATTGCCAAGAAAGTGCTCGAGTGGAGACACCTTTCGAAACTGAAATCGACTTACACTGACGCGTTGCAGGCGCAGATCAATCCGAACACAGGCCGCGTGCATACCAGTTACAGCCTTGTTGGCGCGCAAACCGGCAGGCTCAGCTCAACCGATCCCAATCTGCAGAATATCCCGATCCGCACCGAGATCGGACGCACAATCAGGCAGGCCTTTGTTCCCGAAGATGGCAATGTCCTGCTGGCAGCAGACTATTCGCAAATTGAGCTGCGGCTCGCAGCCCACATGGCTGACGTCGACACGCTGAAGCAAGCATTTGCCAACGGTGAGGACATTCACGCGCGCACAGCGACCGAGATGTTCGGCGAGGTTACACGGGACACCCGAGCGCGGGCGAAGACGATCAACTTTGCTATTCTCTACGGCATCTCTCGCTGGGGCCTTGCCGGCAGGCTGGAGGTTGAGCCGGATGAAGCCCAAGATATGATCGACACCTATTTCCAGCGCTTCCCGGGAATTCAGCGCTATATCATGGAAACGTTGGAAACGGTTCGTGAGCAGGGCTATTCGGAAACGCTGTTTGGCCGCAAGACCTGGTTCCCAAGGATTGCGTCAAAAAACCAGGCGGAACGCCAGGGCTCTGAACGCGCGGCCATCAATGCCCCTATTCAGGGAACCAGCGCTGACATCATCAAACGCGCAATGGCGCGCATGCTTCCAGCGCTCAACGACGACGGACTAGGCGACGTCAGAATGCTGCTTCAAGTGCACGACGAATTGGTGTTCGAACTGCCAGAAGGTGACGTCGCGAAAGCCTCGCCCATCATAGAACGGGTCATGGCGGAGGCCGCGTTGCCGGCTGTTACGCTCGACGTGCCTCTTGCGATTGATATTGGCACTGGCATGAGTTGGGACGCCGCGCACTAAACGCTGGCGTCAGTTCCAACCGGTTCACTCGTGCTTGTCGGACCGCGTAGGCTCAAGACTTTCCGGAGCGAAAAACCCGATTGGATTGGCTTCGGCTGCGCGCTTTTTGAGCTCACCTCGCATGCGGCGATATTCCGCCTCCATGCGCGGTGTCACAGTGGCCCGGCTATCCTCAAGCGCATCCTCAAAGTCCTGCATCTCGACTGCGGACACATCGCCGCCCATCCGGCGCAATGCCCCCAACCCGGCACGGCGCACGACATCTTCCAGATCGGCACCTGTGAACCGATCGGTTTTGGCGGCGATCTGGGCAAGGTCGACATTGCTCGATAGCGGCATGTTCTTGGTGTGGATTCCAAGGATGTGCTCACGGCCATCACGATCAGGCGTGCCGACATAGACGAGTTCGTCAAACCGGCCGGGACGAAGCAATGCCGGGTCCACCAGTGCAGGCCGATTGGTCGCGCCGATCACGATCACTGACTGAAGTTCTTCAAGCCCGTCCATCTCGGCAAGAATTGTGTTCACCACCCGGCCTGTAACTTGCGGCTCACTCTGCCCGCTTCCGCGCGCGGGAACGAGGCTGTCAATCTCATCAATGAACACCACGCAAGGCGCTACCGTGCGCGCACGGGCGAAAAGCTTGGCAATCTGTTGCTCGCTCTCGCCATACCACTTGGACAAGAGGTCCGAGCTCTTCATCGAAATGAAGTTCGCCTCAGCTTCCTTGGCAACCGCCTTTGCCAAAAGCGTCTTGCCAGTGCCCGGCGGGCCATAGAGCAAGAAGCCTTTCGCTGGGCGAATGCCAAGCCGATGGAAAGCCTCCGCATTCTTGAGCGGGAGTTCGATCCCTTCTTTCAGCTTGTCGATCGCATCGCCAACACCGCCAATATCTTCCCAACCGACATTGGGCATCTGGACCATGACTTCGCGCATGGCGGACGGCTGAATGCGTTTGAGAGCGCTGAAGAAATCATCGCGTGACACGCATAGATCTTCGAGCACATCTTGCGGAATAGTGCGTTCATCAAGATTGAGCCGCGGCATAATCCGCCGCACCGCATCGATCGCCGCTTCGCGGGCCAGTGCGGCAATATCGGCCCCTACGAACCCATGGGTTACGCGGGCCAGTTCTGTCAGATCAACCTTGCTTTCGAGCGGCATCCCGCGGGTGTGGATCGCGAGGATCTCGCGTCGCCCGCTTTGGTCGGGCACCCCGATAACAATCTCTCGATCGAAACGTCCGGGCCGCCGCAGGGCTTCGTCGATCGCATCAGGACGATTGGTCGCGGCAATCACAACGAGGTTTGCGCGCGATTCGATCCCGTCCATGAGGGTGAGCATTTGCGCGACAAGGCGCTTTTCTGCCTCTCCGGGGACTTGGGTGCGTTTGGGCGCGATCGAATCGATCTCGTCGATGAAAATGATCGCTGGTGATGCGCGGGTCGCCTCGTCAAAGACTTCACGCAGGCGCTTTTCACTTTCACCGTATCCCGAACCCATGATTTCAGGTCCGTTGATCGTGAAGAAGGACGCATCGCTTTCATTCGCGACTGCTTGGGCAAGGCGGGTCTTTCCCGTACCTGGCGGGCCGTGGAGCAGAACGCCCTTGGGCGGGTCAACGCCAAGCCGCGTGAACAATTCAGGATAGCGCAGCGGAAGCTCGACCATCTCGCGCAATTGCTGGATCGTTTCTTCCATGCCTCCGACATCGTCATAATTGACCATGCCGCGCGCATCTCGCGGTTCTTCGAACTCGGCTCGAAGCTCAACCTCGGTGTTCTCGTCGATGTGAACGATACCCTTGGGCTGGGTCGAATGGACCGACAGGCGGATCTGGGTCAATGCATAGGCCGGTGCGCGCAGGAGTTGTCGCACGTCAGACGGCATATTCTGCACCGGCTGTTGGCCAGTCGTTGCCACAAGGTCCCCCGCCACGAGAGGCTTGCGGAAAAAATTGCGTTTAAGCGCTTGCGATGGGCCCTGCAGCCTCATTTCGCGCTGGGCTGGCGCAAACACGACGCGTGTAGCAGGGCGCGATTCCGCGACGCTGATTTCCACATGCTCGCCTGATGCGGCCTCGGCATTGCCTCGCTGAAGCCCATCGAGCCGCACGACATCGAGCGAATCGTCCTCCGGATAGGCGGCCATTGCGATCGCAGCAGTTGAACGCTTTCCCGAAATTTCGACAACATCGCCTTCGGTGATGCCCAGTTGTTGGAATGCGGAGCGTGGCATTCGGGCAATGCCTTGTCCTGATTCCTCCTGCCTTGCGGGGGCAACCTGGAGCCGCGCGATATTGTCAGAAGCGGCAGCACCGGGATCGTTGGAGGCATCGGCCATGGGCAAGTCCTTGCGCGATTGGAATCGGGATTGGCTCAGAGCCGGTAGCTAATGAGCGCCGGGACGTATTGCAAACAGGAGAAGCCTGGTCTTCGCATTGGACCCTAGCCAAAGCCAGATTGGCAGCGAGGCCGGCCCAGACAAAAAAAGCCCGGCGCAAGGCCGGGCTATGAAAGTTTGGGAGAGGATGCCTAAAAGGCACTTGGACATATGAGCAAAGCGGCGCGATTGTGCAAATGCGAAAGCCGCATTGTTTGATGCAAGTTTTGCAATCTTCTTCGTCAGAATTTTGCAAATTATGACACTTTGCACGCAATCATCTGCCTATTTATTGAGCAACAGTCTATTTTTTGATCAAGGTGGCCGCGCTGTCATATTGCGCTGCAGCACGGAATCTTTCCTCGCGCCTGGCTCATTCGCGACACGTGACATGGAGCGCGCAAACTACTAATCACACAGTCCGAATTGGCTAGCGACTACCGTTTTTGGTGGCCTTGACCTCGACTAAAAGGAATCGGGACGCTTCATGTCAAAGATCTTCCCCAACGCTGCGGCTGCGCTCGACGGCGTAATCTCCAACGATATGCTGATCGCTTCAGGCGGATTTGGCTTGTGCGGCATTCCAGAGCGCCTGCTCGACGCGATACGGGACAACGGTGCGACGGGGCTGACTTTTGCCAGCAACAATGCCGGCATCGACAACGAAGGGATTGGCAAACTGCTGCGCACAAAGCAGGTCAGGAAAATGATCTCGTCCTATGTCGGCGAGAACAAGGAATTTGAGCGGCAGTTCCTGTCTGGCGAGCTGGAAGTGGAATTCTGCCCCCAGGGCACTTTGGCCGAACGCATGCGAGCAGGAGGGGCAGGGATACCCGGCTTTTATACAAAGACGGGGGTCGGAACACGGGTCGCTGAAGGCAAGGAACATAAAGAGTTTCCTGACCAAGATGGGGTCATGTCGACATATATCCTGGAACGGGGAATCGTTGCTGACCTTGCAATCGTGAAGGCCTGGAAGGCGGATGAGACGGGCAACCTCATTTTCCGCAAGACCGCGCGCAACTTCAATCAACCCGCTGCAACCTGCGGCAAGATCTGCATCGCAGAGGTTGAGGAGATCGTTCCGGCGGGCGCGTTAGGCCCGGATGCCATCCACCTGCCCGGCGTATTTGTAAACCGGATGATCCTTGGCGCCCCTTACGACAAGAAGATCGAGTTTCGAACCGTGCGCGAACGCGAGGAGGCATAACGGATTATGCAGGGGAGGTTTCTTTACAAGCTTGTGCTGCTCGCAGGGACAGCGACCCTGCTACAGGGTTGCGTAGCGGCAGTCGTTCCGTTGGCAGCCGGGGGGCTGATGGGCACAGCAGGCGGCCGCGATGGGGATGAAGACAGTACGGTGGTGGAAACCGCGGCGGTCGATCCAACCGTAATTGTCAATCCTTCGGACGAACAGACAACTCTGGCTGCGGATGAAAACGGGGCGGGCAGCCGAACTGCAACCGTGCAGGCCGGTCCGGCGCCCCAGCCCGCAACTGCAGCTGAGCCTGAAACTATCGAGCAAAGCGCGCAGATGACGACGCTTCCAGCGCCCCAAGCCACCACCCCATCTGTCAGCAATGACCAAATCGCCCAGAGCGTGGAGATTACCCCTTCAACAACAGAATCTGTGATGTCCGTAGCAGAATCACAAACGGCGACCGAGCAACTTGAGTCCTCAACTGTGCAAGTAGTCGAGGCGGCAGCGCCGCCGCGTCGTATTTCTGTCGATACCGGAGTGGCGTTCGCTGAAGACACCCCAGCCGCGCCCGCCGTTTCCGCCGCCGAAGCAGCAGCAGCTTTAGCAGAGACGGCCCCAGAGCCTGCACTGCAGGAGCCTGCCGCATTAGCCCTTGCCGATGCCACGTCTTCGGTTGAGCAATCTGCAGCTATCATAGCTCCGGGCTCTGCGGAGGCGGCCGTGCGGGAAACTGTGTTCGAGCAGGCAACCTCGACTGAGCAACCCAGTTCAACCTCACCTGCCCCTGCGGCAGCTGTGGCTGATGTGAACGGGATCACAGCGCTCATCTCCTATGCAAGCCAGCGCAAGTTCGAGTTCACGCCCGGCCAGTCTCGCACTTCGGCTGTTCTGCTTGATCGGGTCCAGCTTGGCCCAGAGCGTGCCGATTGTGTCGGCATCAGGCCGACGGTTCTGATCGACCTTGACCCGGAAGGGGGCTCCTTCTCACCTGACACCGCCTCTCGCCCGCCAGCCGGACTTGCGACGGGCCTTGCACGCTTGCGGTCTGCCGGGGTCGCGATCGCATGGGTGTCGAGCGCTCCAGCGACCTTGAACGAGGCATACCGCGATGCGCTGGCTCGATCAGGCCTTGATGAGCGTGGCACAGATCAATTGCTCTTGATGCGCGGCGATGCCGATCGGAAACAAATCCGCCGAGAACAGATTGCGCAGACTTCATGTCTTGTCGCTATCGCTGGCGACACACGCTCTGACTTCGATGAGCTTTACGATTACCTGCTCAACCCAAGCGACGCCGACGTCTTGGAGCCGTTGATTGGGGAAGGCTGGTTCCTTATCCCCACCCCGCTCTTGTCAGAAGGACCCGATCAATGACCGAGCAACCTCAGGGCTGGACGCGTGACCAAATGGCGGCACGCGCGGCTCAGGAACTGGAAGATGGCTATTATGTCAATCTCGGCATTGGCATCCCGACCTTGGTCGCCAACCATATTCCAGAAGGCATGCTCGTGACGCTTCAGAGCGAAAACGGCATGCTAGGAATTGGTCCGTTTCCTTATGAGGATGAGGTCGATCCCGACCTGATCAACGCCGGAAAGCAGACCATCAGCGAACTCCCGCACAGCGCCTATTTCGATAGTGCGACGAGCTTTTCAATGATCCGCGGCGGCCACATCGACCTGACCGTGCTCGGCGCCATGGAAGTCGCTCAGAATGGCGACATCGCCAACTGGATGATCCCGGGAAAGATGATCAAGGGCATGGGCGGCGCGATGGACCTCGTTGCTGGCGTCAAGAAAATCATCGTCGTTATGGATCACAATGCCAAGAATGGCAGCGCGAAGTTCATACCTGAATGCACCCTGCCCCTGACCGGAGCCGGCGTCGTTGACATGATCATCACCAATCTGGGTGTTTTCCTGCGACCTGAGAACGGTAGGCCGTTCCAGCTCATCGAGCTCGCTCCAGGTGTCAGCGAGGCTGATATCGCACAGGCAACGACTGCAAGTTACGAAGTCGCGCTGTGAAGACGGCGCTGCGCCAGTCGCTGATCGCGCTGGCAGCGGCCCTCATTTCCTTTCCGCTGGCAGCTCAGCCGACGACCGAACGCGATTGGAGCGAAACGCTTCGGACTGACGCACAAGCACTGCATGACCTGCTCGCCGAGCATCACCCCGGCCAGGTCGACGTCGAGAACCCTGGGTTTGCTCAAAACAACGCCGCGCAATTGGCACTTGCACTCGAACGCGCGGAGAACGCGGATAGCTACGGGGACTATTATTACGCGCTTAGAGTCTATGCAGCTTCGTTCAATGACGGTCACATGTTCTTTGGCGCACGCGGGAGCACGCCGAATAGATATCGCTGGCCCGGTTTCGCAGTTGAATTAGACAACGAGGGGGATTTCCGGGTTGCATCAACCACAGGCGAGGCCTTCGTCCCATTGGGCGCCAAGCTCATAAGCTGTGATGGCAAGAGCGCAAATGTGTATGCAGCTGAAACAGTCGGTGTGATGTGGGGGCGCTGGGCGCTGGAGTCTCAACGCCGTCAGCAAGCGAAAAACCTCTTCTTCGATGAGAACAGCGACTATATCCCGATCGCTGATCGTTGCGTGTTCGAGCACGCAGGGCGTCGTTGGGATTTCGCGCTTAACTGGCAACCAATCGAATGGCGGGAACGATGGGATATCGTTAACCGATCGCCGTCACCGCGCCCGACGTTTTCTGCCAGAATTGCTGCAGAAGGCCTGTGCTGGTTTTCAATGCCATCGTTCGATGGCCGTCCAGATTCGCCACCTGCTATCAATCTTGCCAAGATCATCGAGGATATGAATTCTCAGCGCGAGGCAATGTCGGACTCTTCTGCTGTCGTGCTGGACTTGCGCTCGAACAGCGGCGGCTCCTCGGACTGGTCCTATCAGATAGCCCGAGTTCTTTGGGGTGATGCGGCGATCGCAGCACTGCCTGACAAGGATCACTATGCGGAATGGCGAGTGTCGCAGGACAATCTCGATCACCTGCGGACCGCGTTTGACGCCTGGCGCGCGGGCGGCAACATGAGCGCCGAGGTCGAACGTTACTTCGAAACTGCGATTGAAGGTATTGGCACGGCATTGCTTGACGGCGAACAATTGTGGCGTGAACCGAATTACAGCCATACCAACAAGGATTTGCTCGACATTGAATCGTCACCGCCGCCGATCAGGGTGCCAGTTTACGTGATCACTGATGGGCGCTGCGCTTCCGCCTGTCTTGACGCAATGGACCTTTGGCTAGAATTGGGAGCCATTCACCTCGGCCTGCCGACATCGGCTGACACGAATTATCTCGAAATCCGGCGTTATCGATTGCCCAGCGGATTGGTAGGTGGAAGCATCCCGCTCAAAGTGCATCGCAACCGTGCGCGGGGTTCAAATGAAGCTTTGCTCCCTGTTGAGCGCTTTGACGGCGACATTTCCGATGACGACGCGCTCGAGATGTGGGTCTCGCAGATTGTCAATGACCACGCCGCAGCGACAAGCGAATGACTTGACCCGCCAAGCGCTCTGACGCAGCAGGCTTCGCATGTGGCTCGACAAACCTCGCAACCCCAATTCGCCCCTCGCGGGCTTCAAAGTGCTCGAACTCGCAAGGGTTCTCGCCGGACCATGGGCAGGCCAGATCCTCGCTGATCTTGGTGCGGATGTGATCAAGGTTGAGAGCCCACAAGGCGATGGCACTCGGCAATGGGGCCCACCTTGGATCGATCGAACTCGGCCGGATGGAGAGACCGACCGAGAAGCGGCCTATTATCATGCTGCGAACCGCGGAAAGCGATCGATCGTGGCCGATTTTGGCAAGCCCGAAGACCTCGCTAGCATCCGCGACTTGGTCAGCGAAGCGGATGTATTGATCGAGAACTTCAAAACGGGCGGCCTTGCGAAATTCGGACTCGACTTTTCTGCGCTCAGTTCGATCAACCCAAAACTGGTGTACTGCTCGATCACCGGTTTTGGACAAACGGGTCCACGCGCTCATGAGGCCGGCTATGATTTTGTGATTCAAGGTATGAGCGGTTTCATGTCCGTGACGGGTGAACCTGGCGGCGTACCGATCAAGATGGGCATTTCGATCAGCGACCTTTCAACCGGTGTCTACGCGGCCAATGCCATACAAGCGGCGCTGCTCCAGCGGTCGCGAACGGGACGAGGGCAACATATCGACATGAGCCTGCTCGACTGTTCGGTTGCCCTGCTTGCGAACCAGGCGAGCTATCATTTCACCACGGGTGAAAACCCGCCAAGAATGGGCAATGCGCATGCACAGGTTGCGCCCTATGGTGTCTTTCCAGTCTCCGATGGTCATGTCATCCTTGCTCCTGCAAACGACCGGCTCTTTTCCCGGCTTGTCGAGCTTCTGGAGCGTCCTGACTTAGCCAATGACCCGCGGTTCTCAGCGAACGGGGACCGGGTTGAAAACGCCTCTGCGCTCGATGCAGAGATTTCATCAGCGACAATGACTTGGACAAAGGCTCAGCTGTTGGAGGCGTGTCACGCCAAAGGCGTACCCGCTGGCCCGATCAACAGACTGGACGAGGTCTTTTCTGACCCACAAGTTGTCGCTCGGGGCCTTCGAATTGACTTGGACGGCATGCCCGGCGTGCGCAGTCCATTCAGTTTTTCGGAGGCTGAACTGGCACTTGACCGCCCCTCACCGATGCTTGGTGAGGATAGCTAACCGCGTAAGACGATGACCCGCTGAATTCATCCGCGACTTGACCGATCTCGTAATTTCTGTAATTACAGAAATCAAGAAAGAAGGCGATTCGTGAGCTATCTACTCGACATTCCTGAAGCCCGGTCTTTCATCCTGCATTGGGGTGAAATGGGGACGGAGTGGGGAGTCAATCGCTCTGTCGCGCAAATTCACGCTCTCCTTTACCTGAGTAATCGCCCTCTGCACGCGGAAGAAATCTGCGAAGCACTCGGCCTTGCGCGGTCAAACGTATCCAACGGCCTGAAAGAATTGCAGGGATACACCATAGTCCGCCGCGTGCATGTCGAAGGCGACCGACGCGACCACTTCATCGCTGAAACCGATCTTTGGGAAATGCTGATGAAGATCAGCGCGGAACGCAAGCGGCGTGAGATTGACCCAACCATTCAATTGCTAGGCGAGCTGTCTGAAAGCCTCGACGCGCGCGAGGACGTTCCGGCGCATGTGCGTGAGCGGATTGGCAGGATGCACGATTTCATCGGCACACTTACTGGATGGTATTCAGATGTGCGCGGTCTGCCTAAGCCAACCCTTGTGCGATTGATGAAGCTGGGGCGCGGCATTGCCCGCTTCCTTCCCGGCAAATCCGCAGACTGAACCCCTGAGAAGCATAGGAGGCCAATATGACACAGACACCACCTCAAGTCGATATTTCTGAAATTTCAGAAAATTCGGAATATGCTGCGATCACTAACCTTTGCGCCGCTATCGGGTGGGGCGCCAGCACTGGCACACTTGCACTTCTGTCTGTGTTGTTGATCGAAGCTGGAGCAGACATTCGCGCAGAAGATGTTGTCGGCGGCTTAATCTTCGTGGGCGCGTTTGTGGCGATCTTCACACTGGCCGGGATGATAGCAATTGGACTGCCTCTTACTTTCGTCTTGCGGTTCGTGGGGCGAGAGCATGAGGCGATCTATGCGGCGTCCGGTGCGATCGCCGGATTTCTGATCATAGCCGTGCTGTTCGGTGGTCCCAGCTCCGGGCCAGAGATGCTTTGGTTTCCTTTGGTCGGAGCGATGGCCGGGTGCGCCTGCGCCTGGAGATGGGGGAAATGGCGACAAAGGATCGCCCGTATCGCCCAAGATCCAGACAAAAGCACAGAACCCGTACGCCGCGCAAATCCGATTCACGACCTGCTGCACTAATCACAACCTGAAGCAAGAAAAGGAGTTCAATGATGTACGCTCTTTCTTCCTACCTGATCTATCTCGTGATCAGCATAGCGCTCACCGTCTGGGTGGCTCAGACGCTATCTGAAAATGGCCTCGTCTTTCTGGTCGAGTGTTTCGGTCACGATCGCACACTGGCCGAATCCACCAACCATTTGCTGGTGGTCGGCTTCTATCTGGTCAACCTTGGCTGGATCCTGCTCACCTTGCGCTTTGGGACACCGCCGGAAACCGCGATCGATGCGATCCAGTTCCTATCGAGCAAAGTCGGAATTGTGGTTGTCGCGCTTGGCCTCATGCACTTCTTCAACATGAATGCCATCGCCAAGTTCGGACGCAAGGTCGGCCATTGGTTCCGTGAAGAGCAATGGGCCGCAAGCGCTGTTGAACCTGAAGCTTGATGGCAATGCGGTTCAAAGGGGGGCGCCCGCTCGTCAGGCGCCCCTTTCAACTCAATCGGCCAGCTGCCCAGCGCCATAGGCGTTCGAACGGGCCCTGATGGAAACGGCGCACCCAGGCTGGCGACCAGACCAGCATCGCGGCGATAGGAACAAAACTAACCGCAAAGGCTTGAGATCGGCTGACTTCACCAAAGAGTCCGAGCCCCCAGCTTGCAAAGATCGCGGCCAGAATCACCGAAGTCATGAGATAGTTGGTCAGCGACAGGCGACCGACATTTGCGAGGCGCTGTGTTACCAGCTCACCCGGGGCGAAAAAGGCCATGGCGAGCGCTGCATAGGCAAGCCCGAGAAGCGTATCGAACGGGGCAGACAGGACAAGCGCGGCGGCACCTGCAAAAGCGGCCGAAAAATCACTCTCAGACACCCACCATGCCTGAATCAAAAGGCCAGGCAAGGCAATCAAAGCACAAATGGCGGCCAGTCGCTGCAACCTGAAGGTGCGCCATTCCCCCATCAGCATGCGGTCCTTCCACAAGGCCATACCGAGTGTCATTGCCGCAAGATTGAGCGGGATCGAGACAGAAATAGCGGTGATCTGGGCAGGAATTGCGCTGAGCCTGCGCGAGATACGATCGCCAATTCCCTCGCGTCCGAGCTCAAGAGCGTATTGGAGCGCTCCGGGATCGCTTCCAAACTGACGCTCGACGAAAAGAGCAGCGTCGCTGCCGACGCGCCCAACATAGACATCTACGACCGCGCTGCCAATGGCTACCATTCCGCCCCCTAGGTGGACAGCCACGAGGCCGATAGCCACGGCGTAGAGCGGGCGGTGCCCCAGTTGCGAAAGAAATGGCAACGCCAACCCGGCAAGAGCATAGGCCCGCAGGACATCGTTGCTCGCTAGCAAAATCGAATGCGCGAGCCCGATCAGAAAGAGAACTGCCATTCGGGCATAGTGGGCTCGCCAAGCGCCTTCGCCTGCCTTTTGAATCAGGATCAGGCATCCAGCACCAAAGAGCATCGCAAACAGAGTGCGAAATTTGTCTTCAATGAAGACGAAACTTGCTGCCCAGACCAACCGGTCTATCGGCCCGTCACCGCCCCAAACGGCAGGATTCGAGTAAGCCTGAAGCGGAAGTGCAAACGCATATACGTTCATCCAGACAATGCCGATCACGGCGAGCCCGCGCAGCGCGTCGAGCTCGACAATACGGCCTGTCCCGGTTTGAAGCGCAGTCATATCCTGCGCCCTAGCAGGTCAGGAAAGCGCTGACCGCAAGTCTTCGACCAAATCCGTACGCTCCCAGGGGAAGAAGTCGCCATCAGCGGTTCGCCCAAAGTGACCGTAAGCCGCGCTGATGCGATAGATCGGCTTGTTGAGCCCCAGGTGCACTCGGATACCGCGAGGTGTCAGACCGCCAAGCTTGGCGATACCCTTTATCGCTTCTTCGATAGCCGCATCATTGACGCCTTGGGCACAGGTCCCATGCGTGTCGACGTAGAGCGACAGCGGCTCTGAAACGCCGATCGCATAAGCAATCTGAATGGTGCAACGCGTGGCAAGCCCAGCGGCAACGACGTTCTTTGCAAGGTACCGTGTGATATACGCTGCACTGCGGTCGACCTTTGTTGGATCCTTGCCGCTGAATGCCCCGCCACCATGCGGAGATGCACCGCCATAAGTGTCGACGATGATCTTGCGACCAGTCAATCCAGCGTCACCGTCTGGGCCGCCAATCACGAAGCTGCCCGTCGGATTGATATGCCAAATGGTGTCGTCGGAAACGAAGCCTGCAGGAAGAATGCCAGTGACAACGCCCTTCACATAGGATTTGAGCTCGGCTTCCTTCTCGCCTTCATCATAGCCCGGGGCGTGCTGAGTGCTGACAACCACAGCGGTACAGGCAACGGGCTTGCCATCCTGATACCGCAATGTGACCTGGCTTTTCGCATCAGGCTCAAGAAACGGCGCGGCCCCGGAATGCCGATCCGTCGCCATCTGCTGGAGGATCTTATGGCTGTAATCGAGCGTTGCCGGCATAAGGTCCGGCGTCTCATCGCAGGCAAAGCCAAACATGATGCCTTGGTCGCCAGCACCTTCGTCCTTGTTCGATCCCTCGGCTCCGGCATCAACGCCTTGCGCAATATGCGCAGACTGCCCGTGAAGGTGGTTCTCAAAGGTTAGTGTTTTCCAGTGAAATCCATCCTGCTCGTACCCGATATCACGCACAGTGGAACGGACGGCCTGCTCAATCTCTTCCTTTGCACCTGGCGCCCAGCCGCCGTTCACCGCCCAATCTTCGTTGTTTTCGTCATACATCGGTGCGCAGCGGATCTCTCCTGAAAGGATAACCCGCTGGGTGGTAGTCATGGTTTCACAAGCGACGCGAGCTTCGGAATCCTTTGACAACATCAGATCGACGATCGCGTCCGAAATCTGGTCGGAGACTTTATCGGGGTGACCTTCGGAAACGCTTTCAGAAGTGAAGAGATAATCGCTGCGCATAGTCGTTCCTAAGAAGGCCTCCCGGGGCTTTTAGAGATCTCATCGCGGCCCCTTATGCAGATATAAGGAAACCTTTATGTGTGTTTCGCGCCCTAGCTATGCTTGGAGCGCAGCGCAAGCAATCTTGGCAGGCCAAGCCCGATTGCCGCGAGGAGCGCTGCCCAAGCGAGCGGGAGGGCATTGCCCATGCGTGCAAACAATGTCGGGGGCTTTGCGCGCGGGACAATCCCATCCACCTTGCCTGCCACCTCAGAGGCTATACTCTGGCGCACCACGCCGTTGGCATCGATGACCGCGCTGATGCCGGTCGTGGTAGAGCGAAGAACGGGCAGCCCTTCCTCAATCGCGCGCATTCTCGCTTGCGCCAGATGCTGTGGCGGCCCCCAGGCGCCGAACCAACCGTCATTGGATGGGTTGAAAATGTAATCAGGTCGGTCGTTGCGATCGACGACCTGGCCGGAAAAAACAATCTCGTAGCAGATCTGAATGCCAGCGCGGCCATGCTCGCCCAAATCGAGTGTGCGCGGGCCAGGCCCCGGATCATATGGCACAGTCCCTGCGGTCAGCCGCGCCAGCCCAAGCGCGCCCAGCCAGTCTTCCAGTGGGAGATACTCACCATAGGGCACCAGGTGCGCCTTGGCGTAGTGACGCGTAATCTCTCCATCACCATTGAGCGCGATCACCGAATTCCGGGCAGTCAGCGCTCCAACCAAACCATCCGAACGAGTGCCAATATCCAGATTCACGACACCTGTGAGCAGGGTCGATTGATCACCAATGACGGATCCAATGCGTTCGCGCGCCAGAGCCGGGTTCGCGGCGTATGTCGTCGCGCGGTAATATCGGTCCGGATATCCTTCCTCGAGATAGTCCGGAATGGCGCTCTCCGGCCACAGAATGACGCGGGAGGTATCATTGCCCGGGCGAGTCAGATCGGCAATGCGCTGAAACTGCTCTTCAAACTTGGTTCCGTCATTGATCTCACTTTGCGGGATCAGCGGTTGAACCAGAGTGTAACGGACACCATCGTTTGGAGAGGTGATAACAATGCCCGGTATCATCATTCCGGCAGCGATCAATACGACTTGAGCTCCGGCAAGCCACCAACGCTGCGATTTCATCAACCAGAACAGGGAACCGGCAATGAATACCGCTGCGCCGGACAACGCATAGGTCCCAAGGTAGGGGAGCGTGCTTGCAAGACCCGGCCGCTCCCAACCGCCCAACAGCATCAAGCCAAGCGGTGGCCAAGGATAGCCGGTAAACGCCCAGCTGCGGATCCACTCCGTTGCAATCCAGCTTGCCGCGAGAACGGCTGCGAATGAAAGTGCGCCCGTGCGTCTTGCCAATAGATGCGCCAGAAGGGCCGCAAGGGCAGGGTAGATTGCAAGGTATATGCACAGCATCGGCACCGCCACCCAGCCCAGCACCTCAGGCATTTTCGCCTGGTGCGTGAAGGCTGTGGCGATCCAGTTGTTAGCCAGTGTCAAATGCGCCCAGCCGAACAACCAGCCACGCCACATCGCTGCGCGCCAGTTTGGGGCAAGATAGACATGTGCCACAAACGCAGCCAGCGCTGGGAGCGCAATCCACCACGCATGAAAGGGCGGAAAGCCGCAAGCTACGACAATTCCCAACAGCGCAGATACCAGACCCGGTCGTGCCGAAGCCATAGCCGATAACCGCTGCACTAGGTCACTGGACCAGATAGGCTGCGGGGCCTCCGGTACGGTATCGGCCATCTCTTGCAAAACCTAACCGACAGTTTGAGACTTATCCAACCGCTTCCAGACTGTCGTCGTCGTCAGCGTCGGGACCGGCGCTAATCGCTGGTGGAAGGACTGCAGAATCGATCTCATCCGCGCCGTCAGCATCCTCGCGCTTGGCCCTGCCGTTGCGGCGCGGCTTGCGCTCGGTCTCGCCCCCTGTATCGTCTGACTTCGGTTTGCGCGCACGACGCTTAGGCTTGGGAGCTTCGTCCTCGTCAGCCGCGACCTCTTCCCCTTCAAGGCCAGGTTCGCCCTCTTCAGGTGCTGCCGTTTCCTTGCTTTCGAAGTCGCTCCCGTCCCGCCGGCCGCGCGACCGGCGATTGTTCTTGCGACGGTTTTCACCGTCTTCTTCGTCGCTGTCATCATTCGCCTGACCGCGTTCTTCATTGCGCTTGGCCCGTGCTTCTTCCTGGCGAGCCTTGTTATCAGCGATGACGCGGAAATAGTGATCCGCAAACTGCAGGTAATACTCGGCCTGCACCCGGTCGCCATTGTGCTGCGCGTCCTGAGCCAGCTTTTTGTACTTGTCGAGCAGCTGTGGCGCGTTGCCACGCGCGCGGCTGTCGATCCGATTCTGATTGTTGCCGCCGCCTTGGTTGTTGCGATTGCCGCGACCGCGGCGACGATTATTGCGATTGTTATTCAAGGAATTTCATCCCTTTAACGACCTTAGCGCTGCCACTGTGACAAACACCCTCGGCCAACAGACCTTTCGTCTTTGCGCCGCAAATCAGCGCGCTCCGTTTGCCTGACCGGGGGCTCGCCCTGACGGCCGTGAGACATTGAAGTTGGAGCTTGGATCAGCGATTTGCGCCATTCGCAAATCCCCTGTCCTGATTCGACAGCTAGCGAGCCGTAGTGCTTTTGCCAAGCCCTTGTGATGTTTTAGTCACCAAAGCACTACGCAGCGTGGCCGATTTGCAAGATCTTTGCGGACCCTGCTTTCGAACCCGGCTGATCGCGCCAATTGCGTAACGGCGTCTGCCTGAGTGGAGCCAATCTCAAGAATTGCAAGGCCACCTTCATTCATGATGTCACGCAATTGGGGTATCAGGATGCGATAATCGTCCAGTCCTTCATTGCCTGCGAACAGCGCATCGGCTGGCTCATACACACGCACATCGGGATCGAGTTTTGCGTCAGCTTCGACATAGGGTGGATTGCAAAGAACAAGATCAAAGCTGCCTAGTCCATCCGACCAGCCGGGCTCCTTCCAACTGGCAAGCGCAAAGCTTGTGCGTCGATCCGGATCATGGAGGCTGGCGTTCCTTGCAAAGAATGCCGCCGCCTTGCTGGACGCATCGATCGCGCAGCCTTCGGCCTGAGGGAAAACTGACATAGCCGCCAGCAGAAGCGCGCCAGAGCCTGTCCCAAGATCAATAATCCTATCTGGGTCCGCGCGCTCAACGAACACCTCCAGAGCAACTTCGATCAAAGTTTCGCTGTCGCTGCGAGGGATCAAAACACCCGGACCAACTTCGAGTTCGAGCCCGAAGAATTCCTGGGTCCCAACGATGTATGCGACAGGCTCATGCTGGGCGCGGCGTTCAACAAACCCCGCGAAGGCGGGAGGCACCTCGGCTTCCATATGCGTGATGAGCATAGTGGACCGGCTGACGCCAAGAGCGTGCGCCATCAGGAGTTCGGCATCGAGCCTCGCCGTATCGCTGATGCCTGCAAGGTGCCCAGCAGCAGCCCGGATCGCTTCTGCAATGGTCATTCGGACAATGCGGCGAGCCGCTTGCCCTCGTCCTCAGATATCAGAGCGTCGACAAGTTCATCGAGACCCGGTCCGGCAAGCACTTCTTCAAGCTTGTGAAGGGTGAGGCCGATCCGGTGGTCGGTTACGCGGCCTTGCGGGAAATTGTAGGTGCGAATGCGTTCCGATCGGTCACCCGACCCAACCATAGCCTTTCGCGCTTCGGCCTCAGCCCCCTGCGCCTCATCTCGCGTCTTCTCATACAGGCGCGCTCGAAGCACTTGCATCGCCTTTTCGCGATTCTTGTGCTGGGAGCGGGCGTCCTGACATGTGACGACCAATCCGCTTGGCTCATGCGTGATGCGGATCGCGCTATCAGTCGTGTTCACGTGCTGACCACCAGCACCCGAAGCACGGTAAGTGTCGATCTTGAGGTCGCCAGGATCGATCTGGACATCGACCTCGTCAGGCTCCGGCAAGACGGCGACAGTCGCTGCGGAGGTATGAATACGGCCACCGCTTTCTGTCACGGGTACACGCTGAACCCGGTGCACACCGCTTTCGAACTTCAGCTTCGCAAACACGCCCTGGCCTGTGACATTGGCGACAACTTCCTTGAAACCGCCCACTTCGGACGCGTTCATGCTGACCGGCTCGACCTTCCAGCCCTGCTCTGAAGCGAACCTCTCATACATGCGAAACAGATCGCCAGCGAACAGCGCGGCCTCATCCCCGCCGGTCCCCGCGCGGATTTCAAGCATTGCTGGCTTGCTGTCTGCTCTGTCACGGGGCAGCAAGGCAATCGCAAGTTCGCGTTCCTTATGCGGCAAGACATCGTGAAGTTGGGCCAGCTCCTCTTCTGCCATCGCTTTCATTTCAGGATCGGCGAGCATGTCTTCGAGCCCGTTAATTTCTTCACGCATCGACGTCACTGCAGCAGCGATCTTGGCGACAGGCTCAAGCTCGGCATAGTCGCGGCTCGCCTGGACGAACTCATCGCCCTCCAAAGTGCCCGAAGCCATCCGCGCCTCGAGCTCGGCGAAACGATTGGCAATTTGATCAAGACGTTCTTGGGGAATGGAGGTCAATCTTGCTCTCCAAGCGAGCGCACATCCGTTTCCAGCTCATCGAGACGATCGTCCATGTCCGCCATATCTTCTGCAAAACGCAGATCCCATGCCTTCTCAATGATGGCGTCAATATCAAGCGCCACCTGCTCGCCGGTTGCAAGATCCTTGAACTGGGCCTTGCCGGATGCAAGCTCGTCTTCGCCGATTATGATAGCAGCCTTAGCTCCTGCCTGATCTGCACGGTTGAACCGCTTCTTCATGTTTCCGCGAGCAAACAGTTCGGCGGTAAATTGGTTGTTGCGCAAGGTCTGCAATATCTTCAACGCTTCATTCTGTGCGGTCGCGTCAAGAGGAATGACTGCCAGCTCCAGCGGTTCCGCCGCGATCTCACCAACAAGCATGGCGAGGCGTTCAATACCCGCCGCCCATCCGACAGCCGGTGTCGCCGCCCCGCCAAGGCTTTCCATCAAGCCATCATAGCGCCCGCCGCCAAGAACAGTGCTTTGCGATCCTAGCAAGCCAGCTGCTGCTGAGCCTTCATCCGGGATAAACTCGAAAGCAGTGTGCCGGTAATAGTCGAGGCCGCGCACAAGGCTCTCAGACCTCTTCCATTTGACGCCTGCTGCATCAAGGCCGCTTGTTACGCTGTCAAAGAAGGCCAAGGCATGATCCGAAAGGAATTGATCAATCTTGGGCGCATCGGCAACAAACGCTCGGTCTCGCGGATCCTTGCTATCAAGAATGCGCAGCGGGTTCTTTTCAAGCCGCTCCTGCGATTCTTCGGACAATTCGCCCTTCACTGCTCCGAAATATTCAATAAGCCCTGCCCGCCATGCATCGCGGCTTTCTGCATCGCCGAGCGTGTTGAGATGCAGGGTGACACCTTCGATGCCGAGTTCCTGCAAGAGTTGGTTGGCCATTGCGAGCAACTCGACGTCCGCCTGCGGTTCGGCTGATCCAACGATCTCGGCGTCGATTTGGTGGAATTGACGATAACGCCCTTTCTGCGGGCGTTCATAACGGAAAAGTGGGCCGTGAGTCGCAGCCCTCAAGGGGGCGTGCTGTTGCCAACCATTGGTTAGAAACGCGCGCGCAATGCCGGCCGTGAATTCTGGCCGCAGCGTAAGAGAGTCTCCGCCGCGGTCTTCGAAGGAATACATTTCCTTGGACACGATATCGGTCGTCTCGCCAATCGAGCGCGCAAAAACTTCAGTCTTCTCAAAGACAGGCATCTCGACACGTCGAAAGCGGTAAAGCTTGCGAACGCGTTCAAAGGTCTCGACGACAAAGGCAAACGCTTCGGCGTCTGCACCGAAGATATCCTGAGTGCCGCGGATGGCTTTTGGAGTGTTCTTGCTCATAAGCCAGCGCGATTACGACCAAGGAGGGTCTTTCGCAATCCTCGTTGCTCGTCTAGAGGGCCGCTCGAAGCTCTTGGGAGGGGGCCTACAATACCAACAGGAACCTCAAATGCGCATCGACAAGATTTCCACCGGCGACAATCCCCCCGAAAGTCTAAACGTCATTATTGAAGTCCCGACGGGCGGTGAGCCTGTTAAATACGAATTCGACAAGGAAAGCGGCGCGCTTTTCGTTGACCGTATCCTCCATACCCCGATGCGCTACCCGGCAAACTACGGCTTTGTGCCCCACACGCTATCACCCGACGGCGATCCGCTGGATGCCTTGGTCATTTCGCGCTCGCCCTTCATTCCGGGCTGTGTGGTAAAAGCTCGTCCGATCGGCGTGCTCAACCTCGAAGACGAACACGGCGGCGACGAAAAACTGATCTGCGTGCCTGTCGACACGACATTTCCATATTATTCAGATGTTGGAGAGACCAAAGATCTGCCGAGCATCATCTTCCAGCAGATCGAACACTTCTTCACCCACTACAAAGATCTCGAAGCGGAAAAATGGGTGCGCGTCGGCAAGTGGGGGGATCGCGCCGAAGCACGCAAGATCGTGATCGAAGCCATCGAGCGAGCCTCCGACTGATCCTCAGTCGTGCGGCTCCTTCGCCTCAGACAACCGCAAAGATTGCCTTGAACAGTGCCGTCAACGCCAGTGGCAATAGGATAGCTAGCGCCCAGAGACCAACAGTGTCTCGGCGAAAAGCCGCAGCATAGGCCTCGTCCGCGGCCTGATCATCATCAAGGCCAGTCCAGCGACGTTCGAACCAGCGGCAGGCCGGGATGATCGCTGCCACGAGCACGACCAGGGCAAAGTACGGCACGATCGATGAGAGCCCGTCGCTCATGGCCTTGACCGTCAAGAATATCTGAAGAGTTGTGTAGACCAGCAGGGCGTAGGCAACATGATCGCTCATGGCTTTGCGCCAGTCGCGCGGGCGCGCAGACGCATCAGTTTCCTGGTGGTGTGACAACTCGTTCATCAATCCGCTCCCCAACGGCTTATATGTTGCTGGGAGTATCTCAAAGAGGGCGGCAACTTGCAAGCTTGGTAACCAAACTGAAACAGCGCTGGCAGGCTTGCTTGGACCAGACTCACAAGACCCGGGAATCGTGAGATTTTATTCCTTCAACGCGCCCCGAATTAATTAGCACTGGCTCTGGACTGCAAAAATCTTGCCAAAACGGGCTTTCCCTCTCTTTCCTGTTAACGCCACAATGCTATCAGGAGCCGTGTATGAGCGATTCCCCTACTCTTGAGGAACCGGCCGGCGTCACTGACACAGGCCCGATTGATGCAAATGCGCCGCTTCCAGACGGCGGTCTTGAGGTCATTTCAATCGCAAAAAGCTATGACAAGCGCGCGGTTCTGACCGATATCTCTTTGACGGTGGCGAAAGGCGAAGTGCTTGGCCTGCTTGGCCCCAACGGCGCGGGCAAGACGACATGTTTCTATTCGATCATGGGCCTTGTGAAACCGGATTCCGGCCGCATTCTGATGGATGGTGAGGATGTCACCAACCTTCCGATGTATCGCCGCGCCATTCTTGGCCTTGGCTACTTGCCCCAGGAAACCAGCATCTTTCGCGGCATGACGGTTGAGCAGAATATCAATTGCGTGCTCGAAATGGTCGAGCCAGATGCGGCGACACGCGGCGAAGAACTGGAACGACTGCTGGGCGAGTTTGGGCTGACCGGGCTGCGCGAAAGCCCCGCAATGGCTCTGTCCGGGGGCGAACGGCGACGCTGCGAAATTGCCCGTGCACTCGCGGCAAAACCTTCGATCATGCTGCTCGATGAGCCCTTTGCAGGCATTGACCCGCTTTCGATCAGCGACATCCGCGATCTTGTAAAGGATCTCAAGCGGCGCGGGATCGGGGTGTTGATCACCGACCATAATGTCCGCGAGACCTTGGATATCGTCGACCGCGCATGCATCATCTATGGCGGGCAGGTCTTGTTTGCTGGCACGCCGGAAGACCTTGTCGCAGATGAGAATGTGAAGCGACTCTATCTGGGCGAGAGCTTCACGCTCTAGGATCTCGCTCAATGGCGCTCGGACCAAGACTGGATCTTCGCCAATCGCAGCAATTGGTGATGACGCCGCAGCTTCAGCAGGCGATCAAGCTGCTCGCTGCTTCCAATCTTGAGATCGAGAGCTTCATTGGCGAAGCGCTGGAGGCCAATCCACTGTTGGAAGCCGGCGGCGTGTCACGAGAAGAGACCGGTCCTGCCAGTGAACCTGACGACGTGCCGCGCGAAGAGTTTACGTCTGACCAATTAATGGCTCAGGCGCAGGGCGAAAGCGAAGCCCCGCTCGACATCGATACTGGCGCGCTCGATCGCGATCGTGACACCGGAGAAGCCAATACCCCAGTTGATGCAGAATGGGGTGCTGCGGGCGGATCAGGGTTAGGAGGCGAGGACCTGCCTGACTTTGAAGCCACAAAAGCGGCTGAGTTGTCGCTTGGTGAACATCTTGATGGCCAGATTGGCAGCCTCGCCTGTAGCGACAAGGAAGCCTTCATTGCGCGTCACATTGCAGGTTTGCTTGACGATGCGGGATATCTGGCGAGCGACTTGCGCGAAATTGCCTATGATCTTGGCGTCACGCTCGATGAAGTGGAAGACGCACTTGAAGTGATCCATATGTGCGACCCGACTGGCGTTGGCGCACGCGACCTTGCCGAATGCCTCATCCTGCAGGCGCGAGAGGCCAATCGCTATGACCCAAGCATGGCAAAGCTGCTCGACAATTTGGAGCTCGTGGCCAAAGGCGAGGTTGCTCGGCTCAAGCGGCTCTGCGAGGTCGATGACGAAGATCTGGCCGATATGCTTCGGGAATTGCGCGAATATGACCCCAAGCCTGGGCTTGCCTTTGCCCCATCCTCAAACGATGCGGTCGTTCCGGACGTCTTACTGACTGCCAATGATACGGGCGGTTGGGACATTGCCATCAATGAAGCAACCCTTCCGCGACTTGTGGTCAATCGCAACTACTACGTGGAACTGAATGCGGGTTCCGCCGATGCCGAAGCGCAGGGCTGGCTGAAGGAGAAACTTGCCGATGCTCACTGGCTTATCCGCGCGCTTGATCAGCGGCAAAAGACCATCCTCAAGACAGCTGCCGAGATCGTGAAGCAGCAGGATGGCTTTTTCCGCCGCGGAGTTTCCGAGCTTCGTCCGTTGACCTTGCGCGAGGTGGCGGAGCAGATCGACATGCATGAAAGCACAATCAGCCGTGTGACCAGCAACAAATACCTTCACTGCGATCGTGGAACTTTTGAACTCAAGTACTTTTTCACAAGCGGCGTTGCCTCAAGCGATGGTGAGGGCGCTTCGTCCGAAGCGATCAAGGCACGCATCAAGGCTTTGACCGACGCAGAGGACCCCAAGAAAGTGCTGTCGGACCAGAAGCTCGCCGACATGCTCAACGAAGAAGGCTTTGACCTCGCGAGGCGCACAGTCGCCAAGTATCGCGAGGCTGTCGGCATCGGTTCGAGCGCACAGCGTCGACGCCAGAAGAAGCTCAACAGCCTCTAAATTGGACCGGGATTCTACTGCCTCCAGACCTACGTAGAATCCCCGCGACTCGTGGAGTCAGCTGGGTTTACGCATAATTAACCTTTTCCGTTCAGAAGTTGTGTGGTTAATAGAGGGCAACATCTCTTAGCGAGACGTTACCACGCAAACTGCGTCCGCCATTTGGGGCAATTAGGGGACAAGATATGCGAGTGCTGCTGATTGAGGATGAGCCAACAACGGCGAAAGCCATCGAGCTCATGCTCACGACCGAGGGCTTCAATGTCTACTCGACCGATCTTGGCGAGGAAGGCCTCGATCTGGGTAAGCTTTATGATTACGATATCATCTTGCTCGACCTGAACCTGCCAGACATGCACGGCTATGACGTGCTGAAGAAGCTACGCGTTGCAAAAGTGCAAACGCCGGTTCTGATCCTGTCAGGTATTGCCGAGATGGACAG
>CAYUCZ010000031.1:0-37019 GCA_964443505.1 uncultured Porphyrobacter sp. | reverse complement strand
GTCATGTATTCTCTCCTTGCAGAGAGCTCGCGCGGCGTTGGGACCGCGTGGCCCGAGAGCGCAAATAGAGATGCGCTGAAATGAGTCAATGCCAATTCACCTCGAAGCGGCGGATTGTTGCGCAGCGAAGGGGAAGCGCGAATTTTTTAGCAAGACGGGTGCGGCGTCACTCCCTCCCCCTACCCAAGGGGCGATTCGTTCAGTAATGCCCTGCGCGATGCAGATGAGTGACCTTCGCATTGCCCTGTTCAGTGGCAACTACAATTACACCCGAGATGGAGCCAATCAGGCGCTCAATCGGCTGGTGGGATCGCTGCTGCAAAAAGGGGCAGCGGTGCGGGTCTATTCGCCCAAGGTTGCCAAGCCCGATTTCGCGCCGACCGGTGATCTTGTGGGGCTTCCCAACATCCCGATGCCGGTCAAGGGGCGCGGCGAATACCGCTTACCCATGCGATTGGGGCGCGGCGTAAAGCGCGATCTGGAACGTTTCCAGCCGAACATCATCCACCTGTCCTCGCCTGATCCAGCCGGCCACGCCGCGCTGCGCTGGGCGCAGGATCACGACATCCCCGTGCTCGCTTCGGTCCACACAAGGTTTGAAACCTATCCGCGCTATTATGGATTGGGTTTCACCGAACCGATGATCGTTGGCATTCTCAAACGCTTTTATAATCGCTGCGATGCTCTGGTTGCGCCTTCGCAGAGCATGATCGATGAATTGCTCGCGACGGACATGCATGACGATATTGCGCTATGGTCGCGCGGGGTCGATCGCACCATCTTCGCCTCGGCAAAGCGCGACATGGAATGGCGGCGCAGCCTTGGCCTTGAAGACGACGATGTCGCAATCGTGTTTCTTGGGCGGCTGGTGATGGAAAAGGGGCTCGACGTTTTTGCCGAAAGCATCGTGCAGCTGCGCAAGCGACAAGTGCCACACAAAGTGCTTGTCATTGGCGATGGACCGGCCCGCCAATGGTTCGAAGACGCGCTGCCGGGCGGGATTTTTGCCGGGTTCAAAACGGGGGCGGATCTGGGACAGGCGCTTGCAAGCGGGGATGTGTTCTTCAACCCCAGCGTGACCGAAACCTTTGGCAATGTCACGCTTGAGGCAATGGCGTGCGGCCTGCCGGTTGTCGCCGCAGGCGCAACAGGCGCGTCCAGCCTCGTCAATGATGGCGTGACCGGACGGCTTGTCCCGCTGATCGGTAAGAAAGGCGCTGAAATGCCGGACAGCGAAGGGTTGGCAGAAGCGATCGCTCCCTATTGCTCAGACCCGGGGCTGCGCATGGCGCACGGACGCGCGGGCGAAGAACGCAGCTTTGACTACAGCTGGGAGGCGATCAATCAGGTTGTCGCCGATACCTATGTGCGCCTTATCGAAGACCGCCGCGCGCTTCAGGCAGCGGAAGCCGAGCAGTTCAAGAAGCGCTGAGCTAGCGCAAAATGCCCTGTTGCGACATGCGCGAGGTGTAGAACAGCATGAACAAAGTCGTCACCCAGATCATGATGGTCAGCGCCGGGCTGTAAAGGCTCTCCGGCATATCGCTCATCCCATATTGCCATATGTTTGATCCGATCAGGCCAATGATCGCGACACAAACGGCGTGAAACGCATAGCGAGACCGCAACAGGATCAGAACCGATCCGGCGATCGCGCCCCACACGCCCAGCGCCCAAAACACGTTGGACCACATCGGTGCACTTTCAAAATAGGCGATCTCGGCTTGGCCCATGCCCAGATCTTCGAGCTTTCCAAGCCTCGTCATGGTGTAGCTGAACCCGCCCACCGAGTTCCAAAGCAACATGAGCACCCCCACCACCCACAGGTGCCAAGGCGTGTCCTTTTGTCCGACGATATTCATACCGATCCCTCCCCGTCACGGCGCGACCCGTGTCCAGGGAGGGTGGTGTCAGATCAAGCGCTTATCTGCAAGCGCTGCTTCGATCAGCGCTGGATCACAGCCGTTCGATGCGTTTTGCAACTTCATCGATGATATCGACGATCTCATCGATCGCTTTCTGGTCAAGCTTGCCTGCGCGTGCGCGGTTCTTGAGCACGGTGGCAAGGTTGCCCATTGCGCGCCACAGGTCAGGCGACTTCTGCTTGACCTTCTCGGCGCGCACGCCGTGTTCGCCAAGCCGCTCCATCAATTCCTCGACATCGTCAGCGCGATCTTCAAGCTCGGCCTTGCCAGCCTTGGTCGCCTTGAACGGCTTCTTGCTGCTGGCCTCGTCATCGTCATCGGCGTCCTTGACCTTGGCCGGTTTGATGAGACCTTCTTCTTCGAGCATTTGCAGCGTCGGGTAGACAGCGCCGGGTGACGGGGCATAGCTGCCGCCGGTCATATCCTCGATTGCGCGGATCAATTCGTATCCGTGGCGCGGCTCATCTGCGATCAGCGCGAGCAGCGCGAGGCGAAGTTCGCCGGTGCCGAACATGCGGCCACGACGTTTGCGAGTTTTCTGGCCATCGTGCCAGCTGCGCGACCGGCGCGAGCGGCGCTCACCATCTTCCCATTCGCTTGCCGCAGAAGCTGCCATCATCGCGAGCATCGGGCCGAACTGGTTCCAGCCTCCACGTCCATACCTTCTAGTCATAGTCATTCTCCTGATAGTTCTTATGACGTGAAAGATATATCTTTGACCTATCTGTTCAAGAGGCAAAGGCTAAGGACGTGCGTTTTTCCGATGAGCGGCCTATTCACCTCCACGAATGGCTGATTTGTTTGCAGATGACCCGGTTTCAACCCGCGCCGCGGCTGATACGCCGCGTTCGGACGCGCCTTTGGCAGACCGTTTGCGCCCGCAAACTCTCGATGAGGTCATCGGGCAAGAGCATCTCACCGGCCCTGAAGGCGCGATCGGCCGGATGGTCGCGGCAGGCCGCCTTGCAAGCATGGTGCTGTGGGGGCCGCCGGGCACAGGCAAGACATCGATAGCGCGGCTTCTGGCCGATGCTGTGGGCATGCGGTTCGTGTCGATCAGCGCGGTTTTCTCCGGTGTTGCCGATCTCAAGAAAGCCTTTGCCGAAGCAGACCGGATGGCACAGGCTGGCAAGACGACATTGCTGTTCGTTGATGAGATCCACCGCTTCAACCGCGCGCAGCAAGACGGCTTTCTTCCTTTCGTTGAACGCGGCACGGTCACGCTTGTCGGCGCAACAACAGAGAATCCCAGCTTTGCGCTGAACGCGGCATTGTTGAGCCGGGCGCAGGTGCTGATCCTTGAACGGTTAAGCCATGATGCATTGGGCAAATTGCTCGCCCGTGCTGAGGATCTGGAAGGTCCCCTCCCCCTGACCGACGACGCGCGCACGGCCCTCATTGCGAGCGCTGATGGCGATGGGCGGTTTCTGCTGGGGCAGGCGGAGACCTTGTACAATGCAAGGTTGGCCGATCCGCTTGACCCGCCAGCGCTGGGCGCGTTCCTGCAACGGCGCGTGGCGGTCTATGACAAGGATCGCGACGGGCACTACAACCTGATCAGCGCGCTGCACAAATCCCTGCGCGGATCAGACCCGCAAGCCTCGCTCTATTACCTTGCGCGGATGCTGACTGCGGGGGAAGAGCCACTCTATGTCCTGCGCCGCCTGGTGCGGTTTGCGAGCGAAGACATCGGCCTTGCCGACCCGCAGGCGCTCACCCAATGCCTTGCTGCAAAGGACGCCTATCAGTTCCTAGGCAGCCCCGAAGGCGAGCTCGCGATTGTGCAGGCGTGCCTGTATTGCGCTACCGCACCCAAATCGAATGCTGCCTATGCCGCGCAGAAGGCCGCCTTTGCGAGCGCCAAGCAAACCGGTTCGTTGATGCCGCCCGCCAATATCCTCAACGCGCCGACCCAGCTGATGAAGGATATCGGGTATGGCGAAGGCTATTCCTACGATCACGAAGCCGAAGATGGCTTTTCAGGCGACAATTACTGGCCTGACGAGATGACGCCGCAGACATTCTATGAGCCGGTTGAACGCGGGTTTGAACGCAAGGTGCGCGAACGCATCGCCTATTGGGACAGGCTGCGCGCGGAAAGAAACCCGCCCTCAAACAGCGAAGCGGTAGGGCAGACAGAAGAGCCCTCAAACAGCAAAGCGTTAGGGCACACGACAAAGCCCTCAAGCAGCGAAGCGGTAGGGCGGACAACAACACCCTCAAACAGCGAAGCGGCAGGGCGCGAGCGATCATGAGAAACTGGGACCACTTTCTCGCTGTCGATTGGTCAGGCGCGCGCGGCGAGCGGCACAAGGGCATCGCACTTGCCCTTGCCGAAGCCGAAGGTGGCCCGCCGGTTCTGGTCCAACCGCCGCGAGGGGGCTGGTCGCGCGAAGAGGTCATGATGCTGCTGCGCGATGATCTGCCGGCCAACACGCTGGTGGGCGCAGATCTTGGCATTTCGCTGCCCTTCAATGATTGCGGCGCGTTCTTCCCCGGCTGGGACCGTTCGCCCAGCCACGCGAAGAAATTGTGGGCCCTGATCGATGAAATTTGCGCCGATGATCCGCATCTGGGCGCACACAGCTTTGTCAATCATCCCGAAGCGCGCCGCTATTTCCGCCATGGCAAGGGCGATGAGGGCGACCTGTTTCATCTGCCGGGCGCGGAAACCAGAACCGGGCGGCTGCGCGAGGCAGAGATTGCTCAGTGGCGGCAAAAGTGTCGCCCGGTGTCAAACTTCAACCTCGTCGGCGCAGCGCAGGTGGGCAAAAGCTCGCTCACCGGAATGCGCATGCTGCACAAGCTGCGCGGGTCCTTGCCGGTGTGGCCGATGGACAAGATCCCGGAAAAGCGGATCAAGAGCGGCGGATCGATGCTGGTCGAGATTTACACCGGCCTTGCTTCACGTGAGGCGGCCGATGCGTTGGGCGGGCGCGGCGGCACGCGCACCAAGCTTTTGACCTATGCCGATCTCAATGCCGCCATCGGCGCGCTTGGCAGCCCGCCTGTCGACAAGGTCGGCGAAGTTGACGACCATTCCTCTGACGCGCTGCTGACCGCTGCATGGCTGCGCAAGGCCGCGAGTGAGCCGAAACGCTGGGAACCGCGCGTGCTGACAGCGCAAATCGCCTGGACCGAAGGCTGGACGTTCGGAGGGCTCTAGCTGCTCAAGATCATGAGCCAATTTCCCGGCCCAACTCCTCAATCATCAAATTTGCACCATTGGTCTTTGGCGGCGGCACTCTGAAAATCTGGATCAAAGTCTAGGCTGGGATCGGTTCTGCTCGGGCGCCGATATTGTGGTTGGGGTGCCCCAGGGCGGTACACGCAGTGCCGGACACAGAAATATTCAGGAGCAAGCAGCCAATTCCCTTTTGGGTCAATCGCTCCCCAATTGTCCCCATCAATGGTAGCCGGTGCCCATCCCATCCCAAACATCCCGACAATCGAATACTGGTCAGAAAACAGCTCCTGGCCGCGATCATCGATCACAAATCTGCGACCATCTTTTTTCGCGATGGTTCTGCGGTCCTCTCCGAATGCGGCAATGGAATCAAACTCGAAGGGAATCTGCACATTACCGTTAAGGTCAACGTAGCCGTACTTGCCATTTCGTTCGGCTGAAGCACCCAACGCATCAACAAAAAAGAACCGGTCATAGTCGGGCGGTATGGCAAAGCTGCCATCTGGCCTCAGGAGCCCCATCTTGCCATCAACTTCAACCTCGGCATGGCCGTGGAAGCGGTGGAATCTTGGCGGCCCGTACCTCGCATCATACCGAGCGGGGATGACCCAATTGTTAGACCGGTCAACAAAGCCCCATTTGCCGGCTTGCTTAACCGCGACCAATCCCATTTCATAGCGGCCAACATCTTCGTATGTGCCCGGCTCGATCACCCAATTGCCGTCCAAATCGATCAATCCATCCTCTCCCGAGGCGTTGGTCGCAACGGCCAACCCTTCGGCAGCAGATTCGATCGAGGAAATACCGCCAGCACCGGGTTCTAGAACCCATTCGCATGCTTCATTCACAATCCCGCTCATGCCGTCAGCGCTCACCGCGAAAAGTCCGTGCTCGTCGCTCAGGATCGAAAAATCTGGGTAGCCCGGACCAAGCACGACCTTTCCAGATCGGTTGATTACCAACCTGTAGCCGTCCTTGTTCGCCAGTGTGTATCGCTCGCCGCGAAAGTAGGAGATGTGATTAAACTCAAACGGCACCAACATTCGACCATCGGAGTCAAACACAGCGACCTTGTCGTCCTTAAGGACGTAGTACAGTCCACCGGGCCAGGGCGTCACATTGTCGTATTCTGCCGGGACGATGTAATTGCCGCTGGGGTCGACCACACCATACGCGCCGTCCACCATGACATGAAAGCGCATGTCTTGGGCCGAGTTTGTCGTATCCTGCGCGAACGCTGGGGTGAGGGAGATGGCGAAAGCGGCAAGAACGGCCAGATTACGAATGGTCATGCGACCCATCCTATCAAGCCGGACCGCCTAAGACCAATCGCAAGTGTGCCGGGTTGTTTCGGTCAACGATACAGCCGCGAATAATCGTTGCGGCGCTGCTTGCGATAGCCGGTCTGGCGCAAATCCTCGAGCATCGCCTCGCGCTTGGGATCAAGCTCGACCTCGCGCCGATCACGCGGTGCGCCGCTTTGATCAGGAGCGCCGGGGGCAGGCGCATTGAGCATGGCGAGCGTTTCCCGATTGTGATCGTTGACCATGCCGGGGACGAGGAAGAAATCGAGCAGCCACCAGAAGAACACGACCACGAAACCGACGCCGGTCAGCGTCAGGACCAATTGGGTCACACCTGATTTGGTGTTGCCGGAATAGATACGATGGACGCCGAACCAACCCGTGAACAGCCACAAGAGATAGGCTACCGCCTTCGACTTGCGGTTTTCCTCAAACATCATTTGCTTGTACAGATTGTCGTCCACCTTACGCCCCTTTCGCTGATCCTAAGATGTATCTTAGCGCGACGATTTTCAAGGGCGATCCCGGCCCATTCGACCAATGGCCAACTCGCTTCGGCCAAATGAAATTTGCATGAACTTCACATGCCGTCTGGACACGAAGGGGGCTTTGCGGCTAGCGGGCGCTTTCTCTGACGCAAGACAGATCGGTGTGCCGGCTTAGCTCAGTTGGTAGAGCAGTTGATTTGTAATCATCAGGCCGCGGGTTCGACTCCTGCAGCCGGCACCATTTTTCTCTCACGACAACTCGCATCTCCGGTGCCTGAGAGTGGCGGCCGCGCCCGCCGAAACGCGATCTTCCGACATTTGCACCTTTGGAGAGGGATACGGCTCGTCTTTTGGCCAGAGTTTCTCCTAACCAAAGCCTGATCCCATCACGCGAAGGATTTGCCAATCTCTGCCTTCAAGCGGCGGAGGACCTGTTTGTCTGCTCGAACGCGGCTCATGATGAGCGCGCCTTCAAGGCCTGCAACAGCCAGCTCCGCTCTTTGAACCCGGTCGGGTCCGGTCAAGGCAGCGGAGAGCCAGTCAATGAGCGCGTCAAAATATCCGTCCACCTGTGTGACCAGCGGCGCCGGCAGCCCAGCGGCCTCAGCGCCGAACAGGCCGCACAGGCACATCAGATCATCCACCTCATTGCTTTCGACAAACAGGCTGGCGACGCGGTCAAAGGCCTGCGCCTCGCTCAACCCGTCTGACGCGCCGAGCGCTTCTACCGCGCGCGCTGTGTATCTGTCGGCAATCGCAGTGGCGAGCTCTTCCTTGGTGGGGAAGTGGTAATGCACGCTCGCGCTCTTGATCCCGACATCTGCTGCGATGTCGCGAAAGCTGAAGCCATTGTAGCCGCCGGTGCGCGCGCGCTGTTCAGCAGCGTCGAGAATGGCGACCCGTTTATCCTGCTTTGCACTCTTCATGATCGAAAACTCCGATATCTATCATCTGATAGATAGGGGTTGCATTCGAAAATCAAGCCCCCTATTTGCCTGCCTATCGATAGATAGATAAAGGACTCACCCCGTACCCCGACCCAAAAGGAGAATACCAATGCGTTTCGAAAACAAAGTAGCCGTCGTCACCGGTGGAGGCTCCGGCATCGGCAAGGAAATCGCCAAGCGTTATGTTGCTGAGGGTGGACGCGTCGTCATCAGCGGCCGCAATGCCGAAAAGCTCGCAGATGCCGCCAAGGACATTGATCCGACCGGAGACCGTGTCGCCACCTTTGCAGGCGATATCGCCAAGGCTGAAACCGGCCCTGCTCTTATCGCCTTTGCCGAAGACACATTCGGCGGCGTCGACACGCTGTTCAACAATGCCGGCGTGTTCCAGCCCAAGCCATTCCTCGAACTCGACGAAGGCGAATATGACTGGTTCCTCGACACCATTTTGAAAGGCAAGTTCTTCACAGCCCAAGCCGCTGCAAAAGCCATGCAAAAGCGCGGCGGCGGTGCCATGGTGCAGACCGGTTCGCTGTGGGCTTTGCAAGCCATCGGCGCGACCCCATCAGCGGCCTATTCGGCAGCGAACGCAGGCGTTCACGCGCTGGTCCGCAACCTTGCCATCGAACTCGCACCGGAAAACATCCGCATCAACGCGGTCGCACCGGCAGTGGTCGAAACCCCCGTCTACAACACCTTCATGAGCGATGACGAAGTCGCAGAGACGCTGCCCGGCTTCAACGCCTTCCACCCGATCGGTCGCAATGGCCAGCCCGCTGATGTGGCTGAAGCTGCGCTGTTCTTTGCCAGCAAGGATGCAGGCTGGGTCACCGGCACTGTTCTGCCTGTCGACGGCGGCGTCACCGCCGGTCGCCACTGATCCAGCCCCCCTCAAGACCAAGGAGATTTCCCATGTACGATATGAACGACCTCAAAAAGCTTCCTGCGCTTGGCAAGCTGTCACCTGACACGAACAAGGCGTTCTTCGCCTTTGACCAGGCAGCGCTTGCTCATGGTGCGATCCCGAAGAAGTACAAGGAACTGATCGCGGTGGCCGTCGCGCTGACCACGCAGTGCCCTTACTGCCTTCAGATCCACAAGGATGCCGCTGTCAAAGCCGGTGCAAGCGAAGAGGAACTGGCCGAAGTGACCTTTGTCGCCGCCGCCCTTCGCGCGGGTGCCGCAGTCACTCACGGAACCCACCTGATCGAGGGCTGATCCCTGCAACACCCGGTCCGCGTTCCCCTGCGCGCGCGGACCGGGAAAGGCCCTCGAACCTTTTTTGGAGACCTCTCATGCTTCTCAACGCCGACTTTTCTCAGCGTGTTGTCAGCCGCCCGGATGACAGCCTGTTTGTCCCCTCCCCCATGGCCGGTGTCAGCCGCCGCATGCTTGACCGTATCGGCAACGAAAAGGCGCGTGCGACCTCGATCGTGCGGTATGAACCGGGCTCCTATTTCGCCGAACACACGCATGACGGGGGCGAGGAATTCCTCGTTCTTGACGGTGTGTTCTCTGATGAAACCGGCGATTATCCCGCTGGATCCTATGTTCGCAATCCGATCGGATCGAGCCACACGCCCTTCTCGAGGGACGGAGCAACGATCTTCGTCAAACTCCACCAGTTCGACGCTGGTGATACAGAGCAAAAGGTGATCGACACCCGGACTGCTGAATTCCTGCCCGGCCTTGTCGATGGCCTGTCCGTTCTGCCGCTGCATCAGGTCGAGGGCGAAAATGTCGCTCTCGTCCACTGGGCGCCCAACACCCAGTTCAACCCGCACCGCCATTGGGGCGGCGAGGAAATCCTCGTGCTCAAAGGCGTGTTCGAGGATGAGCACGGGCGTTATCCAGCCGGCACCTGGCTGCGCAGCCCGCATTTGTCACAGCACACCCCCTTCACCCGCGAAGAGGGCGCGCTGATCTATGTCAAAACCGGCCATCTGTTTCAGGCGCAATCGCAGGCAAAGGCTTTTGCCGCCTGATCCGGCCAATCGCTCCCTCTCTCCCTCTCTCAGACCCCCTCGTGCGGCCGGGTTCCAAGCCCCCCTGTCAACCCGCCCGGCCGCACACCCCCTAACCCAACCAAACTGCGCCATGGGCGCGAAAGGAACTGTCATGAACCAGATCTTGAAAAGCCTCAGCCTGTCGGTTGCTGCAGCAGCGCTGACCATCACCCCGGCAAGCCTCAACGCGTTTGACGCACCGGTCGTTGCCGAAGCATCTCAGACCCAATCAGGCCAGGTGCGCTATGGTTATGAAAATGTCGAAGGCGTGAACATCTTCTTCCGCGAAGCCGGTGACCCTGCAAAGCCGACCATCGTGCTGCTGCATGGCTTTCCGACATCGTCGCACCAATACCGCAACCTGATCCGCGATCTGGGTGATGATTACCACCTGATCGCCCCTGACTATCCCGGCTTTGGCGCGAGCGATTTTCCCGCCGCTGAAGTGTATGAATACAGCTTCGACAACATTGCAAACAGCATCGATCTGTTCCTGCAACAGCGCGGTATCGAAAGCTATTCGCTGTTCCTTCAGGATTACGGCGCGCCAATCGGCTTTCGCATCGCAACCCGTCACCCGGAACGGGTCCAGACGCTGATTGTCCAGAACGGCAATGCCTATGAAGAAGGCCTCAACCGCGAAGCCTGGGCCCCGATCATGCAATTGTGGGAAACGGGTCTGGGCAATGAAGAGCTTAAAGCGATGATCGCTGCAAACATCTTCAGCCTTGAAGGGTTTCGCTGGCAATACACGCACGGAACGCGCAATCCCGATGCGATCCTGCCCGATAATTGGCTGCTCGATCATCAGGCTTTTGCTCGCCCCGGCCAGCACGAAATGCAGTTGGGCCTGTTCTACGATTATCGCAACAATGTCGCCAAATACCCCGAATGGCAGGCCTATCTGCGCGAGCATCAGCCTTCGACCTTGATCGTATGGGCAAAGAACGATGCCTTCTTCCCGGAGCCGGGTGCCGAGGGGTATCGCCGCGATCTGCGTGATGTCGATTACAACATTCTCGACACCGGGCATTTCGCGCTTGAAGAAGACGGCAAGCTGATCGCTTCGAAAATCCGCGCCTTTCTTACAGAACGCGGAATTCGCTAAGATGTTCAGCGCAACCTCCCGCAGCGATCCGCGCTGGCAGAGCCATTATGCCGCGATCTGGTTTGCAGTGCTGAGCTATGGCCTTGTCGCTTTTGCGATGATCAACGGGCCGCTTGAAGTCTGGTTTGAAGCCTTCTTCTTTGCGATCCTGTTCCCTCTGATCCTGTGGCCGCTGCGATTGCACAGCTGACCAACAGATCAGCGCAAACACAAAAGGGGCGGTCGGTGATCCGGCCGCCCCTTTTTTGCGTTCGAGTGTGCCGATCTTGACTAGCTGTTGGTCTGGTACCCGCCAAAATCGCGCACCGGGCTCCAAGCGGGCAGGATCGCGGGCAGTTCGCGATTCGCCGTGCCTCCACCATCCTATTGACCTCAATTCACCATTCCTCTCTTGTGATGCGCATACACGCAGGGAGAGACGTTGTATGAATGTTGAGTTTTCGCCCGAATTGGAAGCGTTCCGGGCTGAGGTTGCAGAGTTCTTTGCGACCGCTCCAACCCCCGCCATTCGCGAGGCCGGTCGCAAGACCACCAGCGTGTTTGCCCCGTTCAAAGAGTGCATGGCGTGGCACAACATGCTTTATAAAAAAGGCTGGGTGGCGCCCAGCTGGCCCAAAGAATATGGCGGCACCGGGTGGAGCGCGGAACAGCGTTTCATCTTTGCCGAAGAATATCGCAAGGCGGATCTTCCGCCGCTCCTGCCGCAAAGCCTTGGCATGGTCGGGCCTTTGCTGATCGATCTCGGCACCGAAGAGCAGAAGCGCAAATATCTCCCACCCATCCTCAAGGGCGAGGATTTCTGGGCGCAGGGTTATTCAGAACCCGGCTCAGGCTCTGACCTCGCCTCGCTGCAATGCAAGGCAGAGGCTGATGGCGACGATTATATCATCAACGGCTCCAAGATCTGGACGACCTATGCGCACCACGCGAACCGCATGTTCATGCTCGTGCGCACCAGCAGCGAGGGCAAGAAACAGCAGGGGATCACCTTCCTGCTGCTCGACCGGATCGACTATCCCGGTATGGAAGTGCGCCCGATCTATGGCCTCGATGGCTTTCCCGAACAATGCGAGGTGTTTTTCGACAATGTCCGCGTGCCGCAATCAGGCCGCGTGGGCGAAGAAAACCAGGGCTGGAGCGTAGCCAAGCATCTGCTCAAGCATGAACGCGGCGGATCAGCGGCAAGCCCGACCTTGCAGCGCTATGTCGATCGTGCCCGCGAAGCAGCCAGGCAAACGCCTTCGCCCTTTGGCGGCATGATGGCTGATGATCCTGTGTTTCAGGCCGAAATCGGCGCGCTTGAGGCCGATATCGCCTCGCTCAGCCATCTTGAAAAGCTGTCGATCAGCGGGCACGCGCTGGGCGATGACCCGGCTTATCCTTCGCTCAACAAGACGATCAATTCCGAACTGGTGCAGCGCGCATCGGTGCTGATGACAAAGGTGTCTGGCGTATCAGGCCTGCCGCGCCAATTGGAATCCTTGCGCGTCGGCTCCAATGTTGAGGCGCTTTCGGGCGAGTTCGATCTGGTGACCATGCCGCTTTACCTCAACAGCCGCGCGACCACGATCTATGCCGGTTCGAATGAGGTCCAGCGCGATTTGATTGCGCGCGGCGTTGCCGCTGCCGGTGGGGGAGCGTGAGGCGATGGATTTCTCCTACACCGACGAACAACAAATGCTGCGCGACAGCGTTTCGCGCTATCTTCAAAAGAACTACGATTTTGACGCGCGCAAGGCGATTGTCGCATCCGATGATCCATGGTCAGCAGATGTCTGGGGCCAGTTTGCAGAGCTTGGCCTGCTTGCCCTTCCGTTCAGCGAAGACCTGGGCGGACTTGGCGGATCGATCAGCGATTGCGTCGCCTTTTCTGAAAGCTTTGGCCGTCATATCGTGGTCGAACCCTTTGCCTTTGCGGTGATCTCCGCAGGCATGGCTCTGGCGGCAAGCACCAATCCGGCTGCGCATGAATGGGTCGAGAAAATCGCTGGCGGTGAAGCGCTGGCTGCCTTTGCATACGAGGAAGGCAGCGGGACCAGCGCGCCGCACATGATCACCACAATCGCAACAGGCGATGGCGGCGGTTTCACAATCTCTGGCGAGAAGCGCATGGTTGTCGCTGGCGGCGATGCTGATGTTCTGGTTGTCGCCGCGCGGAATGGAGAGAACGGACCGATTGGGCTGTTCATGGTTACCCCTGACGCTGGCGGCGTTTCCATCGCCCCTTACAAAACGATCGACGGGCGCGCCGCTGCCGATATCCGCTTCGACAAGGTCGCCATCGGCAGCGATGCAGTCCTGATCGAGGATGCAGGTGAAACGCTTGAGGCGATCATTTCACGCGCGATCATCGTCCTTTCGGCAGAGGCTGTGGGCGCGATGGGGGCGCTGCTCGAAATCTCGGGCGAATATGCGATGACACGCAAGCAATTCGGCAAGCCGATTGGCTTGTTCCAGGCGATCGCGCACCGGCTCGCAGACATGAAGATCGCTTACAGCAAGGCGCTTTCGACGCTGCTTTACACCACCGCGCTGGCAGAATCAGGCGCGGCTGGCGCGCGTGATATCGCGATCCTCAAGGGCCAGCTTGGCAAGATGGGGCGCGAAATCGGCGAAGCCGCGATCCAGATCCACGGCGGACTTGGCCTGACCGATGAGCTTAATGTCGGCCATTATCACAAACGGTTGCTCGCCTATGACAGCCTGTTTGGCGATCACAGCTATCACCTGCGAACGTTGGGCGCGGGGTGAAGATGAACAAAGCGCACAACCTGGCCTTGTGTGCCTGCGCGCTAGGCGCAGCGGCGTGCACCCCGGCAGCATCGAACTTCGATCAAGCCGATACCACGCCTGATGCGGGCCTGCCGCGTGAGGCAGATGGCCGCAAGGCAGAATTGCTGTCCGCCTTCTTCGGCCTCGACAATGCGCTGCCTATGGTTGCCAACCGGATATGTCTTGGCGGCAATGGCTATGACGGAATGCCGGTGATCTTCTCCACCGAGGTGGATCATGAAACCCTGCAAGCGGGCGATTTTGCCGTCATCACCGAAGCGGGTGTCAGCGGCACAGTCCACTGTGTCTCGCTGCTGCCTGCGACCGATCCCGGAGAATTGCGCACCGCCTTGCTCATTGGCGAGTTTGGCGATGCAGACAAAGACCCCCCGGCTGAAGTTGCGATCATCGGCCATGTGACATCGATTGACGGCACACTCGATTTCAAGGGCGCGCGCGTTGCCGTGACGCCTCTGGCTGATGGGCCGGGTCTTGTGCTCGCAGAACCTGTTTCCGATGAGGTCACAGATGAAGGTCTGAGCCTTGCAGGAACCGATGGTTCAGACTGCCCCGCTGATGGGACCGCGCAGGCTATCCGCGCTGTATGGGGCGGCGGCGTCAGCCTTCCCAGCGGCGAAGATGTGGGTGACACGCAGCGGCTCTTATACAGCGTCACAGTCGAGACGGCAGACGGCGACCGGCGCGAGGTTCAACCCTTTGCGCTTGCTGACCATGATGACCCAGACAACAACCACGTGCTGTGTCTCGACACCGCCGACACAGCGGTTGCGGTGTCATTTCCCGCTGGCGTCTTCGTTGACCCCAATGATGACCTTAACCCTGCGACAAACCTCTCGGTCACACGCTGATCGCGCACGCATCAAAAGCGGCGATTATTTCTCTTTCATGATCCAAACACCGTCCCACTCATCACCGGGCGGGTTTGCTTTCATAAGCGCGCAGCGATCAATGTAAGTCTGGCTGAGCTTGTCCGCCGGGTTCGCCTCAAGCGCCTTGGTAAAGAACGCGGTCGCACGGTCCCAATCCTGCTGGCGATATTGCTTTACCCCTTCGTTGAAACAGCCCAGCACCTCTTGCAGTTCGGGGAAGGTCGCATCGTTGTGATAGTCGAGGCATTCGAACACGCCGACCGGTTCGGTCTTGCCCTTGACCACGACCTTGTCGACTTCGCGCAGGCGATAAACGCCCTTTAGCTTCGCAACGGTGTATTCCGACAACAGGATGCGTGCAGAATACTGCTTGCACGCGCTTTCAAGCCGCGCGGCAAGGTTCACCCCGTCACCGATCATGGTGTAATCCATGCGCTTTTTTGAGCCGATATTGCCCGCGACAATCCGGTCAGTGTTGAGGCCAAGGCCCATATCGACTGGCATTTCGCCGCGCGCCTCGCGCTCTGTGTTCCATTCCCACAGCGAGGTGATCATGTTGATCCCTGCGCGAAGGCCGCGATCCTCATCATCGTCATGCCCAACCGGAATGCCAAAAGCGGCCATGATCGCATCGCCAATAAACTTGTCGAGCATACCGCCCTGATCGGTGATGCAGCCCACCATCAGCTCAAAATAATCGTTGAGCAGCGCAACAGTCCCTTGCGCGCCCAGCGCTTCGGTGATCGTTGTAAAGCCGCGAATATCGGAGAACAGGACGGTCGCGGTCGTATCCTTGCCGCCAAGGAATTCATCCTCTCCCCCGCCCGACAGCATCTGTGCAGCAACGCCGGGGTCCATATAGCGCGAAAGGGTCGATTTCGCCCGCTTGGCATCGGAAATGTCCTCGATCATGGCCAGCGTGCCAAGCGCTTCGCCCTCACCCGATTGCATCGGAAGAACGGTGACATTGGCAGAGACTTTCTCGCCATCGAAAACGAGTTCCACATCCTGCAGGCTTTCAGCCTGATTGCTTTGCGCCACCCGCGCGATCTTCTCAACCAGCCAGCTATTGTCTTCGCCCAAGACCTCTTCAGGGGTCTTGCCGACAAGGTCCTGTGCCCCGCAGCGCAGGATCCGTTCTCCTGCCTGATTGCAGGTGCGGTTCGTGCCTTCTTCGTCGAAGGTGATCACACCGTTCGACATCGATTGGAGCATGCTTTCATTGTAGTTCTTCATCGACTGGATGTCGGCGAACAGCTTTGCATTCTCGAGCCCGATTGCGATCTGCGCGGTAAAGGCTTTCAGCCGGCTTTCATCCTCGTCGGTAAAGGGACCGCCGCGCTTGTTCAGCACCTGCGTCACCCCGATCACGTCGCCTGCCTTGTTGACCACTGGCACGCACAGGATCGAGCGCGTGAAAAAGCCGGATTGCTTGTCGAATGCCGGGTTGAACCTCAGATCGGTGTAAGCATGCGGGATGTTGATCGCTTCGCCGTTGGTGAAGACAGACCCTGCAATCCCGAGATGGTTGGGTAGCCGGATTTCCATCGCATCCAGCCCTTCGCCCACATGGCTGAACAGCTCGCTCGTCTTTTCATCGTTGATGAACAGCGTTGATCGCTCGGCATCAAGCATGGCTGTCGCCTCGGTCATCACCCGGCGCAAAAGCGTGGTCAGCTCCAGCTCCGAGGTCATTTCAGAGACGATGTTGAGGAATTCAATCTCGCGCCTGCGCGAATCTTCCATGCGTTCAACCAGCTGCATCGATTGCAGCGTGATCGCGCATTGGGTCGTCACCCCTTCAAGCACGTGCAGGTCCTGCTCGCTGAATTGGCCGACCACCTTGTTGAGCACCTGCGCCACGCCGATGATTTCACCGCGCGCATTGCGGATCGGGGTTGCAAGGATGCTCTGCGTCTTGAAGCCCGTTTGCGCATCGACTTCGCGGTTGAAGCGCGGGTCGCTGTAGGCATCGTGAATGATCAGCCCTTCCCCGCTGTGATAGGTCGCACCAGCAATGCCGACATCATCGAGAATGCGAATCTCGCGCCGCTTCAACCCTTGCGCAACGCGGCTGTAAAGTTCGCCGGTTGCCGCGTCATGAAGGAACAGCGATCCGCGCTCTGCCCCTGTTGCTTCCACTGCGACGCTGACAAGCGTGTCGAGCACCGCATCAAGCGTGTCCATCGAGGCAACCTGGCGTGACACGTCGAGGATCATCTGCAGCTGTTTGAGCCGCTGCCCCTGTGTCAGCTCGGTTCCTGGTTCATACTTGGTGGGAACGTTCGTCATGCCTGTGTCTCCGTCAGGCGGTCGCGCAGGTTCTGCACCATTGCCTTCAACTCGCTGACCTCATCGCGGTGCTCACGGATGAGCGCCTGCTTTTCCGACTGCGCCTGCGCGCGCAAATCTTCCATCACGTCGCGCTGATCCTGCAGCGCCTGTTGCAACTGGGCTGCCTCTGCATTGGCGGCCTGTTTTTCTGCCTGAATGTCGCGCGCCGTGTCAGCCCGCTGATCCTCGATCGCATCGCGCAGCGCCTGGGCTGTGTCTTTCAATTGGCGGATTTCAGCTGCTGCCTCGACGCGCGCGGCCTGAACCTTGTTTTCAGTCTGATGCACAACCTCTTCGAGGCTGTCGCGAAGGCTGCTTACCGTGTCCTTGAGCTGGGCAATTTCAGCGGCTGCATCGGCCTGTGCCTTTTGCACCAGACGGCGCGCTTCGTGATCCTTGTCCTCAAGCGCTTCACGCATGGATGCAATCGTGCGCTGCAATTGGCGATTCTCCGCATGGGGATCGCCTGCTGGATCGGTCGTGCTTTCAGACATGTTCAAAGTTAGCTTCGTAAGTCCCCCATTGGCTCTGCATTCGCCTCTACGGTCTTTTTGCAGCACCGCCCCCGCGTGCGACCATCGAACCATGCAGCGTGCGAATCAAGCGATTTAACCTCGAATCCGGTGTAGTTCCGATTAGCTGACGCAGCGTCAGGCGAATTGGCAAATATCGACTAAATTCGCACCTCGCGATCTAATGATTGAATTTCTTGCAGGTTTTGACAGGTTCGGGCCCTGTCAGCGCAAGCCAGATAGAACTTATGGTTAACGCAGCCTTGCCGCTGGGTGTGACTGCTCCTAACAAATGTACCGGCTATTGACGTGCAGGCTTTGCAAATCTTGCAAGGTGCGCCGATGCGGGGGCAATCGGCCAGGGGGGAAAATGACTGCGAACAAGGTCGGCATTGCCGGCGGCCTGGCTATTTCCTTAGGACCGCTGGCGCTGGCAAGCGCGAGCGAAGCAAACGCACAGATCGCGCCCACGCGCGAAGAACTTCAGGGCATTTCAAGGACCGAGGCACCACCAGCGCCGCGGCTGAGGATCGAAGGCGGTATTGAACGTTCACCGTGCGCGCTGGCTGACCCGCAATATTCAGACGTCTTTGTCACAATCAGCGACGTCAATTTCAACGGCCTCAAGGGGGCGAGCCCCGAAGAACTCAAACCAGCATGGATGCCTTTTGCCGGCAGCAAGCAACCTGTTGCGGTGCTGTGCGAAATTCGCGATGCGACGGCTACGATCCTGCGCAACAAGGGCTATCTTGCCGCAACACAGGTCCCCACCCAGCGGATCGAAGATGGGACCGTCACTTTCGAGGTTCTCTACGGCCGGATCACAGCGGTGCGTGCGCGCGGCGAAACGCGCGGTGCTGAAACCAAGCTCCAGCAATATCTGGGCAGGCTTGCAGAAAATGAGATCTTCGACCGCAACGAAGCCGAACGCTATCTGCTGCTGGCGCGCGATCTGCCGGGCTACACGGTCAATCTGACGCTGCGTCCTGCTGGCGGTGATCCCGGCAACCTGATCGGCGAAGTCACCGTAAGGCGCGAGAAATACGCTGTCGATTTTGCGGTCCAAAACTTCAGCGCGGATGCCACAGGCCCGATTGGCGGACAGGTGCGCGCGCAGTTCTTTGGCCTGACTGGCCTCGGCGATGTGACCTCGCTATCCTATTTTGCGAGCAGCGATTTCGCTGAACAGCACGTGGTTCAAGCCGCGCATGAATTCCGTCCCGGCGGCGATGGCCTTATCGTTTCTGGCCAGGCGACCTATGCCTGGACCACGCCTGACCTTGGCGCCGCAGCAGGCGGTGTCGCGCCTGCCACAGATTTGGTGGCAGAAACGCTGTTTGCAGGCATCTCTGCAAGCTACCCGATCAAGCGCACGCAGGGCGAAAACTTCTACCTCAGCGCCGGGTTCGATTACATCGATCAGGACGTTGAGTTTATCGCCCCGTTGTCGCGCGACCGCATCCGGGTCGGCTGGCTCAAGCTTGACTATGATTCAATCGATCTCGCTAATCGCGCGCCGCAATATCAGGCTTCGGCCTCGATTGAGTTCCGACAGGGTCTCGACATCTTTGGCGCGTCATCCGTGTGCCTTGGCCCGACCTGCCCGGCAGGCCAGATTAATCCCGGGCGCCTTGATGGAGAGCCAACCTCCTCTGTCATCCGCGCAAGCGGCAATCTTGAACTCTCGCTGTCCGAACTGATCGCCGTCTCGTTCAAACCGCGCGCGCAATTGTCGCTTGGCGGCGGATTGTTCGGGTTTGAGGAATTTGCAGCCGGCAACTTCACCGTTGGCCGCGGCTATGATCCGGGCACGATCATCGGCGACAGCGGCGTCGGCATGACGACAGAAGTTCGCACCGCGACATTGCCGGTCAATAATGATCTCGCAGTCCAGCCCTATGCCTTCTTCGACCTTGCCAAGGTCTGGAACGAGGACCCTGAACCGGATGATGATCTCTATTCGGTCGGCGCCGGTGCGCGGGTCGGATTTGCCGGGCGGTTCTCGCTCGATGCGATGGTTGCGGTTCCGCTCAAGCAGGCTGGCCTGCAAACCGAACGCGGTGATGTTCGCGTGCTCTTCACACTCACAGCGAGTTTCTGATCACACTGGGGAAGTAAGCCATGTCGTACAAATACAACGTCTCGCTGACCCAGAGTTCGGTGCTGGCCCTCGCCACCGGACTGTTCATCACCGGATCCGGAGCACACGCTCAATCCTTCCTTGGCGATGGGGTGGTCGTCGAAGGAAGCGCCACGATCACCGAAGGCGCAGGCACGACCGATATATCGGTCGAATCCAACAGTGCGGTTATCGACTGGACGCCTGATGACGATGCGATCGGCACCAGCGACATTCTGTTTCAGGAGGCGGGTACTACCGCGACCTTTGTCAATGGCACCGGGATCACCGATTACGCGGTGCTGAACCGCATCCTGCCGTCTGACACTTCGCGGCGGATCGTGTTTGACGGCAATGTCGTCTCGCGCATTCAGGATGGGATGAATTCGAGCGCTGGCGGCACGATCTTCTTCTACACGCCGGGCGGCATTCTGATTGGGTCGAACGCGACCTTCGATGTCGGCAATCTTGGCCTGACCACATCTGCCCCGCTGACCGATGGCAATGGCAATTTCATCGTCGACAACCAGGTCACCTTCCAGCAATCGCTGCCGGGCTCGGACATAACGATCGATCCGGGCGCGCGGATCGATGCGCTGTCAGAAGGCAGTTTCGTCGCCATGTGGGCGCCGCGCGTCGCCAATCGCGGCGATATTGCGGTCAACGGGCAGGCGGCGCTGGTCGCTGGCGAATCCGGCACACTTACTTTCAGCCCCGATGGCCTGTTCGACATCCAGGTCGATGTCGGGACCGGCTTTGGTCAGGGGATCGAAAACACCGGAAGCATTGGCGGCCCGGGCAGCATGACCGGCAGCAACCGGGTTTATATGGTTGCGGTTGCCAAGAATGATGCGACCACGCTGGCGATCCGCGGCGGCAGTCAGCTCGGCTTTGAAATCGCGCAAAGCGCCAGCATGGACGGCGACACCGTGGTCCTGTCCGCAGGCCACAACATCACCGATGGAGAGATCGAGGCCGAAGCACAAAGCCGCGGATTTGTTACCTTCAACGACGAGTTCAATGGCTTTGGTGAAGACATTCTGATCTCCAGCGATCTTGATGCGCGCGCCTCGACCAATATCGATGTCTTCTCTGCCGAAAACACCACATTTCTGGGCAACAGCAAGCTGGCCGGCAGGCAGGCCTTTGTCACCGTTAGCTCCAATCAGAACGGCCCCGGATCGCTGGTTGCAGAGGGCGATTTCGAACTGATCGCAGACCATGTTGAAATGGGCGCAGACGTTGGCCAGTCCACGCTGCGCATCTTCAACGGCGGATCAGCGACCTTTGGCGGCAATGTCCGAATTGCCTCTATCGGCACGCAAGATGGCAATGGCGACGGTATCGTCTTCAACGGGCTTGCGCTGGCGCTGGCTGATGGAGCGGGCTCAACGCTGGATGTCGCGGGCAATCTTGTTGTCGAATCGATCGTTGATCTGTCCGACAATCTTGAAGGATTGACCGCCCAGTCGAACTTTGCCCAGGTCTTCCCTGATCGCGGTGCCATCATCAATGTCGGCGGTGTCACGCGTATTGTGACGGATACGGTCGCAGGCCCGGGCGGAGACGCGATTGCCGGGATTGCTGAACTGATTGTCGAAGAAGGCGGTCAGTTCACCACCGGTGAGCTCAACATCTCAGCTGATGCTTATGGCGGCCCGGATGCTGATGGATTTCGCGCTGGCAATGCGACCAGCGGCTTTGCGCTTCTCACCGTGCGTCAGGAAGGCAGCTCGATCACGGTTGAGCGGGCGAACACGACCGGCGACGAAGCCAGCGGAGAGCTCGATTTCCTGTCGAGCGAGGCGTTTGGCGCGGCCGGCATCAACACCAATGGCGGCAGCGCGAACGGTCGTGAGATCATCGTTTCGATCGAAGAGGGTTCGACCGCCACACTGCCCAATGAAGAGGGCAACCCGCTGCGCGTCATCAGCCGCGCCATTGGCGGGGATACCAGCGAAGACGATGGACAAGCTGGCTCTGCGACAAGCAGCCATATCAGGTTCAATGTCTTTGGCGGAATTCACAATCTGGGCCGACTATCGCTGATCTCTCAGGCGATTGGCGGTTCGGCGCTTGAAACCGCAGAGCGCACAAATGGCGGCAGTGCCAACGCACGCGGGATTACGTTCAATCTACACAACACGGAAATCGACGTTGCGATTGACCTGTTCAAGGTCGAAGCCATTGGCGGGATCGCAAGCGTCGATGATGTCAGCAGTGGCGGCAATGCCTTTGCAAACTTCTCCCAGATCTTCACCGACAACACCAAGCTCAATATCCTGAGTGACCTAAACATGGAACTGATCGCGATTGGCGGTCATGGCGGACGCTTTGGCGGCGCTGGTTCGACCAGCACGGCGCGCGGCAATTTCCGCCGGTCGATGATATCGATCGCCGGTGATTTCACAATCGATATCAATGCAGTCGGTGGAGACGCGCTGTTCGATCGCCCGTTCGACCAGAACAATTCCAACTTCGCAGGATCGGGCAATACCGGCTCGGCACAGCTGTTCTTGAACAACAGCTCGCTTTCGATCGACGGCGTGCTTGATTACTCAGTCGAAGGAAAAGGCGGCGAGACTCCAAGCGGCTTTGCCGGATCATCGTTTGCCGGCGATGCGTTCATATCCATGCGTCAGTTCGCTGATGCGAACAACATGGCAGGTCCGAGCGAAGAAACCAGCCTGACCGCCGCTGATATCAGCCTGTCATCCATCGCAACCGGTGGCTCGATCATTGGCGGCGAGAATGCCAATTCCAATGGCCGCGGCGGTGGCGCGACATCACGCCGGGCAGTCATCAGCTTTGATGGCGGCACCAATGTCGTCAACAGCAATGTCTCGCTTCTCTCGCAGGCAGAAGGCGGCGACGCTGGCCTGTTCGGCGGCGACAGCGGAGTTGGCAATTCAGGTGAGACCACACTTGGCGCCAGCAGCGCTGGCAGTGCGACGGTCAACGGCAATTGGACTTCGCGGCAAGTGGCAATTGCCGGTGATGCGCCGATGGGCATCGCGGCTTCGGCCCGCACCCGCGTCAACGAGATTTTCAATCACGGCGGCGACGTCACGATCCTAGGCGATGCAAGCTTCGAGAGCGAGGCAATCGGGGGATCAGGTCTAGTGGGCGGCAGAGCCATTTCTGACGCACTGCGGATCAGCACGCGGTTTTCTTCCACCTCGATTTCAGGTTCGACGTCGTTTTCAAGCACAGCCATTGGCGGCGATGGCACCGATGGTATCGGTGGTGATGGCAACGCAGCCTTCCAGGAAGTGCGTGCCAACCAGACCGGTTCGATCGAAATCGGCGGCAGCCACTCATTCAGCTCGATTTCACGCGGCGGCGACGGAAAAGAGCGCGGCGGAGGTGCGTTTGCCAATACCCATCTTCTTGGCGGAGAAGGCGATCTGGTCATCGAAGGCGATGTCTCGTCATCCGTCGATTCGGTTGCAGGTGATGCGCTCGACAGCGAAGTTCCTGGCCGCGGTGGCAGTGCGGGGGCTGGGTTCTTCCAGATTTTCAGCAACGGCTTTTCTGGAAACGCCTCAAGCGTCAGGATCGGCGGGGACATAACAGCTGATCTGTTCGCGCGTGCGGGCAATGGCGGCAATGCCATTGGCGAGGTTGATGGCGGCGCCGGAGGCGACGCTTTCTCCGGCGGCGGCGGGGTCTTTGCTTTCAACCAGCTCAGCGATCTGACCTTCGAAGGCGATATCACGATCAATTCCGAGATAATCGGCGGCGATGGCGGTGACGGGGTGAATGGCGGCGATGCGGGCGGCGCGTTCCTTAGCTCGCTGCAGGCAAGCATTTCCGGTTTTTCAAACGATCAGAACCAAGCGCTGGACGGATCGATCCAGAACTTCACTGCGACGTTAATTGGCCGCGGCGGCAAAGGCGGTGATGCAACCGGCGAAGGCGGCGTTGGCGGCGATGGCGGCGATGCGCGCAATGGCTTCATGGGTGTCGAAGCGCGCGGCGGCCAGTTCACCGGCGGTGATATTGCCTTCCGCTCCCAGGCATTTGCCGGTGATGGTGGCAATGGTGACATTCAGGGCAATGGAGGAGATGCGCAAAGCCCATTCATGCGCGTCGTGTCCGAAAGCTTCAATGGCGAGCGCTCCTCGCTCAACCTTGCAAGCCTGTTGATCGAAAGCGAAGTCACCGCCGGTGAGGGCGCCAATCCGGGCCGCGAAGTGATCGGCCAGGGCATCGATATCCGCGCCTCCAACGGCGACATCAACATCGGCTCGCTGACATTGATCGAGGATGGCGCACCACCTCCGATCCCAGCGGAAGGGGAATCCCAAGAGTTCTTCATTGGCCAGCGGACCTTCAGGATCACCAATGGAAACATCAATGTAGGTGATTTCACTCTCACAACTGCCGGGGATTTTGCCTTTGACGCGCCTGACGCTGTCAGCAGCTTTGTCACGGACAATTTCGATCTGACGGTTGGCAATCTTGTTCCCGGAGCAAACGCGCTTGATCCCGAAGATCCCTTCACGATTACAGCCAACGAAACTCTGTCGCTGACCACGACGATTGGCGATATCAGCACTCAGATCGGTCTGGATACGAAAGGCGAGCTGATCATCGATTCCGCAGGATCGATCTTGCTTGATGATCTCACCGCTGGCTCCATCACATTGCGCGCGCTCAACGGCGATCTCGATGTCGGCACGCTCAATGCGCCCGGTGGCACAGTCTCGATCCTCACTGGCAATTCGATCCTGCTGTCAGGGATAAATGCCGGATCGATCGTCGCTGAATCGGCCAATGGCGATGTTGTTTCCGAAACCCCGATCGAGCTTACCGGCGACCTTGATCTGACCGCTGCCGGTTCGATCATTCTGGGCGATGTCAGCGCGGCAAATATCTCGCTCAACGCGGCATTCTTCGAACTGACTGGCGGACCGCTGACCGCGATTGATGGAACGGTATCGCTGCTCAGCCCCAATTCGATTGTCATCCCCGATTTCGACGCGGCTTCGCTGGTCGTGCGTTCGGGCGGGGACATCACGACGGATACGGCGCTGATGCTGACCGGTGCGCTCGACCTTGAAGCCGGCGGCGGCATTGCGCTTGCCGATGCCGAGGCAGGCTCGATCCTTGCGCGTTCACTGGGCGGCGGGTTTGCGGCCGGATCGCTCAGCTCCGGCGGGCTGATCGATGTTGAGGCGCTGGGTACAATCAGCATCGACGACCTCAGCTCTGGCTCGTTCATGCTGCGCTCGCTTGAAGGGTTCATCAACAGCACAGGTTCACTTGCAGCCGAAGAGGAAGGTGTCCTTGATGCGGTCGCAGGCTCGATCAACCTCAACGATGCCAGCGCCGCTTCGCTCATGGGCCGGGCAGCTTCGGACGTGATCATCGGCGGCACGCTCGATGCCGCAGGCGCAATCAACCTTGATGCAGGCGGCGGCATTACCGTTGGCGATACAAATGCTGGCAGTCTCCTGTTCAACGCCCTTGGCGGGAATATCGCTTCGGAAGGCGCAATCAACGTCGATGGGATGGCGCAGTTCACTGCAAGCGGTGACATCATTCTGGGCGATGTGACCGCAGGCTCTATCCTCGCAAATGCGCCCGAAGGCACGATCACGGGCGGTTCGCTCGCCGCACCAGACGGAAGTGTCGAACTCTCGGCGCTCGGCACGATCGAGGTGATGAACATCGATGCGCTTTCGATCCTGCTCCGCTCAATCGAGGGCGGGATCAATGTCACAGGGTCCATGGATGCTGACGAAGAGGCCGATGCAGAGGCCGCAGGCGACATTGCAATTGGCGGCACGTCAGCCGGAACGCTGAACCTGCGTTCCACCGGCGGCTCGCTTACCGTCGACATGGCAGACGTCGCGGGCGCTGCCACTTTCGAGGCGGCAGGCGATATCGGGCTCGGCAATATTACCAGCGGTTCGATCCTGACCCGCTCTGGCGGAACCACTTCGGTCAATGGCCTGTGGCAATCAGGCAATGTCGAGATTTTCGCGCCGTTCTTCACAATCGGCGGCGAAGCTCAGATCGATGCCGGAGCAGACGGCAGCGTCACGATCAATTCGACCAATGCGTTCGGCGTGCTGCTCGGTACGGGTGACAATGCAGAGTTCGAAGGATTTGCGCTTGATAGCGATGCGCTAAGCCGGATCACCGCAGGCGAAGTCGGTATCAATGCGCTGGGTGATGTTGCAGATGATGCGCCCGATCAGGACAGCTTCACCGGCAATGCCATTCGCATCGGTGATCTCGACCTTGGCGGCGCAGACGGCATTGGCGAGCTTATCCTCACCGCCGCAGACGAAATCGAAGTGTTTGGCCTGCTCAGCGGTGCAGGCAATCTGAGGCTTGCGGCCCAGCTCGTCACGCTCAATCTCGACACGGGCCGGATCGATATGGGTACGGGCGGTTCAATGCTGACCATCGATGCGAGCGTGTTTGCCGCAGCGGAAAGTTCGGTGCTCGATAGCTTCAATGCCAACACCTCATCTGACGAAGCGCAAACGCTGCTCAACACCCCTGCGACAACGGCTCAGCCTGATGGCGTGTTGAGCGTTGGCACGCTTGTGCTCAATGTCAGCGATGCGGCGGGTATTCAGAACACCGGGACCGAGGAACAGCGCGCAGGCTTTGTGATTTCCGAACCCGGCGGCCTTGTCTTCAACCGCGAGATTGAAGGCAATCCGCTGGTTGTCCTCAACGGACAGATTGCGGGCGCAGATGGCGTGACCATCATCGGTGATGACGCAGCGACCGCGATCTTCGATGTGCTCGGCGACACCAGCTTCTTTGCCACCGGCAGCCAGATCAATGCCTGCGATTTCACCGGCTGTATCGCAGCAGGCGGCGGCGAGGTGACATCGACCGTCTCGGCAGCCGTCAACGGGGCAACCAATGCGGCGACTTCGGGTTCGACCGGATCAACGGGCTCAACCGGATCATCGGGCAGCAGCGGATCGGGAAGCGGTAGCGGCAGCGGAGGCGATTCCGGCGGAGACTCGGGCGGCGATGACAGCGGCGGCGAAGATTCCGGCAATTCAGGTGCAGGAGCAGGCGCGGGCGCTGGAACTGGCGGGTCGAGCGGCGGCGGCGATGTAAACGCCGACAATGTCGATGATGGCGGCGGCGGCAATGACGACTTCGTCATCGAAGACAGCGATTCCGGAGGGGATTCCGGAGGGGATTCGGGCGGCGATGATAGCGGCGGCGATTCCGAAAGCTCTTCAGATGAAGGCGAAAGCTCCGAAGAAAGCGAAAGCGAAGAGTCTGAAGAGTCTGAAGAGGAGGAATCAGAAGAAGAATCCTCCGAAGAGGAAGAGGACAGCGAGGGTCCGACCACCGGGCCGATCAACCCGCCGCCGTCCATCATCAACACCAACACGCTGAACCAGCGCGGCACGATCAACGATCCGATCAGCGGTTCGGGCAACCCGGCCCTGCTTGACCCGGATATCGACGTCTTGCCCACGATTGACGAGGGGGGCCAGCCATGAAGATCAAGAACCTCGTACTGGCAGCAGGCGGCGCGGTCATGGCAATGACAGGGGCGATGATGGTCGCGCCTGCCGCATCGCAAGGCGTGCCGCTTTCGATCCTTACCAATTTCCGCGTGGGCGATGCCGGTGTCCGGTGCACCGCGCAAAATGCCCCTGCCGAACCGCGCCTCAAAGGCATGTTCGACCGGGCCTATCGCCTGACCTGCCGCGATGCCGCAGGCGCTGTGGGAACCTTGCTGGTGCTGCGCGATCCGTCAGGGGTCAGCACACAGCCAACCGGCGCGGGTGATGGCGCCTTGTGCCAATCACCCGAACCCGACAGCATCGAAATGGTCGGCAATGTCACCAAACTCACCTGCACCGATCAGGTTATCGGCATTTCCTATCGCAGTTACACACTGGAACAGGACGGGCGGACCTATCTGGTCGAAGGCCTTGCAGGATATGACCCTGTTCTGCGCCTTGCCCTTGCCTCGGTGTACAATGACCGCGCGCTGCCTGGCACAATCGAGGTTGCTCAGACCGAAGTCAGCGACGCAGCGGCTTTCGCCCGCGTTCAGGCTGGCGCGTTGAGCGAATTTGACGCGCTCAACGAAGCCTATATTCGCAACAATTCAGGCCGTTTCGCTGAAAGCGGTCAATTCTTCGAAAACCTGCTGGGCCGCACACAGCAGCGCACCTCTGCCTATGCCGAAGTGCTGGCCAATCAGGGTTTGCAGCAAAGCAATCTCGGCAATTTCCGCGCCGCAGAGCGGCTGTTCAATCAGGCTGATGAAACGCTCACCCGCAATGACGGTGTCGCCCAAAGGCTGATCCGCAATTATCGCGCGATCAACTTCCTCAACCGCCGCTTCCCCGAAGCCGCGCTTGATGTGCTCTCGCAGGAGATGCGCGAAGTCAGCCAGGATTCGCAGGAACTTTCGATCCGCGACGGGTTCATCGACAACCCATTGTCTGCGCAAATCAATCGCGAGAATGTCGCGCTGCAACGCCTTGGCGGGGTTGAGCTTGGTCTCGCCCCCGCTGAACGCGCCGAATTGCTCGATGCACAAGCCGATGCAATCGCAGGCTCGATCGCGCGCCAACAAAACAACCTAGATGAAGCCAACCGCCTGCTGCGCCGCGCAGACCGCCGGATCGCCGATGTGCGCGAAGGCCGGGTCGCCTCTGCGCGGTGGCTCCGCTCAGAAATCGCGATTGAGCGCGCTCTGGTTGCCGAGGGACTGGGGCGCAATGAAACCGCAATCCGTGCTTACGATGTGGCCGCAGGGGCAATCTCGCGCGATTATCCGCAATCGCCCGTCCTGCTCGCCGCTTATGCGCGCAAGGCAGGCTTCCTGCTGCGGATCGGGCGCAATGATGAAGCGCGCGCACTGTTTGGCGATGTGGTCGACCGTGCGGCCAACACGACTGACAGCGGGGCGAGCCTGAGAAATCTGCTCGAACCGTATTTCTCGCTGTTGGCCCAGGAGGGAACCGCCGATGCGACGGCAGAATTCTTTGCCGCATCGCAACTGCTCCAACGCCCCGGTGTCGCTCAGACACAGGCGATCCTTGCGCGGCAGATGTCGGAAGGCAATGACGAGGCATCGGCCCTGTTCCGCCTCTCGCTCAACCGCAGCCGCGAAATCGCCCGCACACAGGCGCGCGCTGACCGGTTGGCAGCGCTCACCAACCCCTCTCCGCTTCAGGCCGAAGGCCTGGTGGCCGCGCGTGAGACGCTGGAGTATCTGCAGGCAGAGCAAACCGGGCTTTTGTCCAAGCTCGCCGATTTCCCGCGTTTCCGTGCGCTTTCGCCAACGCGGCTCGAACTGTCTGAACTGCAGAGCGAATTGAAGCCGGGCGAAGCCTATTACAAGATGGTGCTGGTCGGAGATGAGGTCTACACCTTGTGGATCACGCCCAATAATGCGCGCAGTTTCCAGATCGAAGGCGGCCTCGCTGAACTGGACGATGCGGTGGCTTTCATCCGCGATTCCATTGTCATCTACGAAGCGGGTCAGACCACGACTTACCCCTTCGATGTAGAGCGTTCCCGCGACCTTTACCTGCGCCTGTTCGGTCCGATCGAAGCCGAGATGGCAAACGCAAAGCACATCATCTTCGAGCCTGATGGCCCGATGCTGCAATTGCCGCCGCAGGTCCTGATCGCCTCGCAAGAAGGGGTGGACGCTTATCTTGAGCGCACAGCCGATGCGATGACGGACGATGAGCTGTTCGACTATCGCGAGATCGACTGGCTTGGCAAATCGCGCGATGTTTCGATTGCAGTGAGCCCGCGCGGCTTCCTTGATATCCGCAAGATCGCCCCTTCAAAGGCGAGCAAAGCCTATCTCGGCATCGGTTCAAACTCGCTCCCAACCGGCCGCGAAGACCCGACCGATCCGTGCGCGTGGTCCCTCAACACATGGCGCGATCCGATTGATCCGGGCGAACTGTACTTCGCAGCGCAGCGCTATGGTGAGGCTAACAGTGATGTTGCGGTCGGCGACAATTTCTCCGACTCTGCCCTGCTCGCGAATGAGAACCTGTCCGACTACCGCGTGGTCCACTTTGCTACGCACGGGCTTGTGACCGCGCCGCGCCCCAATTGCCCGGCGCGCCCAGCGCTGGTGACCTCCTTTGGAGACGAGGCATCAGATGGTCTTCTCACCTTCAAGGAAATCTTCGACCTCAGCCTTGATGCGGATGTCGTGATCCTGTCGGCTTGTGACACAGCCGGAATGGCCACCGCGTCCGCTTCGCGTGAAGCGGGCGTTGTGGGCGGCGGCAATTATGCGCTGGATGGGCTTGTCCGCGCCTTTGTCGGCGCTGGTGCGCGCGCCGTGGTGGCGAGCCACTGGCCTGTTCCCGATGATTTCGACGCGACCCAAAGGCTTGTTCAGGGACTGATTTCGGGCGAGCAGGATGATGGCCTGTCAGGGTCTCTCGGCGATGCGCAGCGCGGGCTGATGGACGATCCCAACACCTCGCACCCGTTTTATTGGGCAGCCTTCATCGTTCTGGGTGACGGCACCAAGCCGATAGGCAACAGCTGATCTCAACCGCGCCCGCGATAGGGCGCGACACCTTGATCGGGCAACCACAGGCCTTCGGGCGGAGCGCCGCTCTGCCAGAAGACATCGATCGGGATGCCCCCGCGCGGATACCAATACCCGCCAATGCGCAGCCATTGCGGCTTCATCTCGTCGAACAGGCGCTGGCCAATGCCAACCGTCACATCTTCGTGAAAGCCGTTGTGATTGCGGAAACTGCCAAGGAACAGCTTGAGGCTTTTTGATTCCACAATCGTTTCACCGGGCGCATAATCGATCACAAGATGTGCGAAATCGGGTTGGTTGGTTACCGGGCACAGCGAGGTGAACTCGGGCGCGGCAAAGCGAACCAGATAGAGCGAGCCCGCGCGCGGATTGGGTACATAATCAAGCTGTGCTTCCTCGGGCGAGGCGGGCAGCGGTGTGTCCTTGCCAAGAAAAGCAGGCGCTGCGGCGGGTTTTTCAGGTGTGCTTTCCATGCCGCGCTGTTGCCGGGAAAGGCGCGCGCTTGCAAGCGAGGAACTGGACGCGCGCGATTTGTTACGTATGTGAGAGAGCAGACCCCGCGCGGCCAAGAGCTTGCAAAGCGGCAAGATCAGGCCGTCAGAACGACATAAAACGTAACGAAAAACGCACCATGCGCGCGCCGAACTCAACCGAACTGTTCTCTTGTGGCTGGCTGCCGAAGGCTGCTGGTATAGGTTTGGTGTCGGCGCTTGCCCTGGCGCAACCCTTGGCCGCGCAGCAGACCTTCTCTTTGCCCGAGCCAACGCCCACGCCAACCGCGACCAGCGCGCCGCAGGGGCCTGCTGATGAACGGGCAGGGGTTCAGATAGGTCCGCGCATCATTCCGCAAACGACGCCGACGCCTGATCCAACACAGGCACGCGCGGTGCCTCAGCCAGCCGCAGCAACGCCAACGCCGACCCCGGCACCTGTCCCAAGTCCGACTGTCGCGGCCACGCAAGCGCCAAGCGAACCCGCATCGCAGCCAGTGCGTGCCAGTACCGATCCTGTTGCGCCCTCGCCTGCTCGCACCGCGCCGCCAGCAGCGGCAAGGCCAACCCCGACACCCACGCCCGTGACACCGACGCGGATCAACCGCCGGATCACCTCGCGCCCCGCGCCGGTTCAAACCGCACCCAGCCCGGCACCAACACCCTCCGCCACGCCAACCGCGGCCGTGGATGACCCGTTGGACGATCCGCTGCTTGCCGAGCTTACCGACAGCGCTGCAACCGGAACCGAAGTGCCGCTGGGCGAGCGCGTTGATCCGGGCTTTGACAGCCTCGATGATATCGACCCGGTCGGCCCTGACGAATGGTACGATGTGAGCCGGGATGGCGAAGCGGGCACGGGCAGTACGGCAAGCGACACAGGAGCCCCGCCCGCTTCAAGCTTTGTGCCCGGAGTTCCGCTCGACAACACGCAGAACCGTATCATTGCAGCGGCAGCCGCTTTGGGGATGTTGCTTATTATCATCATCGCGGCCTTTGTGTGGTGGCGCCGACGTGAAGCCGGAAGCGACGAGATACCCAACACCGTGCTGACCTCAGGCGTGCGAAGCGTTATCCCGGGAAGCGAGGCGCAAACTGCCAGCGACCCGGTCGAAACCCCGCCAGATCCTCCGGCACCTGCCGCCGAAGAAAATGGGGAGAGCGAAGCCGAGCCTCCGCCAGAGCCGCTGGCAGATGCTCCGCTCGCCGATGCGCAGGTAGAACCCGAACCCGCGCCTGTCGCTGTTCCAGAGCCAAAGGCCAAGAACCGCAAAGGCGAAGAACCGTTCGACCCCGCACGGATCGAACTCGAACTCGATATCCCGATTGCCTCTCGCAGCGTGATGATGTTCTCGGTCGAGTTCAGCCTTGAAGTTGCCAACAGGTCCGAGCGCGCCCTTCGCGATGTGAACGTGGCCGCAAAGCTGTCTTGCGCAAGGCGCGGGGCAAGCAATGCAGCGCCCGTCGCAGGGGGTCAGCCGATCGCCACGATTGACCGGATCGGCCCTCAGCAATGCCGCCGCGTCACCGGACAATTGCAGCTTCCGCTGGCAGAGGTGAGCGCGATCCGGCAGGGGGCAAAGCCGCTGTTCATACCGCTCCTTCATGTCACGCTCGAAGGCAAAGGCCTTGTGGCGATGAACCGCAGCTTTGTGCTCGGCACTCCCAGCGCGGCCAGCAGCAGCCGGGTCCATCCGCTGCCGCTTGATGGGCCTCCGGGAAGCCTGCCCCCCATGCGCGCGCAGGCGCTAAAAGATCCGGTCAAAGGCACGACCGAACCCGCCTGAGGCAGCACTTGGCTGATGCTGTGAGCCGCGCTAGGCCCGGCGTGATGACTGACAGCTTTCCGATCCTCGTTTCAACCGATTTGCTTGCGAGCCAGCTTGGCGCGGATGACCTTGTCATTCTCGATGCCTCGCGCCACCTGCCTGCGGCCGGACGCGATCCTGACGCCGAGTTCGCAGCAGCGCATATTCCGGGCGCGCAGTATCTGTCGCTTGCAACGCTGACCGATGCTGCATCGCCGGTTCCCGCCGCGCTTCCCACAGCGGAAGGGCTTGCCCAGCGGCTTAGCGATCTTGGCGTCAGGGCCGATGCGCGGATCGTGCTGTATGACGACAGCGCCATCAAAAGCAGCGCGCGGGCCTGGTTCATGCTTTGCGCGCATGGGTGTGCTCAAGTGGCCGTGCTCGATGGCGGGCTTGGCAAATGGCGCGCAGAGGGCCGGCCGCTTGAAACCGGAACCGCCACGCCCTCACCTGCCGCGCCCGCCACGCTAACAGACGCGAACGGTGTCGCCACCAAGGCGGATATGCTCGCCAATCTTGCAAGCAATGCAGAGCAAGTGCTCGACGCGCGCGCCGCTGACCGCGTGTTTGGCGCTGGCATGGATCCGGTTCATGGCGGCCAGAACGGGCGCATACCCGGATCGTTCAACCTGCCATTCGGCGATGTTCTGGCAGAAGATGGCACTTACAGATCGCCCGATGAAATTCGCGCTGCCTTCGAAAGCGCAGGCGTGGACTTTGCAAGGCCCATCATCACCACATGTGGGAGCGGGATGACGGCCAGCGTTCTGCTGTTTGCCGCGCGGCTGGCTGGCAAAACGGATGTGCGGCTCTACGATGGCAGTTGGCAGGAATGGGAAGCCGATCCCGACACGCCAAAGGAGCAAGGCCCGAAATGAGCGGTCCCAAGGACGACAAGAACCTCCACCCCGATACGCGCATCACTCTTGCCGGTCGGCGCAAGGAATGGACCGGGCGAGTGGTCAATCCGCCGGTGTGGCGCGCCTCGACCCATCTTTACGAGAATGAAGCGCAGCGAAAGGCGGCGACCGGATCGAACAAGGATGGAGACTTCTTCTACGGTCGCCGCGGCGCGCCGACGCAGTGGGCACTGGCAGAGGCGCTGACCGAGATTGAGCCCGGCGCTTTTGGCACGGTGTTGTATCCAAGCGGGGTAGCCGCGATTGCAGGCGCGCTGCTCGCCGTGCTCAAACCGGGCGATACGCTGTTGATGACAGACAATGCCTATGACCCAACGCGCAGCATGGCGACAGGACTGCTGAGCCGAATGGGCATTGCCCATGCGTTCTTTGACCCGCTCGATCTTGACGCATTTGAGCGATTGGTGGCCGAACATTCGCCGCGCGCTGTGTGGTTTGAATCCCCCGGCAGCCTCACCATGGAAGTGTGCGATGTGCCAGCGCTGGCCGCTATCGCGCGCGAGGCGAAGGCGGTCACGCTGATCGACAACACCTGGGCGAGCGGGCTTGGGTTTGCCGGTCTTACGCATGGCTGCGACATCACCATGCAGAGCCTGTCCAAACATGTCGGCGGACACTCTGACCTGATGATGGGATCGTGCAGCGCGGGCGAAAGGTGGTACCGCGCATTAAGGCGCACCTCGCAGCAATTGGGGCAGGTCGTGTCGCCCGATGATGCCGCGCTCGCCTCTCGCGGTCTTCGCACGATGGCGACACGGCTAAGACAATCGACCCAAAGCGCGCTTGAGATCGCACATTGGCTGTCCGAGCACCCGAGCATTGCCGAAGTTCGCTGCCCCATGCTCCCCGGCTCGCAAGGTCATGACATCTGGAGCCGCGATTTTACCGGGGGATGCGGATTGTTCAGTTTCGTGCTCGCTGTCGATGACCCAAAAGCATGCGGCAAGCTTGTCGATGCGCTCGACCTGTTCGGGATCGGATACAGCTGGGGCGGATATGAAAGCCTTGCCCTGCCGGTCTATCCGCATGAGCACCGTTCGTGCATGCCCTCCCCCACAATGTCGCCCGAGGGTGGCACAAGACCCGCAGTTCGCTTATCGATTGGTCTTGAAAACCCACAGGATCTGATCGCGGACCTTTCACAAGGTCTCGCCAAGCTGGACAATTCATGACCGCCATCGCGCCCGACACTCCCGAAACAGCCGAGACACCGGTCGAACAGGCTCCCGAAGAGCTGCAACCGGGACAGGTGTGGAGCTATGCCGAAGAAGCGCCTGAGGAAGAGGCGATCGTCAGCGTGGCAGAGGGCGCGAAGGAGGGCATAGCCTCGCAATCCGACACCGCAGGCGCACTGGTCGAAACGCTCGACAGCTGGGCGCTTGTTGTCGGAAGCTTGCGCATTTCTGTGTTTGATGTCGTCTTCCTGATGGCGACCATTGGCCTTGTCATCACCGCGGCCTGGACGCTCACCCGCGTCGTCCACCACATCATTCACAATGTGACCGGTTTTGACGATGCGCAAAAAGTGCTGGCTGAAAAGCTGGTTACGATCCTGATCTGGACGCTCGCTTTCTTTGTCTCGGTCGACCTGGTCGGGATCGATCTGACAGCGCTCGCGATTTTCGGCGGCGCCTTCGGTCTTGCCATTGGTTTCGGTCTGCAAAAGACCTTCGGTAACCTGATTTCGGGTATCCTGCTGCTGCTCGACAAGTCGATCAAGCCGGGCGACGTGATATCCGTTACCGATCAGGCCGGGAATGAAGCGGTTGGGCAGATCCGCAAGATCGGCATCCGCGCAATCTCCGTGATCACGCGCGACCAGACCGAATATCTGATCCCGAACGAAAACCTGATGGTCAATCAGATGATCAACTGGTCCTATTCATCGAAAGATGTGCGAGTGAAGGCGCCAGTGGGGGTGTCGTATGACAGCGATCTCGAAAAGGTGCGCGCGCTTTTATACCAGGCGGTTCACGAAACCGAGCGCGTGCTCAACCGGCCCAAGCCGCGCGTCAATCTGATGGAGTTCGGCGACAATTCGGTCAATTTCGAGATCCGCTTCTGGATCAGGGACCCTGAAGAAGGCCTCTCGAACATCCGCTCAGACGTCTACATGCGCGTTTGGGAGCTGTTCAAAGAGAATGATATCGAGATTCCCTTCCCGCAGCGTGATCTGCATTTGCGCAGTTCCAAGCAGCTTGACCAGATCGTGGAACTGATGAGCGGCGGCAAGATCACACCGCCATAACAGCGCCCGAAAAAGGGTTCCTGCCAGCGCGCAAAAGCTTTCCTACCACTGCCCCAATCCATTCTCACTGGCAGGTGAGCGCGATCTCGACCATCTGCCACTCATGGCAATTGGAACCATCTTTCTTGTGGGCGCTGGCCCGGGCGATGCAGACCTGCTGACCCTGCGCGCTGCGCGCCTGATCGAGCGGGCAGAAGTGATCGTCCACGATGGATTGGTCTCTGCCGAAGTGCTTTCCCTGTCGTCCCCGCGCGCGCGGCTTATCTCCGTTGCAAAAAGCCGCGCGCGCCACACCCTCCCGCAGGATGAGATCAACGCGCTTCTGGTGCGCGAAGCTCTCTCGGGCCGCGATGTGGTGCGATTGAAGGGCGGCGATCCCCTGATCTTCGGACGCGGCGGTGAAGAGGCCGAAGCGGCACGGGCAGCCGGTGTTCCGGTTGAATTCGTGCCGGGCATTTCGGCGGCCAATGGCGCGGCATCAGCAGCGCAGATCGCTCTCACTCACCGCGATGCATCAAGCGTTGTCAGCTTTGTTGCCGGCCAATGCAAAGGACTGTCAGATCAGAATTGGAGCGGCCTTGCTGGAAAGGGGCGCACGCTGGTGATCTATATGGGCGTCAAGACCGCCCCGCAGATCGCAGAAAAACTGATGGGTGATGGGCTTGCGCCGGACATGCCGCTCGCCGTGATCGAAAACGCAGCACGCCCCGAAATGCGCGTGCTTCGCGCACCGCTTGCCGCGCTGCCCGAACTTGTTGAGCGCGAGGCGGTCAAAAGCCCCGCCCTGATCATCATTGGCGAAGTGACCGCGCGTGAGGACGCAGCGCTCGCCCAAATCGCGCTGGAGGCGCATCAATGAGAGTATTGACCGGAAACGACCTCAAGACAGGCGATGTCGTTTGGTGGACCGGAGAGGGCTGGTCGCGTCACGTTGACGAGGCTGCTGATGCTGGCGAACGGGCAGAGGAAATCCTCGCTGCCGAAGAAGCCGCGCGGCGCGTGAACGTGCCCTATGTGATCGAGGCCACCCGCGAAGAAGACGGATCAGTCCGTCCCGCCCATATCAAGGACCGCATCCGCGCACTCGGCCCGACCGTGCGGCCCGATCTTACGCTCAAACCCAAAGACCCCGAAGCGATTGACTGGGTGATCTGACATGTATTCCTACGACCAATATGACCAGGCCATGGTCGATGCCCGCGTGGAGGAATTCCGCGATCAGGCACGCCGCCGTCTCGAAGGCAAGTTGACCGAAGACCAGTTCAAGCCGCTGCGGCTGATGAACGGCCTGTATCTTCAGCTGCACGCCTACATGCTGCGTGTCGCGATCCCCTATGGGACGCTCAACAGCCGCCAGATGACTGCTCTGGGCGATATCGCGGACAAGTATGACCGCGGCTATGGCCACTTCACCACGCGTCAGAAC
>CAYUCZ010000030.1:0-38456 GCA_964443505.1 uncultured Porphyrobacter sp. | reverse complement strand
TGGCCAGCGAAATAGACGAGCGCAGCATCCGCGCCATCGGCCATCGACCGAAACTCGCGCAGCTGCGCCATGAATTGTGATTGGGTGACATCCTGCGCGATTTCGACCGTATTGAACCCGGCTTCGCGCAGCGCGCCCGATATCAGCGCTGCATCGCGTGGTGGATTGGCAAGCTGCGATGTGTGCTCATAGCCCGAATTGGCGATCACCAGCGCAACTTGCTTCGCGGCGGCATGCGTTGGCAGGACGAGCGAGGCGGCGCAGCACACCGCAAGGATCATCGCTCGAATTCGAAAAAGCACGCTCATCCCCCAAAGACTTGTCGAGGGATAATAGAACAAGCCGTGCTTTCGTCCAACTGAACGTGCTGGCGCCCGGCCCTACTTCTTGGGCGGCGGGGTGCCGCGCAGGCGGGAACGGTGGCTGGAGAGGTCGAGCACCTCGCCGGGGCCGGTGTCTTCGGCCTGCAACAGCCCAAGCCGGCGCGCGACTTCGCGATAGGCTTCTTCCTCGCCGCCAAGATCGCGGCGGAAGCGGTCCTTGTCGAGCTTTTCTCCGCTCGCCATGTCCCACAGGCGGCAACCGTCAGGGCTGATCTCATCGGCAAGGATCACGCGGCTATAGTCGCCATCGAACAGGCGGCCGAACTCCAGCTTGAAATCAACAAGGCGGATATCGATCGCCGCAAACATGCCGCACAGGAAATCGTTGATGCGGATCGCCATCGAGGAAATGTCGTGCATCTCTTCGTTGCTGGCCCAGTTGAAGCAGGCGATGTGTTCTTCCGCGATCAGCGGATCGCCGAGCGAATCGTCCTTGTAATAGTATTCGATCAGCGTGTGCGGCAGCGGCTCGCCTTCTTCGATGCCCAACCGCTTGCTGATCGAACCTGCTGCAACATTGCGCAACACGACTTCGATCGGGATGATTTCAACCTGCCTGACAAGCTGTTCGCGCATGTTGAGGCGGCGGATGAAGTGGGTCGGAATGCCGATATGCGACAGGCGCGTGAAGACATGTTCGGAGATGCGGTTGTTGATCACCCCCTTGCCGTTGATTGTGCCCTTCTTCTCGGCGTTGAAGGCAGTCGCGTCATCCTTGAAATACTGGATGAGCGTGCCCGGTTCAGGACCCTCATACAGGATCTTGGCCTTGCCTTCGTAGATCTTGGAACGGCGGGACATTCTGGCAATCACCCCTTTGGCTGCGAATGGTGCCCGGGGGCGGAATCGAACCACCGACACGCGGATTTTCAATCCGCTGCTCTACCCCTGAGCTACCCGGGCATTCGCTGCGGCGACGGAGCTTGTTTCGCGCTCCGGCGAGCAAATGAGAGCGGCGCTATGGCGAAGCTCGCATGGCTTGGCAAGAGGGAATCGCGCCTCTTTTGCCTATTCGGTGACTATTCCTGTGTATCCCAGTCGCGCGAGGCAATCACTTCGGGGTCGACCGGCTCTCCGGGAACGGCATAGCCATCGCCAAACCACTGTGCGAGGTCGCGATCCTTGCAGCGCTGCGAGCAGAACGGCGCGAACTGTTCAGTGCGGGCCCGTTTGCACATGGGGCAGCGTTTGGAGGAGGTGTTGCTCATTCGCTCAATATCTGAGCCTGCGGAGCCTCCAGCGCAAGTCCTCCGTCCGTCTCTATCCGCACCTCGCGCCCTGTCCGGCGGCGCAGTTCGTCCAGCCATTCGGGCTTGAGCTTGGCTTTGAGGGCGGGATGTATGCGCAGGAGGAGAACTGGCCCTGTCCCCTCCGCTCGCTCTGCCACGCGCAAGGCATAGCGCGCACACAGGCCGGTGCGCGAGGTGGCAAAGCGGTGGAGCAGTGATGGCCCTTCAAGCCGCGCGATCAATTGCACGAAGCCGAACCCGTTCATGGCGGTGCGTTCGTGCGGCCAATAGTCAAGCGCGGACCCGAGCGCCGCGTCGACCGCGCGCCGGTCAGCTTTTGCTTCGAGAGTGGGAAAGTCGATGCCGATATTCCCGCCAATATCGAACCAGCGCAGCGCCTTGGCGATGGCAGGCACGCAGGCAAGGGCCAGCTCGCGCGGCGAAAGATCTCCGTCCACATCGATGACCGTCATCGCGGGCGTGGCACTGCACAGGACTTCCCCGCCCGCAAAGGCAATGCTGCCCGACGAAGCCGCGTGCCAGACCTCTTCCCACTCGCCACCCTCAAAGCTGCGAACAATGTCGCCGAGCGTGAAGGGGTTGAATAGCATGTCGGTGTCGACCTTCGCGTCTGGATCGATGCGCTCATTGCCGGCAGCAAAGCAGCGCGCCTGCGCCAATTTGAGCCGCCCGCGCTCGGCAATTGGTGCGCGCGAAATACGTATGCCGATCATGGCGCCTTCGGTCGCTTCCGGAGGCAAATGGTCGACCAGAACCTCGGCGGCGTTGTCGAGCCTTGCAACCCCCCGGCGCTTTCCAGCTGCTTTCGAGACGAGTTTTGCAAACAGCACATCGCCTGCGGCGATCTCTCCCGGCCATTGCAGTTTTGATGCGATCACTTCGCCGTGCTCGATCAGCAGCGCCCGATCCTCACCGATCCCGCTCTCGATCAGCCACTCAGCCAATGGCGAACCCCGCTGATTTGAGCAGCGCGCGCGTTTCATAAAGCGGCAAGCCCATCACGCCCGAATGGCTCCCTTTCATCCATTGGATGAGCGCCTCAGCCTGCCCCTGGATCGCATAGCCGCCCGCTTTGCCGCGCCATTCATCGCTGGCGATATAGGCGTCGATCTCTTGCGGGGAGAGGTTCTTGAAGCGCACCGTGTTTTCATTCAGCCGTTCGCGCAAACTGCCATCGGGCGCGCGCAGCACCACGCTGGACAGCACGACGTGGCGGCGGCCTGAAAGCAGCGTCAGGCAATCGCGCGCTTCGTTTTCGTCCTCGGTCTTGGGCAGGATGCGCCGCCCGGCAGCGACGACCGTGTCTCCTGCGAGCACGAAACCGGGGGCGTCGATTGCAAGAGCCTTCTCGCGACCCATGCGCAGCGCATAATCGCGCGGGCGTTCATCCCGCAAAGGGGTTTCATCAATGTCAGCCGGAGTGACCGCATCAGGCGCAATCCCCAGACGCGCAAGCAGGTCGCGCCGCCGGGGCGAGGCTGAAGCCAATGTCAGGTGAAGCGCGCTCATCAGCGCCCGCTATCCGCCAAGCGGCGGTTATTGGGGGCCTGGACCACCGCGGCCCGGCATGAAACGGTATGTGATGCGCGCTTTGGTGAGATCATATGGGGTCAGTTCGCACAGGACCTCATCACCGACCAGCACGCGGATGCGGTTCTTGCGCATCTTGCCTGCGGTGTGACCCAACACTTCGTGGCCGTTTTCAAGCTCTACCCGGAACATCGCATTGGGCAGCAGCTCGACGACGCGCCCGCGCATTTCGAGAAGTTCTTCCTTGGCCATGTAATTCCTTAATTCTTCTGGCGACGAACACACTTTCGTCGATCTGGGCGCGCCATTTAGCGATGCGAGCACGAAAAGGGAAGAGCAGCGCGTTAGCCGCCCCACAGCAAGCGCTGACATTATTGGCGCGCTGGCGGATCGATTTGGCTGCTGCTTCGTTGCAAACCGATACAATTGAAGCGCTTGATTGGCGCAAGGTTACGCTCAAAAAGGGCCTTAATGAACCTCTCCCCCTTCTCCCGCAGCGCATTGTTGGCTGGCGCCTGCTGTGCAGCCCTTTCAACTTCCCCCCTAAGCGCGGCCCAGTCTGGCCAGGATGAACCCGCTCAATCCGCGCAGAATAATGAGGGCGCATCGACCGCCCGTCAGGATCGCCGCAATCCGGATTCCGAATTTGGATCGGGTTCGGGCGAAATCGTCGTCTCGGGCGATCGGCTGCGCGGGCAACTTGATGTGGAACAGGCACCGATCCTGCAGCTCGCCGAAGAGGATATCGCCGCTGAAGGCGTGACCTCGATCGCGGACCTTGTGACGCAGATCACCAATCAGACCGGCTCTGCGCGCGGGCGCGGCGGCGGCGGGCGGCCGGTTATCCTCATCAACGGTATCCGCGTTGGCTCTTTCCGCGAATTTGCCAATTACCCGCCCGAGGCGCTCGCAAGGGTGGAGGTGTTTCCTGAGGAGGTCGCCCAGCGTTTCGGCTTTCCGCCTGACCGGCGCGTGATCAATCTGATCCTTAAAGACAATTACCGCAATGCCGAGGTTGAGCTGGAGTTCGAAGGGCCTTCGCGCGGCGGATATTACCAGCGCGAGCAGGAACTGGGTTTCCTCCAGATTGCCGATGGTGCGCGGATCAATGTCAGCCTGTCAGCGCAGGACAATTCGATCCTGACCGAAGATGAGCGCGATATCATCCAGACGCCGGGATCAATTTCTGACGTGGTGAGCGATCCCGATCAGGCTGAATTTCGCAGCCTTGTCAGCGATTCGCGCAGCCTTGAATCGAATGTGAGCTATGCCAAGGCGATCATCGACAGCGGCATATCGCTGTCCGCCAATGCCAATTATGTGCGCAATGACAGGCGCGCATTGCGCGGCCTTAACACGGTCGTTCTGACCGATGCCGCCGGCAACAGCGCGCTGCGCACATTTGGTGCAGAAACCCCGCTTGAACAGCGCGTTGCAAGCGACACGTTTTCCGCTTCAGGATCGCTGAACAAGCCGTTTGGCGCGTATCAACTCACGGCGACATTCAACGCCAGCTTGGTTGAAACAACGCAGGAGATCGACCGTCGCTTTGACACCTCTGACCTTGTGGCTGATGCCTTGTCAGGCGCGCTCACGCTTGATGGAGCTTTGCCGACCAGCGTCGATGCAGGTTTTGACACCGCCTTTACCCGTTCGACCACCGCAAGCAGCCTGACGACGTTGCGCGGTCCGATTGCAGAATTGCCCGGCGGAGAAGTGCTGACCACATTTGATGTCGGCTACAATTGGACCAATCTTGAAAGCAGCGACACCCGCGGAAGTCTGCCGGTTGATCTGATCCGGGGCAATCTGTCGACCGGCATGAATATCGTTGTGCCGATCACCAGCCGCCGCACCGGCTTTGCTGATGCGCTGGGCAGTTTTACGCTCAACGGTCAGATCGGGCTCGATCACTTTTCAGACTTTGGCACCTTGGGCGATTATACACTTGGCCTCACATGGTCGCCGTTCGACAATCTCGACCTGTCGACGACCTATATTCAGCGCGAAGTGCCGCCGGGTCTTGCAGCGCTGGGCAACCCGCTGGTTGAAAACCTCAATTCGCCCGTGTTCGATTTCTCAACCGGTCAGACTGTGCTCGCCACGGTCATAACCGGCGGCAATCCCGATCTGCTTGCCGAAACCCAGCGCGACTGGAAGTTTGCAGCGAACTGGGAATTGCCGTTCTGGCAGGGAACGCGCTTTACGGTCGAATATATCCGCAACCGTTCAGATGATGTGACCAGCGGCTTTCCGCTGATCACGCCAGAGATCGAAGCAGCGTTTCCCGGTCGCGTGGTGCGCGATGATGCGGGTATCATCCAATCGGTAGACGCGCGTTCGGTTACCTTTGCTGAAACCCGCGCGGACAGGCTGCAGTTTGGATTGTTCTTCCGCGGATCAATCGGAGCTGGCCAACAGGGCGGACGGCCGGGCCGTGGGCGCGGCGGTCCGCCACAGGGACGCCCCCAACCGCAAAGCGCAAGCTCGGACGCGGCTCCTGCCGGACCACCGGCTGGCGCGCGCGGGCCGGGGCAGCGTGGGCAGGGCAGCGGCGGTGCAGGCAGAGGCGGTCCGCCTAGCGCAGACCAGCGCGCAGCCTTCATGCAATTCCGCGAACGGATCTGCGCTGATGATGGCATGGACGTGCTCACCCGGCTGGTGCAAGCGGTCGAAAATGGAGAGGACCTGTCCGATACCATTCCCGGTTTTGATCCGCAGCGGCTCCAGCGGCTTTTGAACCGGGTTCGCGGCGAGGACGGCCAGATCGATCCCGAACGCCTTGCCATGGTGCGAGAACGGATTTGCAGTTTTGATCCATCGACCATGGGGCAGCGCGGCAATCGCGGCGCCGGTGCGGGCACGCGCGGTGAGGGCGGCCCTCCCGGCGGTGCTCCCGGTGGTGCTCCCGGTGCGCCGGGTGCTCCAGCAGGGCCCATGGGGGAAGGCTTTGCCGCATTCCGCGCGATTGCCTGCGCGGATGATGGTGAGACGCGCCTTCGCGCCCTGATTGCCCGGATCGATGCGGGAGAGGACGTATCCGACCAATTGCCCGGTTTCGATCCCAACATGGCAGGCTTCATCATTGACCGGCTGCGGGCTGATGATGGCACGATCTCGTCAGAACGCATTGCCGAATTGCGCGGTCGTTTCTGCCAGGGCGGCGGGCCGGGCAGTGGGCAGGGCGGCGGACAGGGCAGCGGGCAGGGCGGAGCACAGGGCGGCGGCGGTCCGCTTGGTGGCTTCAACCCGCTGGCACGCCGCAGCTTCCGGGGCTTCCGCTATTTCGTGTCGCTCAACCACACGATCGAGCTTGAAAACACGATCCTGATTGCTCCGGGTCTTGAACCGCTTGATCAGCTTGATGGCGAGGCCACCGGCGCCTTTGGCCTGCCGCGCCACAGCTCCCGGCTGGAAGCAGGGATATTCGGGGCCGGCGTAGGGATGCGCGTATCGGCTCGCTATACTGGCAAGACCCGCCTTGATGGCACCGGCTTGCCGGGCTCAAACGATCTCTTCTTCGATGATCTGGCGACCCTGAACCTGCGGCTGTTTGCCAATCTTGATCAATTGTTCGGCAGCGAAAGCCCGGCGCTGAGCAATGTTCGCGTCTCGCTGCGGGCTGACAATGTGTTCGATGCTCAGCGACAGGTTGTCGACAGCAATGGCGACACACCGATCAACTATCAGCCGTTCCTGATCGAACCCGTTGGCCGGTTCATCGGGATCGATATCAGGAAGCTGTTTTAGGGCCTTAGCGGCCCGAGAGTTAGCTCAGCTTTGAGCGCGGGAACATCCAGCGCTGGAACAGGCTTGGCTTGAAGGGTGCCCAATCGCCTTCGGCCTGTGCGAGCCGGTCTGACAGCGCGACCATAACCGAAGGGTTGACGCCAAGGCCGATATGGCTGGCATGGACAACGATGTTTTCGCTTGGGTGCTCGCCTTCTTCCTGAACGCTCGCGCGCCAGTGAACGACGCCATCGGTTTTGGTCAGGATCGAAGTGGTCGGAACAGGCGGCGCGATATGCAGCTCGTCAAACTTGCCCGGCTCAATCACTTTGGGTTCCTTGCCGTTCAGCATCTCGAACAGATGCCGCGCGGAAGAATGGCCGCGATTGTTCGACAGCGGGCTGCCAAGGCTGACGACCAGCCGCACCTTTTCGGGGTGAAGCTTCGCAAGTTCACGGGCGAGCACGCCGCCAAGGCTCCATCCGATCAGCGACACCTTGCGCTCTGACGTGTTGTAGAGCCGGGTCAGCTGGTTCTCCATATTGCGCACAGTCGCTTCGTTGATCACGACATTGCGGCCCGATTCCCAGCCATGCGCGTCGTAATTGAGATCGTTGAGCAGGCGGCGCATCGGCACGGTCGAACGGTTCGAGGCCATGAAACCGGGAAGCACCATGACCGAATGGCCATCGCCTTGTGGCAAGGCCCGCATTGCGGGCATGGTTGCATAGAAAGCCGCAAGCTCACCCAATGCGCGCCCTTCGGTCAGTGTCCAAAGCCGGTTCGGTGGAACCGCCTCGTATGCCGGACGGGCTCCGGCAAAGCCGGATTGGTTGGGCGCTATGCTCGCCATATGTACTCTCCTGCTGGTGCGGCCACTTGTCTTTTTTGGTGCGGCTCGCACGTGTTATTATTATGATCCCGTGAAACTGTATTCTTGCCTAAGCGGCTGATTTATTTCGCTGGTTTGCTCTCAATCTTCTTTGTCGTTGCCCTGGGTTTGCGTTTTGCCGGTTTGGCCGCAGCCTTGCGCGGAGCGGCTTTTTTGGCGGTTGTTGCAGCGCGCGGCCTAGTCGTTGTTTTCGCCGCCGTTTTCGCAGCCGGCTTGCGAGATTTGCTGGCCGCCGGCTTCTTTGTTCCTGCCGCAGAAGCCTTTGGAGCGGCCTTTGCGGCTGCTTTCGGAGCAGGCTTGGCCGGTGCCGCCTCAGCGTTCACCAGCTTTGCCGCTGCCAGCAATTCGTCAAAGCTGTCTTGCAGGCACTGCGAGTAGAACTCCGGATCGGGCATGATGTCGCGGCAGGCGGTGAAGCTGATATAGGCTTCATCGACATAGGATTGCACGACATGCGCAAGGCCAAGGCCGTCTGTCAGGCAGATCAGCGAGAGCGCCATGCTCTCCATCCGCGCGCCGCTTGAATAGATATGGATTGGCGGGCCGGGCACGTTGGTGACCACGGTGTTGAACGGCATCACCCTGTGCGCAAGGCTGACCCGGCTGAACAATTGCGCGCCCAGCGCCATGTAAAGCGCGGGGTTCACCTTGCTCACCTCTGTCATCGTGCGCGCGCCGATGGCGTTGGTCATCGCCTTGGAATTCTTCGTCTGGCTGTGGACGTAATCGAGCCGTTCTTTCGGATCAGCGATATGCGTGCCCAGCGGGGCAACCATGGCTGATACCTGATTGCCCATATCGCCCTTTTCCCCTTCGGAGCGAACCGATATTGGGGCCATGGCGGTCATCGTGCTTTTGGGCAGGTCATCCTTGGCGGTAAGGTATTTGTGCAGCGCGCCGCCGATCACGGCAATCGCGACGTCATTGACCTTGGCTTCGGGCAGAAGCGCGCGGATCGACTTGAATTCCTTGAGGTCGAACGTGCGCCCTTCAACCACGCGGTGAGGCGAGATCGTCCGGTTGAACCGCGTGCGCGGCGGCACCCATTCGCTGGTCAGTTTGAAATCGCGCGCGATCAATCCCTTGACCGCGCTCGCAATGCCCGGAAGCGACTGCGCGGCCACCTGCGCCTGTTTCACAGGGTTGAGCAGCGCGTTGAGATAGGATTTGCCAAGCAATTCGGCAGGGCCGGGGATTTTCTCCGGCTTCCATTCATCAGGCCGGTTGGGCGGCGGCGTGTGAGGCTCAACCGTGTGGGTCGCCTCCATCAGGTCGATCCCGCTCAAACCATCGATCGCAGCATGGTGGACCTTGGTCACATAAGCAAAGCAACCGGGCGGATAGCCTGGAATGTTGTCGAGCCCTTCGACCACGGTGAATTCCCACGGCGGACGGCTGAGGTCGAGCGGGCGAGCGTGGATGCGCGCGGCCTGAATGCACAGCTGTCGCCAATCGCCGGGCTTGGGCAAGGCAACATGGCGCACATGATATTCGAGATCGAAATTGGGATCTTCGACCCAGTAAGGATAGTCGAGATCAAACGGCACCCGGACCAGACGCTGACGCATGGTCTTGGACATCTGCAACCGGCTTTCAAAGAACTGAAGGATGTCCTTGAACCGCACGAAGCCGCCCGGCGCGGTTTCGGGGTTGTAAATCAGCACACTGCCGATGTGCATCGGCGAGTTTGGCGATTCCATCGCGACGAACGAGGAATCCATCCCCTGCAATTGGCGCAAGATATTCTCTCCGTTTGCCTGCGGGAGCGGGCGCAGACCCAACCAATACCCCTGTATTCAGGCCCGCTTTCAGGCTCTGTTGAAAGGGTTAGGGATGTTTCATGGCGGTGACAAGCTTACGCGCGCGTCAGTGTTGCGTGTGTCACATTGCGTTTGAAATCTTGTTGCTTGCGCTGCTTAGCCGTTTGTCGCCGCTGCGTCGCTTTTCCACCATCCGCTCGCCGAGATTGCGCGGGCAGGCGACATGCCAGCCAGCACCAGTAGACCTGCCAGAATGCCAAGGTTCTTGATGAAATTCTGCGTCTCGCGCTCAACGATGGGGCCTTCCATCGTCCAGAAATCGTGAAGCATGAAATTGACCAGCAGGACGTAGATAACACAGCCATAAGCAACCAGTTTCACATGCCTGCCGGTGATCAGCAAAACGCCGCCTGCAAGGTTTGCAAGGGCAGACACCCACATCAACGGCGCTGCAAACGGGATTGCATGGCTTTCCATATACGCGATGGTTTGCGCAGGCTGGGAGGCTTTCATCAGACCGGGCATGAAGAAATAGAGCCCCAAAAGGATACGCCCGATTGTGATGCTGAGCTGCGACATGGTTTTCCTCCCCGTTCTTTTGTGATGGCCGGTATCGTTAGCCGAGGCTCTCCCCGCAGGCGACCCCGCTCGCCCATGCCCATTGAAAGTTATACCCGCCCAGCCATCCGGTGACATCGACCGCTTCACCGATTGCGTAAAGGCCGGGCACTGATTTGGCTTCCATCGTGCGGCTGGAAAGCTCTGCGGTTGAGATGCCGCCAATCGTCACTTCCGCCTTGGCAAAACCTTCTGTCCCGTTTGGGCTGAAACGCCAGTTGGAAAGCTTTTCACCCGCGCTGCGCAGGTCCTTGTCAGAGACATTGCCAAGCTCGCGCTCAATCCCCAGACGCTCTGCCAGAGCATCGGCGAGGCGATCGGGCAGGTGTTCGCGCAGGGCAGCACGAATGCTGGCGCGCGGACGGTCGCGCTTCAACTCAATCAGCCAATCAGCGTCTTCGCGCGGCAGGAAGGTGATCCCGATATCCTCGCCATGACGCCAGTAGGACGAGATTTGCAGGATCGCAGGGCCTGATAGCCCTTTGTGCGTGAACAGTGCGGCTTCCTCGAAGCTTGCCTTGGATTTGCCTGTCCCTGCGCTTGCCCGCACCGGGGCGGAAACGCCTGACAATTCGCGGAACAGGACGTCTTTGCCGCCCAAAGTGAGGGGCACGAGGGCAGGGCGCGGCTCCACCACCTTAAGCCCGAACTGGCGTGCAAGATCATAAGCAAACCCGGTCGCGCCCATCTTGGGGATCGAGGGACCTCCGGTGGCGATCACGAGATTGGGCGCCGCAAATGATCGCTCCCTTGCGCTGACGGTGAATTGTCTTCGTGGCTCGCTATCGCTCGCCTCCGGGGCATCATCAAGAAAACCCACAGCGCTGACATCAGCGCCGCAGATCACCGCTACATTATCGCCGCACTCATCGAGCAGCATCTGCACGATCTGTTTGGCCGAACCATCGCAGAACAGTTGTCCCAGCGTCTTTTCGTGCCAGGCAATGCCGTGCCTATCGACCAGTTCGATGAAATCGTGCGGGCGATAGCGGGCGAGTGCGGATTTGGCGAAATGCGGATTGGCAGACAGGTAATTGTCAGGCCCTGCATCAACATTGGTGAAGTTGCAGCGCCCACCGCCCGAAATCAGGATCTTCTTGCCCGGCTTTTCCGCCTTTTCGAGCACGGCGACGCGCAAACCGCGCTGGCCCGCGATTGCCGCGCACATCAGGCCCGCTGCCCCTGCACCCAGAATGATGACGTCGTAGTGTTCCACGCTTTTTCCTTCGGGCTGCCGATAGGCGGGTCTGCACACATTGCCAATCGCGCAGGTGCATCCCTATCTTGCGGTCATGTCCAAGACCCCGGCAGGCACCCCGCATGATCCAAGAGGGGCCGAGCGCTTTAACGAGGAGCGCGCGGCCTCGACCGTCGCGCGCGCTCAGCCCAATCTTGAGGCAGGGATTGAGGCGATCCGGGAGACGGTCAAGGTCCTGAAGCCTGTGCCCGGCGTGTATCGCATGTGCGATGCGCGCGGCGATGTTCTGTATGTCGGCAAGGCGCGCAGCCTCAAAGCGCGGGTGTCGAACTACACACAGGTCAAACAGCTTTCGGGGCGGCTTTTGCGGATGGTTTCGCAGTGTCGATCAATGGAAATCGTCACGACCAATTCCGAAGCCGAAGCGCTGTTGCTGGAAGCGCAGCTGATCAAGCGTTTTCGTCCGCCTTTCAACGTCTTGCTGCGCGATGATAAGAGCTTTCCTTTCATCCTGCTGCGCGCTGATCATGCCTTTCCGCGGATTCACAAACATCGCGGTGCGCGCCGCGCCAAGGGCAATTATTACGGCCCTTTCGCAAGCGCCGGCAGCGTCAACACCACGCTTAATGCGCTTCAGAAACTGTTCCTTCTAAGGTCTTGTACTGATAGCTTTTTCAACAATCGTGATCGGCCCTGCCTGTTGTATCAGATCAAGCGGTGTTCTGCGCCGTGCGTCGGGCGGATCAGCGAGCCGGATTACGATGCGCTGGTCGATCAGGCGAAGGACTTTCTGGCAGGCAAATCCAGCCAGGTTCAGGCCGACCTTGAAGCGCAAATGGCAAAGGCTGCCGAAGAGCTCGACTTTGAAACCGCCGCGATCCTGCGCGACCGGTTGCGCGCGGCCACCTTCATTCAAGGGTCACAGGCAATCAATGCGAAAAGCATGGGCGACGCTGATGTCTTCGCGCTGGCAGCCAAAGGCGGGCATATCGCCGTGCAAGCCTTCTTCATCCGCGGCGGGCAGAATTGGGGGCACCGCGCCTTCTTCCCCAGCCACACGAAGGATGTCGACGAGGCGCAAGTGCTCGCCAATGTGATGCTGCAATTCTACGAGGAAGTGCCGCCGCCGGGCACTGTGCTGGTTGATCGGAGCGTGCCCGAAAGCGAGTTGATGGAAGCGGCGCTTTCCGAACTGGCAGACAAGAAGGTGCAAATCTCTGTCCCGCAGCGCGGCGACAGGCGCAAGCTGATGGCGCAGGCAAGCCGCAATGCGGTGGATGCGCTTGAGCGCAGGCTGGCCGAAAGCGGGACCAAGGCCAAGGTCAACCGTGAACTCGCCGAATTCCTCGAACTGGAGGAGCCGCCGCAGCGGATCGAAGTTTACGACAACAGCCATATTCAAGGCGCCAAGGCCGTGGGTGCAATGGTTGTCGCCAGTCCTGAAGGGTTCGAAAAGTCGCAATATCGCAAGTTCAACATCCGTGACGCGCAGACCAATGATGATTTTGCGATGATGCGCGAGGTTATGGAGCGGCGCTTTGCCCGTGCGATGAAGGATGATCCTGACCGCGAACGCGAAGGCGTATGGCCTGACCTTGTGCTGGTCGATGGCGGCAAGGGTCAGCTTTCAAGCGTGATGGAGGTGCTGGGCGAGCTTGGCATTGATGATGTGCCTGTTATCGGCATCGCCAAGGGGCCGCATCACGGGCGCGAAGGGCGCGAGGTGTTCCATTTCCCCGATGGCCGTGAAAAAATGCTGCCGACCAATTCCCCGGTCCTGTTCTATGCCCAGCGCCTGCGCGATGAGGTGCACCGCTATGTTATCGGCGCGCACCGGGCCAAGCGCAGCAAGGCGATCACCGCATCGCCGCTCGACGAGATTCCAGGCATTGGCCCTGCGCGCAAACGCGCGCTGCTGCTGCATTTCGGCACGGCGAGCAAGGTCCGCGCCGCGGCGCTTGAAGATTTGCAACGCGCACCCGGCGTCAGCGATGCAGTCGCGCGCAAGATCTATGATTTCTACCATGCGGGTGGGTGACGATTGCGAGCGGTGATCGCGCCAATCTGCTTGATCAAACCGCGTGGTTATCCGCATTCTCCCTAGCTTGAACACCGGGCCTTTTTCGAGGCAAATTCCCGGCCATGCAGCCCGATCAACCCGTCCCCCTGCTTGCCGCCATGCGATCGCTGCAATCGGCGCTCGACAGCTATGATCGCGACGCGGCAGAAGCGATGGGGGTGGGGCGCAATGATGCGCGCGCCTTGCGCTTCCTTGCAGAGAAGGGGCCAGCCACGCCGAGCGCGCTGATGGTTGAGCTGGGTCTGACCAGCGGCAGTGTCACCGCGCTGATTGACCGGCTGGAACGTGAAGGCTTTACCAAGCGCCGGCCCAAGCCCGATGACAGGCGGTCGGTTGTCGTTGAATTGAGCGAACGCGGAATGCGCGCGCTTCTTGATGCGGTCAGCCCTTTGAACGAACTGGCTGGCAAGCTGACGACGCGCCTGCCCCATGAACGCAGCGGTGCGGTTGTCAAACAGCTCGATGATCTCACTCGGCTGGTTGATTGGGCGGTGCGCACAGGATCCTGACCCCGCGTTTGTCAGGCGCTGGTCTGAAAGGGGGCATGCTGGGGCTATCCACCGGGGGCTATCCATATGCGCGTGTAAAACGCTAAAGACGCTGGCCATGCAATTGCCCGACGCCAAGGTCACCGTCGAAACCATCGGCGAAGAGCGTGAACCGCTTGTCATCATCGACAATTTCACCGGCCAGCCAGACCGGCTGCGCGATCTCGGCTATCGCTCGCAATATTATCCCGCTGGGGTCGATTATCCGGGCAGGCGCGCGCCTGCTGATCCGTCCTATCTTGATATCAGGCGCGATCTGATGATGCAGGTGATGGGGCGGGTGTTTGGCCTTTCTCGCTCTATCCAGTGCGAGGTGGCTGCGTTCTCTATCGTGTCTTTGGCGCCAGAGGCGCTGAATCCGCGCCAGAGCATCCCGCATCACGATCATTCCGATCCGGGGCGGGTTGCGATCATGCACTATCTTGACGGGCCGGAAAGCGGCGGCACGGCCTTCTACCGCCATCGGCGCACCGGGTTTGAGAAGATCACACCCGAGCGCGAGGCCTCCTATGCCGCCGCGCTGGAAGACGATGATCGCGAATTTGGCCCGGTCACGCCCGGCTATCCATCAGGCGACAGCGAAAGGTTTGAACAGATCGGCGCGGTTGAGGCGCGCGTTGACAGGCTCGCACTGTATCGCGGGCGCAGCCTTCATTCCGGCATCATTCCCGACCCGTCCGCCCTCAGCGAGGATCCTCGCCAAGGGCGGCTGACGGTCAACATGTTCCTTTACGGCACCTGAGCGCCCGGCGAGGCTGATCGGTGGCCCCGATCAGTGACCAAGCAGGATCGGCAGTGCCGGATCGCTCAACATCTTGCGAGTGACCCCGCCGAACAGCATTTCGGCAAAGCGCGAATGGCCATAGGCTCCCATCACGATCATCCCGCATTCACGCATTTGCGCCGCTGAAAACAGCGTGTCGGCAATGTCCGCATCGCCGCGCGGGATTTCGAGCACTTCGGCCTCGATCCCATGGCGGCTGAGATACATCGCCGCCTCGCTGGATGGGAATTCGTACGGCACGTCATCATCGCCTTCTGCAACGCTTGCAAGGATCACTTCGCGCGATTGCGCAAGGAGCGGGAGCGAGGAACGCAGCGCAACCGCTGCCTCTGGCGAACCGTTCCACGCGACGAGGATCGGCGCATTGGTATCAAGCCGCTTGATCTGTTTGGGCACCACCAGCACCGGGATGGGCGCCTTGACCGCCAGTTCGCCCGCCATCGCCGAGGGGCCGCGCGAGCCTTCCTCGCCAATATCATGCGGGCCGACAACGATCACATCGTGCAGCGCGGATTGTTCAAGCAGGCGGTGTTCGGCCATGCCGTAGATAAAGCGCCACTCCCATGCGACGTCCTCATTGGCGAGATCAGCCTCGATCTCGGCGCGCAGCTTTTCAGCCGCTTCCTTGATGCGCGGCATCGCGGCCGCCATGACCGACCCGTAAAAGTCACCCGGTGCAAACACTTCATAGCTGACCGATTGGAGGCAGGTGATGTGCCCGCCTGATGCCCGCGCAAGATCCATCGCGACCTGCAGGCGCGCTTCCATGCAGGCATCACCGTCAATATGTAGAAGGATCGATTTCATGTGACTTCTCCCTTTGTTGCGATTCACATTTGCGCAGATTGGGCAGGCGATCATTGATCGAGATCAAATTTGTATCGGCGCGCGCAATTGCTAAGATGCGCGCTGAGAGGGAGCATCCATGACCATCACACGCCATCCGCCGGTAAAGACTTCGCTGGAACCGTCCAATCACCCTTATCTGTCGGGTCCGTGGACACCCCAGCATGAGGAAGTGGATGTCGATAGCCTTGAGGTCATCGAAGGCGCGATCCCCGATGACATGGATGGCATTTACTTGCGCAACACCGAAAACCCGGTTCACCAGCCGCTGGGCCGGCATCACCCGTTTGATGGCGATGCGATGGTGCATCAGGTCAGCATTTCAGGCGGCAAAGCAAGCTATCGCAACCGCTTTGTGCGCACCCATTGCTTTACCGAGGAACAGATTGCCGGGCGCGCGCTGTGGGGCGGATTGATGGACCCGCATGGCACAAGTGTGCGCCCCGGCTATGGCGCGCATGAAGGGCTGAAGGACACAGGCTCAACCGATATCATCGTCCATGCCGGCACTGCCTATGCGACCTTCTATCAATGCGGCGAAGCCTGGATGCTTGACCCTGTCACGCTCGAAAACAAGGGCAAGGCGCCGTGGGGGCCGGTCGACGGGGTGTCTGCGCATCCCAAGGTTGATGAAGAAACCGGCGAATGCATGTTCTTCAACTACTCCAAATACGCGCCGTACATGCATTACGGCGTGGTCAATCGCGCCGGTGATCTGGTGCATTATGTGCCGATCCCGCTGCCGGGTCCTCGCCTGCCGCATGACATGGCGATCACCAAGAACTGGTCGATCCTCAACGACATGCCGCTGTTCTGGGATGAAGGCCTGCTGGAACGCAACATTCACGCTGCGCGCATCCATGATGGAGTGCCCACGCGCTTTGCGCTGATCCCGCGACACGGCGAGCCAGAAGATATCCGCTGGTTTGAAGCCTCGCCCACCTATGTGCTGCACTGGACCAACGCTTATGAAGAAGGCGATGAGGTCGTGCTCGAAGGGTATTACCAGGACAAGCCGATGCCTGACCCGCTCGAGGAAGCGGGCGAATACAGCCACATGATGGCCTATGTCGATGAACACAGCTTTCAAAGCCGCCTGCACCGCTGGCGCTTCAACCTTGTGACCGGCGAAACCACAGAAGAACGGTTGTGCGATCGGATTGTCGAGTTCGGGATGATCAACCCCGATTATCTCATGAAGAAAAGCCGCTATATCTGGTCCACGACCACGCGGCCCGGCTGGTTCCTGTTCAACGGATATGTCCGCCACGACACCGAAACCGGCGAAGAGCAGATCTATCAACTGCCCGAAGGCGTTTATGCGAGCGAAAGCCCGATGGTGCCGCGCAAGCGCGCCGTATCAGAGGACGACGGCTACCTCGTCACCTTCCTGATTGATGAGAATACGGGCACATCTGAACTGGCGATCCTTGATGCCTCTGACATCACCAAGGGTCCCATTTGCCGGGCGCGGTTGCCGCACAAGATTTCAAGCGGGGTGCACACGACCTGGGTCGAACACAGCCAGCTTACCAAGGATGCCGCTTTCAAGCGTGATAGTCTCGCCGCCTAACCAAAAGCGCTCTTTTATTTCGGCTTGAAACCACTAGGTGGGTGGCGCGTTATCAATGCAGAGTTTCTGACACCCCACATTCAAAGAGGGACTGACAATCATGGCTTTCACACTCGTTGACCTTCCATATGCGGACACCGCGCTTGAGCCGGCCGTTTCAGCGCACACCCTGTCGTTTCACCACGGCAAGCACCACAAGGCCTATGTCGACAAGATGAACGCTGCGATCGCAGGCACCGATCACGACAGCGCAGCGCTTGAAGATGTTGTGGCGGCTGCTCGCGGTGCCAATCAGGGCCTGTTCAACAATGCAGCGCAAACCTGGAACCACGCCTTCTACTGGCACTCAATGGCTGCAAGCGAAACCGAAGCATCGGCAGAACTCGCCGCGAAGATCGACGAAGCCTTTGGTTCGATGGATGAGCTTAAAGCCCAGCTCAAGGCGCGCGGCGCTGGCCACTTTGCAAGCGGCTGGGTGTGGCTGGCTGAAAAGGATGGCGCGCTTTCGATCGAAGAAACGCATGATGGCGATACGCTGGCAGACAGCGGCTTCAACCCGCTGCTGACGATCGATGTCTGGGAACACGCTTACTATCTCGATCACCAGAACGCGCGTCCTGCCTATCTTGACGCTGTGGTCGATCACAAGATCAACTGGGCCTTCGCCAGCGAAAACCTCGCGCGTGGCTCGGCATGGACCTATCCGGCCTAAGCCAGACGGCACCAGCCCATTCAAAAGCCCGGTCCGCATCCGTGCGGGCCGGGCTTTTGCGTGGAATCATCGAACGGTGTTGCAGCTGAAAATGATCGAAAAATACGCTGGCGAGGTTCACTCTGCGGTCAGACTTGCTTCGTCATTGACCTTGCCATTCCGTTTGGCAAAGAGGTCGCCATGACACATTCAATCAAGCGCATCAGCGCACGCAATCCTGTTTTTTCAACCGTATCGGCTTTGGCCCTTCTTTCCGGGATGACCACCATGCTGCACGCAAAACCGCTCGACGCGCACAGCGAGACTGCAGAAGCAGAAGCCGAAGAAGCCGCGATGCCGGCCGGCACTGGCTATTTCGCGTCTGACAGCGATCTGCCGTTTCTCGCGCCTGATTTCACCCAGATCACCGAAGACGATTACATCCCCGCTTTCGAGCAGGGTATGGCGATCCAGGCGGCTGAGATTCAGGCGATCATCGACAACCCCAAAGCTGCGACCTTTGAGAACACGATCGTCAAAATCGAAACCTCGGGCCGGATGCTTGGCCGCGTCGCCCGCGTGTTCTTCCAACTCACCGGCACCAACACCACGGACGGGCTCGATGCGATCAACCGCGAAATCGGACCAAAGCTGACCGCGCACGGCGACAGCATCGTCCTTAACCCGGCTTTGTTTGCCCGCGTGAAAGCGGTTTATGACAAGCGCGAAAGCCTTGATCTTTCGCGCGAGGACGCCCGCCTGCTTGAAGAGACGTATAGGAGCATGGTCCATGCTGGCGCTCTTTTGACCGAAGAAGAGCGTGAGCAGGTCAAGTCGATCAACACTGAGCTCACCACTTTGACCACAGAGTTTGGCCAGCTTGCCCGCAACGCGATGTCGGATCAGCCATTGATCGTGGAAACCCGTGAAGAGCTTGCCGGGCTTTCGGACAATGATATCCAGTCGGCTGCGGATTTTGCAGCGTCTTTGGGTCACGAAGGCAAGTTTGCGATTGCGCTGCAAAACACCACGCAGCAGCCGCTTTTGCCGATGCTGGAAAACCGCGCAACGCGCGAAGCTCTCTTCAAGCTCAGCCATGACCGCGCGAACGGCACCACCGATATCGACACGCGCGATCTGATCGCCCGTATCGCTTTGCTGCGTGCTGAAAAGGCGCAATTGTTCGGCGAACCTGATTGGGCGAGCTACACCATGTATGATCGCATGGCGCAGGTCCCGGCCCGCGCGCTTGGCTTCATGGAACAGATGGTGCCCGCGCTGGCCGCAACGCAGCGCCGCGAGGCGGAAATGCTCAATGAGGCAATCCGCGCGGATGGCGGCGATTTCACGGTGCAGCCGTGGGATTGGTATCGGTATGCGAACGCGATCAAGGCCGACAAGTTCGAACTCGATGAAGACGCTGTCATGGAATATTTCGTGCTCGAAAACGTGCTCGAAGACGGCATCTTCTTCATGGCTGAAAAGCTTTACGGCCTGACCTTTGAGCGCCGCACCGATTTGCCGGTCTATCACCCCGACGTGTGGGTCTACACCGTGTTTGAAGAGGACGGTTCGGAACTGGGCCTGTTCTATTTTGACCCGTTCCAGCGCCCTTCAAAGCGCGGCGGTGCATGGATGGGCAACTTTGTCGAGCAGAGCTATCTGTGGGACACCAAGCCGGTGATCTACAACGTGCTCAACGTGCCCAAAGCCCCCGAAGGCGAAGTGCAACTGGTCAGCTTTGACTGGGTCAACACCGCCTTCCACGAATTTGGTCATGCGGTCCACGGACTGTTCGCTGATCAGAAGTTTGAAAGCCTGTCTGGTACGGCAACCGCGCGCGATTTCGTGGAATATCCAAGCCAGGTCCACGAAATGTGGACGACCTGGCCAGAGGTTCTTTCAAACTACGCCAAGCACTATGAAACGGGTGAGACGATCCCGGCTGAGATGATCGAGAAGATCGAGGCAGCGGGCAAGTTCAACCAGGGCTATGATTTTGGTGAGGTGGTCGAGGCCGCCCTGCTGGACATGAAATGGCACGCGCTCACGCCTGATGAAGCCCGCGCGCTGGTTGGCAATCCCGAAGCGGTGAGCGCATTTGAGCGCAAGTCACTGACTGATCTTGGCCTTGAAGTGGACCTGGTGCCGCCGCGTTATCGCAGCACCTATTTCAACCACATCTTCTCTTCGCCTGCAGGCTATTCGGCTGGCTATTACAGCTATCTGTGGACCCAGATGCTGGACCATGACAGCCGCGACTGGCTGCGTGCCAATGGCGGTCTCGACCGCGCGGCTGGCCAGCATATGCGCGAAACCGTGCTGAGCCGCGGCGGAACCATGGACTATTACGAGATGTACCAGAACTTCGCCGGGCGCGAACCGGATGTGAAATACATGCTGGAGGCGCTTGGCCTGTCGAACGGTGAAACCGAAGAACAGGCATCAACGCGGTAACCGTCTGAAGCAATTCCTTTTGGTCGCAATGGGCCGCCAATCCTGGGAACCACTCTGGGCTGGCGGCCCAATTTATGTGCGGTGTGTGGCGGCGTGATCCTGTGTTTTCCTACCGCCTTTGATTGCGGTAGTTTTGCTCTCGAACCGCGGGTTTCGAAGCAGAAGAGGAGATAAAATGCGCGATGGGCGAAAGGTCACACTTCGATACCGCACTTTTCGCGATATACGCTGAAAATTCAAGTGCTTGCGGCGGTATGAAAGTTTTTAATTTCGCGGCTTAGGCGGTCCATGTCTGGGCGCTGATCAGCCGTTCACCTTGCGCCGTCTGATCATGCCTTCTTGCGCCACGCTGGCGACAAGTTGGCCCTCGCGGTTGAAGATGCGGCCCCGATTAAACCCGCGGCCACCGCCTGACCATGGGCTGTCGGTTGCATAAAGCAGCCATTCGTCTGCCCGCGCCTCACGGTGGAACCAGATTGTGTGGTCAAGGCTCGCCCCGACCAGCTCGCCGCGCATCCATGACAGGCCATGGGGCAGGGCGCTGGTGCCGAGCAGGGTGAAGTCGCTGGCATACGCGATCAGCGCGCGGTGCAGCGCCGGGGTGTCTGCCTCAGCGGGAAGCGGCGCGGCGGTGCGGAACCAACTGTGTGCGGCCGGCTCCTTGGGCTCTGAGTTCATCCAGTGGAGCTTGTCAGTGGTGCGCATCTCGATCGGGCGCGGGCGCAGCATAAGTTCGCGCTGGGCTTGCGGGAGCTTGTCGCCCATTCGGTCTGCCATGGTCCGGCGCATGTCCATGTCGGATGCAAGGTCTTCCGGATCAGCGACATCGGGCATGTGCGAATCTTCGTGTTCCAGCCCGTCTTCGGGGACCTGGAAGCTGGCGGTGAGGTTGAGAATGGGGCTGGCGGAACCGTCCTCGTTCTCTTGCGAGGCAACAACCCGGCGGTTGGCGAAGGAGCGGCCTTCGAAGTCGCGCTCGATGCGGTATTCGATCGGCACGCCTTCGCGCCCGCCGCGCAGGAAATAGGCATGAAGCGAATGGGCACATTTGCCCTCGGCAACGCTGGCCTGTGCAGCCTGAAGCGCCTGAGCAACCACCTGGCCGCCGAACACCCGGCCAATGCCGCCCTTTTGCGGGGAGCCGAGATAAATGTCGGACGCGCGCTTCTCGACCGTGAGCAGCTTGACGAGCCCGGCAACAAGGCGGGCGAAATCGGGGGTTTCAGGTGCGGCGTTTGTCATCCTGCGCGCCATGCGCACAGCTTACGCAAACGTCAAGCGGTGCTAGCCAGTGAGGCCAAGCTTGCGCAGCGCGCGGAAGGTGTAGGCCTTGGCGCTGTTGCGAGCGGGCCAGCGGCCCGGTGCGGCAGGCGCAAAGCCGCGCTGGCGCAGAACGTGGTTGAGCCCGCGCGCATCGCCTTCAGCATAGCTCCATTCGCTACGCCAGGTGATCGACAGCGAGATCGAGCTGGTGGGGCCATTGCGAACGAAATGCGGAGCCATGACAGGAACATAGACCGCTTCCCCCGGACCGATGGGGAAGGGCTTGGCGCCCTCCATCAGGGCATCGTCCCACACAAGCTCGCGCGGGCCGCCTGAATGATAACTCTCATGCGTCTCATCAGGAGCAAATCGCGCGTCGCCAGCGGGGAACTGGGTCATCACCTTGGACCCGCGGATCTGCAGCAGGATATTGTGCTCAGGGTCAAAGTGATAGGGCGTGACCGCATTGGGGCTGGAGATGAAGATAAAGCCCTGCGGGGTCAGCATCGCACCGGTCTTGCTTTCGATCTCGCTGCGGATTTCGCCGAGCAGATCCATCAACAGCGTTTCATATGCCGGAACTCGCTCGATATTCTTGAGCACCGCCCAGCTGTTCGACTTGGCAACATTGATGATCGTCTCGGCGATGGACAGTCCGTTCGAACCCGGCTTGCCGTCGATCCCGATCGGCAGATCACCGCGATTGTATTCGACATTGTCTTCGCCTAGCAGCTCGGCCAGCGCGGCAAGCGCCTCAAGGTCAAGCAGCGGGTGATCGCCAAAGCCATGCTTCAGGGTGTGCGGCGTCTCGGGATAGCTTTGCGCAAAAGTGTGCCGCGCGAGCGCATCGAAAGTCTCAAGCGAGGCGGCGCGGACTTGCTGCCACTTGTCTTGCGGAGCGTTCATTCACAGTTCCTTTTTGGAGGTCCGGCCTCGGGTTTCATATGCCATCAGCGCACGGAATGCGGTGCGGCGAACAGGGCCGCCGATGGCGATGTTGAGGCTGGAGATGGGGCGCTTCTCGCGCCAGATGCGCTCAATCATCGAATGGCCTTCGACCGCGCAGCTGTCAGCCCAGGCGATGTCGTCGCGGGCAAGCAGATCAAGGTTCTCGATCTGGAGCAGCAGGCCCGGCGAGTAGCGGGCAAAGCGTTCGTCAAACGCGGTCTTGAAACTGAAGACGCCGGGCGGGGTAACGAAACTGGCAAGCATGGCGATCGGATTGCCATCGATGTGCAGGGCCAGACATTCAAGACGCCCTGCCTGCGCGGCCCCGCTCATTGCCTCGGTGAACAGGCCGCGCGTGGCCGCTGCATTGGCCAGCGCAGAGCCAGCTTCGCCTTTCCATCCGGCTGCTTCAAGCGCGAGGAATTGTGCGATCCAGCGCTCAATATCCTTGGAACCATTGCAGCGTTCAAATGTCAGCGTGCCTTCCTCTGCAAGACGCTTTTGCAGGCGGCGCAACTCCTTGCGGCGTTTGGGCGTCATCGACTGGGTATAATAGTCCTGCGGAGAAAGCTCGCTTGCCAGCATGGCCCGCTCCGCCTGTTCGACGCAGACCACCTGACGCCCGGTTTCCTTCCCAACCGCCTCAAGCGCGTGCGCCGTGCGGCTGTCGCTGGGCATTTGCGGCAGGTGCAGGAACAAGGCGCCGCCTGGCCTCTCGTCAAGCTGCGCAAGAAGCGCGCGCCAGAAGGATCGTTCAAACCCGCGAGAGATCAGCGGAAGTCCGCAAAAGGCGTTGTCGTGAAGCCAGGCCGCGGCATGCAGGATCGGATATCCGTAATAGTCGGAGCGCCGAGCAAGCGGGAGCAATCCGGTCAACCTGTCGCCATCGAAATGCGCGGCGATCTGCACCTTTCCGGCATCACCAAAGTGAGCGAGCGAGGGAAGCGCAAACCACGGCTCGAAAAACGGGTTGGGGTCACTCGCATCGCTGGCCAGAGCTTCCCAGGCCGCGCGAAAGGCAGGCTGTGCGACCTCGGCAGGTGACATCAGGCGCAAACCTCCCGCCACGCCGCGTGTGCGGCGCGCCTGTGGCTGCCGTTCAGCCAAGCTCGGCGTGTGAGCCAGATCCATGCACTGTTCCCAACGAGCGCGCACCATTGCGGCTTTGCGCGCAAGTTAGGCGGTTAGCCTTAATAAAGCTTTGGGATTGGCCCAATTCTCGGAGCGAAGGCCCAGAACGGGACAGGTCTTTGCCCAAAGCAAAGCCCCGCCCGGAGCAGGTCCAGGCGGGGCTTCGTTCGCCAGATTGGCCGTGCGTTTAGTGACCGCCAGCCAGCGCCGCGAGCAGAAGCAGCGCGACGATGTTGGTGATCTTGATCATCGGGTTCACAGCCGGGCCTGCGGTGTCCTTGTAGGGGTCACCAACAGTGTCACCGGTCACAGCAGCTTTGTGAGCCTCAGAGCCCTTGCCGCCGTGATTGCCGTCTTCGATGTACTTCTTCGCATTGTCCCATGCGCCGCCACCGGCGGTCATGGAAAGCGCGACGAACAGGCCGCCAACGATCACGCCGAGCAGCAGAGCGCCAAGCGCCGCAAAGGCGTTGTCCTGACCTGCAAGCGCATAGATCACGAAGTACACCACGATCGGAGCGAGCACCGGAAGCAGCGACGGGACGATCATTTCCTTGATCGCAGCCTTGGTCACAAGGTCCACCGTGCGGGCATAGTTAGGACGGCTGGTGCCTTCCATGATGCCCTTGTCAGCAGCGAACTGCTCACGCACGTCCTTCACCACGTCGCCCGCCGCGCGGCCTACAGCGGTCATGCCCATCGCACCGAACAGATACGGGAGCAAAGCGCCGAGCAGCAGGCCGACGATCACATATGGGTTTTCAAGGCCGAAATCGACATTGGCATCCGGGAAGAATGCGCGAAGGTCAGCGGTGTAGGCAGCAAACAGAACCAGCGCTGCAAGACCTGCCGAACCGATGGCATAGCCCTTAGTCACAGCCTTGGTGGTGTTGCCAACCGCGTCGAGAAGGTCAGTCTTCTCACGCACGCTGTCATCAAGGCCAGACATTTCTGCGATGCCGCCTGCGTTATCGGTGACCGGGCCATAAGCGTCGAGCGCGACGACCATGCCAGCCAGAGCCAGCATAGCGGTTGCGCCGTAAGCGAGACCGATCAGACCAGCGAGCTGATACGCACCGATGATCGCCGCAATGATGACGATGGTCGGCAATGCCGTCGATTCAAGGCTGATGGCCAGACCCTGGATCACATTGGTGCCGTGGCCCGTTTCCGATGCCTTGGCGATCGACTTCACCGGACGGAAATTGGTGCCGGTGTAGTATTCGGTGATCCAGATGATGATGCCGGTCAGCGCAAGGCCGATCAGCGAACAGTAGAACAGGTCACGGCCGTGGAACTCAACCCCGCCGGGGCCGGTGCCAAGCACGGTGCTCATGTCCATGCCCTGTGTGCCGAGCGCATATTGCGTCACATACCAGATCAGCGGGATTGCCAGAACGGCTGTCACGATGAAGCCCTTGTACATCGCGCCCATGACATTGGTGCCATTGCCGAGACGCACAAAGTAGGTGCCGATGATCGAGGTAACGATACACGCACCGCCGATCAGCAGCGGCAACGCCATCAGCGGGAGCAGCAGGTCGCCAAGCTGTTCAGCAAACAGCAGAGCGGTCAGAACCATGGTTGCGCCAACGGTCACAACATAGGTTTCGAACAGGTCAGCGGCCATGCCGGCACAGTCGCCCACATTGTCGCCGACATTGTCAGCGATGGTCGCAGGGTTGCGCGGATCGTCTTCAGGGATCGATGCCTCGACCTTGCCGACAAGGTCAGCGCCCACGTCAGCAGCCTTGGTGAAGATACCGCCGCCAAGACGTGCGAAGATCGAGATCAGCGAAGCGCCGAATGCGAGGCCGACAAGGCCATCGATCACGGTGCGGCTGTCGGCTGCAAGCTCCATCGGGCCGATCAGGATGTAGAAGAACACGGCGATCGCGAGCAGGGCGAGACCAGCCACCAGCATGCCGGTGATGGCACCAGCGCGGAAGGCGATGGTGAGACCCTGTTGCAGACCGCTTTCGGCAGCCGCAGCCGTGCGGACGTTCGAACGGACCGAGATATTCATCCCGATATAGCCCGCAACGCCCGAAAGAACCGCGCCAATCACGAAACCGACCGCCGGGATCAAGCCGAGGAACACCCCGACGATAACCGCAGCGACAACACCAACGATACCGATCGTGGTGTACTGACGGTTGAGATAAGCCTGAGCGCCTTCTTGAATGGCGCCAGCGATCTCTTGCATTTTTTCATTACCGGCGCTGGCTCCCAGCACCTGGCGGCTCGTGACGAAGCCGTAAATGACCGCGAGCACGCCCAACCCGATTGAAATTAGAATTAAGTCCACGGAAGAATCCCCTCTGTTGCGTGGAAATTGCGTCTGGTTGTTTCCCATTGACGCGAGGGCCGCGACCATAGGGGCTAAGGTCAAGCACGCAAGCGAGAAAGCGCCAGTTTTGAGCGCGATTCGACAGTTTTGTGCGGTGAATGGACCGATTGTGGTGAATTGAGTGGGTTAATGCCCCCTCAGCCGTGTTGAAAACCCAGACCCTGAGCGTTCACCACCGGATGACCATCGAGGATCAGCGGTGCGAATCCCTTGGGTTCAACAGTTCCAATCTGCGCGCAATCGACCGGCGGCGTGGCATTTGCGGGCAGGGTAAAGAGCAATTCGTAATCATCGCCCCAGCGAAGGCACTCTTCGCGGCGGTCGGTATCAGCGACCGGCACGTTCTCGCCGTCGATCGCGAATGTCATCTCGCTCGCCTCAGCCATTCGGAACGCATCGAGCAGCAGACCGTCCGAGATATCCATCATCGCGGTGACAAGCGGCGCGAGCGTGCGGCCTTCGACTAGACGTGGCATCGGGCGGTTGAACGCAAGAGCATGCTGTTCTTGCCCTTCGAACCCGAGCATCGCCTCCCCCAATATGCCGGTAACATAGACACTATCGCCCACCTGCGCGCCTGAGCGCGAGGGGACGGGAGTGTATGTCGCGCGGCCGATCGCAGTGACGCTGAATACCCGCGGGCCTGTTACCGAAACCGTATCCCCGCCCAAGATCGACACATCGAACGCGCCACACGCTTCGCGAATGCTATCGGCAAACAGCCTGTCATCGTCGCCTAATGCGTGATTGAAAAGCAGGCCCATCGGCACAGCGCCCTTGGCGGACAGATCAGAGATATTGCTTGCCACCAGTTTCCAGGCGACATCGCCTAAGTCTGCACCGGCCATGTCTGATCCGGGCCGGAAATGCGTGCCTTCGGCCATGGAATCGGTGTTGATGACGAGCGTCTCCCCGCCCACTTCCAACACCGCGCAATCATCATTGAGCCCGCGCGCACCCGGATGGAGCGGGAGAGCGCGCATCGCGGCGATGAAGCTTGCCTCGTCTATGACCGAACCTCTTTGGCCACAGCGTCAAGAATGCCGTTGACGAACTTCGCCTCGCGATCATCGAAGAAGGCCTTGGCGACATCGACATATTCGTTGATCGCGCTTGCCACGGGCACATCGGCACGGGCGAGCAATTCGTATGCCCCAGCGCGCAGGATTTGCAGCATGGTCTTGTCGAGCCGCGTCAACGTCCACCCTTCTGAAAGGCGTGCGGTCAGGATCGTGTCGATCTCTTCGCGCCGTGCATCGACCCCGCGGACCACATCGTCGAAGAAATCAACTTCGGCATCGGCGAACACTTCGCCCTCATGGTCTTCATCATCCACTTCGCGGCCAAGCCGGTGCTGGTGAAATTCATCGAGCAACCGCGCGGTGGCGGTGCCTTCCATCTGCTGTTGATACAGCGCCTGAACAGCGGCGAGCCGTGCGGTGGAACGTGACTGAGAGCGGGAAGGCGTGTTCATTTGAGGCGGAGTTCCACGGATTTGGCGTGTGCGGGCAGACCCTCTGCATGAGCGAGAGCCGCCGCGGCAGGGCCGATCGCGCCAAGCGCTGCATTATCGAGAGAGATGAAGCTGGTGCGCTTCATGAAGTCGAGAACGGAAAGCCCGCTGGAAAAGCGCGCGCGGCGTCCGGTGGGAAGGACGTGATTGGGTCCCGCGACATAATCGCCCACGGCCTCAGGCGTCATCCGACCAAGGAAGACGCTGCCGGCATGGCGAACCGTACCCATCAGCGCTTCGGGATCATCGATTGCAAGCTGGAGGTGCTCTGCCGCAAGCGCATTGATCAGCGCAGGGGCTTCTTCCTCGAAGTCGTTGACGACGATAATCACGCCGTGATCGTCCCAGCTCGCACGCGCGGTCTTTGCGGTTTCGAGCTGGCTGATCTGAAGGTCGACGCAGTCCTGAACCTGTGCGGCGAAACCAGCATCGTCGGTGATCAGGATCGATTGCGAGGTGGGATCGTGTTCCGCCTGACTCAACAGATCGGCAGCCGTCCAATCGGGGTCATTCTTGCCATCAGCGACAACCAGAATTTCGCTGGGGCCTGCGACCATATCGATCCCTACAACGCCGTAGAGCTGGCGTTTGGCCTCTGCGACATAGGCGTTGCCGGGGCCGGTGACGACATCAACAGGCTTGATCCTGTCCGTGCCGTAAGCGAGCGCGGCAACAGCCTGTGCGCCGCCGACACGCCAGATCTCATCGACGCTGGCGACATGCGCTGCGGCAAGAACCAGCGGGTTCGACTGCCCCTTGGGCGTTGGGGTCACCACCACAAGGCGTTCAACCCCTGCAACGCGCGCCGGGATTGCATTCATCAACAGCGATGACGGATAGGCTGCGCGTCCACCGGGGACATAAAGGCCAGCGGCGTCAACCGCGCGCCAGGTCGCGCCAAGCCGTACGCCTTTGTCATCGGTGTAGTCGCGGTTCTCGGGCACCTGAGCTTCATGGTAAGAGCGAATGCGGTGCGCCGCGAGGTCAAGTGCTTCGCGAAGTTCGGGTTCAAGCCCGGCATACGCCTCTTCGCAGCGCTCCTTTGTGATCACCCAGTCTTCATCATCGATCAGCGAGTAGCCATCAAAACGCTGGGTGTAGTCGATCAGCGCCTTGTCTCCGCCCGTTTTCACAGTGCGCAGGATATCCTGCACGACTCCGGATACGTCGCTGTCGGTTTCGCGCCGTGCATCGACAACGCGTGCGAACTTGCGTTCAAAATCAGGGTCAATGGTCGACAGCGACAGCACTATGCAGCCTCCTGCGAACGCGCTTCGGCATCGGCGCGGAACGCTGCGACAAGTTCACCAACCCGTGGATCGGTCTTGAGCGCGGCGCGATTGACAATCAGGCGCGCGGTGATGTCGATAATCGGCTGCGTTTCAACAAGCCCGTTCATCTTCAGCGTGGTCCCGGTCGACACAAGGTCGACGATCTGGCGCGCAAGGCCGAGCGAAGGCGCAAGTTCCATCGCCCCGTTCAGCTTGACGCATTCCGCCTGAATGCCCTGGCGTTCAAAGTAGCGCCGGGTGAGGTTGGGGTATTTGGTCGCCACGCGCAGGTGGCTTGCCCCGCTGTTTTCGTCGAGATCATCGGCAAGGCGCGCAACCGAAAGGCGGCAATGCCCGATATCAAGATCAACCGGCGCATAAAGATCAGCGTAATCAAACTCTTCGATCACGTCCGAGCCAACGATGCCGACTTGCGCGGCGCCGTGAGCGACGAAGGTCGCAACGTCGAACGCGCGCACACGGATAAGCCGCATGTCTTCACGCGTGGTGCCAAAAGAAAGCGAGCGGTTGGCCTTGTCGTGAAAGCCATCATCAGGCACGACGCCAGCGCGCGCCATCACCGGCAGCGCTTCATCGAGAATGCGCCCCTTGGGCACGGCGAAGGTCAGCTGACTGCTTGCTTCGAGAGGGGGAAGTGTCGTCATAGCGCCGCGGGACTTAGGCATTGGACGGCTAAAGGGCAACAACAAGGCATCAGGAAGGTGGGTGGACCTATGGCTGACGGCGACATCATGGCGATCAAGGAGTTCGACGCGGCGCTGGATTGGCAGGCCACACATGCGGACGAAGCAGGCGCGCCTTGCACTGCAAGAGTGATCCGCGCGCTCGCCAAGGTTCGGCACAGCAACACCGCAACCGGTCGGCGCATGGCAGCATGGAAGGGGCTCACGCTCAAGGACGCCATGCCGCTGCGCATGACAGGCGGTTTGCATCACCTGCTGTTGACGGGAGCCGATGACCGGCTGGCCCGCGTCTATAGCGGACAAATCACTGATCAGAACGTGATCGACCGGCTGGTATGCGAATTGGTCGAGACATATGACCATTTGCTGCTGCCGTGGCTCGACGGGCCGCCGCAGACCAATGAAGCAGGCCGTTCGGCAAGCCTGATGGCAGGGATTTTGTGGCTTGCCCAGCGCGTGGTCCCGCACTTTGAATTGTTTGAACTGGGCGCAAGTGCCGGGGTGAACACGATGCTGGACCGCTATCATTTCCGGCTGGGCGAGACCGAGGCAGGGCCCGCCTCATCGCCGATGCGGATTGAGCCGGAATGGCGCGGCGGGGCCGGTTCGCCTCCCCCGCCGCCAGATGATTTCGCGATCCTTTCAGTGCGAGGATGCGATGTGACACCAATTGACCTGTCTGACCGGGCCAGCGCGCTGCGGCTCAAAAGCTATGTCTGGCCTGATGCCTCAGCGCGCATGGCAAGGATCGACGCTGCGATCCAGCTTGCTGAAGAAGCACCGCCAAGCGTTATCAAACAGGACGCTGGTGAGTTTGTGAGGGAATTCCTTGAGACACCCCAGACACCTGGAACGACGCGCGCCATGTTCCACTCGATCATGTGGCAATATCTGCCTGAAAATACGCAGGATGAGATCACGCGCATGTTCGAAGCCGCAGGCGCGCAGGCTACGGCCGATCAGCCGCTCGCCTGGGTTGCGCTCGAAACAGACCCCGCCACCTTTCGGCACGAACTGAAGGTTCGTTTTTGGTCAGGCGAAGCGAGCGGGGACGAGGGACGGGGCGAGGTCCACTTGCTCAGCTTTGCTCATCCACACGGGGCATGGGTGGAGTGGCTCGGCAAGAGGTAAGCCCGCCTCAGTCGTCTTCGCGCCAGCGGAACTGAAACTCGAGCTCGTGCAGCGGACCTTCCTGCTCATGCTCAATCGAGAATTCGGTGCCTGCCGGGATATAGAGCCGCTGATTGTCGACCTGAATTTCGAAAGCCTTGTTCTCGCGCAGCGCCTCGACCAGACGCTCAAGTTTCTGGATATTCTGATCGGTCGTGTAAGTCTTTGTTACGTCGCGGGAGGCTTCGGTCGTCATAGGGGCGAGTCCTTATATTGCGGGAACCCCATATGAATACGCCCTCAAGATTGCAGGAATGAGTCCATCGCCGCATTCACTGCGTCGGGCGCTTCCCAGGTCACGAAATGGCCGCATCCGGGAATCTTGTGAAGCGTCAGCGGGCTGACGAACTCATCCAGACCTTCGATATTCTCAGGCGGCAGCGCATGATCATCAAGCGCCCATATCACCAGCGTTGGAATGGTAAGCTTTGGGATCTGCGGGTCCTGATAATCGGGCGGCAGGGTAAAGGGCTGATCCATGTCCGGCACGCTGAGCGGGCTGGCACGGTAATAGTTCAGCATAGCCATCGCAGCTTCTGGATCGGCCCATTCCTCAACCAGCATGGCGCGCTCTTGCGGTTCCATTGTTTCCGCGAGGCTGAACGGTGCGACATCGTCCCACACGCCCATCAATCCTCTCGCCTCGATCAAGGGGTCCTTGGCCCGATCACGGTAGGTTCGGATGTACTGCGCGGCCTCGCGCTGAACCGGGTTGGTGAAGAGCAGGCGCTGGTAGATGATCGGATGCGGCGCGTTGGCGATCACGGCGCGGGTGACGCGGCTATGTTGCCCGCCCAGCGCCACGCCCCATGCAATCGCGCCGCCCCAGTCATGGCCAACGATCGTGAAGGTCTCGATGCCAAGTGCATCGGCGAGCTGAAAGACATCGCTGATCATCTTGTTCGGGGTATATTCGGAAACCCCATGCGGTTTGGATGATCCGCGATAGCCGCGCTGATCGGGCGCGATACACCGGAAACGATCCTTGAAATGGGCGATCTGATGGCGCCAAGTGCGGTGATTTTCCGGAAAGCCGTGGAGGAAAATCAACACAGGGGCATCGCTAGGCCCCTCATCGGCGACATCAAGCTCTATCCCGTTGGCAAGCGTAACGCGCTTCTGCTCCAAGGCGGTTACTCGCTCTCTTCCATGCGTTCCATATAGCCGCCAGCGACCATCTGAGCGATTTGATCAAACAGCGCATCAGGCGTGCGGCGCATTTCGCCCATGCCTTGCTCCATACCTTCAGCGACGATGATCTCGCGCTCGCCTGCGGCAATCCCGTCGAGCATGGTCTTGGCCGCGTCATCGGCTGGAATGCCTTCGTCGATCACTTTGTCGGACACTCCGCGTTTGGAACCGTCGCCTTTGAGTGCATTGCGTGAAACATTGGTCGCAACAGAGCCGGGATAGATCACGTGAACGCTCACGCCGGTTTGCGACAATTCGCCGCGCAGCGCATCGCCATATCCCGCTAGACCGAATTTCACAGCGCTATAAGCGGTGCGCATCGGCACGCCGACCTTGCCAGCGATCGAGGAAATGAAGGCGAGCGCGCCTGAACCGCGCTCTGCCATGTGTCCGATCAGACCCTGCGAAAACGCAATCTGCGATGTCAGGTCGATATCGATAATATCGCGGTAGACCTGCATGTCGGTCTTGAGCGCGCGGCTGCGCTGCGACACGCCGGCATTGGCCACGGCGAGATCAACGCCGCCTTTCCACGCAATAGCTTTTGCCGTGGCATCGGCAAGTGCGGCATCGTCACGCACGTCGAATGGCAGGATGAGCGTTTCACCGCAATCCTTGGCCACTTCGGCAAGGCGGGCTTCATCGCGCCCGGACAGCACCAAATGCGCGCCGCGTGATGCGAGATCGCGTGCAAGTGCTGCGCCAATGCCTGAAGACGCGCCGGTGATCCACGCCACCTTGCCAGTGTAATCCATCGCTCATTCTCTCCCTCGTTTGTCTTTCAGGGATAGCTGACGGTGTTCGGCACGCGGGGCAAGGGAATAAATTCTTCCTCATCACCAGGGACGAGCGGGAAACGCCCCGCTTCCCAGTCTAGTTTCGCCTGATGAATGCGATCGCGGTCGGAGCTGACAAAGTTCCACCAGGCATAACGCCGCGTGGTGAACGCTTCACCTCCAAGCAGCATGACCCGCCCGCCATTTGAACTGTTCAGCGTCATCGGGGTGCCGGGATCGAGCACGGCAAGCTCATACGGATTGAGCGCCACCCCATCGACGCTGGCGTCCCCGCTCACCAGCATGACAGCGCGTTCATCGGCCTCTGCATCCAGCGGTATCGAGCCTCCTGCATCCAGCACGATCTCTGCATAGATCGTTTCGGCATATTGCGTTGTCTGCGCTGTCTGGCCCCACAGGCTGCCCATGATCACCCAGGCTTTTGCCCCGCTATCCTCGATGATCGGGAGATCGGTGACGGCTTCGAAGGCTGGGTCAATTTCTTCGCGGCCATCGGGAAGGGCAAGCCAGGTCTGCATGCCGAACATTTTCGGGTTCCTGGCAAGCTCTCCGGCGGGGCTGCGTTCGGAATGGACGATGCCGCGCCCTGCTGTCATCAGATTGACCTGTCCCGGACGAATGGAGGCATAGCTGCCCAAACTGTCGCGGTGGTCAATCGCGCCTTCAAACAGCCACGTGACTGTCGCGAGATTGATGTGCGGGTGCGGTCGAACTCCCATACCATCGCCCATCAGATCAGCGGGGCCGAATTGATCGACGAAGATAAAGGGCCCCACCATGGTCCGTTCGCGCGAAGGCAAGACGCGTCGCACCTCAAACTGGCCGAGATCATGGGTGACAGGGGTGATGGTCTGCGTGATCATGAAGGGGAACTCCGCTGTGCTTCGTCTACGATTTCCATAAGGTTGCTCGGAAAGAAAGCCTCTGGCCATTGGGACAGGTCAGCGCGTGAAAACCAGCGGTGCTGGGTCATGACCTGTTGTTCCAGCGCAGTGTGACCATCGGTTGCAATCCGGGCCTCTGCCACTTGTATCAGGAAATACCGTTCATCCGCCTGCACGCTTTCGCCTTCCACCGTGACAAACTGCGGGGTCGTGCGCGCGATCTGTTCGCCGGGATCGGCCTTTATGCCGGTTTCCTCCAACAACTCGCGCTTTGCTGCATCTTCAAAGCTCTCGCCCGGTTCGCATTCGCCGCCAGCAGTGCACCAGAAGGCAGGCCGTCCGGGAACATCAAAGCGGAACATCAAGACGCGCGCCTGCGGATCAAGCACGATGATCCGGGCCGAGCGCCGCACGCGCATCGTGTTCCCGAACTCGTTCATCACTCGCTTGCAGTGGTCTGGGGCGCGCTCGCCTTGATCGCAACCGCGTGAACCCGCTGACCGACGATATCGCCCAGCGCGGCGATCACCGCGCGTTGGCGGGCGAGCCGCGTCATATCAGCAAAGGCGGCGGCCTCGATCACAATTGTGAAATGCGATTCGCCCGAACCATCATCGCCTGCATGGCCTGAATGCATTGCGCTGTCGTTGATGATATCGAGCTTTACAGGTGCAAAGGCCTTGTTCAGCAATCCGCGCATCTCATCGGCCACTTTCCCGCTCATCGTTCAACTTTCCCTGATTGCTGATTTCAACGGGTTGGAATTTGGCATGTCTATCGCCATTCTCAAGGGTTCATGTCTCAAACCCGATTCCATGGACGCCACGAAGGCCGCGGCAAGGTGTGCGAACATCCGACTTGCACCGAGCCGGGGGAGTTCCGCGCGCCCGGATACCGCCCCAATGGATTTGATGGTCCGGGCGAATGGCGCTGGTTCTGCCTTGAACATGTGCGCGAATTCAATGCCGGATATGACTGGTTCGAAGGGATGAGCGCGGAAGAGATCCTTTCTGCGCAATCCCCGGTGGCCGGATGGCGCACGGAAAGTCCAAGCTTTGGCCCACGTGCGGGTGTTGATGGCATGCCGCGCTGGGCCGATTTCGACGATCCGCTTGAAGCGATTTCGGCAAGGGCAGGCGGCATTCGCAGCCGCGCCCGGCGCGAAGCGGCGATGGCGATGGAGGGGCGTTTTTCCAAGGACGAAGCCGAAGCGCTTGAGACCATGGGGCTTGGCTCTGACACCGACCGGCGCCGCTTGCGCCGCCGTTATTCAGAGCTGGTGCGCCGCTATCACCCCGATCGCAATGGGGGTGATCGCAGCTATGAAACTCGGCTGAACAAGGTGGTCGATGCCTATCAATTGCTCCGCAAGAGCAGGGCAATCGCCTAGGCTTCGGCAGCCTCAGCAATCAGCTTTGCATCAATCGCATTCGCTTCTGCATAAGCAGGGCGCTGCGTAACGCGTTCGGCATAGGCTTTGAATACCGGACTTTCCGGGATCGTCCCAAACCTCAGGCCCCAGACAAACTGACTTCCCACATAGGTATCGGCCATGGTGAAGCGGTTGCCTGCGGCAAAATCGTTGTTCGAAAGCCAGCCTTCGATGGCGGCAAGCGTGCGTTCAATTGTGCCAAAGCCGGCTGTCGCCTGACGATCTTCGGCAACTTCCCACCCCATCATATTGGTCATCAGCGCCTGTTCGATTGGCCCTGCGGCAAAGAACATCCAGCGGAAATAGGCAGCTTTTTCATGCGCGTCAGGCAAAAGACCAGCTGCCGGGTGCGTTTCGGCGAGGTAGTGGTTGATCGCCGCAGCTTCGGTGACCACGTGATCGTGGCCTTCGTGGTGATGGACCAGAGCGGGAACCTTGTTCATCGGATTGATCTGGGTGAAGCTTTCCGGTCGCGATCCCCAGTCGAACAGGACATGCTCGTAATCAGCGCCTGCCTCATGCAAGGCCCACCGGGAAATCTGGCCGCGGCTCATCGCGACGGTGTAGAAGGTGAATTCTGCCATGTTTGGATGTCCTGTCTGTATCAGCTTCGCCCGCGTGTCAGCAGGGGTTCAAACTCGCCAAAGATAAGCCGTGAACCATCGAAGGGCGGATCGCCTTGAGGATAGTCCTCAAACCCTTCGCCCTTGCCCATGGCTTCCTTGGCTTTTTCAAGCGTTTCCTTGTCGGGCCAGATCACCCACCCCGTGATGATCTTCTCGCCTTCTGGCGCTGCGACAGCCTTGCGCAGGTCCGTCGTCTTGCCCTCGGGCACGTTGGCTTCCCATGCTTCCATCACTTCAAGCGCGCCATGTGCCATGGACCAATCCGCCATGAATTCTGCCGCTTTCCGATAAGCGTCCTGATTGGCCTGTGGCACTGATAAAGCTGCGACCGCTATGTACATTGTATGTCCCCCTTACTCAGATAAAGCTCAGCGTTTCTCGTCATAGATAGCCTCAAATCAGCCAAAGATCATGCGCGATCTGCCAAACGGCATGGGACGCATTTCAGGATCAAAACGCTCATCTTCGCCATGGCTGCATCGCGGGCCGGGTTGTCCGGCCAAGACATGCCGCAGAAATGTGGCGGTATTCAGTCAGTTCTGACGGAACGCCCAGCGCAATGTCTTGCCCACGCCCCACGTCGCAGCGCGAGCGGGCAGGGCGGTGAGAACGGGGCGCTGTAGGTTAAGCATTGACCGAGCAAATGGCGGCAGCATGGCAATGGCTTCGGCACCGATCATGGCTTGCACCGCAGGAGGCGTGCGTTTGGGCCGCTGGTTGAGCACCAACTGGGCGATCTCGCGGGCTTCCTTCGAAGGGCGCAGATCCGTGCGCAGCTCACGAAACAGCGCCTCTGCCTCATTGCGCGATTGCGGCACCGGATCAGCGCCAAGCGCGCGGGCGATAATGGCGATCTGGCGGTAATATTCGTCCTGTTCGCTGCCCGGCATATCGGGCCGGACATGTCGCAGATACCCTGCAAGAAAGCTCTGCGCCTCAGTCACATGGACCCAGGCAAGTGTGCGCGGATTGGTGGCCGAATAGGGTGAACCATCAGGCAGCGTGCCGCCAACCTTGGCATGAATGCGATTGACCCGTTCGATCGCCTTGGTCGCCTCGTCACGATGGCCAAAGGTCGTCACCGCAATAAACCGCGCCGTGCGTTGCAGCCGCCCGTGCATGTCTTCGCGAAAGTTGGAATGATCCAGCACACCTTGCAGCGCATGCGGGTGCAGCATCTGCAGCAACAACGCCCGCACGCCGCCGGTCATCATGCCAATCAGATCAGCGTGCACCATGCGGATCGGCGTGTCCTTGACGAACAGGGCCTCATCAGACGGTGGAACCGGCTTTTGACGCGCGGCATCATCGTTGAATGTCGTGCGCACCTGTTCGACCAGTTTGAGGCGCAGCGTTTCAATGGGAGAGACGATGGGCGGGGGCATAGCAAATCAAATCATCACACAGTTCGCCTGTTTTGAGAAGCGCGCAACACGTTCAGTTGCCTGTGTTGGCTCTAGCCTTGCGATAAGTTTGCGCGCATCTTGCGCCAATGGAAATCAACGCGAACTTTGATGAGCCCGCTCTCGTTCACACCGGCACGCTCGACTGGGTGCCCTCGCCAATGGCCGGGGTTGACCGGCGCATGCTTGACCGGATCGGCGGTGAGGTGGCGCGCGCGACCTCGATCGTGCGCTATGCCGTGGGCAGCGCCTTTCCCGAACACACGCATTCGGGCGGCGAGGAGTTTATCGTGCTTGAAGGCGTGTTTCAGGATGAACACGGCGATTATCCCGCAGGCACCTATGTCCGCAATCCGGTCGGCACGCATCACATTCCGCGATCCGAACCGGGCTGCACGATCTTTGTGAAATTGTGGCAGTTTGATCCTGATGATCAGGAGCAATTTTCGGTTAATCTGGACAGGCTGCCGCTCACTCCTGACCCCGGAAGGGCGGGGGTCAGCTCCGCGAGCTTTGCCGAGCGCGATTACGAGCAAGTCTCACTTGAGCAATGGGCACCGGGCGCGAGCCACATCATCAGCGATGCAGGCGGGTTCGAACTGCTTGTGCTTGAAGGTGAGATCACGCTTGGCAGCGATACCTATTCGCGTCACGACTGGGTACGCTGGCCCGCTCACAAGGCGATCACAGTCACTGCGGCGGCAAAGGGCGTGCGCCTGTGGATCAAGCGCGGGCATCTTGGCGCCATTCGCGTGCCCGGGCAGGCAGCAGGCAGCGCTTAATCAAATTTGTCAGGTCTGCTTTCGAAACCCACTCTTGCCCGCAGGCCCATCGCGCTTTAACGCGCTCGGTGAAATGAACTCACACACTTCCGAAGAATTCGCCGGCTCAAGCGCCATCCCGTCAAAGCCCGATGCCATGGTCGACGTGCGCGACACGTTTGGCATTGATATCGACTGGCAGGTCCCTGCATTCAGCGGCAATGACGAACACGTGCCCGAGCTCGATGAAAGCTATGTCTTTGACCCGGACACGACGCTCGCCATCCTTGCAGGCTTTGCGCACAATCGCCGGGTGATGGTCCAGGGCTATCACGGAACGGGTAAATCGACCCACATCGAACAGGTTGCAGCGCGCCTCAACTGGCCGAGCATCCGTGTGAACCTTGATGCGCATATCAGCCGTATCGATCTTGTCGGCCGTGATGCGATTGTCCTCAAGGATGGTCTTCAGGTCACCGAGTTCAAGGAAGGCATCCTTCCCTGGGCGCTCCAGCACCCGGTTGCGCTGACCTTTGATGAATATGATGCGGGCCGGCCTGACGTCATGTTCGTGATCCAGCGCGTGCTTGAGTTTGATGGCCGCCTGACGCTGCTCGACCAGAACCGCGTGATCACGCCCAATCCCTATTTCCGCCTGTTTGCGACGACGAAC
>CAYUCZ010000029.1:0-39014 GCA_964443505.1 uncultured Porphyrobacter sp. | reverse complement strand
AACCTGGTTTTCGATCTGGAGTGCGCAGGCACCGGCTTCGATCATCTTCTTCGCAAGAAGATAAGTCGCCTCGGCGTTGCCGAAACCGGCATCGATATCAGCGATGATCGGAACCACATGGGTTTCGTAATTGTCGATGGCATTCTGGAGTTGCTGCGCCTTCACTTCGTCGCCAGCTTCGCGTGCCGCATCAAGATCGCGGAACATCATGCCCAGTTCGCGGGCGTCAGCTTGCTTGAGGAAGGTGTAAAGCTCTTCGATCAGGGCGGGGACCGAAGTCTTTTCATGCATCGATTGATCAGGCAGCGGGCCAAACTCGCTGCGCAGAGCGGCAACCATCCAGCCCGACAGGTAGAGATAACGCTGCTTGGTGCTGCCAAAGTGCTTCTTGATGCTGATCATCTTCTGCTGAGCGATAAAGCCGTGCCAGCAGCCGAGTGACTGAGTGTAGTTCGCAGGATCAGCGTCATAGGCTTCCATGTCAGCGCGCATGACCTTTGCGGTGTATTTCGCAATGTCGAGGCCGGTAGGGAAACGGTTCTGGATCGCCATGCGGGCGGTTGCTTCAGCGTCGATTGCGCCCCAGCTTGGGCCGGCAGCTTCGATAACGCCCTGCATCTGAGCGATTGTGTTCTGGTAGGTCATGAGAGGGCTCCTTGATGAGAGGGGGAGGGGGTGGTTGCCCATTCCATGCCATTGTGCAGCGCAGCGCGACAGGAAAAATTACAGAATTTGTTGTCTGTATGCTGCCAAAATCGGTAATTCTTGTGTAATGATGTAAATATATTTACAAGAGCGCGATGTCAGAAGATACCCTCTTGGCCGGACCTTCGCTGCGCCGTCTGCGCAAGCGTGAAGGTCTCACACAGGCAGCGATGGCTGCCTCGCTCGGCATATCGCCCAGCTACCTCAATCTTATCGAACGCAACCAGCGCCCGCTGTCTGCTCGTGTTCTTGTGCAAGTGATCGAGCGGTTCGATTTCGACCCGCGAAGCCTGCGCGAAGACGAAGCGATTGGCGGGATCGATGGTCTTGCCCGGCGATTGTCCGACAAACGTTTTGCCGACCTTGGGATTGATCGCGAGGAAATTCAGGAATTTCTTTCCGCTGCCCCTCAGGCGGCGGCCGCTTTCGCAAGACTGTATGACAATTCGCACCCTGATGCCGAGCGGGCAGAGGACCCCACCGGGGAAGCGCGCCGAGCGGTGGAGCGATGGCAAAACCATTTTGCCGACCTTGATCACGCCGCAGAAGATCTTGCTGACGAATTGCGATTGTCGCGCGGGGATATCAGCATCGCGTTGACTGAAAGGCTGCGCGAAAAGCACCGGTTGTCCGTCCGCGTTCTCCCATCCGAAGTGGTCCCCGGCCTTGTCCAGCGGCTCGACCTGCATGCGCGCCAGTTGCAATTGTCAGAAATGCTGGGCGGCGCTGCAAGGAGGTTTCAGATTGCACGCCAGATCGCGACGCTGGAACAGCGCGACGCGATCGAGACGGTCGTGGCAGGTGCCAATCTCGCCTCAGCTGAGGCGCGCGATCGGTTCCGCGAACATGTCACCGACTATGTCGCCTCTGCGCTGCTGATGCCATACAGCCGGTTCCTGCGCGCGTGCGAACAGACCGGATATGATCTGCCGGTTCTGGGGCGGCGTTTCTCCGTCAGCTTTGATCAGCTTGCTCAGCGCCTCACAACGCTTCAACGGATCGGTGAGCGCGGCCTGCCTTTCTTCAGCGCGCGGTTTGGCAGAACAGGGCGGATGGTTCATTTTACAGCCGGTGCAAGCGGCGCTGCTTATCCGCTTGAGGGCGCGCGCTGGCCGGCCTGGGCGCCCTATGCAGCGTTTGAGAGCCGGGGTTCGATGTTGACCCAGGCGGTGACTTTTGGAGAGGGCGAGGCTGTTCCTCGCCACTGGTTCACAATTGTGCGCACAGTCGAAGTCGATGGCGCTGCATGTTCGGCAAGGCGGGCAATTGTGCTCGGTATTGAGGCGCGCTTTGCTGGCGAGCTGGCACAGGCGCGCGGGGTTTCGCTTGATCCGCTTGATGCTGTTCCGCTGGGAGTAGGATGCCCAAGGTGCGGCAGGGCTGATTGCCTTACTCCTGCGCCAGCGCGATTGGCGATGCAGCAGGAGAGTTAGAAGGGTGCATTGCTTACGGCGTGTTAACCGCTGTCACCCAAGGAAATGCGCGGCTTGCAAAGGCGTTGTAAGGTTTACCGACACTTAAGCACTCAGGCCTAAAGAGATCATCGCAGCAATCGCATTTACAAAGGCAAAGCGACGCGATGATCCGCTTGTTCAAGCACTATATTCCTCATGCCGTAATCCTGCTCGGCCTGCTCGACTTTGCCCTGCTGGTGGTGGCAAGCGAGCTTGCATGGCAATTGCGCGCGGCGCAGATTGGCATGGAGCCTGACCCGATCGAGGCGCGCTGGATCCCGCTTGTGGGTTCTGCGACGGTGGTCTGGCTCGCGATGATTGCGGTGGGAGTCTATGGACCTTACGCGCTGCGCAGCCTGCGGTTCGCTGGGGCGCGGCTGCTGGTTGCGATCAGCCTTGGCATCATTGCTTTGGCTACAATCGACTGGATCTTGCCGGGTGAGACGTTCTGGCGATCGACCTTGCTTTACGCGATGGGCTTTGCTGTCCTCGTCCTTGTTGCTGACCGCTTGTTGCTTAACAGTTTTCTGGGTTCGAGCGCGTTTCGCCGCCGGGTCATGGTGCTTGGCGCAGGCGACAGGGCCCAGCGTTTGCGCGAATTGTCGGACCGGCCTGAATCGGGCTTTGCGATTGTCTCCTATATCGCAATGTCCGAACCCGAACGCGCCGTAGAAGAGGCAATCCCGCGCGAAGCAATCCATGATCTGGGTCGCTTTGTCGAAAATCTCGGTGTCAGCGAAGTGGTGCTCGCGCTTCAGGAACGGCGCAATTCGCTGCCGCTGAACGATCTGCTGCGGATCAAAACCAAGGGCGTCCACGTCAACGACTTCTCTAGCTTCCTCGAACGGGAAACGGGGCGGGTTGATCTTGATACGGTCAATCCGAGCTGGCTGATTTTCTCCGATGGATTTTCCAGCAGCCGGATGTTCTCAAGCGCGGTCAAACGCGTGTTCGACATTGTCGCAAGCCTGATCCTGCTGCTGCTGACATTCCCGATTATCGCGCTGTTCGCGCTGATCGTGAAGCTCGACAGCAAGGGGCCCGCTTTCTTCCGGCAGAAGCGCGTGGGCCTTTTTGGCGAGGAGTTTGACCTCATCAAGCTGCGTTCGATGCGCACGGACGCGGAAAAGGACGGGGCGAAATGGGCGGAACAAAACGACCCTCGCATCACGCGGGTTGGCCGCTTCATTCGCAAGGTGCGGATTGATGAGCTTCCGCAAAGTTGGAGCGTGCTCAAGGGAGAGATGAGCTTTGTCGGCCCGCGCCCTGAAGTGCCCAAGTTCGTCGATGATCTGCAGGAACAGATCCCGTTCTATGGCGAACGCCACATGGTCAAACCGGGCATCACCGGTTGGGCGCAGATCAACTATCCTTATGGCGCGTCGACCGAGGATAGCCGCAAGAAACTCGAATACGACCTTTACTACGCCAAGAATTACACACCCTTCCTTGATTTCGTGGTTCTGCTTCAGACGGTCCGCGTGATCCTGTGGCCGGAGGGCGCGCGCTAATGGCGTGGTTCTCGCTTCTTGGCTCAAGCCTGACGCTGCTCTGCTATCTTGCAGGAGCGGTGATCAGCGCGGGCGCAGGTCTTTGGATCACGCGTCGCGGCGACCGCGCGCGGCCTGATCGCATAGCGGCGCTTGCAGCTTCGGCGCTGATCGCGGTCTGGTGTGTTGCTGCATTTGTTTCAGGCGCCAATTCGTTTGAAGCAGAACTGGCCGCGATTGCCCGCAACCTTGCTCTGTTGGCAGTGATCTTCCGCCTGTTTTCGGCTGACGGCCGCGATGAAAGCCTTAAGCCAATTCGCCCGGTACTGCTTTCGCTGGTGCTTGTGCAGATGCTTCAACCGGTGCTTCTATTCATCGGGTTGCAAACCGCAGGTGTCGCTGAAGTTGAAGCGGTGATCTTCGAGATCGGGACCTTGCTCAACATGCTGGTGGCGGTTGGCGCACTGATGCTGCTTCACAACCTGTATGCTGGCGCAGCGACTGAATCGCGTCAGATTATCCGCTGGAGCGGCATCGCGCTCGCTGGGATCTTTGCCTATGATCTCAACTTCTACACCATCGCTTATCTGAGCGAGCAAACCCCCGCGCTGCTCAACGCTGCACGCGGTCTTGTGACCAGCGTTTTTGCCGTGGCGCTTGCGCTAGGAGCCAATGCGGCAAGCGCAGGTTTGCAATTTCGCCCTTCGCGAGCGGTGACCTTCCAGACGTTATCGCTGCTTGTCATCGGCAGTTACCTTGTGATGATGCTGCTGGTCACGCGCGGGTTGGCGCTGCTGGGTGGTGACATCGGCCGTGCCAGTCAGACCGTGTTCCTTGTGGCGGCCGTCGTTGCTGCGATCTTGTGGTTGCCATCAGAGCGGATGCGCGGGTGGCTGCGCGTCACCGCAACAAAGCACTTGTTCCAGCACCGCTATGATTACCGCGAAGAATGGCTGCGCTTTACCCGTACTGTCAGCCGCGGATCGACCGACAATTCGAGCTTTCATCAGCGCGCGGTCAAAGCGATTGCGGATATCACTGACAGTCCGGCAGGCCTGTTGCTGGTTCCTGATGAGGAAGCGCGGCTTGAACTGACAGCGCGCTGGAACTGGAGCACGCTTGAAGTTCCCGCACACGCCGCCGGTTTCGAACTGTCCGGCCTGCTTGAACAGCACAACCACATTCTGGACCTTGGCGAAGTGCGATCAGGCATCGATCATGTCGGAGAACTTGCGCATGTCCCGCAATGGCTGCTCGATGCGGAAGACGCCTGGGCGCTGGTGCCGCTGATCCACTTTGATCGGTTGGTGGGCGCCATTGTGCTGGCTCGGCCGCGGATCGAGCGGCGGCTTGATTGGGAGGATTTTGATCTCCTGCGGGTCGTCGGCCAGCAATTGGCAAGTTATCTGGCAGAGCAGGCCGGTCAGCAGGCCTTGATGGATGCAAGTCGGTTTGACGAGTTCAATCGCCGGATGGCGTTCGTCATGCACGATATCAAAAATCTGGCGAGCCAGCTCTCATTGCTTTCGGCGAACGCGCAAAAGCACGCTGACAATCCGGCTTTCCGCGCTGATATGCTGGTGACCTTGCGCAATTCGTCAGACAAGCTGAACGCGCTACTTGCAAGGCTGGGCCGGTATGGGGCGCAATCCGCGCAAGAGATGGGCTCGATCAATCTCAAGACAGTTGCCGGGTCCATTGTCGAGCGTTTCAAGACCGTGCACCCGGTCATGATCACTCAGTCGCGCGATATCGAGGTGCTTGCCGATGGCGAAGCGCTGGAACAGGCTTTGCTGCATCTTGTTCAAAATGCAGTCGATGCGAGCAACGATGCTGACACTGTGTTCTTGAGCGTCACAGGCGATCATATGACGGGCCAGATTGAGGTCATAGATTCAGGCGAAGGGATGTCGCCGGAATTCGTGCGCAATGGGCTGTTCAAGCCGTTTGTTTCCTCGAAGTACGGCGGATTCGGCATTGGCGCGTTTGAAGCGCGCGAAATGATCAAAGCTATGGGCGGGCGCCTCGTAGTGGAATCGCGAGAAGGCGTTGGCACCCGTTTCAGCGTGACCTTGCCGCTGGTCGAAGCCGCAAGCCTGATTTCGCGGGGTCACAGCCCGCAAGACGAACAACAGCCCCAGAACGAGAAGGTCGCATAATGGCTGACAAGAAACCAACTCTGCTCGTGATCGAAGATGACGAGGGTCTGCAGGCCCAGCTCAAATGGGCCTATGAGGATTTCGAAGTCGTGATCGCGGGTGACCGTGACAGCGCAATTGCCGCCTTGCGCAGCGAGATGCCGGCGGTGGTGACGCTTGATCTGGGCCTTCCGCCTGACCCTGATGGCACCAGCGAAGGGTTCGCTGTGCTTGATGCGATCATGGAGTTGAAACCCGACACCAAGGTTATCGTTGCAAGCGGGCACGGTGCGCGCGAGAGCGCCTTGCAGGCGATAGAGCGCGGCGCCTATGACTTTTATCAGAAGCCGGTTGATATCGATGCCCTTGGCCTGATCGTGCGCCGTGCATTCAACCTGCATGAGATCGAGACAGAGAACCGCCGGCTGGTCGCGCATGCAAGCGAAGACAAAACTGTGCTTGGCCGATTGATCACTGGCGCCCCTGAAATGGTGAAAGTTGCCCGCACGATTGAGCGTGTGGCTTCAACCAATGTGTCGGTCATGCTGCTCGGCGCAAGCGGCACAGGTAAGGAATTGCTCGCACAGGGTCTGCACGATGCGAGCAACCGCGCTGACAAGCCGTTTATCGCGATCAATTGCGCAGCGATCCCTGAAAACCTGCTCGAAAGCGAGCTGTTCGGGCACGAGAAAGGCGCGTTTACCGGCGCTGTCAAAACCACAGAAGGCAAGATTGAAAGCGCTAATGGCGGCACGCTGTTTCTTGATGAAGTTGGCGACATTCCGCTCCCGCTTCAGGTCAAGTTGCTGCGCTTCCTGCAAGAACGCACGATTGAACGCATCGGTGGACGCAAGACGATTGCAGTCGACACGCGCATTGTCTGCGCGACACACCAGAACCTTGAGGAGATGATCCAACAGGGTTCCTTCCGCGAAGACTTGTTCTACCGGCTTGCCGAGATCGTCGTGCGCATCCCGCATTTGGCAGAGCGTCACGGTGATGCTGTTCTGCTGGGCAAGGCTTTCCTCAAACGTTTTGCCAAGGAAATGAACCCGGCCGTCACCGGCTTTGCGCCAGATGCACTTGCCGCGATCGATGCGCATGAATGGCCTGGCAATGTGCGCGAGCTCGAAAACCGGGTGAAGCGTGCGGTGATCATGGCTGATGGCAAGCTTGTGAACGCTGCCGATCTCGATTTCGATGAAGAAGAAGAGGATAGCGCCGACGTGCTCAACCTCAAGGCGGCGCGCGAGCAGGCAGATCGCCGCGTTATTCGCCATGCTCTGGCGCGCAGTGAAGGCAATATCTCAAGCACTGCCAAGCTTTTGGGTATCAGCCGTCCGACGCTCTATGACCTTCTCAAGCAGTATGATCTGCATGCTTAGGGTTTTCCCTCTTGTGCTGGCCTGTGCGCTCGCCGCGTGTTCCGGCAGCGATGAAACCGCCAGCTCGTCCGCGATTACGGGCGGCGACACCTTCCTCGAATTGGTTGAGGATGCACGGGTCGCTGTGCGTGCGGGAAATCTTGCTGAAGCAGGCGGCTTTTATGATGAGGCGATGGCGCTGGAGCCGCAAAACCCCGGGCTTTGGGTCGATATTGCGCGCCTGCGCTTTCGCGGTGGAGAACACCTCACCGCGATTGAAGCGGCAGACTATGCGCTGGAACTGGATCCGCAATATTCGCCAGCCTTGCTGCTGCGGGCGCAACTGGTCCGCGATGCCAATGGACTGGCAGAATCGCTGGTCTGGTTTGAGGCGGCAGCCGCCGCAGATCCGCGCAATCCTGAGATCCTGAGCGAGTATGCAGCAACGCTGGGCGATCTGGGGCGATACAAGGACATGCTCCAGGTTGTTAGGGAGCTTGGTGTCCTATCGCCTGCTGACCCAAAGGTTCACTATCTTCAGGCGGTTCTGGCTGCGCGAGCGGGTGACCCTGTTCTGGCTGGATCACTGCTCGCTCGCAGCGGTTTGAGTCGCGAGGGCGTTCCTTCCGCCATGATGCTTGATGCAATCGTGAACTTGCAGCAGGGCACGTTCGACACTGCGGCTGAAACGCTTGAGGCGCTGGCAGAGCGGCAACCCGGCAATGTGCGCGTGAATGAGCTTTTGGCCCGCGCTCTATGGCTTGGTGGACGCGATCGCGCGCTTGTTGACCGGTATATTGAACGCGCCCGGCATCCTTCGGCTTCGCCCTATCTGGTGATGCTGGTTGGCCGCAGCCTTGAACGCATGGGAGAGCGCGAACGGGCGCTGCCATTCATCGAACGGGCTTTATCACCTGTACCGGACGGCTTGATCGTGCTCGAAGGTTCGACGCGCGGCAGCGGTTCCATGCCTGCAGCAACCGCAGAGTTGCGAGACTTTGCTAGTGCAGGCAATGTCGCAGCGGCTCAGCGGCTCTCGACCGTCCTGCTCGAACGAGCGCCGCTTTCAGGCGATTTCCATTCGCTGTCTGGCGATGCCTTTCACATCGGAAAGGATCATCAAGGGGCGCTCGAACAATATGAGGTGTCAGCAAGAGTGCGCCGGTCCTGGCCGCTGACCCGCAAGATGATTGAAGCTTTCGAGGCCAGCGGAGATGCCCTGGCCGCCGAAGTGCTGCTGACGCGCTATATCGCTGGCGATCCGCATAACACGGAGGCGCTTTTGCTGTTTGCAGAGCGCAGCGCACAGAAAGACGATTGGCTAAGGGCCGCAGTGCTGCTCGACACGGCTATTGCCTTGGGCGCTGGCAATGATCTTACGGTTCTGGAGCTGCGAGCAGACGCAGCGCGCGGCCTTGGCCGGCAAGACGAAGTTGAGCGCTTTGAACGCTTGTTGCGCGAGTTAAGGCCGGGTGATTTCATTACGGGATAGCTCGACAAGTCATTTGTGACAGGGCAGGGCCGCGGGCCATGCCAAAGCGCTTGTCTCTTTTGACCGATCCGATGATCGCGGTGCTCCTGATTGCGATGCTGCTCGCCTTTGTGCTGCCGGCAAGCGGGGAAAGCCGCGCATCGGCACAGCTGGTTTCGAACATCGCGATCTTCATCCTGTTCCTTGTGAACGGGATGCGCATTGCCCGCGGTGAGATCGCGCGCGGTTTTACCAATTGGCGCTTCTTTGCACCTCTGTTTGCCTGGGTTTTTATCGCCATGCCGTTGATGGGGCTGGGCCTGTCGAGTGTCGCGGGGACGCTATTGCCGCCGTTGGTTGCGCTTGGCTTTGTATATCTCGGCACGCTTCCTTCGACGATCCAATCCGCAACGTCCTACACCAGTCTTGCGTGCGGCAATGTCGCGCTTTCGGTCTTGGGTGCTGCGCTGATCAACATTGCGGGCGTGTTCATCACTGCCCCCTTGTTTGCATTGCTTGCAGGCAGCGAGGCTGCCGATATTGGGAGCGAGACGATTGTTCGGATTGGCCTTATCCTGATCTTGCCCTTCATGATCGGTCAGGCGGTGCAAGGCTGGACGATTGAATGGCTCAAGGATCGCAAATCGCAGGTTGCCTGGCTCGACCGGCTTGTCATCGGGATTGCCGTTTATGTCGCGTTCTCGGGCGCGGTTGAACAAGGATTGGCCAGCATGTTTGGGCTTGCCGGCTGGTCGGCGTTGATTGCATTGGTCGTTGTCTATCTAATCGCAGCATCAGGCGGCGCGTGGCTGGCTGGCGGAATGCTGAATGTGGCCCGCGAAGACCGCATCGCTTTTCTGTTTGCAGGCGCGCAGAAAAGCGTCGCAATCGGCGCGCCGCTTGCCGCCATCCTGTTCCCGGCAGAGGTCGCAGGCTTCGTGATTGCGCCCTTGCTTCTATACCACCTGCTGCAATTGATGATCGCCGCGCCGGTGGCAACCAGTTTGGCAGAGGGTTAGCTCTTGGGCTGGTAGGTCTGCTCTTCGCCGGGGAAAGAGCGGTCGCGCACTTCTTCGGCATATTTGGCAACGGTTCGGTCGATCACGCCGGCAATGTCTTCATACCGCTTCACAAAGCGGGGGACGCGCTCAAACATGCCGAGCATGTCTTCGGTTACCAGCACTTGTCCATCGCACTGGGCCGATGCACCGATACCGATCGTAGGGCAGGAAACCGCCTGCGTTGCCTCAATCGCGATCGGTTCAACCACGCCTTCGATCACGATTGCAAATGCGCCCGCCTTATCAAGGGCAACAGCATCGCTTACGATCTTGTCGGCCTCTGCATCAGAGCGTCCGCGCGCCATATAGCCGCCCAGCACATTCACCGCCTGCGGGGTAAGGCCGACATGGCCCATCACCGGAATGCCGCGCGCATTGAGGAAATCCACTGTCTCCGCCATAGCCTCGCCGCCTTCCAGCTTCACCGCTGCGGCGCCTGTCTGCTTGAGAAGGTAAGAGGCACTTTCAAATGCCTGTTCCTTTGATGCTTCGTAAGAGCCAAAGGGCATGTCGATCACGACAACCGAATGGTACGATCCGCGCACCACAGCGGCCCCATGGTTTGCCATCATTTCAAGCGTGACAGGCACGGTCGAGGACAGGCCATAGATCACCTGACCGAGCGAATCCCCGACAAGCAGCAAGTCGCAATGGCTATCAAGCAACTGCGCCTGACGCGCTGTATAGGCAGTCAGCATCACCAGCGGCTCTGCGGTAACCCCGTCCTTCTTGCGCGCCCTGATGCGCGGCACGGTAAGCCGTTTCATCGGGGCGGGGGTGGGATTGGCGCGGCTCGTGCTCGTATCGAGCTGGAATGTGGTCGACATAAGCGCTGATTTAGCGAGCGAGGGAAGCAAAGGCAAAGTGGAAGAGATCACCTTGGCCCTTGGCGCGAGCGCAAAATCATTGCAGATAGAAGTCACGACGGGAAAGCGCGCTCGGGGGAGTGCGATCTAAGAGGAAATTTCATCACATGGCAGCAGCAGGTTCGGGCCACGAAAATTGGTCGTCTCGCAGTGCATTTATTCTCGCAGCAGTGGGTTCAGCCGTTGGGCTGGGCAATATGTGGCGTTTCCCCGCAGAGGCGGGCGAAAACGGGGGCGGCGCGTTCGTTTTGTTCTACATTTTCTGCGTGCTGTTGATCGGGCTGCCGGTGCTTTTGTCCGAAGTGCTGATCGGGCGTCATGGCCAGGCCAATGCGCCTGAAAGTGTCCGCCGTGTGGCACGCGATTCCAATGCACCTGAAGGGTGGAGCGTGCTCGCCTCTATGGGCGTGTTCGCCGCGTTCCTGATCCTCAGCTTCTACTGCGTGGTTGGCGGCTGGGTGGTCTACTATATCGGTGTGTTCGCTAACGACCTTGTGCAAACAGGGCTGACTGGCGGAGCATTTGAAGGGCGCGCTGCGGAAGATATCGAAGGTTTGCTGCCCGGCCTGTTTGGCAATGGCGGCCTTATGGTGGGGCTTAATCTCGGCTTTCTTGCGGTGACGATCTTCTTCGTTGCACGCGGGGTGTCGAGCGGGATTGAATGGGTGGCTGTTTACCTGATGCCGCTGTTCTTCCTGCTGTTCGTTGGCATTACGATCTACGGCGCTTTCACTGGCAATTTCGGTGATGCGGTTGCTTATCTTTTTACCTTCGACTTCTCCAAGCTCACTGGCGAAGTGATGCTGGCTGCTGTGGGGCAGGCGTTCTTCTCGCTCTCGCTCGGTGTGGCCGGGATGATGACCTATGGCGCGTATGCCAATCGTGACACCAATCTGGGTGAGACCTCCGGTATCATTGCGAGCGCAGACACAGGCGTTGCCTTGCTTGCTGGCCTGGCGATCTTCCCGATCGTCTTTGCAGCTGGCCTTTCTGCAAGTGCAGGGCCGGGCCTGATGTTCCAATCGCTTCCGATTGCGTTTCAGGCGATGCCGTTTGGCTCGCTGATTGGTCTGGCCTTCTTTGTCATGGTGTTCTTTGCCGCGCTGACCAGTTCGGTTTCGCTGCTTGAGGCGCCAACCGCTTACGTGTTCGAGAAGTTCAAGATGTCGCGCCCGGTGGCAACGGCCATCGTGGGGCTTGGCGCTGCTGTGCTCGGCGCGCTGTCAGCGCTGTCCTTCAACGATCTGGCTGAGTTCTATCCGCTTGGCTTTATCCCGCTGTTTGCGGAAACCAATTTCTTCGACACGCTTGATGGTGTGACGGCAAAGCTGTTCATGCCGATTGGCGCAATCCTGACCTGCATCTTCGTCGGCTGGATTGCGGATGCGAAGTTGATCGATTCAGAAAATGGCCTTGACGGTGTTCTGCATCAGACCTGGCGCGCTCTTGTGCGGTATGTCTGCCCGATCGTTCTGGCTGTGATCTTGTACTTCGGTCTGGTCGGATAATTTCACGCGAGCGATTGCGGTCCATGCGGGATTGCAATCGCTCTTCAAATATGGAACATAATAAGAACAAACGACTCATGCGGCTGCGTGTGAGTCGTATTGAGTGTTCCTATGACGTATCCTTTTCTTCCCTCCAGCGGGCGTGCGCTGCGTGATCTTCCCGTGCCCTCTCACTCCAGGGTACCCACCACGGTGGGCAGTGCTGCTGCCCGCCTGTCTGCTCACACTCTGTCAGCAGAAGAAATCGCGGCGATCTCCAAACGGCGCGAGGGGCGCTGGCAACCGGGGCTGACGGATCAACCCTTGCATAGCGAGATCTTCGCCAGTGCGAGCGATGCAAGCGGGGCTGGCTTGGCGCTGGCCCTTGCACGCGATGCGCTGGCTGTTGCGGGGAAGGGCGATGATCCGCTCGCTGAGATCGATGATCGACGTCAGGTTTTGTGGGTTCAGGACGCGCGGGCGATAGCGCTCGGCGGGCGGCCCTATGTGCAGGGCCTGCCGCCTGACCTGCGTGAGCGGGTGATCCATGTCGAAGCCGCAAAGCCCGAAGATGCGCTGTTCGCGCTTGAAGAAGGGCTCAAATGCCGTGATCTCGCCTGTGTGATAGGAGAGATTGCGGGCAATCCGCGCGCTCTCGACTTCACAGCCTCGCGCCGGCTTAGTCTTGCCGCAGAAAAGCACGAGGTTGCGCTGTGGCTCGTGCGGCTCAACGCTCAGGCGGATCTGTCCTCGGCACGGATGCGCTGGCGGGTTACGCCTGCGCCTTCCACACAGCCGCGCTGGAATGCTGATGCCCCGGGCGCGCCTGCATGGCAGGCAGAGCTGTTCCGCGCTCGTAACCACGCCCCCGGACATTGGACACTCACCCATGACAAAGGACAGCTCTCCACGCGCCGCAGCGCGCGAACCACCCCTGTCGATCCTGTCTCGTTCACAGCCGCCGCGCCGCATCCTCGCCATCTGGTGCGCCCGACTGTCGGTCGATCGCTGGCGGCTGTCGCTCGCGCCTGATCCAAAGGGCGACGGCTCTTACGAGAGCATAGCCGACCGGCCTACGGTTCTCATCACAGAGACCGCTCATGGACCGCGCATTCATGCGGTGAACCCTGCCGGGCATGCAGCAGGCGCACGCGCAGGAATGATGCTGGCCGATGCGCGCACTGTGTGCCCGCAGATACAGACCGCGCCGTCTGATCCTGCGGGTGATCTTGCCTGCCTGGAAAAGCTCTCACTGTGGGCGCAGCGTTGGGGCCCGTGGAGCGCGCTGGACCCGCCTGATGGGCTGTTAGTGGATGTGACAGCCGCAGCGCATCTGTTTGGCGGAGAGGAGCGGCTTCTTGCTGATGTTGAGCAAGCCTTTGCCCAGCGCGGCTTTGCTGTCCGGGCGAGCGTTGCACCAACCGCCGGGGCTGCATGGGCGCTTGCGCATTATGGCCCTGCGCAGGCGATCCTTGGCCCTGACGACAATATGATCCGCGCGTTAGCCGACCTGCCTGTTGCCGCCTTACGTCTTGATGATGATGTGCTGATCGTGCTGCGCCGCCTTGGTCTCAAACGGCTTGGCAATCTTTCCGATATCACCAAAGGGGCGGCAAGCCGCAGCGAAGAGGCGGCTCGTGATGCATTGCATCGCCGGTTTCGCAATCGCAAATCGCCCAGCGCCAATCCGCTGATCCGGCTTGACCAGCTGCTTGGCCGTGTGCCTGAACCGCTTTTGCCGGTCATTCCTCATCATGCTCCGCTGGTTCAGCGCCGCTTGATGGAGCCCTTGCGCCACCGATCGCTGCTTGACCGTGTGCTTGCCGATCTTGCCGAGGATATGGTCCGCGTACTCGAAGGGCGGGGGGAGGGCGCGCGCCGACTCGAACTGGGGCTGTGGCGAATCGACGGCGAAGTGATCGTGCGACGGCTCGAACTGGCCGCTGCAACGCGCGATTCGGCGCACATGGTCCGTCTTTTTGAAGAAAGGCTCGAAAAAATTGACGCAGGCTTCGGGATCGAAACCGTGCGGCTGCGCGCCAGCTGGGCAGAACCATTGGCACCCGCGCAAGGGGACGTCGAAGCCGCTGCACAGCGCCATGGTACATCGCTTTCCGCCTGTATCGACAGGTTGAGCGTGCGGCTTGGCGCACAAGCTGTGCAGCGCCCTGTGCCATATCCCAGTCACCTTCCCGAACGTGCGCAAAGCTGGCGTTCACCACTTGAGGCTGCGCCTGTGGCACAAGAGGCGTTGGTTCGTGAGAGGCCTCTGAAATTGTTGGACAAGCCTGAACGCATTGCCGTGCTTTATGCATCGCCTGACGGCTATCCTCAGCGCTTTCGCTGGCGCGGACAGGTGCACGAAGTGGTGCGTGTGGAGGGGCCTGAACGGATTGCTCCTGAATGGTGGCGGGCGCGTTCAACCGTGCGATTGCGTGACTATTACCGGGTCGAGGATGAAGCCGGCTCGCGCTTCTGGATATACCGCCATGGCCTTGTTGATGATGGGCGGGGAGGGGTGCCTGACTGGTTTCTACAGGGCCTGTCAGCCTAGGCGCGCTGTAAGTTTCCTAAGCTAACCTTACCTGCAAACTTAGCCTTCTTTTACGCAATTGTGGGAGGTTGAGACCATGAACATGCACACCACTCCTCGCAATTCAAAGCGACGGCCGCTTCGCCTGATGGTGAAGAGCCGCGTGGAATCGCGTGCGATCAATGTAGACATGATCGATATCTCTGAAGGCGGCTGCAAGATCCGCGGAACACCCGGCTTCGCCAATGTCGGTGATCGCGTCACCATGAAAGTGGCAGACCTGCATGCCCCCGTTGGCAAGATTGCCTGGGTTGAGGGCCGATATGCCGGCGTGTCTTTCGAAGGCGAGATGCACCCGGCGGTGCTCGATCACCTTTGTGCAGCACAGGTCCCTGACCTCGCGGTCGAAAAAGACCTCCGTCGCACGCTTTAGGCGGCTTTCAAAAGTCCAACAAAAAAGGGCCGGAGCTGCGCGCCCCGACCCCTTCATCAGATAAGCTGAAAAGTTAGCTCGGGTTATAGGGCAGCGAGCTGTGGTGAAGAACGATCTTCAGGGCGCCGTCCTCGTCCTTTTCATAGGCGAAAGAATACTCAACCTTGGTTTCGCTTCCTTCGGTGTTGGTGAAGAAGTAGTTGCCCATGGCCACAGCCATGTCACCGCTTTCCGAGATCACGGTGCCGTTGTTTTCCCAACGGACCGCAGTGTACGGAGCGATCGCAAAACCGCCGTCTTCGGTGCCTTCGGTGCCAACAAAGTAGCTCAGCGCTTCTTCAGTGGTTTCACGGAACTGATCTTCGGCAGCCAGGGTCGGCTTGAAGAGGATGGTTGCGTCATCGCCATAAGCGTAGTGGGTGGCGATGTGCTCAGAGGCACGCGCGCTGAAATCACCTTCGTCAGTGAAGACCTGGCCGATGGCGACAATGCCTTCGCCCCAAGCGGTTTGCGCTGCTTCAACTTCTTCTGCTGTGATCGGATTGGCGGTTGCGGCATCAGCCGATGCAGTCTCATCGCCGCCACATGCTGCCAGAGCGAGTGCGCTGACGCCAAGTACCGGAACAGTCACGAAATTTTTCATCTAAAACTCCCTTGGGGGCCTGGAGCTCCCTGTCCAAAACACACGACGCTATGCCGTTGGTTTTCAGTATCAGATTCCGAACGTCTCACCATACGGGTTAGGCCGTATCGATAATACGTCTCAGTTTCATCTGGGTTCCCACTTTCTTGCATCATTTGCACTGGAATAAAGTGACTAGAACATATAAAGAACATTCGAGTGTCGAACAGCTTGAAATACGCTCTGCTACTGTTTGAAATCCCGGCCAGTTTTCCGGGAGGTGGTGTGTGTTGTGCCTGACGCTCCGCTTACCCCTGACAAACGCACGCTCAAGCTTGATCCGGACCTGATAGAAACGCCCGGGCGCGCGGCTTTTGTCGAGCTTGGTCTCGTAAGTTGTTTCAGCTTTCTGCGCGGGGCTTCGGATGCAGTTGATCTCGCGATGACAGCCCGCACGCTTGGCTATGATGCGATCGGGATAGCTGATGCGAACAGCCTTGCAGGGGTTGTGAGGATACACAGCGAGGCAACGACGCTGAAACTGCGCCCGGTGATCGGTTGCCGGATCGAAACGGTCGAAGGGCTTGCATTCCTCGCCTATCCCACAAACCGCGCAGCGTACGGACGGCTTTCGCAGCTCATCAGTGCAGGGCGGATGCAGACCCTTTCAGGAGAGTGGCAGGAGAAAGGGGTGTGCGAAATCGATTTGCCAATGCTGGCCGATCACGCGCAAGATGTGCAGTTGATCGTGCTGCCTCCAGAAGACCTCGACGCGCAGTTCACTTTCAAGACGCCTAGCAATGTGGTGCCGTTTCCAGGTGCGCAATCATCGCGATCAGAGGGAGAATATGCTGAAATCAGCGCTGCCTTTCCTGAGGTTTTCCCGCATCTGACACGCCTGCTGCCAAGCTTGCGTCATGTTGCTGCAAGCTATCTCTATCGCGGTGCTGACAAGGCGCGGATTGATCGGTTGGACAGGCTTGCCCGTGACCATGGGCTCTGCCTGCTTGCGACCAATGACGTTCACTATCACGCGCCCGACCGACGTCCTTTGCAGGACGTGATGACAGCGATTGCGAACAAGACCACGGTCGCTGAAGCGGGGCGCCTGCTTCATGCCAATGCCGAACGTCACCTCAAGTCACCGCAAGAGATGCAGCGCCTGTTCGAACGCTGGCCGCATGCGATTGAGGCTGCCCGTGAGGTGGCTGACAATTGCAGCTTCAGCCTTGATGAACTGCGCTATGAATACCCTGAGGAAATCTACCCCGATGGCATGTCTCCGCAGGAATATCTGGAGGTTTCGACCTGGGCCGGGGCACAGCAGCGCTATCCCGAAGGGGTCCCGGACAGCGTGACCGAAACGCTGGAGCGTGAGCTGGGGCTGATCGCGAAGCTCGACCTTGCGCGCTACTTCCTCACTATCAAGGATATCGTTGATTTTGCCCGCAGCGTTGACCCGCCAATCCTGTGTCAGGGGAGGGGCTCTGCTGCGAATTCGGCCGTTTGCTATTGCCTTGAGATAACCAGTGTCGATCCGGCCAAGCATCAGCTTTTATTCGACCGTTTCATCTCCGAAGAGCGCAAGGAGCCGCCCGATATCGATGTCGATTTCGAGCATGAACGGCGCGAGGAGGTGATCCAGTACATTTACGCGAAATATGGCCGTCACCGGGCTGGCCTGACTGCCACTGTCATCCACTATCGCCCGCGCATGGCGATCCGCGAGGTCGGCAAGGCTATGGGGCTTTCCGAAGACATTACCAGCTCGCTTGCGCGGACCGTATGGGGCGGCATGGGACGTTCGATTGGCGAAGCGCATGTCGAGGAGATCGGCATGGATCTTGGCGATCCGCATCTCAGGCGGGTGCTCAAGCTGACTGAACAGATGATCGGTATGCCGCGCCATCTCAGCCAGCATGTTGGCGGCTTTATCCTGACCCAGGGGCCGCTGACCGAGACAGTGCCTATTGGCAATGGCGCGATGCCGGACCGCAGTTTTATCGAGTGGGACAAGGACGATATTGAGGCGCTTGGCATCCTCAAGGTTGATGTGCTCGCCCTTGGAATGCTCACCTGTATCAAGAAGTGCCTTGATCTGCTGGAGGCGCATCATGGCCGTGCGCTCACACTCGCCAGTGTCCCGCGCGAAGATCCGGAAACCTATGCAATGCTGCGCAAGGGGGATTCGCTCGGGGTGTTTCAGGTCGAAAGCCGGGCGCAGATGAACATGCTGCCGCGGCTGCGCCCGCGCGAGTTCTATGACCTTGTGATCCAGGTTGCGATTGTCCGTCCAGGGCCGATCCAGGGTGACATGGTGCACCCTTATCTCAAACGGCGCCGCGGCGCTGAGCCGGTGCAGATACCCGCACCATCACCGCAGCACGGACCGCCTGATGAGCTTTCCAGTATCCTGGAGCGGACGCTTGGCGTTCCGATCTTCCAGGAGCAGGCGATGAAGATAGCGCTTGATGCGGCCAAGTTCACCTCGCTCGAGGCAAACCGGCTCAGGAAAGCAATGGCAACCTTCCGTTCGCGCGGCATGGTTCATGAGCTGGAAGATCTGATGGTCGGGAAGATGGTCGAACGCGGTTATGACGAAGACTTCGCGCAGCGTTGCTTCAACCAGATCAAGGGCTTTGGCGAGTATGGCTTTCCTGAAAGCCATGCAGCATCCTTTGCACATCTCGTCTATGTGTCGAGCTGGCTCAAATGCCATTTTCCGGCAGCTTTCGCGGCTGCGCTTCTCAATTCGCAGCCTATGGGTTTTTACGCGCCTGCGCAGATCGTGCGCGATTGCCGCGAGCATGGTGTCGAAGTGTTGCCGCCAGATGTGAACCGGAGTGAGTGGGACTGCACGCTCGAAGAGATCGGGCAGGATGCGAACACCACAAGCGGACGGTTCGACCGTCATATCGCCATGCGTCTTGGCCTGCGCCAGATTGATGGCCTGCCTGAACATATCGCAGCCCACCTTATCGCCGCGCGCGAGGAAGGCGGCGATTACCGCGATGTTGCCGAGCTGCGTGAACGCGGCGGATTGTCGCCTGCTCACATAGAACGGCTTGCAAGCGCGGATGCTTTCCATTCGCTTGGCCTGTCGCGCAGGCAGGCCCTGTGGGACGCACGCAGCCTGATTGCAGGGCCTGATCTCCCGCTGTTTCGCGCAGCCCAGGAACGCGATGAAGGCGCAGAGCGAGCCAAGACCCAGCTTCCCGCTATGCCGCTGTCAGAGGAAGTGGTTGCCGATTACCAGACCACGCGGCTCAGCCTGAAGGCGCACCCGATGTCGTTCCTGCGGCCCCGCCTTGCAGAGCGCGGCTTTGTGCGCGCCTGCGATCTGAGGACTCGCAAATATCGGGCTATGGTTCAGGTGTCAGGCGTGGTTCTGATCCGCCAGCGGCCAGGAAGCGCGAAGGGGGTGTGCTTTATCACGCTTGAGGATGAAACCGGGGTGATCAATCTCGTCGTATGGCCGGACCTTAAGGAAAAACAGCGCAAGGTGGTGATGGGTTCGCGGCTGATGGAGGTGAGGGGGCGCGTCGAATATGATGACGAAGTGATCCATGTCATCGCTCACCACATGACCGACGCAACAGACCAGCTCTACGCCTTGTCAGACGATATGCTGAATGCGCCAGTTGCGCGGGCGGATCATGTCAGCTCGCCGCTTCCCCAGGGCCGCAACCTCACCAGTCTCACTGCCGAGGAACGACGCCAGAGGAAGCGCGGCGCAAGGCCACGAGATATTATCGACGAATTGCCGCCGACGCGGGGCCATCCGCGCAATCACCGGATCATCCCGAAATCGCGCGATTTTCACTAGCAAAGCGGGACCAGTGTCAGGCTGCTTCGAGAGCGTATCCTGCTGAACGGACAGTGCGGATCGGATCCTTTGCCCCTTCAAGGCCAATCGCCTTGCGCAGACGGCGGATATGCACGTCAACAGTGCGCAGCTCGATATCAGACCCGGTGCCCCAAACACCATCGAGCAATTGCCCGCGGCTGAAGACCCGTCCCGGGCTTTCCATGAAGAACTTGAGCAGCCGATATTCAGTCGGACCAAGCTGCAAGGCCCGGCCGCGGCGCTGAACCTTGTGAGCGACCGGATCCAGCTTGATATCGCCAACCTCGATCGTCTCCCCAGCAAGCGCGGGGCGGATCCGGCGCATCACGGCAGCCACGCGGGCGAGCAATTCGCGCGGGCTGAACGGCTTTGTTAGATAATCATCCGCGCCGGTTTCAAGTCCGCGAACCCGGTCATCTTCAGCTTCACGCGCGGTGAGCATGATGATCGGAACATGCGCGGTTTCCTTGTCGCGGCGCAGGCGGCGACACACTTCGATGCCGCTGGTCCCCTCAATCATCCAGTCCAGGATGATGAGATCGGGCACATCTTCGCTCGCAAGCACCATGGCCTCATCGCCATCGCTGGTGCAGCGAACATTGTAACCTTCGTTCTGGAAACGATACTCAAGCAATTCCGACAGCGCCGGATCATCTTCAACCAGGAGCAGTTTAGCAGCAGACATCACATGCCTCCAATGATGTGCCAGGCGACCAGAGAGGCTGGTCAAACAGGGCATGTTTCATTTTGACTACAGTTTGATGAAACTCGTCGCGTCAACTTTTCCACAATGCGGCTGCGCGGCCGGACTCAGCTTAGCGGTCTTCCTCGGGCGGGTAGGAGCCGGTGGCCGCAAAGTGCACCATCTCGGCCACGTTGGTCGCGTGATCGCCGATCCGCTCCAGGTTTCGAGCGACAAAGAGCAGCTGTGCAGCACTCGAAATGGTCGCAGGATTTTCCACCATGTGGCTCACCAGATTGCGGAAAATGCTGTTGTAGAACGCATCGACCTTGGCGTCAGTGCTGATCACTTCGCGGGCGAGGCTCGGATCGCGGGCAGCGTAAGCCGTGAGGACGTCGTGCACCATCTCGCCTGCGAGTTCGCCCATGGCCGGGAGCAGGGTGAGCGGTTCAAACCGGTCGCGGCCTTCGATCATTCCGACGCGCTTGGCAATATTCTTTGAATAATCGCCAATCCGTTCAACCACGCCTGCTATCTTGAGCGCGGCAATCACTTCGCGCAGATCGTCTGCCATCGGTGCCCGCAGAGCGATGATACGAACGGCAAGCTTGTCGACTTCGGTTTCGAGAGCGTCGATCTTCTTGTCGCGTGCAACCACGCGGTCACCAAGCTCCTCATCGCCGCGAACCATCGCGTCGAGCGCTTCCTGGATTGCGACTTCGGCAAGGCCGCCCATCTCCGCGATCAGGCCGCGAAGCCGGGTGATGTCTTCATCAAACGCCTTGACCGTGTGATCAGCCATCAACCGTAACGTCCGGTGATGTAGTCCTTGGTGCGTTCTTCGATTGGGTTGGTGAAGATGTCGGACGTGGGGCCGTATTCAACCATCTTCCCAAGGTGGAAAAAGGCAGTGCGCTGCGAAACGCGCGCGGCTTGTTGCATCGAGTGCGTCACGATGACGATAGCATAACGGCCTGATAGCTCATCGATCAACTCCTCGATCTTTGCAGTGGCAATCGGATCGAGTGCGGAAGCCGGTTCGTCCATCAGGATCACTTCGGGATCAACCGCGATGGCGCGTGCGATACAAAGGCGCTGCTGCTGACCGCCGGACAGGGCCGTGCCTGAATCTTCTAGGCGATCCTTCACCTCGTCCCACAGTCCTGCACGGGTGAGCGACTTCTCAACGATAACGTCGAGATCCGCCTTCTTTTCGCCAAGGCCGTGGATGCGCGGACCGTAAGCAATGTTTTCGTAAATCGATTTCGGGAAGGGGTTCGGCTTCTGGAACACCATGCCCACACGGGCGCGCAGTTGGACAACGTCCATCGCATCGCCGTGGATGTCCTCGCCCTCAAGCTCGATCAAACCATCGACGCGCGCTGCCGGGATGGTGTCGTTCATGCGGTTGAAGCACCGCAAGAAGGTCGACTTGCCGCAGCCGGACGGACCGATAAATGCGGTCACGTAATCGGGTGAGATGTCGATCGAAACATGATCGATCGCCTTCTTCTCACCGTAATAGACACAGACATCGCGCGCCTTCATCTTGGCGGCTTTGTCGTCTTGGATGCTTTCGTGGATGACTGTCACCAGGTCTTCTCGAACTTGTTGCGCAGGTAAATGGCGAGGCCGTTCATCAGCAAGAGGAACAGCAAAAGGATAATGATTGCAGCGCTGGTGCGCTCGACAAATCCGCGGTCGATTTCATCTGACCAAAGGAAGATTTGCATCGGCAGCACGGTTGCGGGTGCGGTGAAGCCGTCAGGCGGGGTCGCGACGAAGGCGCGCATCCCGATCAGCAGTAGTGGCGCAGTTTCACCCAGCGCCCGGGCCATGCCGATAATCGTGCCCGTCAGCATGCCCGGCATGGCAAGCGGCAGGACGTGGTGGAAAACCACCTGAACTGGTGATGCGCCCACAGCCAATGCGCCATCCCGGATCGAGGGCGGCACAGACTTGATCGCATTGCGGCCAGAAATCACGATCACCGGCATCGTCATCAGCGCCAGCGTCATGCCGCCAATGACAGGGGCGGACCGCAGATTTGGGAAGAGCGTCAAGAACACCGCAAGGCCAAGCAGACCGAAAATGATCGATGGAACCGCTGCAAGGTTGTTGATCGAAACCTCGATTAGGTCAGTCCACCTGTTCTTGGGCGCGTACTCCTCAAGATAGAGCGCTGCGAGAACTCCAATTGGGAACGCCAACAGGAAAGTCACGATCATTGTCAGGATCGATCCTTTGAGCGCGCCCCAGATGCCTACCTGCTGCGGGCTGGTGGCATCGGACCTAACGAGGAAGCCCCAGTCCCAGTTTTCCGCAAGTTTGCCTTCGCTTGCAAGTTGCTGAGCGAGCGTCTGCATTTCAGGTGAACCTTCACCGGCAAGCCCTGCAGCAAGGTCCGAGGAGGCGGCAAGCTGGAAGGTTTCAGTGCGATTGATCAGCGACGGATCAGCCTGAAGTGCGGCAGCAACATCGCGCCATGCATCCCGGCTGACCTGTTCTGCGCCTGCTTCGCCAAGCGATTCTTCGGCATAGAAGTGCACAATCTCGGACAAGCCCTGCATTTCGAGAACCTGGATTGCGCTCGGCGCTGTCAGCGATACTTCGTCACCGGTTACGCCGCTTTCTGGAAGATTGATCTCCACCGCAAGCTCAGCACGCTGAAAGCCGCCAATCCCGTTTGCCAGCATATTGCCAAGCAGGAAGACCAGCACAGCGACCGAGAAAATGATCGCTCCCATTCCCAGCGCACGAAAGCGGCGTTCGGCGCGATAGCGCTTCTCAAGCCGTTTGGCGAAGGCCTCTGTGCGGGTTGGACCGCCGACCATTTCTTCTGCGGGATTATTCATAGGCCTCACGGAAGCGTTTGACGACGCGAAGTGCGATGATGTTGAGCACCAGCGTGACGAGGAAAAGGACAAAACCAAGCGCAAAGGCGCTTAGCGTCGCAGGATGATCGAAACTGCCTTCGCCAGTGAGCATGGCGACGATCTGATAAGTGACCGTTGTCATCGTCTCCAGCGGGTTGGCAGTCAGATTGGATGAAGCACCCGCTGCCATGACGACGATCATGGTTTCACCGATTGCCCGGCTTACCGCCAGCATGATCCCGGCAACGATGCCGGGCAGGGCTGCGGGGAAAAGCACACGCTTGATTGTTTCGGATTGCGTTGCCCCCATTGCGAGGCTGCCATCGCGCATGGCACCAGGAACAGCAGCCATGGAATCGTCAGCCATGGAAGAGACGAATGGAATGATCATCACCCCCATAACGACGCCTGCGGCAAGCGCGCTTTCACTCGAAGCGCCGCTAATCCCAATAGAGACCGCGATGTCGCGCACAGCAGGCGCGACAGTAAGAGCTGCAAAATAGCCGTAAACCACGGTCGGGATACCGGCGAGTATCTCAAGCGCGGGCTTGACCCATGCGCGTAGCCGTGGGTCTGCATACTGCGTCAGATAAATCGCGCTCATCAAGCCAAGCGGGATCGCAACGATCATCGCAATGATCGCGCCGATAAAGATCGTGCCCCAAAACAGCGGGATTGCGCCAAAGCGCGAACCGTCCGGATTGTCGGGATTGCTCATCGGGTCAGGGCCCCAGAAGGTCCCAAACAGGAAATCAATCGGAAAGACCATGCCGAAGAAGCGAATGGTCTCAAACACAAGGCTCGCGACAATTCCGAATGTCGTGAGGATCGCAACGAGCGAAGCGGCAAGCAGGATGCCCATCACGGTCCGCTCAACCCTGGTGCGAGCGCGGAAGTCGGGACGCACCCGCATGAAGGCAAATGCACCGCCCGCAAAGGCGATGACCAAAGTCATGGCATAGCCGATCATCGTGTAGCGGGAGATCGCTTCGCGAAACGGTTCTACCAGCGCCTGTGCACCATCGTTGAAGACGCCGGGCGCGTATCCCAACGCGACCGCACGGGCCTCTGCCAACCAAGCTTCCCGCTCAAAGCCAAAGCTTGGAAGGCTCTGGCCGGCAGGTGATACGATAACCGACTGTGTGACGAGGTAACTTGCAAGCTGCGACCAGACAGCCACAAATGCCAGCACCGGAAGAACGATCCAGAGCGCGACATACCAGGCATGATAAGTCGGCCGGGCAAGCGGGCGCGTGTCAGGATCGGCTTTCTGGAAACTCCACGCCTTGGCGCGGCCTGCAAGCCAACCTGCAAGGCCAAGCCCTATGGCTATCAGGATAAGAGTAATTGGCGACATGGATTAGACCTGGTTCCCCTGAAGTCTGCTGACGCGGTCAGGCAAGCCGCGATTTGCTTGTGTGAAACGCGCTCAACCGAATCCATGCAGAACGCACTGATACGCGAATGTCGAAAGAATAAGACACCACTAAGACAACGCCTCGCTCTTAGGAGTAGCGTCGTTGTTCTCGCCGAGCGATTGGTGTTCTTCTTCCCCCTCGAAATCGGCGGGAGAAACGCTTTCTACGACCGGCAAACGGACAACGACCCGCGTACCCTTGCCAAGGTCGCTATCGATGTTGAGCCGCCCGCGGTGGCGCTCCACGATGTGTTTGACGATGGCAAGTCCGAGTCCGGTGCCCCCTGATGCCCGGCTGCGTCCTGGGTCAGTCCGGTAAAAGCGCCGGGTGAGGTGAGGCAATTGTTCTGGTGCGATCCCATCCCCTTCATCGATCACGGAAACCCGTGCCATACCGTCCTGCGCCATATCCAGACGAACGGTGACAGGTGTTTCGGGCGCCCCGTATTTGAGCGCGTTGTCAACGAGGTTGCGCACGACCTGTTCAAGCTGCTGGAGATCGCCTTGCACACAAGGATCGTCGAGCAATTCAAGGCTCAGCCTTTCAAGACGCTGCGAACCGGCGGCATCGTGTGCAGCCCGTTCAGTCAGATCTTTGAGCGAGAGACGTTGTTCAGGCAGATCATGCTTTTCAGCCTCTACGCGCGATAGGCTCATCAAATCGCTGATCAGGCTTTGTAGGCGCTGTCCTTCGCGCTCGATCGTGCCAAGGAATTTTTGCGATGTGGGTGAATCAAGGCTGTCACCGCTTTCGCGCAAGGTTTCGACATAACCAAGGATCGCAGCAAGCGGTGTGCGTAGCTCGTGGCTGGCATTTGCGACGAAATCGGTGTGCGCACGGCTGATATCAGCCTCTGCCGTCTGGTTGATCAGTTCGATCACCGCCAGCTCTTCGTCAATCGACTGGCGATTGACCATCCAGATGTCCTGCCTGCGCACCAGACCGCGGACAATCGCTTGCCCGTTGCGGCTGTCGCTCAACAGTGAGATCGCCTCTGGTTGGCGAAAGGCGACGCGGGCATCCTGTCCAATTACGTGCTGTCCCATCATCCTGCGGGCGGCGCGGTTGGCGATCGCGATTGTATTGCGTTCGGTAACAAGCAGCGGAACCGATGAATTCTCGATTAGTTTGCGCATCGAATCGCGGCTGAAAGGGACTTCGACGACGACAGGTGCACGTTCGGGCGGACGGCCCGCTGCAAGCATCAACGAACCGATCCAAACTGTCACCACAGCAAGCGCTATCGCCGGATCAAGGTCCAGCAGAAGCATGGCAGCAAATGCCACCAGTGCGAGCACGATACCTGCAATCGGGAAGGTCTGCTTCGAACCCATGGCCCAGCGCTCTACAGCGAGCCAGTCAAACGCGAAACCCCGTAGTGAGCTTTGCGCCTGATGCGTTGGTTCTTTGGGAGTGTGAGCGCATGCATTGAGGTGGTGACCCGTACGGGAATCGAACCCGTGTTTCAGCCGTGAAAGGGCCGCGTCCTAACCGCTAGACGAACGGGCCACGCTCGTTGCGAGAGCGCGCATCTAGTGGGGTGGGGCAGATGGGTCAAGCCCTGTATGTGTCGGTTTGAAGAAAAATTGCGCATGAGCGAAATTATCTCAATTCTCACTCAGCGAATGCAGCGTCTTCAAGATGCAGTTCCGCCGCTGGGCGAGGCCCCCAATCATCGATCTTTACGCGGCCTGCGAGGTGAAATTGACGGCCTTTGCTGCGAAGAAGCAGCGTCTGCGCCATTTCGGTCTCTGCGGCTCGAAAGGCGATAGCCTTGAATGACTTTCCGTCTGCACCGCCTGCTATCACACGCAGGTGATCCTTGCCTACGATATCGGCTTTCACGATACGCACCGGGCCGACTGCAACGCGCGGTGCTGGCCAACCCACTCCATAGGGGCCTGCTGCCTCAAGCGTGGTGACAAGATCCGGCGTCAGTCCACCAGGCGCTAGGCTGAGATCGAGTTGCATGACCTGCGAGGTGCGGGCACGTTCCACGTCGCGGGCGAGGCGTTCGTCCAGGAATTCGGTAAAGGCCGCGAGATTTGCCTGCGCTATCGTCAGCCCGGCTGCCATCGCGTGTCCGCCCCCAGCGACGAGCAAGTCTGCTTCGCGCGCTGCAATGATCGCAGCTCCCAGATCAACGCCGCTGATCGACCGCCCCGAACCCTTGCCCGTCTTGTCTGCATCGTCGAGCGCAATCACAATCGATGGCTTGCCGGTCTTTTCCTTGATTCGTCCGGCGACGATCCCGATCACCCCTGGATGCCAACCATTGGCAGCAAGCACATGCACCGCCATATTGTGCTGGCCCTCGATCTGGGCTTCGGCTGCATCCTGAACCTCGGCTTCGATGGCGCGGCGTTCCTCGTTCAGTTTGGACAGTTGCTCAGCGATCTCGCGCGCTTCATCAGGATCGTGCGTTGTCAGCAAACGCACACCCAAGGTGGATTCGCCGATCCGCCCGCCGGCATTGATCCTGGGGCCAAGCGCAAATCCAAGGTCAGAGGCAATAGGCGCGCGCTTCAGCCTGCTGGCGTCAATCAACGCGGCCATTCCGGTTCTTTCGCGCTTTGCGAGCACTTTCAGACCCTGTGAGACAAATGCCCGGTTAAGTCCGTGAAGCGCAGCGACATCGGCAACGGTGCCAAGCGCAACAAGGTCAAGAAGGCTCATCAGGTCAGGTTCGCGCCGCGTTTCGAAGAAGCCTTGTGAACGCAAATTCCGCACCAGCGCGATGGCAAGCAGGAATGCAACACCAACAGCTGCAAGGTGGCCGTGGCTGGCAGCGAGGTCGTTTTCATCAAGCCGGTTCGGGTTCACCAGCGCCGCCGTAGGAGGCAGCTCATGCGAGCATTTGTGGTGATCAACGACGATAACATCGACACCCGCATCGCGTGCCATTGTCAGCGCTTCGTGAGCCATGGCGCCGCAATCGACCGTAACAATCAGGCTCGCACCATCCTTCGACAGTTTGACGAGAGCTTCTCCGCTTGGGCCATAGCCCTCAAGCAAGCGATCAGGAATGTAGTAGCCCGCCTCAACCCCTAGCGATCTCAGCAGATCGACGAGGAGCGCAGCGCTTGTGGCACCATCGACGTCATAGTCGCCGTAAATCGTTACCTGTTCGCCGCTGACCACTGCGTTCGCCAAGCGTTCGGCGGCGCGATCCATGTCGCGGAACTCTGACGGGTCGGGCAGAAATTCGCGCATGGTGGGTTTTGCATGCTTTGCCACTTCATCAGCAGCAACACCGCGCGTCATCAGCAATTGCGAAAGGATGTTACTATCGAGGCCTCTCGACAGGTCCGATGCGCCTGTCCCAAGATCCATGTTTCCACCTCGCCAATGCCAGGCACGCCCTCCAAGTGAGCTTGAGACACCAAGGACATTTGAAAAGCTGCGCGTCGCCATTGTCTGTTCACACTAGCCCAAGCGGTTGATAGGTGACAGGGTGCTGCCGTTGACAATCTACAGGCGGTTTGGCGAAGCAAGCAAGATGAGTAGCGAACAGATCCTTCTGATCGTCTGGCACAGCAGAACAGGTGCAAGCGAGCAGATGGCGCGTGCCGCAGCGGTGCATGATGCGGCCGTGCTCAAGCGCGCAGACGAAGTCAGTGTCGAAGACCTCCTGTCTGCTGCTGGTTATCTGTTTGTTTGCCCTGAGAATCTTGCAGCTCTTAGCGGTGCGATGAAGGAGATGTTCGATGCGTGCTATTACGGTGTCTTGGGCAGGATTGAGGGGCGTCCATACGCATCAATCATAGCTGCTGGTTCTGATGGCGAAGGAGCCCAGAGGCAATTGGACAGGATTGCGACAGGCTGGCGATTGAAGCGTGTCGCAGAACCCAAGATCGTCAATTTTGCAGCACAAACCCCGGAACAGATTCTTGCAGAGAAATCAGTTTCCCAGAGAGACTTGGATGATTGCCGTGAGCTGGGAATTGGGCTAGCTGAGGGGATCACCTTGGGAGTTTTTTAAGCTATTGTGTCAGTATAAGACTTACCATGGTGACTGGGACGCACGAAGCGGACGGTTACGATAAACAATCGATTGGCAATCCGTCGCAACGTGCCGGGTTGAGGTGAGAAAGCTTGTCGGGGGGCAAGCCAGAAAAGGGATTAGGGGCAATCGTCGAGGATTTCGATCCTATGACCCGTGGATTGTACCTGCTGTTTGCGCCTGGCAAACGGCCCGATCACGGCTCCGTGAAATCCTTTGTTTCGAGCCAGCGTTCCGTTTCTCTCAGTCACGATCCTTCCGGTTCCAATGTCCTTAAGTTGGTCGCGGCAGAAGGTGAATCCGTACCGGAGCCTGTCCACCCGGATCGCGGTGAAGATGATACCAACTGGGTTGAGTTGCTGCGTGAGGGGCTGGCGTTTGATCTCACCGGACTGGCGCCCGGGACAAGTCTCCGCTTTCCCGAGACCGAACACGTGTTTGACCTGCCAGAACTGCCGAGTGCGCCCCGGTTCGAAGCGCTGCATCTTACGCCTGGACATCACTTGACTGGTGGTGAGCGAACTATGCCTGTTGCCAAGGGGCTGGTCGCTCTCGCGCGCGATCTGGTGCAGCATTTCGAAGAGATTGAAGCGGTCATCTGGCCGCCAGCAATGAGCGCAATCGGCACGCGCTATTTTGAATCGGTAGCAACCGCCTGGTTGGATGGCGGCCCATTTCCTGCGCTCGGGCTTACCGCGTTCAAGCAGACGCTCGACGGTGCGCTGCAAAGCGTTGGTCTCGACTTCTGGCTCGATCAGGAGCTGAGGATTGAACCGCCGCTTTCGGCAGACAAGGTTGCCGCCACCCGCATGGGCGTGCGGCTTGTCAATCAGTTGGTGATCGTTGGCGGGGTCGAAGGCAGCGAGAGGATCGTTGCGCCTGATGGCACCCGGCTGGTTCTGCGGACATCGCGCAATGGCAAGTTCATTCGTGTGTGGCGAGAATAGCGGTTGATGATTGGGGGTCACATCAATCGCAGGCACATTCACTCCATGAGGCGGCATGGTGCAGGAACGCGCTCACGCGCTGCCATTCCCTTCCGTTCGGTCAATCAGCGCGCAAGACCTGACTATCAACCTGGGCTTCAGCGGCACCATTTGCTCCCACGGCAATTGCTGGGCCGCCGCTGCTTTGGCTCAATGTTCGACACAATCGGTCGCGGCAGCGTTGGGTTTGACGATTTCCGCCGCAACGGCCTGCTTCTCCCGGCTACCGATGATGCGACATTAAAGACTGGAATGCCGCTCCATCGAGGGCCGCATCGCCGCTATAATGAGATGGTGATCGAGCGGGTAGGGCGGATCGAGGAAAGCTGGTCTGCCGGGCAAGCCAATGACCCTGAGGCGGCTTTGCTCGAAGCGCTTGAGCGGCTTGCTTTGCTGCAGGCAGCCTTGCGCAAACGCCTGCTGAGCGAACGCCGCCGGTTGATCCTGAACCGCAAGGACCCGCTTGGCACCGGGTTCGACTTTTCCGAACTGGACGCCATGGCAGAGGCGCTTTGGGACGCCACCTAAGCGGCTGACCCGGGCGCCTCTCGCCCCTTATTCAGCAGCTTCAGCCAACGCGTTCCACGGCGTGTAATTTGTTGTGTTCGCCATCTCTGCCTTGGCCTCATGATATTCGCGCTCCATGCGCGCAACGAGGTCTTCGACCTTGGTCACGGCCTTGATCGCGCCAACACCTTGGCCCGACCCCCAGATGTCTTTCCATGCCTTCGCCTTGGTGTTGCCGCCTGATCCGAAATTCATCTTGGATGGGTCGCTTTCCGGCAGATTGTCAGGGTCCAAACCTGCTTTTTCGATCGATGAGCGCAGGTAATTGCCGTGCACCCCTGTGAACAGGTTTGAATAGACAATGCCTTCTGCCGAACCATCGACGATGCCTTGTTTGTAGCCTGCATCGGCATTGGCTTCTTCGGTCGCGATAAAGGCGCTTCCGGCATAGCCAAAATCAGCGCCAAGCGCCTGAGCAGCGAGGATCGATCTGCCGTTTGCGATCGAACCGGACAGAGCAACGAGGCCGTCAAACCATTCGCGAATTTCCTGCATCAAGGCGAAGGGCGATTGTGCGCCTGCGTGCCCGCCAGCACCGGCTGCAACCGGGATCAGACCATCTGCACCCTTTTCGATCGCTTTGTTCGCAAACCGGTTGTTGATCACATCGTGCATGCTGACTCCGCCCCAATTGCGGATCGCATCAAAGATTTCGGTGCGCGCGCCAAGCGAGGTGATGATCATCGGCACTTGCCATTTCTCACAAGTCGCCATGTCCGCCTCGACCCGGTCATTGGTCTTGTGGACGATCTGGTTCACGGCAAAGGGGGCCGCAGGCTTATCCGGGTTTTCGCGATTGTGCTTTGCCAGTTCTTCGGTGATCTGATGGAGCCATTCATCAAGCAGGGTCTGAGGCCTTGCATTAAGCGCAGGGAAGCTGCCGATGATACCTGCTTTGCACTGTGCGATCACCAGTTCAGGCCCGGACACGATGAAAAGCGGTGAGCCAATCAAGGGCAGGCGAAGACGATCAAAGGGTGCGGGCAGTGACATGCGGTTTCTCTCCTAATTCTTCCCGAGCGCGATAGGTTGCAATTTGAAACTACGCAACCTTATCCTAAAGCAGCTCTTCAACGCGGTAGAAGCGCGCTGCGTTCCCGGCATAAAGCGCTTTCTTCTCATCAACGCTCGCAGCCGCGGTGATGCGTTTGAACGTGTTCCACAGCACAGGATAGCTAGCACCCCAACGATCAACGGGGTAATTGCTTTCAAACATTGCCCGGTCGGTGCCGAAGGCTTCGATGCAAGTTTCGATGTAAGGCTTCCAAAGCGGGGCCAGCGCTTCTGAGCCTAACCCGGCAGCGGGACCTTGTTCGGGCAGGGCGCAATTGTGCATGGCTAGCCCGCCCAGTTTGACCATCACATTCTCACACTTGCCAAGCTCGATGATATTGTCGCGCCAAATGCCAAACCGCTCTTCCAGCTTGCCGGTATAGCTCGCCATGCCAAGCGGCGTGCCGCAGTGATCAAGGCAAATCGGTGTGTCTGGAAATGCGCGCGCAAGATCAATAACATCAGGCAGTTGCGGCTCTAGTATCCAGGCATCAAAGCTCATCGAGCGTTTGCCGAGTTCGGCAAAGCCTTCGCGAAATCCGGGGTCGAGATACCGTTCGGGCGGGTGAGCGAAGGGAGGGCCAAGCACTTCGGGATCGGCATCCCATGCACCGGCATGGCGAATTCCCTTGAAACGCGGTGAGGCAGCCTGAAGCGCATCGAGCACTTCGCCTGCTGCCGCGCCTGCCATCAAGTCTGCATGGCCAACAATCCCTGCGCAAAGCCGCGTGCTGCCATACAGTCCGCTTGCTGATTGCGCGGCGACGCCGTTCACATACTCAACTTCGCCCACGACCTTTTTCGCCTCGCCATATGCGCCGTTGTAAAACGCGCCGCATTCCATGAAGACAGTGCCAACGATATTGTGGCCGCTGCCCGCGACCTCCGCGTTGAATTGGTCGAACGTGTAGTGCGCGGCCGGAACCAGCGTTTCGATAAAGCGATGCCGCGGCTCCGGGAACATCGGCAACATCGCGCGAAGATCCCAAAGATGGTGATGCGGATCAATGATGGGCAGGCCGGGCTCAAGGATCTCTTCGGTCTGATTCTCACCTTGTGTGATGATTTCTCTCCCAATTCTTCGCGCATTCTCGGTTGTATTGTTTTCAATACCTTAATCGAGACATGGACCGCATGTTACACGGTCCTAGCGTAAAAAAGCCGCATGCCCTCCATACGCCAAAAACATCATGGATAAAGAAGGCATGGCTGCGATGCATAAAGCCTGATTAGAGGCCTGATGGGAAGTAGGAAAACAAGGCATCATGTGCGCTGGATGGTTCTGTGGCTCGGCTCGAAAGCGGACGACCAATGCTGCGACTTATCCCGGGGATCATATGTACGAAATCTTGCGTTTTCACTCCTAATCGCTCTCATAGACGTAAGCCGAACCGCGCGCATCAGCCTTGCGCGCTAAGACTTGTTTTTGAAATCGGTAGAAGAGACGCTAAGTCTAGGAACATGAGCCAGCAAGACGATCTGCGAAAGCTGCGTGATGACCTGCGCAAGAGCCAGGAAATTGCTCGCCGTTTGCAGATGAATATGGCCAGCGGATATATCTCGCACGCAATCGACAATGTTGAAGAGGCATTGGCTGTGACACCATCGCCGCCATCCCTGCGTTCCATCAAGGGTGGCAAAGGCGACAGCTAGCTCACACTACTCTCGTCGTTCGCTCGAGGGAACTGCTTAGAGTGTCACAGCCGAATTTGCCGCGCTCAGCACCGCGCGGACAGATGCTGTCGCAATATCTTCGTCGATGCCGCATCCCCAGATCACCCGGTCGCCCGATTGGCACATAAGATAGGCCGCAGCGCGTGCCTCTCGTCCTGTGCCCAAAGCGTGCTCGCTGTAATCGAGAACCCGGATTTCAAGATCGAAAGCGTCCTCAAGGGTGGTCACGACACTTGAGATCAAGCCATTGCCGCGCCCGGAGACGCTTTGTTCGCCGCCATCGACGGCAATCTTGCCTGCAAACAGCCGCGTGCCGTCAGACGCTCTGCTTTCTTCATAATCGACAAGGCTGAAATGCCGATCATTGGTCTGCACGTGGTAAGCGCGCTTGAACGCCTCCCAGATATCAGCGGCGTTGAGTTCACGCCCCAGTTCATCGGCCATACGCTGGACATGTTTGGAGAAATCGGCCTGCATCTTCTTGGGCAGTTTGAGGCCCTGATCCTGCTCAAGCACCCAGGCGAACCCGCCTTTGCCGCTTTGCGAATTGACGCGAATGACCGCCTCGTAGTCTCGGCCAAGGTCAGCGGGGTCAATCGGCAGGTAGGGAACCCGCCAATGTTCATCATTCTGCTGGGCGTGGGCTTCAAAGCCCTTCTTGATCGCGTCCTGGTGGCTGCCTGAAAACGCGGTGTAGACAAGCTCTCCGCCATAAGGGTGGCGCTGGTGCACGGGCAGGTCGTTGCAATATTCGACCGTCTCGATCACGCGGTCGATGTCGGAAAAGTCCAGGCCAGGATCAACGCCCTGCGTGTACATGTTGAGAGCCATGGTCACGAGACAGCAGTTTCCGGTTCGCTCGCCATTGCCGAACAGACACCCTTCGACACGGTCTGCGCCGGCCATCAGTCCCAATTCAGCCGCCGCGACACCCGTTCCGCGATCATTGTGGGTGTGGAGCGAGATGACTGCGCTCTCACGATTGGGCAGGTTGCGGCAGAAATATTCGATCTGGTCAGCGTAGATATTGGGCGTAGCCGCCTCGACCGTTGCAGGCAGGTTGAGGATGATCGGCTTGTCCGGCGTTGGCTCGATCACATCCATCACCGCCGCGCACACTTCGATCGAGAAATCGATTTCCGCGGTAGAGAATGTCTCTGGCGAATACTGGAAGGTCCAGTCTGTCTCTGGCCGTTTTGCGGCTTCCTCGCGCATGACTTTTGCGCCTGCAATGGCGATTTCGCGCACTTCATCCTTGCTCATGCGAAAGACGATGTCGCGCCATGCCGGGGAGACAGCGTTGTAGAGGTGAACAATCGCCGCACGCGCGCCTTCGAGGCTTTCAAAGCTTGTGCGGATCAGATCTTCGCGGCTTTGGGTGAGAACCTGAACCGTCACGTCATCGGGAATCGCGCCCGATTTGACGAGCCCTGAGATGAAGTCGAATTCGGTTGCGCCTGCGCTGGGAAAACCGATCTCGATCTCTTTCACGCCAATCTCGACCAGCAAATCGAAAAACCGGCGCTTCTTCACCGCATCCATCGGGTCAATGATCGATTGATTGCCATCGCGAAGGTCGGTTGAAAGCCAGCGCGGAGGGCTTTCGATGACGCGGCCCGGCCATTGGCGATCAGGCAAATTGATCGGGGCAAAGGGGCGATATTTGGTGGCTGGGTTTTTCAACATGGGTCTGGCTTCGGCTCAAAGTGACAGGATTGGTAAGGATGGCTGGGACCTCGTCCCTGTGGTGCTGACCCCTGAAGCGCCGGGCCGCACGCCATTCTTTCGCGCGACAGCCGTTAAAGCGCCCAGGGGCGCGTAAGTCGTAGAAGGAGCGCGTTGCCGAAAGTCATGACAGCTTCTCTCGCCGATTTGATGCGGCGTTGCAAGCTATCTTGGGTGCAAATCGGCGCAAATCGATTGGCGAAAGTAAGATAGCGTGTAACCTTCAGGCCTCCTGCCGCGAATAGCGTGATGTCACCGGCGATCAGGCTGCCGGCTGACACGAGTTTACCCCCGTAGGAGGATACTATGATTAAGAAGTCTCTTTTTGCACTTGCACTGCTTGCTACCACCGCTGCTTGCGGCACCGAAGCTCCGGTTGCTGAAGGCGATTCCATGATGGCTGCAGAAGTCAGCGCCGAAGCCGGCCTGTTTGCTGATCTTGGCGGTGAGCCAACCGGCCCTGTCTATCGCGAATCCAAAGGCGACACGCTTGCGGTTTCCGGTTTTGACGTGGTCAGCTACTTCACCGGCGAAGGCGTTCCGGTCGAAGGTTCGGAAGAGTACACCGTGCGTTATGAAGGCTATGACTATCGCTTCGCCAGCGAAGAAAACGCCAACACCTTCATCGAAGATCCGGCCAAGTATGCGCCTGCTTATGGCGGTTACTGCGCATGGGCGATCGGCGCCAACGATGCGCTCGCACCGGGTGATCCGCAGGTTTACAAGATTGTCGACGGCAAGCTTTACCTGAACTTCAACGAAAGCGTTGCTGAACGTTGGAACGCAGACATCCCGGGCTTCATCGCCAGCGCGGACGTGAACTATCCGACGCACTCACCGGATGAACACTACCAGGACTAAGCATCCTGCGCGTTTAGACCTGAGAGGGTCGACTGAGAGGACCCCCGTTGCTCACCAGAGCGGCGGGGGTCTTTCCATTCCGGCGATGGGAAGATGTCGCTTGATCAGCCGCAGCGCGCGTCGCGAATGATGCCGAGATTGTCGAGCATCAGGTTAAGGCGCGGATTGGTTGGGTCAGGGCGAACATAAGGGCTGCCGGCAGGGATGAAGCGAACCTCACTTGCGCCTGCTGCTGCGGTCATGATCTGGGCGCGCGTCGCATCATCGACAGCTTTCCCGATGAACGGCCCCATCAGATTGGCAAAGCAGGTCGCGCTTTCCGGATCAGTTGCAGTGCCGGGCGAATATGCACCGTCTGCAGCATTCTCGAGCGGTTGAGCCACCGTTGGCGCGACAGTCGCTGCGGCATTCGGTGATCCGCCATTGATGCGCGCGGCAAAATCGTCAGCCGTGTTCGAGGTATCGGCCTCTTCGCCGCCGCATGCAGTAAGCACGAGAAGGGCAGGAAGGGTGAACAATGCAGAGAGCTTGGTCATGACAGGTCTCTTTAAGGTAAAATACGTGGCGCCGCTAAGGCGCGCCTAGCGTTACAGCATTATGACATTGAACGATGCCGCAGACGATCGCGGGTCAGTTGATCGACACTTGTGACACCCATCAGACGCATGCCGCGTTCGATTTCATCCTTGAGGATATCAAGCGCGCGATCAACGCCGTCCTGCCCGGCTGCAGCCAGCGCATAGAGATAGAGCCGGCCGCCTGATGCGGCTGTGGCCCCGCTGCACAGCGCTTTGAGCGCATGGGTGCCGCGCCTTACGCCGCCATCGCAGATGATCTCAATCTCGCCGCCAACCGCGTCAACAATCTCTGGCAATTGGTCAAACGGCGCGCGGCTCCCATCCAATTGCCGTCCGCCATGATTGGATATCATGATCGCATCCGCGCCGATCTCCACCGCGCGCCGGGCATCGCCTGCGCTCATCACGCCTTTGAGAACGAAAGTGCCGCCCCATTGTTCGCGGATTGCAGCGGCAGTCGACCAATCCATCGACGTGTCGAGCATGGTGTTGAAATATTCGGCGATGCTGACTGCCTTGCTTGATCCTTCGGTCACATGGGTATCGAGATTGGGGAGGCGAAACTTTTCGCGCAAAAGATAATCAAGCGTCCAGCGCGGGCGTGTGGCGTAGCTCCACACGCTTGCCGCGGTGAACCGGGGTGGGGTGGTGAACCCGCTGCGCAGGCATCTTTCGCGCTTGCCTGATACGATTGTGTCGACCGTTAAGGCGAGCGCGTCAAAGCCGGAGGCCTGACAGCGTTCAATCATATGGGTGTTAAGCCCTGCATCCTTGTGAACATAGAGCTGGAACAGTTTTGGCCCGTTGGTGAGCGCTGCGATCTCTTCGATCGACCGGGTAGCGAGGCTGGAAATGCCAAACCACAGGCCGTGGCGCTCTGCCGCTTTGGCAACAGCTGTCTCACCCTGCCAATGAAATGCGCGCTGAACGGCTGTGGGCGAAAGCATCAGCGGCAGCGCGCTTTTGCGGCCAAGGATTGTGCAGCTCGTATCGATCTGCGCCACTCCGGCGAGCACATCGGGCACAAGATCAACGTCGTCAAAACTGGCGGTGTTGCGCCCCTTGGTCAGCTCGTCATCGGCAGCGCCGTCGATATAGTCGAACACGGGGAAGGGCAGCCGCGCTTTCGCCAGCAGCCGAAAATCATCGATATTGTGGCAGTCTTTTAGCTGCATCAGATCGTGCCTAGCCCCTCTCGCTTCGCAAGTCCCAGCCTCATAATCGTTCGGCTCAAACTGTCGAGAGCGCGCCGCAAAAACGAGCGCGCGGGATTTTTTGCAACTTTTTTTGCTCGAGGTGTCACCAATCGGGTGATCCTTGCGAATACCTGATGTGCGCGGCCACCGAAGCGTCCTCAGGTACCCCTCGCCAGTTTCCCCTGACTGGCACTGCCCTGACGAACCGCCCGAGGAACGCCTCCGGTGGTCGCCGCACGACAGGCCTGAGTGAGGAGGCACTTGACCGTGGAACGATACCCATTCGTTCATCCTGTCCGTTTTCGAACCCTGTTTCAGTCAAGCGTACCTGCTGCCTGACGGGTACGTGCTTGGGTGTGGCCGGGGGACGTTCCTCCTAATGCCTCGGTCACACCCTTTTTTCTGCCATCACAGCTGCTTGATCAGCAAGGCTCTCTCAACGTGCTGAACCGGCGTTCAAGCTCCATGAGTGTGTAACTTGGCGCGATCCTGTCTCCGGGGCAGGGCACATAATTCGGATCCTGCGTCAGGCAGCCTTCGCCGCAGACCATCCGCGTGCTCGCGCTGGCATGGTCAACGTGCCAGAACCGGCCGCCAGGTGTCGCCACATATCCATCCATTCCGCTGGCGACATCGCTGCGAATATCGATCGTTGAAGGCACTTCGCCATCATATTTGTCAGAATGTTTCCCGTGGGTATGAAAGCTCGCCACAGGGACCATTCCGGGCTGATCGAAATATGCGATATCGCAGCTTGCTTCGTCTCCGGGGCGCGGGCTGGTTGCGCCAAGTTCGCCATCGCTCGTCTCGAAGATGATCCCGCACAATTCAAGGTCGCCTGAAAAGCTGGGCGATTGCAAGGCATTGAGTTGCTCTCGGGCAAAGGCCTGAACTTTGGATTGCGGCGCTGTCGCCTCAAGCGCGTCTGTGCCTTTCACATTGAAATAGGCGCGCGCGATGATCACCACGAAGGCGATGGCACACAGCGCGTAGAGAATGTGAGTGGTGCGGCCTTCGAACATCAGGTTTTCCGTGCCCTGTGGCGGCCCGTTTGTCGAGCGTGGGCGCTATGGCTTGCGAAGGATCGATTCCATCTTTTTGCCGCGCGCCAGTTCATCGACGACCTTGTCGATATAGCGCAGCTCGCGCATCATTGGGTCCTCGACTTCTTCGACCCGCACGCCGCACACGACGCCTGTGATCAATTCACGATCAGGATTGAGCGGAGCTTCACCGATAAAGGTGCGGCAATCGACCTTCGCGTCGAGCTGGCTATCGAGCTGATCTTGCGAATAGCCGGTCAGCCAGCACAACACCTCGTCAAGCTCTGCTTTGGTTCTGCTCTTCTTCTCGACCTTGTTTACATAGGCCGGATAGAAGCTTGAAAACGGCATCAAAGTGACGTCGCGTTTGGGCATGGGGCGGACTCCCGTCTAGAGCGTCCGCCCAAGCTGCCCTTAGTTTTTCGTCTTGTCTACCAACTTGTTAGCGCTGATCCATGGCATCATAGCACGCAGCTCTGCGCCGGTTTTCTCGATCGGATGTGCTTCGGCGCGCTTGCGGGCTGCCTTGAGTTCGGGCTGGCCAGCGCGGTTGTCGAGCACGAAGTCCTTTACGAACCGGCCCGATTGAATGTCGTCGAGCACGCGCTTCATCTCAGCCTTGGTTTCATCGGTGATGATGCGCGGGCCGGTGGTGATGTCGCCATATTCGGCCGTGTTCGAGATCGAATAGCGCATATTGGCAATGCCGCCTTCATACAGCAGATCAACGATCAGCTTGGTTTCGTGCAGGCATTCGAAATAGGCCATTTCTGGTGCGTAGCCTGCCTCGGTGAGTGTTTCGAAGCCGGCCTGGATCAGGTGGGTGATCCCGCCGCAAAGCACGACCTGTTCGCCGAACAGATCGGTTTCGCCTTCCTCAC
>CAYUCZ010000028.1:0-39735 GCA_964443505.1 uncultured Porphyrobacter sp. | reverse complement strand
CTCGACAAGATCGGCCAGCATTCGGCTGATACGTCAGAGCTGTTCTTCGCCGATGTGCGCGTTCCCAAGACCAACATCCTGGGCGGCGAAGGCAGCGGCTTTGTCCACCTGATGGAAGAACTTCCCCAAGAACGGCTCAGCATTGCTGTATCGGCCATGGGCGGCGCCCAGCGTGCCTTTGACGAGGCGGTGAAATTCACCAAGGAGCGCAAAGCCTTTGGTACCACCGTGTTCCAGTTCCAGAACACCAAGTTCACGCTCGCGGATCTCGCAGCCAAGCTGCAGGTCGGCTGGGCGCACCTCGACTGGGCAATCAAGCGCCACCTTGCAGGCGAACTGACCACGGGCGAGGCATCGGCAGCAAAGCTGTGGCACACCGAAATGCAATGGGAGATGGTCGACGCCTGCCTGCAATTGCACGGCGGTGCGGGCTATATGAACGAATACACCATCGCCCGCCTGTGGCGCGATGCGCGCGTAACCCGCATCTTTGGCGGGACAAGCGAGATCATGAAGGAAGTGATCAGCCGGTCGATCTGATCGGGCCAGATCACGGGAGAGAGATATGACAGACCCCCTCGATTTTTCGGGCAAGCGCGTTCTCGTCATTGGCGGGTCGAGCGGGATCGGCAATGGCATCGCGCAAGGCTTTCGCGCGCGCGGGGCTGAGGTTCATGTGACCGGCACGCGGCCCGATGCAGGCGATTATCTTGAAAGCGAAGACAGCGACCTCGCAGGTATTACCTATCACCAGCTTGACGTGGCGGACCGCGATGCCGCCGGGCCGCTGGCAGCTGCAATCGGCCGGGTCGATGTCCTGATCCAGAGCCAGGGAACCGTGCGTTACAAACGCCAGGAATTTGAACGCGAAGGCTGGGACACGGTCATCGATATCAACCTCAATTCGGTGATGGATATCGCGCGCGCATTCCACGATGGATTGGCGCAGCGCGATGGCACGATCATCGTCGTTTCTTCGGTTGCCGCCTTCAAGGCGAATATCGGCAACCCGGCCTATTCGGCATCCAAAGCGGGCGCTGCGAGCCTTGTGAAAACGCTGGGCGCGGCGTTTGCGAGGGATGGGATCAGGGTCAACGGGATTGCGCCGGGGCTTGTCCCGACCAAGCTTACTACGGTCACGACCCAGCATCCCGAACGGCTTGAAGGGGCGCTGCGCTCAATCCCGCTGCGCCGCCTTGGGACGCCAGAGGAAATGGCAGGCGCTGCACTGTTTCTTGCATCGCCGCTATCATCTTACATGACCGGGCAGACGCTGGTCGTTGATGGCGGGCTGACGCTGCAATAGCCGCGCGCCTCGCACGATTTGGGGGCGATTTCCTACTTGCGTGGCGGCTGGTAAATTCGCGCGTCTGAAAGCTGCACGGCGCGTGCTATTGCAGGGGCAAGCGAAAGGTCACACTTTGAAACGCGAATTTTGCAATTTAAGACAATATGTCAAATACTTGTGCGGATCGCAAAGTTTTTAAAATGCCCGCTTATGCGTAACATGTCTAAGGAGCCTGTTGATGAAATTCACCCGCCTTGGCCAAACCGGCCTCGTCATCTCGCGCCTTTGTCTTGGCTGTATGAGCTATGGCGATACGTCCAAGGGCCACCATGGGGACTGGCTTTTAGGCGAAGAAGACAGCCGCCCGTTCTTTCGCGCCGCGCTTGAAGGGGGGATCAACTTCTTTGACACCGCCAATATCTATGCTGGCGGCACGTCAGAGGAAATCACCGGCAAGCTTTTGAGCGAGATGGCGCGGCGCGATGAAATCGTGGTTGCGACCAAAGCCTATGGCCCATGGCGCATGGCCCCCAACACCAGAGGCAATTCGCGCAAGGCCTTGATGCAGGCGGTCGATGACAGCCTCGCGCGGCTGGGCATGGACTATGTCGATCTGTTCCAGATCCACCGCTGGGATGATGACACTCCGATCGAGGAGACGATGGAAGCGCTGCACGACATCGTGAAGGCGGGCAAGGCGCTCTATATCGGCGCGTCTTCGATGTTTGCGTGGCAGTTCGCCAAGGCGCAGGAGACCGCGCGCGCCAATGGCTGGACGCCCTTTGTTTCGATGCAAAACCAGCTCAACCTGCTCTATCGCGAGGAAGAGCGTGAGATGCTCCCGCTGTGCGAAGACGAAGGCGTCGGCGTTATCCCGTGGAGCCCGCTGGCGCGCGGACGCCTGGCCCGGCCTGTGGGAGAGACGACCGTTCGCAGCCAAACCGACGGGGTCGGCAAAATGCTCTACGATGATGAGGACCCAGCCGATGCTGCCATTATCACCGCGCTGGCGGAGCTTGCAGAGGCGCGCGGTGTGCCAATGGCAAGCCTTGCGCTCGCCTGGCATTATACAAAGCCGGCGATGAGCGCGCCGATCATCGGGGCGACCAAGCCGCATCATCTTGAAGCGGCTCTGGCTGCGCTTGAGATCGAATTGACCGATGATGAGGTCGCGAAGTTGGAGGCACCCTACCGCCCCAAATCGCCAACCGGGATGGGAATGCCGCTGCCCAAGATCAAGGGGGTGTCTGTCCTGTAATCGGACGCGTGGCGGATGGATTTGCGCAATGTGACAAGCTTGTCGGATGTGCCGACTTCTCGTCATGAACGCGTCATACATTGGCTTCAATCGGTGGCTGACCGGCTCACAGCTATCTGGATGAAGCTGCCATGGATGTCATTACGATCTTCCTTACCAGCGACCTTGGCGAAGGCCTTGAAGACTTCCTGCACGATGGCCGCCGGATCACCTTTGACCAGCTTGGCAGTGACGGCCCAAGGCGGCTTGTTGACGGGGCGCTGTGGGTGTTTGTCGACTGGGTGATGGAAGACATGGCAGGCCTTGAAATGTGCCGCCGGCTCCGCGCTGATCCGCGCACTCACGAAGCGCATGTGACCATGGTGCTTGAAGAGGATGATGCGGAGGATCGCCGCCGCGCGTTGAAGGCAGGCGCTGATGATTATGTTGTCGGCCCGCTGACCCGCAACGCAGTGCTCGACCGGGTGCTGGCGCTGCAATCGAAGGCGCCCGACCGGCACGCAACCCGCCGGGTTGAGGTGGGTGAACTGTCGATTGACATGGCCGCTTTGCAGGCACGCTGGGACGGCGAGCCGATTGAGCTGCGGCCTAACGAATTCCGCCTGCTGCGTTTCTTTGCGGAGAACCCCAACACCGTGCTCAGCCGCGAAGATCTGATCAACGGTCTGGGCAAGCGAGAACCGGCCATCGATGAGCGCACCGTTGATGTGTGGGTGGGCCGGTTGCGCCGCGCGATCAAGGCTGCGGGCGGTGGCAATCCGCTGCGCACGGTGCGGTCTTTGGGCTACGTCTTCGACATCGGCTGACCTCGCGCTGACAGCGCGCTGAGCGGCGTCCAGGTGGCGCTAAGACGCAGGTGCCTGCATGGTCATCTGCCCTGGTCAGTGAGCAAACGAAAAGGGCCGCTCTCGCATTGAGAGCGGCCCTTTTGTTGGAGCCTGAGGAAGGTCGATCAGAAGTCGGCCTTGATCCCCAGGGAGAAGCTCGTGCCCACTTCGTAGGTGTTGAACTCAACCCGGTTCGCACCTTGTTCCTGGAACTCGAAATTGTCGCGGCCGGTGATGTTGCGAACCTCGAAGCTCAGTTCCATCGGAACACCAAGCTGCAGCTCGGTGCGAGCAACGATGTCGATCGTGAGGCCCGGATCCTCGACGAAGTCCGGCTGTGCGCCTGCACGCTGCGTCACACGCTCGCTGGCGTAGTTGAACAGCACGGTGAACTGCTGCGTCTTCTCCGTGTCCTCGATCCCGATCGAGATGTTCGCGAGGTGATCCGATTGACCAACCAGCGGAGCGCCATCGTCAAAGATGAGGTTCGCTTGCTGGTTCGGGTTACCCGGAACCGGCGAGATATCGGTGTCAGTCACCGACAGCTCTGACTGGGTGTAGGTGTAGTTCGCGATGAGCAGAAGCTGCTTGGTTTCCCAGAAGCTGCCGCCCATGCCGTACAGGTCGATGCCGTAAACAGCGTCGAATTCCACACCGTAAAGTTCAGCCGATGGAGCGTTTGCAAAGCTGGTGAAGACCTGACCCGAAGCAACGTTGAAGGTGCTTTCGATCGGGTTGTCGATCTCCTTGAAGAAACCAGCAAGGCTGATCCGGTTCGGGCCGCCAAGGTAGTATTCACCGCGCAGTTCAGCGTTGATCAGCTCAGAGTCCTGCAACAGCGGGTTACCCTGGAACAGGCGGTTTCCTTCAGGATCAAAGTAACGCTGTTCGACCAGCTCACGGAATTGTGGGCGGGCGATGGTCTTTGAGGCAGAGGCACGCAGCTGGAAGTCCGGAGTGGCTTCCCAGGTGATCGTGCCGCCCGGAAGGAAGTAATCGTTGAGGATGTTCGTCGGTGTTGCACCGGCGATCGGGTCGTTGAAGACCGTCTGATCAAGCGCAACGAGCTGCGTACCATCTTCGTAACGGACACCTGCTTCGACCGTCAGAGTGTCGGTTGGGAGCCAGCGCACAAGGCCGTAGCCAGCCTGCACTTCAAGCGCCGCGTCGAATACCGGGAACGGCGTCGCTTCGGTGAGCGATACGTTGAAACCGGCAAGGGTTGCGCCGTTGATAATGTCACCAGGACGACGAAGACCCAGCGCAACCGCGACATCTTCACCAAGCGAGGTGAGGTCGGGGTTGCTGGTATCCGGCGCGATGAACGGACGGAATTCGCGGCTTTCCGAACGACGATCCGTGTCGGTGTAAGCATAGCCGACCGTGATCTCGAAGGTGTCGGTCACCTCGTAACCAAGGTCGATACCGCCGTAATACAGCTCTTCCTTCAGGTCATCGAAGGCCACCGTGGTGATGCCCGCGTCCGACAGCTGGTTGAAGTAGGCGACGAATTCGTCACCGAACACGTTACCAGTAAGGTTGGTGCGCGTGTAGCTGAACGTGGTGTTGAACGGCGCTTCGCGATCTGTGCGGGCATAGCCACCGCGCAGATCGACATTCAACCGGTCAAAGTCGAGCTCAGCCACAAGCTGAGTGTCCATCAATTGACGTTCAAACCAGGCGGTCTGCTGGTTGATGAAGTCAAAGCCGGTCTCACCGGGGAACGGATCGAAGGCCTCTTCGAGACGCGCCGTCTTGAGCGTGTCGCGAATGTAAAGGTTGGTCCAGCGAACCGTATGCGGGCCAAAGTCCAGACCAAAGCCGAGCAGGCCATTCACCAGGATGTTCTCATCGGTGATGAAGGTCTCGCTCGTCTCAAGAACCGCGCTGAGGTCGTTGTTACCACGGTTTGAAGTAACCTGACGGTTGCGCAGGCTGTTCTTGATCGAGGCCGTGGCGATAACGCCGAGGAAGGTATCATCACCCAGCTCGAACGAAAGGCCGCCTGTGATCGAACCCGAGAAGTTCGGACGCTGGCTGTTGTCCTTCTGGAGCGTCACGAGGTTGGTCGGGAACAGCTGGCCGGCGATGCCTTCAGAGGTCGCCAGATCCACCGTACCGATACGCTCGCCGCTGTCGAAGAACGCCTGAAGGTTAGACGGGATGTCGCGGTTGCCGTTGTCGAAACCGAACGAGTCCCAGTCCGAACCGAAATAGGTCAGGCCGTTTTCGAAAGTGGTTTCGCTGTCACCGCTCACGCCGAAGCTGACCGAGAGGAAGTCTTCAACCGGAACAGCCTTGGTGGTGAGGTTGATCACACCGCCGCCGAATTCACCCGGATAGTTGGCCGAGTAGGTCTTCTGGACCAGCGATGAAGCAATGACATTGGTCGGGAAGATGTCGAGCGGAACAACGCGGCTAAGCGGTTCCGGGCTCGGCAAAGGAAGACCGTTGAGGAGTGCAAGCGAGTAACGATCACCCAGGCCGCGAACAAAGACACGGCCGTCACCTACAAGCGACAGACCCGTGACGCGGCCAAGCGCGCCAGCGATGTCGCCTTCGCCGGTACGGGCGATGTCGGCTTCTGAAAGAACGTTAAGAACTTGGGTGGAAGAGCGCTCGGGATTGCGGTTGCGGCGCCCGGTAACGATGATCCCGGATCCACCGGGAACTGAAATGTCAGGCTCTTGGAAATCGTCTTCATCCTGGACGCCCTGAACGTCCTGCGCCAGCTCATCACCCTCGGTTTCGTCAGTCGACTGTGCGTGAAGGACCGTGGGAAAGGTGAGCGACGTGGTGAGAAGCAGCAGCCCTGCCAGGCGCTTGCCGGTCGACATAATGCTAGACCCCCTCATGATTAGGCCTTGAAAAACATGTGCGGTCCCATGCGGAACCGTCAGAAAGAACTAGGGGAGGCGCGCGCAAAATTGCGGCGCCCCCCATAATTCGAAAGGCGCGATCAGAAGACCGGCAGCGAGGTGCAGTCGCCATTGGCGCTGCCGAAGTCGAGGATCGACGAGTTGCAGGTCCAGTCGCCGAAGTCGTCAGCGATAGCGCTCTGAATGGCGCCAACGAAGCCGAAGTCGGTGAAGAAGGACGAACGTGCGGTTGCATCGAATGCGGTCACGCCGTTTTCGAAGTCGCCGTTCACAACACCGTCTACCAGCGTCAGCGTCGCGGTGAGGTCGTTGTTGGTGCCAGCATCGACAACTGCCTGAACGTCAGCGTCGGTCGGGCCGCGAACCGGGCGATCAACGCCGTCGCAAACAACCGAGTCAAAGCCGATCAGCGCGTCAACAGTGATCTGCTGGTCAACACGGATGCACACGTCAGCGGCGCTGTCCACGTCGATGACCGAGTTGGTCACGCCGAGAGCGGCACCACCACGAACGCGAAGCGCCTGGCTTGAAGCCGACGAACGCTGCACGAAGGTGAAGTTGTTGAACTGACCACGGCTCTGCGGGATCGCATCGCCAGGGGTGCCGTCGCCGAGATCGTCCGGTGAGTCGAATTCAACCAGGCTGTCACCGGTGTTGGTACGCTGTACCGCGATGCCGGTTTCGATGTTGGTCTGAACACCGCTGTCGAGGTCGATCGAGTCGTCCGATGCGCCGATGACTGCGAGGTTGCGAACGTTGACGGTGCCGCCAAAGAACTCAACGCCGTCGTCCGAGCTGTTGAACGAGAACAGGTTGTTGATGATGGTGCCGCCACCGGTACCGCCAGTGGTCAGCGACTGCAGTTCGTTAGCCTGCTGCAGTTCGAAGCCCGAGAAGCGGATCTGGTTGAAGGTGAACGAGCCTGAGCTGTCATCATCGTCGGTGCCGCCAAATGGGGTCGCAACGGTGGTGCCTTCGAGCTGCTGCTCACACTGCGTGTTAGCGTTTGGATTGGCTGCAGTGTTGAAGACCTGAGTCGAGCAATCCGAAACCGGAGCGCGGCCCAGAAGAACAACGCCGCCCCATTGTGCATCGCTGCTATCGCTGGCGAGGCCGAGAACGTTGTCGCGGCTGGTCCAGACGATCGGGCGAGTTTCCGTGCCGTTTGCCGAGATCGTGTTGCCGCGGTTGACGACGAAGAACGATTCAGCCTGTGCGAACAGGATCACGCCCGGTTCGATTGACAGGTTAACATCGGTGTTGGTGCTGCTGAAGCCCTGGTCGGTGCCCACGTTTACGCGGCCCGAAATCTGGTAAAGCAGGCCGTCGATGAACGGCAGGTTGTCGTCAGCGTTGAACGTGGTCGGCAGCTGACAGACGCGGTATTCGCCGGTCGGGCCTTCGATCGTGCCAACGTCCGTAAGGCCGCCGGTTGAAGCAATCGTCGGGCAACCAGAAGCCGGGGTGACCAGCGCCTGAGTCGGCGTTGGGGTCGGCGTCGGCGTTGGCGTCGGCGTTGGATTGTTGATGATGATGTCGCCGCTGGTGCCGGGCGAGACGATTTCGTCCGCGCCGCAGCCAGCAAGAGCAACAATGCTGGCGCCAAGGACGAGGGTGCGTTGGATATTTTTCACAGCGAGCGGTCCCCTAAAAAAACCGAGAATCGATAAATCGAACATGCGAGATTGGTTTCGCGGGGACTTCGCTAGGGATGGGAGATGACAGAATTTTTGCTGAAAGACGCTTTTTGCGACAGGACTGTCATATAACCAAAATATGACAAATATGACTAGGGAAAACTACGATAGAGTCATAAAAATGAAATTCTGACGACTGGTCAGATATCTGATAAATAACAATAAAATGTCATTCTGTTTCCATTAAATGACAATGTTACAGATCCATTGCATTTTGATGAAACATATCGCATCATGCTCTCACTGAGAAAGGAGGGCATGTACATGCCACATAAGAACAAAACACTCGCAGGTCTCTCTGCACTGGCTGCGGTAGGTGCGCTGATCGCGGCACCCGCGGCTGCGCAGGATCAGGCTCCTACGGAAGCTGGGCTTTCAGCGGCCGCGTTGAGCGATGGTCAAACGAATCGCGCCATCAACGCGCTCAAAGCGGAGCTCGAATCGCATCCCGGTGATCCCGCGCTCTTGATCAATCTTGGCATTGCTCAGGCGCAAAGCGGCCTCACGCAAGATGCACGGGCAAGTTTCGAAGCTGCGATGCGCAGCCGCGAGGTGGTTGAGCTTGAAACGGCCAATGGCCGCGTGACCGATTCGCGCCGCCTTGCTCGCCGGGCGATCGCCATGCTTGATCGCGGCGAGTTCGATTCGCAGCGCGCATCGGGCAGGCAGCTGACCCTGCGCAACTGAACAAACGGCCGAAGCGGGCAGGTTCGGGAACGCAAAAGTTGGGCTACCCGCAAAGGCTGAGAAAGTGCCAGTCTAATGGCATCTATATATAGGGGCGTTTCTGAGGCGCCTTTGTTCTGGGTGCGGGGCCATGCGTCTCGCACCCTTTTTCTTGGCTTTCTCCGCTCCAGCAGCATGCGGAATCGGGCTTTGTGCACCGTCATTCCTTCGAGGCTGTCACCCGCTTGTCATTTACTGTAGACAAGGGGAGATCTCTGGAGGATTGGAATGATTCTCGCGCGCGCGAGCAGACTTGCATCTCTGGGCATAATGGCTTCGCTGGCATTGCTGGCGACCAAGGCCCAGGCGGACGTTATGGAGATTGACGCAGACGGCGCCCGCTGGGTGGCCGGCGGTCAATCCGTGGCGCCTGGCGATTCGGTTGTGATCGGCGAAAATGCCGATGTGTTCCTGTCCGAAGACGAACGCACCGCGATGAGCGCGCTGATTATCCCAGACCGGATTGTTGCTGATACTGCGGCCCATGCCGCTGATATTCCTCCACAATATCAGGCGAAGATCCACGAGCTTGCGCGGCGATTTGATCTCAGCCCCAGTCTGCTTGAAGCGGTTGTGTGGCAGGAAAGCCGTTGGCGTCCCAATGCGGTGTCGCACGCCGGTGCGCGCGGTTTGGCGCAATTGATGCCGGGGACCGCGCGCGATCTGGGCGTTGATCCTGATGATCCGATGCAGAACCTTGAGGGCGGGGCGCGTTACCTACGTGAACAACTCGACCGGTTCGATGGCGATCTGGAAAAAGCGCTTGCCGCTTACAATGCTGGGCCAGGCCGCGTGATCCGCGCTGGCGGCATTCCGAACATTCGTGAGACTCGCCAATATGTCGCTGCCATTATGGGACGGCTCGCCAATCATTCTCGCCCGGCGCCGCAATAGCTGCGGATTTGCACGGGCCACTCCGTTTAAAGGACAATGGAAACTTCAATGACTTCGATTTCTAAGCTTTCGGCCCGGTTGGCCACATTCCTGGCACTGATCGCGATGCCAAGCGCTGCATTCGCACAGCAGAGCGGCGATCCGATCACGACAGCTTTGGTGTGGATGCAGTCGATCCTGCTCGGCCCGATTGCGACCACGGTTGCCGTGATGGCTGTCGCGGGCGTTGGTTTCATGATGCTCACCGGCCGGATGAACTGGCGTTATGGCGCAACGGTCATCATTGGCGTTTTCATCATTTTTGGCGCGCCGCGGCTCGTTGCAACGATCAGCGCGGTATGATCTAGACTATGAGCGATCTCGTCCGCCATCCTGTGCACCGCACTTTGACCCGCCCGCAAATGTTTGCAGGCGTGACGATGAATTTCTTCATCATCAATATGATGGTGTCGACGATCGCCTTTCTCGTGCTTTCGGATCTGTTTGCCAACACTCTGGCAATTCTCGCGTTTTTGCTGGTGCCTATCGTGATGCATCTGATCGGCTACTTCGCGTCACTGCGCGAGCCACGCATTTTCGACCTGTGGGTGACCAAGGTATCGAAATGTCCGCGGATTCCGAATTATCGGCGTTGGGGCTGCAACAGTTACGCGCCCTAGGCTAGGTTAAGATTAGGCCTCGTAAGGAGGGCCAAGAATGGTGAAATGGATCGGACCTGCTGCATGGAGCGCCAAGGAGGCGCGTGTGGGCGATCGCCTGCCGTATGAACGGCTGATCGACGAAAGCACCGTGCTGCTGCGCGATGGTTCGGTGATGAGCGCCATTCAGGTGCCGGGCCTGCTGTTTGAGACCGAAGATTCCGACGCGCTCAATGCGCATGCCGCCACTCGTGAAGTCGTGCTGCGCTCAACGCTCGATGCGCGGTTTGTCCTGTATCACCATGTCATCCGTCGCCAGGTTGAGGTGGAGCTTGACGCTGAGTTTCCCGATCCACTGTCGCGCCATATCGATGCGCGCTGGAAAGAGCGGCTTGCTGGTGGGTCTTTGTTCATCAATGACCAGTTTGTCACGCTGATCCGCCGCCCGGCGCGCGGCAAGACCGGTTTTCCCGAGCGCGTGTCCAAGTTCTTCTCACGCCAGGGCCAGGAAGAGCTTGAGGCTGATCCCAAGGATGTTCGCAGCCTAAAGGCAGCGGTTACCGGTCTGACCGCATCGCTGTCTGCTTATGGCGCGGCGGTGCTTGGCGATTATGTCGCACCGGGCAGCGATGGCGGCACCAATTCGGAAATGCTTGAGCTGCTTTCGGCGCTCTACAACGGCGAGATGCGCCCTGTAAGGCGCCCCGATGAAGACACCGATATTGGTCACATGCTGCCCTATCGCCGGGCGAGCTTTGGGCTTGATGCGATGGAGCTGAAAGGCTCTGGCAAACCCGATTTTGCAGCGATCGTAGGGCTCAAGGATTATCCCGAGGCAACCTCGCCTGGTCTGCTCGATGGGCTGCTTCGGCTGCCATACGAGATGATCGTAACGGAAAGTTACGCGCCCAATGAGCGCACGACAGCGCGCGAGCGGATCGATCTTGCCCTGCGCCGTTCGCGCTCAGTGGACGAAGAAGCGGCAGCCGAACGTGCTGACATGATGGCTGCGCGTGATGAACTGGGCAATGGCTCGGTTGGCTTTGGCGATCATCATCTTACGGTTCTGGTCCGCGAAAGCTCGCTCGACCGGCTCGACGATGCGACAGCTGCGGCGACGGCTGCGCTGGCTGATACGGGCGCGATTGCCGTGCGCGAGGACACCAATCTTGAACCTTCTTTCTGGGCGCAATTCCCCGGCAATGAGGAGTTCATCGTTCGCAGCGCGCTGATATCATCGGCCAATATGTCGAGCTTTGGCAGCTTCCACGGCTTTGCGCTCGGCTCTGCTGGCAACAATCATTGGGGTGATGCGGTCACGCTGCTGGAAACAACCAGCGCGACGCCGTTCTTCTTCAATTTCCACCATGGCGACCTCGGCAATTTTTCGGTGATCGGACCATCCGGCTCGGGTAAAACCGTGGTGATGAACTTCCTTGCTGCGCAAGCGCAGAAGTTCAAACCGCGCACGATCCTGTTTGACAAGGATCGCGGGGCAGAGCTGTTCATTCGCGGAATTGGCGGTCGCTATGACCGGATCAATCCGGGTGAGCCAACCGGGTTCAATCCGCTTTCGCTGCCCGATACACCGGCCAACCGGGCGTTTCTGCGCGATTGGTTGGGGGTCCTGCTGAAGGCGGAAGGGCCCGAGGAATATGCAACGATCAGCGCTGCGGTGGATGCCACTTATGCCAATGATCCTTCGCTAAGGCGGCTGCGCCACTTTAAGGAATTGCTCGCCGGTGCGCGCCGTCCGGAACCGGGTGATCTGGCTGACCGTCTTGGCGCATGGATCGGATCGGCAAGTGGGGACGGCGGCGAACATGCCTGGCTGTTCGATAACGAGGCCGACGCGCTGGACCTTGATCAGCGCGTGCTGGGCTTTGACATGACGCAGCTGCTTGAAAACCCGCGCCTGCGCACGCCGACCATGATGTACCTCTTCCACCGGATCGATGAACGGCTTGATGGAGAGCCGACGATGATCCTGATTGATGAGGGATGGAAGGCGCTTGACGATGAGGTCTTCGCCGCCCGCATTCGCGATTGGCTCAAAACCTTGCGTAAGCGCAATGCGCTCGTCGGATTTGCGACACAGTCTGCCCGCGATGCGCTCGAAAGTCGCATTTCGACAGCATTGGTCGAGCAGACCGCAACCATGGTGTTCATGCCCAACAGCCGTGCCCGGCCAGAAGATTACTGCGACGGCTTTGGCCTTACTGAGCACGAGCTTGCGCTGATTCGCACTCTGCCAGCGCACAGCCGCTGTTTCCTCGTGCGCCAGCCTGATGCAAGCGTTGTGGTGCGGCTCGATCTGTCGGGCGCACCCGAAGTGCTGACGATCCTTTCGGGCCGCGAAGCCGCTGTGCGCCGCCTTGATCTTCTGCGCGAGGCGGTGGGTGATGAGCCCAGCGCGTGGTATCCGGCGCTTACGAACCGTGCTTGGCCCGATGGGGCAAGCGGCACTGATGAAGACGGAACCCCCGTCTGGCAGGCGGCTGAATGACGACGACTTGCGATCTTGCCGCCCAGGACATGGGCACCGGCGTCGCAGCGGCGCTGACCGCGGTTGACTGTATCGCCAGTCAGGTGAGCGAGCAGGCCTTCAACCGGCTGTTCGGCTCTGAAGGTGAGTTGGGCGTGGTGCTCACCGTGCTGCTCACCATGTATGTCGCCTTCTTCGGTTTCAGCCTTATGCTGGGCCGTTCGAACCTCTCGGTCCGAGCTGTCATTCCCAAGATGATGACGATCGGCCTTGTGCTGACCTTTGCGACCAGTTTTGCCGCCTTCCAGACCGTCTTCTACAATCTCGTGGTAGGCGGGCCTGATCAGATTGCTGGCATCCTGACCGATAGCGAAGGGTCAGCAACAGCAACTTTTGCGACCAAGCTCGATATCGTTTTCCTGGCGGTGCAAGAAGCATCGACCGGGCAGACAGACATCAATGTCTTCTCACCCCCCGGCATGATGTGGTTGGGGGCGATGTTCTTGTTGCTCGGCACGGTTGGCCTGTTGGTAACGGCGCGCATCGGCATAGCGTTGCTGCTTGCAGTGGGTCCGATCTTTGTGGTTCTGGCGCTGTTCAATGGCACGCGAGGTCTTTTTGTCGGCTGGCTCAAGGGGCTGGTGATGCTGGCGCTTGGCCCGCTTTTCGCGGTGGTCGGCGGCTCGATCATGCTGGAGCTTGCTGTGCCGATCCTTGCCGCGCTTGTCGCTGTTCCGGGACAAATCGATCAACAAGCGGCCATGGGCTTCTTCGTGGTCGGCTTTGTCCATGTCGTGCTGATGCTGATGGCGCTGCTCGTATCTGCGGTGATGGTTGCGAAATGGGAAGTCTTCGGATTTGCCCGGCCTGAAAAGGCGCTGGAAAACGCGCCAGAGGCGCCGGTGATGGCGCCCGCTCAGACCGCTGCTCCCGTCCAATCGCGCGCCGCACAGGTTGCGCCGACAGCATCCGCCAATGCAGCAGCGCAGCGCCGGATTGACGTCAATGTGCCAAGCACGATGGCTGCGAATGACACCGGGACATCGGGCACCACGAGTGTGCGTGAGACAAAGGTCTTCGCAACCACTTCAGGCGGCGGGCAGTCGTCGACCGGCGGCCCGCAAACCTCGCGCACTCGCGGCATCGGCAACCGTTTCCGCTCTGCCGGTGCGAACAACGCTACCCCCAAACCGGAGAGACACAAATGACCCGCCCCGAAAGCATTCGGGACCAGCTTCGGCTTCCTTTGATTGGCCTTGCTGTCGCGCTCGCGCCTGTTGCTGTGCTGCCTGCGTCCGCGCAGGAAGCCGAAACGGTTGAAGAAACCGAGCAAGGCGATCCGCGCCTAGTCACGCTTACCTTTGATGAAACCAAGGTCTACACGATCAACGGCAAGGTCCGGGTCCAGACGACGATCAAGTTTGCTCCTGATGAATCGATCCAGAACGTCGGCATCGGTGACAGCAATGCCTGGCAGGTTCAGCCGAACCAGGCGCAGACAATCCTGTTTGTGAAGCCGCTTGAACAAAGCGCCCGCACCAACATGACAGTGGTGACCAGCCGCCGGACCTATCTGTTCGATCTCGTCGCATCGCCTCGCAACGAACCGCTCTATGTGATGCAATTCCGCTATCCCGAGCTTGAAAAAGCCGCAGAAGAGGCTGCGCTTGCTGCGGCAGCCGCAGCTGCGCGCGAAGAGGCAAATGCGGTTGAGCTTGCCGCTGCGAATGATCCTTACGCCGTAACCGATCCGGCTGCGCTGAACTTCGCTTGGGAAGGCAAGGGTGAGAGCGAGCTTCTGCCCGCGCGCGCCTATGACGATGGCGAAGCGGTGTTCCTGACCTGGCCGGCTGGAACGGCGATCCCGGCAATTCTGATCACCAACGAACAGGGCAATGAAGGCCCGGTCAATTTTACGGTGCGCGGCGAAACAGTCGTGCTTGATACGGTTCCGCGCGAAATCATCCTGCGTTCGGGCGGAGATAGTGCTACACTGACCAATAACGGACCGGTGCCATCGCGCCGGGTCAGCGCCGCGGGTGCCCGCGTGCGCGGATCATGAGGGAGATGAAGTAATGCGTCTTGCCATGCGTCTACCGCCCAAGAAGGGCGACAATGGATTGTCGGATGCGGCTGATCCGCGCGAGGATGAATCCGCAGAAGTTATCGACCTTGCAAGCCGCAATGGCTTTTCGGCTGTGGCCGAACGCAAGACCAAGACCGAAGGGCTTGGCCTTGCCGCAGGCGTTGCAATCGTGGGCCTGCTTGGCGCGACCACATTCTGGGCGATGACAGCTGCGGAACTGCCCGAGGCGGAAACCACTGGCGGCGAGGCCGCACCTGCACAGGCGGCAGCCGTGCCCGCGGTTCAGCCCGCACAGGCTCCGGTTCCCGTGGCTCCGGTTGTGCGACCTGATCCTGCTCCGGCGCCGATCCTTGCCAATCCTCCGGCACAAGCGACCAGCCCCACGGCCAATCCGTTTGCCAGCCCGACCATGATTTACGACGCGAGCCGCGGTGCGCTTGCCGCTCGCGCGGCTGAGCCTGCTCCGGGCGCTGTCGCAGCGAACGGCCCGCGCGCTGGCGATTCGGGCGCTGTTGGCTCTGCAGCAGCCTTTGCGAGCCGCGTTGGCGGTGTTGGCGGCGCGCCTGCGCAGGCCCGCCCGATGGTGAACCCGGCGACCACGGTGACAGAAGGCACCATGATCCCGGCGATCCTTGAAACCGCGATCAACACTGATGTGCCCGGCTATGTCCGCGCTGTGGTCAGCCAGGATGTGCGCAGCTTTGATGGCACCAACGTGCTGATCCCGCGCTCATCGCGTCTCATCGGCCAATACCAGTCCGGCGTCCAACAGGGGCAAAAGCGCGCTTATGTAATCTGGACTCGCTTGATCCGCCCGGACGGCGCATCTGTGAACATCGCATCGCCCGCTGTCGCTTTCGACGGTACGACTGGCCTTGAAGGCGACGTCAACAACCACTTCTTCCGCCGATTTGGTTCAGCCATGCTGCTGTCGGTTGTCGGCGGTCTTGGTGCGATTGCTTCGGGCGGCACTTCGGTGGTTCTTGGCGGCGCTGGACAGAGTGCCGCTAGCATCGCGGCGCAGCAGGACGGCCAGATCGGCCCGACCATCCGCGTTCGCATGGGTGAACCGATCCGCGTCTTCACTGCACGCGATCTCGACTTCACTGACGTTAGCGAATGATCTGAGCGGACCCCGCTGCACTTGTCATGAGCGCTGATATCCATCCTTTACCTGCCAATCCCGGAGCAGCCTCCGGGCAATCGGGCGCAGAGCAAGGTGACGCACAGGCCGTCGCTTCAGATGCGCCCATTGGCGGCGAACGCAGCGTCTATCTCGATGCTTATCTTGCTCCGTTCAAAAGGTGGCTCGACCGTGACACAGTGACCGAGATCATGGTCAATGAGCCGGGCGAAGTTTGGGTCGAGGATGCCTCTGACCCCGGCATCAAGAAGGTCATCACGCCTGAGATTGATGATCGCCTGGTCCAGCGCTTGGCCGAACAGGTTGCGCGTGTCAGCCACCAGGGGATCAACCGTGAACATCCGCTTCTGGGCGCAACCTTGCCTGACGGCGCGCGTATCCAGTTCTGCGGACCTCCGGCGAGTCGCAAGCATTGGGTAATGGCTATCCGTCGTCACCGCAGGCTCGATCTGCCGCTCGATGCCTATGACACTGGCCCGCTCGCCGGTGAACAGGTGATCGAGCTTCCCGATCCGCAATTCCAGCCGATCGAATATCTGCGCGAGGCGATCCGCCACCGCCGCACAATCCTGATTTCTGGCGGCACGAGCACGGGTAAGACGACCTTCCTCAACGCCATGCTTGGCGAAATTCCTCGCGAAGAGCGCGTCGTGCTGGTCGAGGATACGCCAGAGCTGAAATTCCCCGGCGACAACTCGGTTGGCCTCGTCGCGGTCAAAGGTGAACTGGGTGAGGCCAAGGTCACGCCCAACGAACTGCTGCAGGCTGCGCTTCGCCTGCGTCCTGATCGCATTGTGCTGGGCGAATTGCGCGGGGCAGAGAGCGTTTCGTTCCTGCGCGCCATCAACACCGGTCACCCGGGAAGCTTTTCGACCATTCACGCAAACTCGCTGCGCGGAGCGCTTGAACAGCTATCCTTGATGGTGATGCAGACGGGCATTGGGCTGACCCGCAGCGATACGATTGCGTACGCTGCCAGCGTGATCGACGTTATCGTTCAGCTTGGCAGGGATGCCAATGGCAAGCGCGGCATCACCTCGATCGCGGACAGCCGTTCGCTGGTTTGATCGCTTCGGTGTGCGCTGCGGCGTAACCTGAAATTGACAAAGGTGTGACATCGGCCTTTCGGTGATTTACACCTCGCGCTGAGGCGAACATGGCGCTGTTCACGCTGTTACAAACCGCGCTTCCTCGTTATCACCGCCAATAGCCGCTTGGAGCTTTAATAGGTACGCCATGAGCAGCCAGCCCATTACCAGCGAACAATCTGTTTCGGCTGCTTCGCCGCCATCAGCCCCCGCGGCGACAATTGCGCCGGGTGGAGAGGCGTATTTCAACCGCGAATTGTCGTGGCTGGCCTTTAACGAGCGTGTGCTCGCAGAGGCGTGCAACGAACGTTACCCGCTGCTTGAACGGCTGCGTTTCCTGTCGATTTCGGGCAGCAATCTTGACGAATTCATGATGATCCGCGTCGCTGGCCTTGTTGGTCAGGCGCAGCGCGGTATCGGCAAGCCTTCGATTGATGGACGCACCCCGAGCCAGCAGCTTACCGCGATCCGGCAGAAGCTGGCCGAACTGTCTGCACGCCAGCAGGATATCTGGCGCGAGCTGCACGATCGGCTTGCCGAAGCGGACATCCACATCGCTGACGAGCAACGCGTGAAGCCTGCCGCGCACCAATGGCTTGAATCCTTCTTCCTTGAAGAGATTCTGCCGGTGATCACTCCGCAGGCTCTCGATCCCGCTCACCCATTCCCGTTTGTCCATAATGAAGGGATGGGGCTGCTTTTCACGCTTACCCGCGATGCCGACAAGGAGCAGATCATTGAGATGATCCTGATCCCCACCGCATTGCCGCGCTTTGTCCGCGTGCCGGGCGATATCAGTGGGCGGGGCGAGGCGGTTTACATCTCCATCGCCAGCCTCATTCAGCGCTATGCGAAGAAGCTGTTTCCCGGCTTCACGATTGAGGGCGATGGCCTGTTCCGCGTGCTGCGCGACAGCGATATCGAGATCGAGGAAGAGGCCGAAGACCTGGTGCGCACCTTCCGAAGCGCAATCCAGCGGCGGCGGCGTGGCCAGGTGATCCAGCTTGAGCTTGAAGAAGACTTCGACCCTCAGGCCGAGGACATCCTGCTCCAGCAGCTGGGCGTCCATGAAGCCGCGGTGATCAAGACCGATGGAATGATTGGCATTGATGGCCTGTCAGAGATCGTCGACGAGGACCGCCCGGACCTCAAGTTTGATGCCTATTCCCCGCGCTATCCCGAACGCATTCGCGAACATGACGGCGATGCATTCAGCGCGATCCGCGAAAAAGACATCATCATTCACCACCCCTACGAGAGTTTCGAAGTGGTGGTCGACTTCATCCGGCAGGCAGCGGCTGATCCCGATGTCGTGGCGATCAAGCAGACGCTCTATCGCGCGGGCTCGCAGTCGGCTGTGATCAACGCTCTGATTGAGGCGGCTGAAAACGGCAAGTCTGTTACCGCCGTGGTAGAGCTTAAGGCGCGCTTTGATGAGGAACAGAACCTCAAATGGGCGACAAAGCTTGAACGCGCCGGGGTTCAGGTGATCTATGGCTTCACGGATTGGAAGACCCACGCCAAGGTCGCGATGGTTGTGCGCCGCGAGGATTCCGGCTTCCGCACATATTGTCACTTCGGCACGGGCAATTACCACCCGATCACCGCCAAGATTTACACCGATATGAGCTTCTTCACGGCCAATCCGAAGCTGGGCCGGGATGCGGCCAAGATGATGAATTTCGTTACCGGCTATGTTGAACCGCACGGTCTTGAAGAGATCGCGATAGCGCCGCTCGACCTGCGAGAAGAGATCTACAGGCGCATCGACACAGAGATAGCCAATGCGACCAAGGGCAAGCCTGCGGCGATCTGGATGAAGTGCAACCAGATCACCGATCAGGGCGTGATCGACCGCCTCTATGCCGCCAGCAATGCGGGCGTTCAGGTCGAACTGGTCGTGCGCGGCATCTGCTGTTTGCGTCCGGGAGTTGAAGGTCTGTCTGAGAATATCCGGGTAAAATCGATCATCGGGCGTTTCCTTGAACACTCGCGCATCTATGCCTTTGCCAATGGGCGCACGATGCCGGGAAGCAATGCTGTGGTGTACATATCATCGGCTGACTTGATGGGCCGCAATCTTGATCGCCGAGTGGAATCGCTCATCCCGATCAAGAACCGCACGGTCCACGATCAGATCCTGCAACAGGTGCTGCTCGCCAATATGCTCGATACAGAGCAGAGTTGGTGGCTGCATGCCGATGGCAGTTATTCTCGGATTGAGAGCGATATGGACGAAGCGGGTAAGCCCTTCAACTGCCACCGCTACTTCATGACCAACCCCTCGCTATCTGGCCGCGGCGGTGCGCTTGAAGCGGGGGCAGTGCCCAAATTGTCGCTGCGGCGGGCGCGCGCTGGATGAATTCTAAGCGCAGGCGTGCAGAGCGCGACGGGACTTTTGGTGGCTCTACTCCCGAACGTGCAATTATCGATATCGGTTCAAATACGGTTCGTCTCGTGATCTATGGCGGCTCGATGAGAGCGCCGACCGTGCTGTTGAATGAAAAGGTAACGGCAAAGCTTGGCCGGGATATTGGCCGTAACGGGACCTTGGCCGAAGAGGCCATAGCGCTGGCCATGCGCGGGCTTGAACGGTTTGCGCTGCTGCTCGAAGACCTTGGCATTGAAGATGTTGAAACGGTTGCCACCGCTGCAGTGCGCGATGCGAGCAATCAGGCGGAGTTCATCGAGAAGCTTGAGGAGCTCGGCTTTGCGCCGCGAATCTTGTCAGGCGAGGAAGAGGCGCTGCTTAGCGCGAGCGGGGTCGCAGGTGCTTTTCCCGGTGCCAGCGGCAGCGTTGCCGACCTTGGCGGCGGCAGTCTTGAACTGGTCACGATTGATGAAGGTGTCCCTGACAATCCGGTCACCCTGCCACTGGGCGCATTGCGGCTGCCTGATTACCGCCCTTCAAGCGGGAAACACGCTGACGCTGAAATGCGAAAGGCGCTCGAAAAGGTCATTCGCAAGGGCGGGTGGGGCCTTGCTGGGAACGAAGAGCACGAAGCCGCACCGCTCTATCTGGTCGGGGGCACTTGGCGCGCAATGGCGGTGTTTGCGATGCAGATGCGCGGCCATCCGCTGTCCGACCCGCATGGATTTGAGCTTGAACCGCAAGAAGCGCGCGAATTGGCAGAAGCGCTGTTCGATGAATCGTATGACAGCCTGAAGGGCAGGCGGCGCATCTCGTCAATGCGCGCTGAGAAGCTGCCAGATGCAGCCGTGCTGTTGCAGGCGCTCCTCGCCCAGCTTGGACCAAGCAAGGTGGTGTTCTCATCCTGGGGCCTTCGTGAAGGCCTGCTCTATGATCGCCTCCCACCTCACGGCAAGGCACAGGACCCGTTGCTTGCCGGCGTATCGGTGTTCGCAACGCTGCGCGGCGCGCCGCCCACTCTTGCAACCCGGATCGCTGGTTGGGTCACCGATGCGGCTCCGTCTCGCAAACATGGTAATGAGCGGCTGCGCATGGCGGCGACGATGCTTTCGCTCGCCTCAATGCAGATCGAGCCCAATATCCGCCTGCCTCAGGCGATTGACTGGGCCATGCACAAGCGCTGGATTGCTGTCGACGGGAAAGGCCGTGCCATGCTGGCCGCCGCAATCGCCGCGAATGGCAACGAGCTTGATTTGCCAAGCGACGTGCAAGCGCTTGCCAGTGAAGAAGCGCTTGATGAGGCGATCTGCTGGGGCCTTGCGGTTCGGCTTGCGCGCAGGCTCGGCGCACGTTCGCGCCGTTCGCTTCAGGTCAGCCGCCTGTTGGCAGGGGACGGCGTGCTGACATTGCGCCTTGCAGACAGTCATGCCGCCTTGTTTGGAGTTCCAACCGAAAAGGACATGAAGCTGCTCGCTGGCAGGCTCGGCCTGGACTGGAAAGTCGAGATCGTCCCTGACGAGGACCTGCACGCAGAGCGAGCGGCATAATCCCTAGCTGGCAGCGGGGCTTTCCTTGCCCGCAAACGGCGAAAAGTCGGTGTCTGTATCGAACAGGTCGACGCCTTCTGCCTGTTTGAGCTTACCCACCACGACATAGGTCACAGGGGTCAACACAGCCTCCCACAAGACCTTGAGCAGCCAGTTCGTGATGATCACAGTGATCACATCCTGTGTTTCCCAGATGCCGAGGAAAGCGATCGGATAAAAGATCAGGCTGTCGACGCCTTGCCCGAAAATTGTCGAACCGATTGTGCGGGACCACAGCGCTTTGCCCTTGGTCCAGACCTTCATCTTCGCAAGGATAAAGGAATTGACGAACTCACCCGCCCAGAACGCAAGGATCGATGCGAGGACGATCCGCCACGTGCTGCCGAAGACTTGCTCATACGCTGCTTGCCCGTCCCAGCTGTCAGCGGGCGGCATGGCGACAACAACATAGGACATGAAGGCCATGAAGATGAGCGCGGCGAAACCGGTCCAGATCACCCGGCGCGCACGGGCATAGCCGTACACTTCGGTCAGAACGTCGCCGATCACATAGCTTACGGGAAAGAACAGGATACCCGCACCAAAGGTGAAGCCCGCGACCGTTGATAGCTTTGCTGCGCCAATGATGTTCGACAGCAGCAGGATCGCGACAAAAGCCGCCATGACATATTCGTAGAACCGAAACTGCGAGGGCGCATGGCTGGTTGCCTGGATGCCATCGTCTGGATCACGGTCAAAGGCAGCGCCGGGGTCGCGAATTGTCTCGTTGTTTTCCATATCAAGCGGCACTAGCGCGATTTCCAAGGGCCGCAAAGCACGCTAATGGGTGCGCACGCCCAACCATGGCGCGCGCGCCCGTAGCTCATCTGGATAGAGCGCGAGACTTCTAATCTTGAGGCAGCAGGTTCGAGTCCTGCCGGGCGCGCCATTCTCTCTTCGGTCGAACCGAGCACCCTCGCTTTATGTTGGTCCGGGCTTCGCCCTCCGGGGTGTGCCTTCCAATTCCCTGCATTCGTCGCAGCTGTGGCACGCTTTGCGCCAGACGGGGCAGGGATCACGCCCGAGTCCGCTCCTGTTCATCTTGAGATGACAAACGTAGTCGCTGTCAGTTGAGACACTGTCAGGATCAACAGGGAGTTCAATCATGACCCGTATTCTTGTGGCTTCGCTCGCTCTTGCAGGCACGCTGATTTCCGCGCCGCTTGCTGCGCATGATCGTGAAATTCTGGTTGAGCGTTATCGTTCGCTCCCGCCTTCGCCGAACAATTACACCAACAAATGGTGGGTCGATTACGAGACCGATATCAGCGAAGCGCGCCGCGAACTGCGCAGCGATCTACGCCGTGCGACCGATGCCGAAGACCGCTTTGATGCGCGCCGCGAATATGAGCGCGAGATCGCCGATGCGCGCTATGACTATGAGAAGGAAATGAACGAGCGCGGATATCGCGTCATCAATTTCCGCGAAAACCGCTATCGCATGCACAGACGCTAACCGCGCGCGACTGTCTCAAGCAGTTCTGCGGTGATCGGGTAGCCTGCATCCTCCATGATCCTGAGCATCGGCTCAGGCCCGCTGGTGTCAACGACGGGCACGATGGTCTTTACAGGTGTTGCTTCTGCATGAGCGCGCGCTTCCTCGAAACTGGGGTATAGCGCCAGGCGTTCAAGATTACGCCTTGTCGGGAAGATCAGTTTGATCTCTCCGGTTTCGGCCATGTCGAGCGCTCCTTGCGCGCTGACCCAGAACAGCCGCGTGTTCTCGGAATTGTCGGTCGAAATCTCGACCGCACCGGTCCCGAGATCGGCAAGATAAAAGCGCGTGTCATAGACGCGCGGAATGCGTTCGTTCTTTGGATGCCAGCGCGCAAAAGGCACGATCTGCGCAAGATCGAGCGTCCAGCCAAACGCTTCCAGCACGGGGGGAAGCTCGTTCTTCTCCTCCAGCATATCGCGCGCCCTTGCTGCACTTTCAGCGTTGATATCGCCCGACAGGCCGAGTGCGAGCCCTGTTTCTTCAAGCGTCTCGCGTATAGCAGCAATCTGGTGCGCGGCTTCATCGGGTGAGATCGCGCCGCCGCTTTCCTGTGATACTCTTTCGCCCAAGGCAAAGTCGGAAGGATCAACCCGGCCACCGGGGAACACCGCCATTCCGCCCGCAAATGTCATCGTCCTTGATCGTACGGTCATGAGCACCTGCGCCGGCCCGCCGTCAGGGTCATTGCGAAAGATGATGATCGTGGCGGCGGGAATACCATCAGGCTCGGATTCGGTGCTCATACTCACCGTGATGGCCTGCTCGCCCGCAATTGCCAAGCATTGCGGTGAACCGTGTCGGGATATCTTACATTTCCAGTCGTGGTTAACGCAGGTAAACCATCTAAGTGTCTGAAAGACAGGTCGGTCCCGTTTTTGGCACGGGGGATGCATAGTAGATGGCGAAGAAAGTGGTCTTCAAATTGAGGTGCGGCCTTCCTGGTCTCTGGGTCTCACCTCCCCAATAGAAAAGCCGCCTCGCATTTCCCGGTGCGAGGCGGCTTTTTCTTTGCGTTCAGCGCACAGCTGGCCGGCGCCAGCGTGACGGCCAGTATCAGCCTTCGATCTTGGCGACGCCGCTTTCGTCCATCATCTGCTGCAATTCGCCAGCTTCGAACATCTCCATCATGATGTCGCTGCCGCCGACGAATTCGCCTTTGACGTAAAGCTGGGGGATGGTCGGCCAGTCGGAATAGGTCTTGATACCCTGCCGGATTTCCATGTCCTGCAGCACATCAACGCTTTCATACTGCACACCGCAGTGATCAAGGATTGCGACTGCGCGGCTTGAAAAGCCACATTGCGGGAAGAGCGGCGTGCCCTTCATGAACAGGACAACATCGTTGTCGCCAACGAGAGTGGAAATGCGGGAATCGGTATCAGCCATGAGTACGGGCCTTCGCTTTGCGTGTTTCGTGTTGCGAGTTACTTGGGAACCACGGTCGTGACTTGCAAGGCGTGCAATTCGCCGCCCATGCGTCCGCCGAGCGCAGCATAGACCATCTTGTGCTGCTGCACCCGGTTTTTGCCAGCAAATTGCGGTGCGGTGACCTTGGCTGCCCAATGGTCATTGTCGCCTGCAAGATCGGTCAGTTCGACCGTAGCGCCGGGGAGCGCTGCAAGGATCGCAGCTTCGATGTCAGGGCCAGCCATTGGCATGCCGGTTCTCCTTGAGCGATCAGCTCTCGCTCATAAACTGGCGCTTGGCCTCAATAGCCATTTCTTCCAGCTTGGCGCGGATGTCGGCTTCGCTGACATTGGTTTCCGCCGCGGTCAGATCGCCCAACAGCTTGCGGATGACGTCTTCGTCGCCTGCTTCTTCGAAATCGGCCTGCACGACCGCTTTCTTGTAGGCTTCGGTTTCTTCTTCGGTGAGGCCCATCTCCTCAGCCGCCCATTCGCCCAGCAGCCGGTTGCGGCGTGCAGCGATCTTGAAGGCGGTTTCCTCGTCGAGGGCGAACTTGGCTTCTTCGGCGCGTTCGCGGTCTTTGAAATCGGTCATGGGAATCCCTTTGAAAAATGCCTGTCCGAAATAGGGTGGGGCGGGGCTTGCGGCAACCGTGCATTCACACTGCTGCGCGTCTAATTTCGCCTTTGCGGCGGCTTAAGCCATCGTCACGACGAGCTTGCCGACCGCCTCGCGGTTTTCAAGCTTGGCGATTGCTTCGCCCGCGCGTTCGAGCGGGAAGGTTTCAGAGACGAGCGGGTCGATCTTGCCTTCCTGCATCAACCCGAAAAGCTCCTTGACCTGCGCGACGAACTTGGCCGGTTCGCGGGCGGTAAAGGCGCCCCAAAACACCCCGCAAATGTCGCAGGATTTGAGCAGCGTGAGGTTCAATGGCATCTTTGCGATCCCCGCTGGGAAGCCAACCACGAGGAACCGGCCTTCCCAGGCAATCGCACGCAAAGCAGGCTCTGAATACTGACCACCGACAATGTCATAGACAATGTCGGCGCCATTGGGGCCGCAGGCTGCCTTGAACGCATTGGCGAGCTCTTTCGATGCCGCCTTGTCCATTTCCTCGCGTGGGTAGATGACGACCTCATCAGCGCCAGCCTGCTTTGCGACCTCGCCCTTCTCTGCGCTCGATACGGCAGCAACGACACGCGCGCCGAAAGCCTTGGCAAGCTCAACCGCTGACAGGCCAACGCCGCCCGCTGCGCCGAGGACCAGAACAACATCGCCCTGTTTGATGTGGCCGCGATCTTTGAGGCCATGAATCGTGGTGCCATAGGTCATCAGCAGTGAGGCAGCTTTTTCAAACGGTACGCCATCGGGCACAGGGAACATGCGTGCAGCTGGCACGATTGCCTTTTCGCGCAGTCCGCCATTGCCGATGCCAGCCATCACCCGGTCGCCCACCTTGTAGTTGTCGACACCCTCGCCAACGGCTTCCACCACGCCGGCCAGTTCGCCGCCGGGCGAATAGGGGCGTTCGGGCTTGAACTGATAAAGGTCGCGGATCATCAGCGTGTCGGGATAGTTGATCGCGCAAGCCTTGACCGCGACGAGCACCTCTCCCTTGCCCGGAATTGGCGTGTCGATCTCGTCGAGCGTCAGTGTCTCGGGGCCGCCAACTTCGTGCGTCTGGATGGCTTTCATCTGGTCTGTCTCCCTTAGATATTCGTTCCAGCCGCGACCCAGCTTCCGGCTGCGGCGCGGCGGTTTTCAAACTTGGTGATGGCGTCTGCGCTTTCGAGCGTCAGCGACACTTCATCAAGCCCGCCAATCAGGCAATGCTTGCGGAAGGGATCGATGTCGAACGCGAAACGATCCTGAAAGACGGTGGTGACCGTCTGCGTTTCAAGGTCGATTGTGATCTCTTCACCCTCAGCGGCGACTTCCATCAATCGATCGACCGCTTCCTGTGGCAGCACGATTGGCACGATGCCGTTCTTCACCGCATTGCCAGAGAAGATGTCGGAATAGCTGGGTGCGATCACCGCGCGAATGCCAAGATCACCAATCGCCCAGGCGGCGTGTTCGCGGCTTGACCCGCAACCGAAATTGTCGCCAGCGATAAGGATCGGCGATCCCTTGAATTCCGGGCGGTCGAACACGTTATCAGGATCAGCGCGCAGGCTTTCAAACGCTCCCTGACCCAGCCCTTCGCGGGTGATGGTCTTGAGCCATTTTGAAGGGATGATGATGTCGGTGTCGACATTCTTGGCGCCAAAGGGAATGGCCTTGCCGCTGACTTTCGAGATCGGTTGCATATCGCCTCGTCCTCAATCGGTTTCGGGCGGTTCGCCTGAGGGCGCCTTATCGGATTGACCTTCGCCAATCGCACTGTCTTTTGGCTTCGTCATGAAGCGCTTGCCAGCATAAAGCAGCGCGGCTGCAATGGCAGCAGAGCCGATAGTTGCCGCCGCACCGATGGCAGCTTTGCGTCCGGTTGAGGATTTGGAGTCTTTTTCGTCAGTCATCAGAGGATCATGCTCTTGCGGGGAAGGGGTTTCAAGACAAGCTGCAATTCGCTCATCAATCGAGTGTGCGCACATCGGTGAGCCGCCCGGTTATGGCGGCGGCGGCTGCCATCGCGGGCGAGACGAGGTGGGTGCGCGCGCCGGGGCCTTGGCGGCCGACGAAGTTGCGGTTACTGGTCGAAGCGCAGCGTTCGCCAGCGGGCACTTTGTCCGGGTTCATGCCGAGACAGGCCGAACAACCCGGCTCGCGCCATTCAAACCCGGCCTCGGTAAAGATGCGGTCAAGGCCTTCATCCTCGGCCATCGCTTTCACAAGGCCAGAGCCCGGGACGACGATCGCCCAGCGCACATTGTCTGCCTTTTTGCGGCCCTTGAGCACTGCGGCAGCGGCACGCAGGTCCTCAATCCGGCTGTTGGTGCACGAGCCAATGAAGATGTTCTCAATCGCGACATCGGTCATCTTCGTGCCGGGGGTAAGGCCCATGTAATCAAGGCTCTTGGCGGCGGCTGCCTGTTTGGAAGCGTCAGCAAAGCTATCAGGTGCGGGCACGATGCCGCTGATCGGCAGGACGTCTTCAGGGCTGGTGCCCCACGTTACGCTTGGCGCAACATCAGCGGCGTTGATTACTACGGACTTGTCGAATTCGGCGCCTTCGTCAGTGTGGAGCGTCTTCCAATACGCGACCGCTGCATCCCATGCTTCCCCCTTAGGTGCCATGGGCCGGCCTTTGAGATAGCGGAACACGGTTTCATCCGGTGCGACGAGGCCCGCACGCGCACCGGCCTCGATGCTCATATTGCACACGGTCAGGCGTTGTTCGACGCTCATCTCTTCAAACACCCGCCCGCGATATTCGATCACGTGGCCGGTGCCGCCTGCTGCGCCGATCACGCCGATGATATGTAGGATGAGATCCTTCGCGGTCACGCCGGGGCCAAGCTCTCCATCGACGCGCACTTCCATCGATTTTGAGCGCTGGAGCAAAAGCGTTTGGGTGGCGAGCACGTGCTCAACCTCGCTTGTGCCGATCCCGAACGCGAGCGCACCAAGTCCGCCATGGCTGGCTGTGTGCGAATCGCCGCAGACAATCGTGGTGCCCGGCAGCGAAAAGCCCTGTTCAGGCCCAACCACATGGACAATGCCCTGTTCCGCATCAGCATCGCCGATATAGCGAATGCCGAAATCAGGTGCATTCTTCTCAAGCGCTGCAAGCTGGGCAGCGCTCTGCGGGTCCTCAATCGGGATCTTGCCGCCCGCGCTGTCTCGGCGTGCGGTGGTCGGCAGGTTGTGATCAGGCACAGCAAGCGTGAGCTCAGGGCGGCGCACTTTGCGTCCGGCAAGCCGCAGCGCTTCGAATGCCTGCGGGCTGGTCACTTCATGGACAAGATGACGGTCGATATAGATGATCGCGGTGCCATCATCGCGGGTTTCGACCTCGTGATCGTCCCAGATTTTCTGGTAGAGCGTGCGCGGTTTGCTGGCCATTTCGGGGGAATTTCTCACTTTCTTTGGCGCCCGATTAGCGGGGGCATTGGCGCAATGGCAAGATGCGACGCGAAATCGGAGACGATTACGGGTGATCTCCGAGCAAATCGGAGAAGATTGTCATGGAAACGCAAGCATTCTTCGGCTAACTGACAATCATGTCAGCAGCGCCTTTCCGCTTTCCCATCACCGTGCAGCCCGATGATATCGATTTCATGGGGCATGTGAACAATGCGCGTTATCTCAACTGGGTGCAGGATGCGGTGCTGGCGCATTGGCGCGGGCTGGCCCCTGCTGAAGAGGTCGCGAGCAAGGCGTGGGTCGCGCTCAAGCATGAGATCACCTATCTCAAGCCCGCCTTCCTCGATGATGATGTGATCGCGCAGACCGTGCTTGAACGATTTGGCGGGGCGCGGGCGTTCTATCACACGGTGATCCGCCGCGGCGAAGATGTGCTCGCTGAAGTCAAGTCGAGCTGGTGCTGTATTGATGCCAAGACCTTGCGTCCGGCGCGGATCGGCGAACATCTGCGCGAGTTCTTCTTTGCTGAGGATTGATCGCGGCCAAGACTGATTGCGCGATAGGGTATCGCTATCCTATACGCCTCTGAATGAATGCCACGGGCGTATCTCCTGTCATGAGCAAACCACGCTTCGTCCTTCGCAATCGCGCCGCGCAAGGTGTGATCGGGCTTGCGCTCGCCGCATTGATCGCGGGCGGGTGGCTGGCGATCCATGCTTATGCGATGTTCGTGTTCGAGTTGAGCTGGGCGAACCTGCCGTTCGCCATAGCGATGGCGGCGGTGCAATGCTGGCTGTCGGTTGGTGTCTTCATCGTCTGCCATGATGCGATGCACGGAACTTTGCTGCCGGGCCGGCAGCGTATCAATGCGGGCATCGCGACGGTGCTGTTGTTCCTTTATGCCGGCTTTCAATGGCGCGTGCTGCGCGATGCCCATCACACGCATCACCGGCTGGCAGGCCATGCCGGTGACCCCGATTTTGACGAGCACAATCCGTCAAGCTTCGCGCGTTGGTATGCGACCTTCTTCAAACGCTATTTCGGCTTGCAGTCGCTGATCTTTGTTCACACGGTCGTTGGGATTTATTGGCTGGTTCTGGGCATCCCGATGGTTCAGATCGTGCTGTTGTACGGAGCGCCAGCGCTGCTGTCTTCGCTTCAGCTGTTCTATTTCGGCACCTATCGCCCGCACCATCACGCCAGCGATAAGCCCTTTGCCGACCATCACAATGCCCGCACCGATGGCTTCTCTACGCTGACCAGCCTTATCACCTGCTTCCATTTCGGCTATCACCTTGAACACCACGTTCGGCCAGACGTGCCGTGGTGGGCGCTTCCGGCGGCGCGCCGCGCGGGAGTGGCGGGCGAGGCCAAGGCTGCAGAGCAGCCTAAATCGGAGGTAGCTGCGTGAGCTGGATAGAAGCGATTGCCATCACCTTGGGCGCGCTTGTCTTCATGGAAGGCTGGGCGTGGTTCGCGCACAAATACATCATGCACGGCTGGGCATGGGGTTGGCACCGCGATCACCACGAACCGCATGACAACATGTTCGAGAAGAACGACCTGTTCGCGGTTGTCTTCGGCACGATCAACGCAGCCATGTACATCTTCGGCGCGCTTTACTGGGATGCGTTGTGGTGGGCAGCGCTGGGCGTCAACCTGTACGGCGTGGTCTACGCTTTGATCCATGACGGGCTGGTCCACCAACGCTTCTTCCGCTTCGTTCCCAAGTCCGGCTATGCCAAGCGACTGGTGCAAGCGCACAAGCTGCACCACGCAACCATCGGCAAAGAGGGCGGGGTGAGCTTCGGCTTTGTCATCGCCCGCGATCCGGCCAAGCTCAAAGCCGAACTTCAGGCCCAGCGCGCCGCAGGACTTGCCGAATTGCGCGACAGCGCATCAGTTTAATTCAGCACCAAGAGGACGCCTCCAGCCATGGCCGATGCTGATAGTCTCAAAGGCATGTGGAATGGCAGCTTTCGCTATTCCGCCACCGCTGAGATTGGCGAGACTGAATTCAAAGCGCGCTTTACCATCAGCAATGGCGCGGTCACCGGGCTGATCGTGGAAGATCACGTGGTGCGACAAGGGCAGGTCAAGGCCGAGATCGAAGGCACATTCGATGGCCGCATCCTGCACTTCACCAAACGCTATATCGACGATGGCAATGAATACACCCGGCCGGTCAAATATGAAGGGACCATGGCAGCAGATGGGCAGTCGATCGAAGGGACCTGGACGCTCCCCGATGACAGCGGAACCTTTGTGATGACCCGCCCCTGATCGGGCGAGACATGGACCGCACAAGCCGGGCTTTTAAAAACTTTGTCTCTTGCTGGTAAAGCCACATTTATCATTTGAAATCAGAGGTTTAAAGCCACTTTCCAAAGTGATTTCGAGGGCAAATGTGTGACCTTTTACCTCTTGCGCCCAACACAGCGTCATCATCATCATCAAATAGTCAGTCCGCGATAAGAAAGAGCTGCAGCTATCCTAGCGCAGGGCCGCAGTTGTAGGAAACATCAGCGCCTCACTCATTGCGCGTTGCGATCCAGCTCCCGATGATCACCGTAACGGTGACAGAAATCCACACCCATGGATGGCCAAGCGTGAACCAGGTGAACGCGATCCCGGCGAACAAGGTTGCGATAGCAGCAATCTTGGCCTTGCGCGAAATAGCCCGGCGTTCGCGCCAGTCGCGCACTTGCGGCCCCCATGTCGGGTGGTCGAGAATGCGCTGCTCCCATGCTGGATTGCTGCGGGCAAAACAGAACGCGGCGAGCAGCAGAAACGGCACCGTTGGCAGCAAGGGCAGCACCGCACCCACTGCGCCAAGCGCGACGCAGACAATTCCTGCGGCAAGGTAAAGCCGCCTCATGATCGGACCGCACAGTCTTGCGCGATCAAAGCGGCCTGTGAGAACACACCCGCTGAGGCGGGCGCGCGGTTCACAAATCCACCAACCGGGCGGCGTGCTCTTTGACGAGAGCGATCATGTTGGGAACGCCCTGTGTGCGGTTTGAAGACAGCTGGTTTTTAAGGTCGAACGGCTCAAGCGCGCCAGTAACGTCCATCGCTGCGACCTCGCTTGCTGGCCGATCCTGAACCGCTGCGATCACCAGAGCGACAATCCCCTTGGTGATGGCGGCATTGCTGTCTGCAAGGAAATGCAGCGATCCGCTTGCCGCTGTGTCAGTGGGATAGACCCACACCGCTGCCGAACACCCGCGCACAAGTGTCGCATCGGTCTTCAAGGCATCGGGCATCGGCTCCAGCTCGCGGCCAAGCTCGATCAGCAGGCGATAGCGTTCATCGCCTTCGAGGAATTCATATTCTTCAAGGATGTCTTCAAGGGTTCGCATGAGGGCGCATTTAGGGAGCGCGAGTGCGATAGGAAAGGGGGCGCTGCGTCTGATTGCACCGCAGCGCGAATGGGGCGCTCCGGATTAGAGCTCAACCCCGCTTGCAATCGCTTCAAGCTTCTTGATGCGCTCTTTCATGTCAGCCAGTTCAATGCGTGCTGCGCCGACACTGGCTCCGCCTTCGATTTCGGCATTGGCCTGGGGGCCGGTGCCGCGTTCGATTTCCTGGCGCTTGAGTTCAAGCCAGCCCTGCCATCCGCGCAGGAGAGCAAAGGCAACCACGCTGATGCCAACAAGGCAGGTGGCGGCGATTACGAGTACGGGGTCCATCATCATTGGCTCTGCTCCTCCTTGGACAGAGATGGGGTGTCGGATACGGTGCTTTCATCGGGGCCGCGCAGGGCTTCGATTTCGGCAGCGATGCGGGCGCGTTCGCGCGCATCAAGCGTGTTGTTGTCGGTTGCGATCCGCTCCAGCACGTGGAGCCTTTCGCGCAATTGTTCGATCTCGCGGCGGGTTTCTTCGATATCCGCGCGGTCTTGCGGGTCTTGGCGGCCAACATAGGTCTCATTGCCCGATTCATCAGAGATGATCCCGGCGCGCGCCTTGGCAGTCTGGACAATACCCCAGACAACAATGGCGATGACAGCGACGATGGCCCACGAAGTCATTATGATTGCCCCTTGATTGGCTGGCTTGGCGACTGTGCGACACGATCCTGGCGCAGCGCTTCGATTTCGTCGGCAAGGTCAACCGAACGGTCGGTTGCGATCCGTTCAAGCACGCGCACACGTTCCTCAAGGTTCATGTCTGCGGCCTGATCGATAACCCTGCGGTTCTTGCTGGTCCGGCGCCAGCGCATGGCGAGGTAGACCGCCGCGCCTGTGACACCGGCAACAATCGCCGACAACTGCATCGCGTCGATGATCAAGAGGGTGTCAGGTCCGAACATTACAGGCCCTCCTCCTCGCGGCGGGCGCTGACATCGCTGCGCAGCGCTTCGATTTCGTCTGACAGCAAGGTGCCGCGATCAGTGGCGAGCCGTTCCAGCACGCGCAGCCGGTCTTCGATCAGGTCAGCGCGGTCATCGATCAGCTGTTGCGGCTGAGCGGTGCTGGCGCCTTTATCCATGGCGGCGACCGAGCGTTTGTAGTCGAGCACCTTCTGGACCACGCCGTTCACGCTGCCACCGATGATCGCGGTGGTGGTGATGATCATGATCATGATGAGAAGCAGGTCCATGTCCATTACGCGCTCCCTTCATCCTTGCGGTGTTCCAGCGCACGATCGCGCAGGGCATCAAATTCGCTGTTGAGCTGATAGCCGCTGTCAGTGACGATCCGCTCGACATTGGCGAGCCGGTCCTTGACCGCGCCCAGTTCAGCGCGAAGCTCTGCGTTTTCCTGGGTCAGCAGGGTAACGCGCTGTTTCGCCTCGTGATCGGTTGCAGGCTTGAGCGCCTGGCCCCAGGCCCCGTCGAGCGGGTAGCCGTGCTGGATGCGAAGGCGCGTTGTGTGCACCCATCCAAAGATCCCGGCCGCGCCAAGAGCGAGCGCTCCGCCGATGATCCACGGCAGGTTGGGAACGATGACAGCGGCAGCATCGACGCTCATGATTGCTTTTCCTTATCGCCAAGGTTGAGAGGCACACCTGCATCGCTGGTGCTGCTTGCCGGCTTGTCGCGCAGCGCCTCGATCTCTTCAGACAGCGAATAGCCGCGGTCAGTGACGATCTTTTCGAGCACGATCATGCGGTCCTGCATCTGATCGAGCTTTTCGTTGAGCTCGCGGTTTTCCGCCTTGAGCCGGGTCGTCTCCGCGCTGTCTGTCACATTTTGCGGGTGTTCGGTCTTACCGCCCCATTCGTCTTCAAGCGGATAGCCGTGCTTGGCGCGGATCCAGTTGTTGAGGATCCACCCACCCATGCTCAGAGCGATAATTGAAAGTACAAAGAAGGGGCCACCCCAATCCATTACACGTTTTCCTTCTTGCCGATATTGAGGGGGACGCCGGCACCGGATTCTTGATCGGTGTCTTCGACCGAGCGTGTGTCGCGCAGCGCTTCGATCTGGGTGGCGATGTCATAGCCGCGATCGGTCACGATGCGTTCGAGCACAGCGACGCGGTCTTCCAGCTTTGCCACCTGACTGGCATATTGCGCTGCCTTTTCAGCGGTCGCATCAGCGGTCTTGTCCGACTGGATCTCGGCCATTTTCTGCTGGTGCTTGGCCCAGATCGCAACGATCGGGATCATCACGCCGATGATTGGGATCAGCAGTGCAAGTTGGCCCGGTTCCATAATTGATTTGCCCCTTGGTTGGTGTTGGTGCGCTTCAGCGCAGTTGTTCAATTTCTTCAGCTGTCCTGCGAGCAGGATCGGTTGCGATCTGTTCGAGCACGGCGATCCGGTCCTGCATCAGGCTTACGGTTTCCTTGAGCTCGACATTCTCGCGCGCCAGTTCGGGATCGCGATTGGTGCCGTGCTTGATCTCAGCCATTTGGCGACGGTGGCTCAGGAACATGCTGGTCAGACCAAGCACTCCTGAAAAGGCCAGCACGACGAGCAAGGCGTTCAAGAACATTTCCGTCCAAGGCATTGTGCTGCTCCCCTCTTGCTGCTCGCGGCTTAGCGAAGGCGCTCGATCTCTGCGGTCAGGCGCGGGTTGTTGCTGACATAGTAGCTTTCAACATCGGCGAGCCGGCGATCCACATCGCGGAACCGGGCGCGGATTTCACGCGCGGTGCGCTTCGGGCTCTGCCGGACGCGCTGCCAGTATTGTTCTTCCTGGTTGTCGCGATAGAGATGCGGCGGTTTCTTCTGGAGCAGGAAGCCTGCAACGAAGTAGGCAAGCAGCGGCCAGCCCAGCGCGATCGTAAGGCCGACCATGCCGATCCGCAGCCAGAAGGCATCGATCCCGGTATATTCGGCGATGCCGGAGCACACGCCCATGAGTTTTGCATTCTGCTTGTCACGGTAAAGCGAGGTGCGGGGGCTGTTCATCACTTGGCTCCTTTCTTTTCGGCCATCAGCTGTTCGAGTTCGCGCAGCTGCTGATTGTCGGTTTCCTGGTCGGCCTGAAGCCGCTTGACAGGGTTGAATGAGGGATCATCGGAAGCGACGAGGCGCTCGACTGTGTCCATGCGTTCATCAAGCCGCTTGGCGAGGTTGTAGAGCTCTTCCAGCAGCACTTCGTCATCGGACGTGATGCTGGCAGCGGTCTTCCACTTGGTGATGTAGTGCAGGATGACCCAGATGGTCCCCAGAAGGAACATCGGGATAAAGATGACTTCGGGTTCCACCGTTTATTCCCCTTTATTGTCGGCGTCGGGTTTGCCGAGCAGTTTTTTCATTTCTTCAAGTTCGTCGTCGATCGCGTCCTGCCCTTCGAGGGCTGCGATTTCGTCCGACAGCGAGGGTTGGCCGTCCTGGCCAATGGCGATCGCATCAGCGCGACCTTCAGCATAATCGACGCGGCGTTCGAGCTGGTCGAACCGGGCGAGGGCTTCGTCGGTGCGTTCCGTGCTCATCAGCGTGCGCAGCTTGACGCGATTTTCCGCACTTTCGAGACGTGCGGCGATCTGCGTCTGGCGGCTGCGGGCTTCGCGCAGGCGATGCTGGAGCTTCTGAATATCGTCTTCATAAGCGCGCAGCGCATCATCAAGCACAGCGATCTCGGCGCGCAGCTGTTCGCCCATGCCGGTCGCTTTCTTCTTTTCGACCAAGGCCGCACGGGCCAGGTCTTCGCGATCCTTTGACAGGGCAAGCTGGGCTTTCTCGGCCCAGTCAGCCTCAAGCTTGTCGAGCTTGACCACGTGGCGGTGCATTTCCTTCTGGTCCGCAATCGTGCGCGCCGCGCTTGCCCGGACTTCGACCAGCGTTTCCTCCATCTCGAGGATGATCATGCGGATCATCTTTTGCGGATCGTCCGCCTTGTCGAGCATGTCGGTAAAGTTCGCGGCAATGATGTCACGGGTGCGGCTGAAAATGCCCATGAAGGCTACTCCATCTAGGAACGGGTTAGTGCTGTTGGCGCGCGAGTCGTTTTCGCCGCCGTCTTCGCCGTAACTTTGCGTCGGAGTGGGGCTTCGGCGCAAGGCCTCGATTTCGGCGTCGAGGCGCGAGACCTTACCTTTGGCGATCGAACCCATGAGGGGGTGGGCCGAAGCGCTACCGGCAGACGATGCGCGCGTCGGGGATAGCGCATCGCTCAGATCGGCATTCGCGACTGGAGACTTGCGCTCCGGCCCGAGGGGATCACCAAAAGAATTGTCGTCTCGCTTGGTCACAGCCAGTCTCAAGCAAGCTCAACCAGCATGGGGCTCTCAGCGCTCGGCTGGGCAATGCTTGCATCTTCAACGCCCAGGCTCATCTGGCTGGTGAGTGCGATCATTGCGACCATTGCAGCGATGCTGGCGAGCGAAGCGTGACCAAGCTTGGTGCGGAAGAAAGAGGTGTTGTACATTGTGGGTCTCCAAAGTGTCTGTGTTTGCCCCTATCGTTGCAAACGGTGTGCCAAACTTGGAAAACCACGGAAAACCAAGGATTTTTTGTGAAACTGTGATGACAGCCATGGTTTCCCTTGCCAAGTATTGGGAAAAATCACTATATGTTGGTCAGGAGATCCATGGTGGAGCGCGAAAATCAGTTTATCGGCCAGTCCGGGGCCTTTCTCGACGCGGTCGAACGCGCCTCCAGAGCCGCGCCTATGAGCCGACCCGTGCTCGTCATTGGCGAGCGCGGCACCGGCAAGGAACTGATCGCTGAACGTCTGCACCGCCTGTCGACCCGGTGGGACGAACCTTTGGTGACCATGAACTGCGCGGCGCTTCCTGAAACCCTGATCGAAGCCGAATTGTTCGGCCACGAAGCAGGCGCCTTTACCGGGGCTACCAAAGCGCGCGCGGGAAGGTTTGAAGAAGCCGACAAGGGCACTTTGTTTCTCGACGAACTGGGCACCTTGTCGATGGGCGCACAAGAACGCCTGTTGAGGGCGGTCGAATATGGCGAGGTCACGCGCATTGGTTCTTCGCGCCCGATCCGCGTTGACGTGCGTATTGTCGCAGCGACCAATGATGATCTGCCTGCGCTTGCCGCATCGGGCGAGTTTCGCGCTGATTTGCTCGACCGGCTCAGCTTTGAGGTGATCACCCTGCCGCCTTTGCGTGTTCGCGAAGGGGATGTGGTGGTGCTTGCCGAATATTTCGCCCGGCGGATGGCAGCAGAGCTCGACTGGCATGCCTGGCCGGGCTTTGCGACGCATGTGATGCAGCAGCTGGAAAACTATGAATGGCCGGGCAATGTGCGCGAATTGCGCAATGTGGTGGAACGCGCGGTCTATCGCTGGGATGATCCCGAAACGCCGATTTCGCATGTGCAGTTCGATCCGTTTGAAAGCCCGTGGAAACCGATCGCGCCTTCGCACCGTGTCACCCAAGCCCCGGCATCACCGGCCAGCACGGCAGCGCCCGCGACCCCCGCAGCGCCGCCAATCGAGCTTGAAAGTGTCAGCGATCTTCGCGCTGCGGTTGATGCGCATGAGCGTGCAATTGTCGAACATGCGCTGGGCAAGCATCGCTGGAATCAGCGCCAGACGGCCAAGGCGCTGGGCCTGAGTTATGATCAGCTGCGCCATGCGATCAAGAAACACGGCCTGATGGAAGAGGCCGATTAAAGCGGCGCGATCCGCTCTTAACTTCGCGAGTTCTCTCTCAACGGCTTGTTTACTTACCGTCGGGTAATGTTCGCTCCTACGAAAGCTTACACGGCAACGTAAGAGGAGTGGCAGGGTCATGCGCGCGTTGGTTGAGATTGTTGACAGCTTTAGCGGAACCGTGCGGTTCCTCATCTGCGCCATCTTTCTGGTAGGCTTTGTGGTCACGGGCATGTTGACCATGGGCGTGTCCTACGTCGCTCCCAAAGTGGCGGAAGATTACGGTGAACGTGCCGAGCGGCTTGGCCAGCAGGCGATCGAGGCAGCCCGCGAGGAATCGCGCGCTCGTGATCTGGCCGAGGATGGCTGGGGTTACAGCGAGCCGGGTGCAGGCAGCGGTTCATCGCGCGATGCAAGCGGCGATGAAGTCGGCGGCTGGGGCGACGACAGCAACTAGGGGTCATGGGGAACATAAGGCACCGGGGAAGCATGTAGGGAAGCATGTAGGAAATGGGTTCAGAGCCTCTTCAAATGGGACGGCGTTCTGCGCCGCGTTTGCGTCTTAGCCTTCCGGGTGTCCTTCTGGCCGTGCGCGGCAACCACAATTGTATCATCACCAACCTTTCGCAAACCGGGGTGCTGATTGCGCTGAGTGATCCGCTTAAAGTGGGCGAGGAAGGGTATCTGCGCTGCGGCCCGATCGATCATTTTGTCATTGTCGCGCGCAAGGAACGCGGGCTGAACGCGCTTGAATTCGATATTCCGGTCAGCCGTGAATTTGTCGTCCAGATGCGCGAGTTTCAGGAAACCCTGGCAGAGCGCGAAGAGGTGGAATTGCTCGACACCGTGCGCAGCTGGACTGAGGGCAGCAATCGCGGCCGCATCTAGCTAGGGCGCGCGGTCGCTGTCGCTCAAACCTGCGGGACATTACGCAGGGCTTTGTAAGCTGCGTCTTTCCTACATGGCGATACCGCTATCGGGCTATGACACGCCCGCTTCGCAAAGACATTGCCCAGGAATTCCCGTTTGTCGGCAATCGAACCGGTCGCCGCGGTGCGCCGCGATTGCGGCTTGCCATTCCTGCCCAATTGACAAGTCTGAGCGGGACTTATCCGTGCACCCTTATCGACATATCGCGCACGGGCGCGCGCATTGGACTGGACCGGCCCTTGCAAAAAGGCGCAGATGCGCTGCTCCAGATCGCTGGCCTTGAACCGTTCGGCATGGTTGTTCGCATGTCGCAGGGGCGCGATGGCGGAACGATCGGCGTGGTGTTTGACGATCCGCTCGACGATGAAGAGGTCTTGAAGATCCGTTCCTATTCCGAACATTACGTCGATGACGAACAGCGCAGTTTCCGCCGCGAAGTGCGCAATTGGGTTGCTGGCGGGCATTAAGCCAGCGCTTGGACATCAAAAAGTGGTGCGCTCGTGCCAGCAAGGCTTGCCAAAGCACGCTTCAACGCCTAACTGCCGCTCGTTCCCGACATCGTCGAGACTTTGAAGGGCTGGCGCCGCAAGGGGCCGGCAGCACTCGGTTTTGTCGCACTTGGAGAGTATAGCGTCCTCGCATGACCGATATTGCGCGCCTGATTGACCTGATCGAACCCGAAGCGGCAGCTTTGGGATTCGAGCTTGTGCGCGTGCAGATGATGCCGTCTGAGGCCGGAGACGGGGGCGAAGCGCTCCAGATCATGGCAGAAGATCCGGCAACCGGTCAGCTGGTGATCGAACAATGCGCAGAGCTTTCGCGCCGGGTCTCCGACCTGATCGACACGCGCGAGGAAGCAGGCGAGGTGCTGGTCGAGGGCGCGTATCATCTTGAGGTGTCGAGCCCGGGGATCGACCGTCCGCTGACCCGCGACAAGGACTTTACCGGCTGGGCCGGACATGAAGCCCGGATCGTGATGACAAAGGGGTGGAGCGGCGAGGCCAAAGCCCAGCGCGTCTATAAGGGCGAGCTAATCGGCCTCGAAAATGGTATGGTATCCTTGAAAGATGCCAAGGCGGGCGACGTATCGCTCCCGAAAGACGACATTCACAGCGCCAAGCTGGTCCTGACGGACAAGCTGATCGCTGCTACCAAGCCGCTCGATGTGAGCTGTGCCGACGACATTGAAGAAGAAACTGAAGAAAAGGCAGACGACTGATGGCCAGTGCCATTTCCGCCAACAAGGCTGAACTGCTCGCGATTGCGAATTCCGTTGCAAGCGAGAAGATGATCGACAAGGCGATCGTCATCGAGGCGATGGAAGAAGCGATCCAGAAATCGGCTCGCAACCGCTATGGCGCGGAAAACGACATCCGCGCAAAGCTCGATCCGCAAACCGGCGATCTGACGCTGTGGCGTGTTGTCGAGGTGGGCGAAGAGTTTGAGGACTACTTCAAGCAGGTCTATCGCAAGGCTGCCCAGAAGCTCCAGGACGGCGCTGCTATCGGCGACTTCATCGTTGATCCTCTGCCACCGGTTGATCTGGGCCGCATCGATGCACAAAGCGCCAAGCAGGTGATCTTCCAGAAGGTCCGCGATGCTGAGCGTGAACGTCAGTTCGAAGAGTTCAAGGATCGCGCGGGCGAAGTCATCACCGGCGTCATCAAGTCGGTCGAATTTGGCCATGTGATCGTGAACCTTGGCCGGGCTGAAGGCGTTATCCGCCGCGATCAGCAGATCCCGCGCGAAGCCGCCCGTGTTGGCGAGCGTGTGCGCGCGCTGATCACCAAGGTCGAACGCAACAATCGCGGGCCGCAAATCTTCCTCAGCCGCGGCGCGCCTGATTTCATGCGCAAACTGTTCGCGCAGGAAGTGCCCGAAATTTACGATGGCAT
>CAYUCZ010000027.1:0-43872 GCA_964443505.1 uncultured Porphyrobacter sp. | reverse complement strand
GTGTTGCCGCCGATATTGCGCGTGCCGCCAGAGCCTGCGCCAACATCATGCAGCGCATCTTCCATCGCACCGATCACAACATCGTGCTGCCCCATGCACAGGTAATCGTTCGAGCACCACACGGTGATGGGTTTGGGACCATTATGCCCATGGAAGCAGCGCGCATTGGGGTATGCGCCCTTATTTCGCAGGATGTCGATGAACACGCGGTAGCGACCCTCTTCGTGAAGGCGGTCAATCGCGGAATCGAAAATCTGGTCGTAATTCACTGTTGCGCTGCTCTTGTCTTGGCTTTCGCCTCATGAGGACGGCCCGGTTAACCCGTGGTCTTGACGTCCAGTTTTTGAACACATGCAGGCCATACAACCCCCCGATGGCCCAAAAGTTTCTTGAGCGCCTATTTAGCAATCAGTCAGCGATTGAAAACCGCGATCTTTGCGAGCGGTTTGCAGTTTTCGCGAAGTCCGGCGTCAGAACGCTTCCAGCTTGTCGATGCCATGCGCGGCAAAAGTTTCAGCGAGCTTGGCAAACTCTGAGGGGTCACCCGTAGTAACAGCGATGCCTGGGGTGTTAGCGGCGAAATCCTGCCCTTGGGTAAGATGTGCGATACGCCGCGCGATGCCCGCAGCACCATCGATCAAGGCCACATCAGGTCCGAATGCCTCGCCAAGTTCGTCGATCAACAAAGGGAAGTGCGTGCAGGCGAGAACGACGACATCGATTGCGTCGCCTCCTTCCATATCGCGCAAAGCCGCGACAGCCGATTTGATTGCTTCCTGATCGACTGCATTCCCGCGCAGCTTGTCCTCCGCTGCGCGCACAAGGCCGCTTGCGCCATGACGCAGCAGCCGCTTGCCCGATGCGAATTCCGCTTCGAGATTGTCGACATAGTTCTGCCTGACGGTCGCCTGCGTGCCGAGCAAGCCGATAGTGCCGGTCTTCGTCATCGCAGCTGCCGGCTTGATCGCAGGGACCGTGCCGACGATCGGCACCTCCAGCACCTCGCGCACCATGCCAAGCGCGATCGTGCTCGCCGTGTTGCAGGCAATACAGACAAGGCGCGGGTCGAATCTTTCGCTCATCCGGCCCAGCAATCCGGCAACCCTTGCGCCGATCTCTGCTTCGGATTTTGTGCCATAGGGCAGCCCTGCAAGATCAGCGGCGTAGATCACCGGTGCATCCGGCAGCAATTCGCGCAAGGCAGCATAGACGGTGAGACCGCCGACGCCGCTGTCAAACAGAAGGATGGGGGAGGATGGGTTCAAAATATCGCTTTCCGTACGCCCAGTGCTTGCCCGAGCGCCGTACTTACTTTTAGAGCAAGGTCAAACGACATGGGGTCGTTGTGGACGGAGTTACCTGTGGAACCGATACTTGCAGCCATGCTCGGATATTTATCGGGCTCAATCCCATTTGGCCTGCTTTTGACGCGGGCTGCGGGCCTTGGCGATGTTCGCAAGATTGGCAGCGGCAATATCGGCGCGACCAATGTTTTGCGCACGGGAAACAAGGGACTGGCGGCTGGCACGCTCCTGCTTGATCTCATTAAGGGATTTGCGCCGGTCTTCGTTGCCGGAATGATCTGGGCAGGTGATGCGAGCGATGTTGCCAAGGCTTTTGCTGCGGGCGGCGCGGTTATTGGTCACTGCTATCCCGTCTGGCTCGGCTTCAAAGGCGGGAAGGGCGTCGCTACCAATGCAGGCGTCAGCTTTGGCCTCGCGTGGGCAATTGGCGGCGCATACGCGTTGATCTGGTTGTCGATGCTCGCAATCTTTCGCATCTCCAGCCTGGCAGGGATGAGCGCCGTTATTGCCGCAGCCGCTGCCGCGCCTCTATTCGGATACCCGCAATTCTTCCCGGTTCTCGCGGCGATTGCGGCACTCATAATCTATCTGCACAGAGAGAATATCGGACGATTGGCGAAGGGTGAGGAACCCAGGATCGGATCCAAGAAATGATGGCGAGGGTCCTCTGATGAGCACGGGGTCGCAGCCAGATCGCTCAAAAAAGGGCCTCAGCCAGTCTGAAGCCTTTGCCCGCATACGCCTGTTGCGTTCGCCCAATATCGGGCCCGTCAGTTATCGCCAACTGCTGGCGCGCTTTGGTAGTGCAGAGGCGGCGATTGAAAGCCTGCCTGAGCTTGGATCACGCGGGAAGACGCCTTATCGCCCAGCGCCGGTCGAGAAGATCGAGCGCGAGATCACCGCCCTGCGCAACGCAGGGGCGAGCTATCTTTTCCACGATCAGCCCGACTATCCCGCGATGCTTGGTGAAATTGAAAGCGCACCTCCTATCCTGACATGCCGCGGGCGCCTTGAGCTTGCATCGCACCCCTGCGTCGCAATGGTCGGAGCGCGCAATGCCTCTGCTGCGGCGACAAAACTTGCGCGCGATTTTGCAAGCGCATTGGCAGAGGCCGGTTTGATCGTGGTGAGCGGTCTTGCCCGCGGGATAGACGGCGGCGCTCACGAAGGCGCGTTTCCAAATACGATTGGCGTGATCGCAAGCGGTATCGACATCGCATACCCGCCGCAGCACGCCGATTTGCAGGATAGGATCGCGAAGGAAGCGCTGCTGATCGCTGAGCAGCCGCCGGGCACTGAGCCACGCGGTCGGCACTTTCCCAGCCGCAACCGGATCATCGCAGGGCTGGCGAGCGGAACTCTGGTGGTCGAAGCTGCGCCCAGGTCCGGCTCACTCATCACAGCGAGGCTGGCGGGCGAAGCGGGTAGGGAGGTGATGGCAATTCCCGGTTCGCCGCTCGACACGCGCTCGCACGGATGCAACCAGTTGATCCGCGAAGGCGCAGTTCTGGTGTCATCTCCTGAAGATGTGATCGAACTGCTCGAAACTTTCACGGGCGCGCCGCGCTCAACCTACCGCGTGGCCGAAGACCCGACAACGTTCGACTATGCCGAGCTTAGCAAGCTTGAATGGGGCGAGGGCAAAGTGACCGGCGATGAAAGCGAGGCCGTGCGCCGCTTGCTTACCACGGCTCCAATCGGCGTGGACGAACTGATCCGCCAATCTGGTGCAAGTGCGGCGGCGGTGCATATGGTGCTGCTCGAGCTTGAACTTGGCGGGGAGTTGGAACGCCACGAGGGCGGCTTGGTAAGTTTGAGTGGGTGAGTGTTTGAAACAGCTGCCTGCCTGGGTGGGCTGCAAAATCTGGTCGATGACGATCCGCAAAAGATTGTCGAAATCGCCGAATAGACCTACTTGACGCCTCCGCGAATCCCGCTCCACTCTCGCGCGTACGTACACGCGTAAGGAAGTCCGACCTCACTCATGCAGCTTGTCATTGTTGAATCGCCCGCCAAGGCGAAGACTATCGAGAAGTATCTCGGCACCGATTTCAAGGTGCTCGCGAGCTATGGCCATGTCCGCGATCTGCCTCCCAAGGATGGCAGTGTTCGTCCGGATGAAGACTTTGCCATGGATTGGGAGCTCTATCGCGACAAACAGAGCCGGTTCAAGGAAATCGCTGATGCCGCCAAGGACGCATCGCGTCTCGTGCTCGCAACTGACCCTGACCGTGAAGGTGAGGCGATCAGCTGGCACGTACAGGAGCTGTTGAAGAAACGCCGTGCGCTGCCAACCAAGGTCGACCGGGTAACCTTCAACTCGATCACAAAGAAAGCCGTGACCGATGCGATGGGGGCCCCGCGTGAGCTCGATCAGGATCTGATTGACGCCTATCTGGGGCGCCGTGCGCTTGATTACCTGTTCGGTTTTACGCTGTCGCCGGTGCTGTGGCGCAAGCTTCCCGGCGCAAAATCTGCAGGCCGTGTGCAATCGGTTGCGCTGCGTCTGATCGTGGACCGTGAACGCGAGATCGAGGCGTTCAAGCCCGACGAATATTGGTCAGTCCTCGCACATCTGGAGCATGACGGGACGGCATTTGATGCGCGGCTTGTCCGCTACAAGGGCGAAAAGCTGGAAAAGCTCTCGCTCGGCGAAGAAGGCGCCGCGATGGAGGCCAAGGCCGCTGTCGAGGGCGGACGCTTCACGGTTGAGGATGTTGAGAAGAAGCCGCTGAAGCGCAATCCTGCGCCTCCGTTCACGACTTCGACCATGCAGCAGGAAGCCGCCCGCAAGCTCGGCTTTTCTGCCAGTCACACGATGCGGCTGGCCCAATCGCTGTATGAAGCAGGCGCGATCACTTACATGCGTACCGACGGTGTCCAGATGGACCCGGGCGCAATCAATGCCTGCCGCGATGCCATTGGTGAACGGTTTGATGCGGCCTACCTTCCTGAAAAGCCGCGTTTTTACAGCACCAAGGCCAAGAACGCTCAGGAAGCGCACGAGGCAATCAGGCCGACCAATTTCAGCCGTGACACAGCCGGCACCGGCGACGAGGCCAAGCTTTATTCGCTGATCTTCAAGCGCGCGATGGCAAGCCAGATGTCGACCGCCCAATTGGAGCGCACAACCGTGACGCTTCGCGATGCGACAGGCAGCCATGAATTGCGGGCCACCGGTCAGGTTGTCGTCTTTCCTGGCTATTTCGCGATTTACCAGGAAGGGATCGACGACAAGGAAGAGGATGATGATGGCATCCTTCCTGCTCTGAAAAATGGTGATGTACCGGCAAAAACCGGTGTCGAGGCGACCCAGCATTTCACGCAGCCTCCGCCGCGTTTTTCCGAAGCTTCGCTGGTCAAACGGCTAGAGGAACTGGGCATCGGGCGTCCTTCAACCTATGCCTCGACCATTCAGACACTGCGCGACCGCGACTATGTGCGGATGGAGAAGAGCCGCTTCTTTGCCGAGGAATCCGGGCGCCTTCTGACGGCCTTCCTCGAACGCTTTTTCCCGACCTATGTCGCATATGACTTCACCGCCGGGATGGAGGATGAGCTCGACACCGTTTCGGACGGGCGTGAGGATTACAAGCAATTGCTCGCCAAGTTCTGGCAGGACTTCAAGCCCAAGGCCGACGAGGTGATGGAAAAGCTGCCTTCGGAAGTGACCGAGGTGCTTGACGATTATCTCTCTGACTATCTCTTTCCGCCGCGCGAAGATGGCAAGGATGCGCGCCATTGCCCGCTGTGTGAACAGGAAGGGCGCGAGAACGGCCGTCTTTCGCTGCGTGGTGGCCGGTTTGGCGCTTTCATTGCGTGCCAGAACTATCCCGAATGCAAGTTTACGCGGCGTTTTGCTCAGCCCGGCGCAGATGGCGGCGATGGCAGTGAAGACGGCGTCATGGGTCAGCACCCCGAAACGGGCGAGGATATCTCGCGCAAATCAGGCCGCTTTGGCCCCTATATCGAGATGGAAGAGGGCGGGAGGAAGAAGCGCGCTTCGATCCCGAAAGACCTCGATGATTTCGATCTCGATTGGGCTGTGAAGCTGCTTGATCTGCCGCGCATTATCGGCGCGCACCCGGAAACGAGCAAGGAGATCGAGGCGGCGATTGGCCGCTATGGCCCCTATTTGCGGCACGATGGCAAATACGCAAAGCTGCAAAGCACGCGCGATGTGTTTGATACGGGCATGAACGCTGCTGTCACACTGCTGGCAGAAGCGGCGAACCGGAAAGGCGGCGGGCGGCAAAAGGCAGAGCCGATCAAGACGCTGGGCGAACATCCGACCACAGGCGGAGAGATCAAGGTGATGCCAGGCCGTTATGGCCCCTATGTCACTGACGGTACCACCAATGCGACGATCCCGAAGGACATCAAGCCAGAGGATATCGAAGCGGCCAAGGCGATCGAATTGATCGATGCGCGCGCCGCCAAGGGATCAGCTAAGAAGAAGCGCAAGAAGGCAGCGCCCAAGAAGAAGGCACCAGCCAAGAAAACGGCTGCAAAAAAAGCACCAGCGAAGAAGGCTGCAGCCAAAAGCTAGCGCAGGAATCCCGGAAGTCCGCTGTTCTTGGGGTGGTCGAGGTCCGTCCTCAGCCGCGTTGGTAAATCCTTTAGTATTCGTCCTTATCACTGGCCTGAGACCAGGGACCAATGCTGTGATTGAAATCGAAGTCCAGAACGAGACTCACCAGACGCAGGAGCGCATTCGCTTTGCTGCGGTACCCCGTATCGGAGAGGGTCTTCGCCTGCGCGAACCCGACGGCATGTGGGCGAGTTACGACGTTCTCGACGTTTGGTACCAGAAGGCCGAATATGGCGATATCTGGATGCCATACCTGCATGTCTGCATGACTCCTGGAGAAGCTGTTGGGGCAGAGGGCGACGATGTCGATGAGGATGCGTCGCATGATCTGCATGGCGAAGACGCCTTTGCTTCGCTCGCACGGGAGGCAGAGCCATTCAAAATCTGATCAAACGCACGACCGGCCCGCACAAGCAGGCAAGGGATCTTGAAGGCAAGACGCTGGTTGAAAAGCTCGCGAATGCCGATCGCAATGCGCGTCAGGCCAACGTGCCCGAAGGCGAGCCGGTCGAAGCACCCGAAGACGTAAAAGATCTTATCGATCCGCTCACTGGCAAGCAGCCTCAGGCCGCTGAGGATGACGGTGAAGACCTCGATGCGATCGTTCGGGCTGCCAAGGCGATGCGCGACGGGGCTGCGCCAGAACAGGCCAAGCAGGCGGCGCAGAACGTGTGCCTGATCGTTGATGATAGCCGGGTCATCCGCAAGGTTTCGATCAAGATTGCCAAGAGCCTCGGCTTTGTTCCGGTTGAAGCTCAGGACGGCCTTGAAGCGCTGGCGCGCTGCAAGAAGGCGATGCCGCACGTTGTGCTCACAGATTGGGACATGCCCGAAATGGACGGGCTAGAATTCGTGAAACAGCTGCGCGCTATCCCGACCCCGAAGCCGCCAACGGTGATATTCTGTACATCAAAGAACAAGGCAGCAGACGTCCATGCCGGCATCAAGGCGGGTGCAGATGATTACATCACCAAGCCGTTCGATGAAGCGGGGCTGAAGGCGAAGCTGGCACGCCTAGGCAAGATCTAGGACAGAGCGGACTCGATTGCTTCGGCAAGTTTTTCTGGCTGGTCGATTGTCGGCCAGTGGCTTGCACCAGGCAGTTCGATACAGGCCATCCCTGAATTATCGAGCCAATCGAGCGACATTTGATCGCAATTGGAGCGATTGAGGACATAGGTTACATCAGCGCTCGATTGCAGGATTTCGCCCGGATGCTGCGTGTCGGAAACCCTGCGAGCATCGCATCCCAGTTCCCAAAGGGCCTGTGGATCGGCCTTTTCGACCTCGCTTGCATATCGCGACAGGATGGGATCGTCCTGCGCACGCGCTCGCAACTTTGGCAGGAACCAGTCCCGAAAGCTTTGCGGATCACCGTGTTCTGCGGCCCGTCCAGAGAAATAAGCGTCTTTCGCGGTAAGATTGCCTTCGAGCGAGACGATCTTGCGGATGCCTGCTTCGCTGCGCGCGGCCGCCAGTGAGGCTATGATTGACGCGACCGAGTGAGCGATGACAACATGCGCGTTTGTCGCCTGTGCCTTATTTGCCAACCAGTCGCCCAGCGTTCCGAGCGTGGCTGGTGACTTGAGCGGGGGCGCACCGAAACCTGGCAGGTCAACCGGCTGCAAATCGAGCTGCTCGGCAAGATCGGTATCGAGCAGCGGCGCGTACATGCTCGCATTGTCGCCAAAACCTGCGATCATCAGAACAAGAGGCTTTTGAGACGCCATGGAATCGATAGGTCCGCTCAATCTGGATCCGATGGTTGCATGACGTGATCGAGATAATCGCCGACGACTTGCGCGAGTTCATCGGGTTTTTCAGGCAGCAATGCATGGCCTGACCCTGCGATCTCGACATAGGTCACCTGCTCGCCCAGTTCTTCGAGCAGTGCCCGCCCGGCAAGGTCTGGTGGAGCGATGAAGTCTTCTTCGGGTTGAACCAAGAGAAATGGCAAGCTGCCAGCGCGCTTGAATTCGTCCGATGCCACCGCTCGCGCTGCCGCGACCTGCGCGCGCGCCAGTGCCGGGTACCAACCGTTCATCCAGATATCGGGATCATTGCCCGCGGCGAAGAAGGCACAACGGATATCTTCGCGGCGTTGCTCTTCTGGATTGGCGAGATTCAAGGAGCCGAACAGGCATTTGAGCTGTTGTGGCGATAACTCAAAGTCTCCTCCCGCCGCGAGCAGCGCAAGGCCGCTGACCCGATCAGGATACTGCGCGGTGTAGAAGCGTGACAGCCTGTTGCCGAATGCATGGCCGATAAGCGCCACCTCTTCGATCTCAAGCGTGTCGAGAACTGCTTTAAGATCCGCTGCCAAGGTCGCCATTGTGACCCGTTCGGGATCCAATGACCCAGTGCTTTTTCCAATGCCGCGCGGCTGGATCAGCACCACTGCATATCCGCGGGCAACCAGTTCATCGGTTAGAGTTGAACCGAATTTGGCGGTAAAGTCCTCAACCCCGCGGCCAAGCGAAGGGACTAGCGAGACCGCGCCGCTCGCAGTGTCGAGATCGCCGTGGACGGAGACATGGCTGACCCCGCCATCGGGCCGCTCGATCAGCCTTTCAGTCAGGACCATTTCGCTCGATTGCGCAAGGGCAGGGGCTCCTGCCAGCAGGATGGCAGCAAGGCCTGCAATCAGCCATTCCATCGCTGGCCGCATTGCGCGCATCACTTGACCCAGTCGAGGCCCATTTCCTCGAACACTTCCTTGTCATCGCTCCACCCCTCAGAGTGTTTGACATGGAGGAAGAGGTGCACCTTGACGCCAAGGATGTCGGACAGCTCCTTGCGTGCGGCTTCGCCGATAGCCTTTATCTTCGAACCGCCTTTTCCAAGCACGATAGGTCGCTGGCTTTCACGAGCGACGACAATCTGCTGATGAATCTCGAGACTGCCATCAGGGCGTTGCTGATAGCTTTCAGGCCGAACCGCGCTGTCATAGGGCAGTTCTTCATGGAGCTGCTGATAGAGCTGTTCGCGGGTGATCTCCGCTGCAAGCAGGCGTTCCGAGGCATCGGAAACCTGATCTTCCGGGTACATCCATATGCCTTCGGGCATTTGTGCAGCAAGCGCGGCTTTCATTTCTGGCACGCCGTCGCCGGTCAACGCTGAAACGAAGAACACCTCTTCAAAGCCGATGCGCTGGGTCATTTCCTGCGCGAGTTCTAACAGGGGTTCCTTCTTCGCCTTGTCGACCTTGTTGAGCACGAGGATCTTGCGTTCTGGCCGGTTTTCAAGCGCTTCTATAAGTGGTTCGAGCTCATGCCTGCGCTGCTTGATCGGATCGATGATCAGCAGGATCGCGTCCGCGCTTTGCGCACCTTCCCAGGCGGCGCTGACCATCGCACGGTCAAGCCGGCGCTTGGGAGCAAAGATACCCGGCGTGTCGACAAGGATCATCTGCACGTCGTCATGCAGCGCGATCCCTAACATGCGGGCGCGCGTGGTTTGCGCTTTGGCGCTGGTGATGGCGACTTTTTGTCCCACCAATTGATTGACCAAGGTCGATTTGCCGGCGTTTGGCGCACCGATCACGGCAACCACGCCGCAGCGCGTCTGGGTCTGCTCTTCGCTCACCCGTGTTTCTCCAAAAATGCCTGAGCGGCGAGTTTTTCGGCCTCGTGCTTGCTGGTCGCCACGCCCTCAGCTTCGCCCACATTGTGAATGCTGACCCTGACAGTGAAGCGCGCGGCATGGTCCGGGCCCGAACGGTCAATCACGTCATATTGCGGCATCGCCCTGCGGTTTCCAGCAGCCCATTCCTGAAGCGCGCTTTTCGGGTGTTTTGCCTTGCCCGCATTGCCAGCGAGTTCTTCTTCCCAAAGGCGCAGGATGATTGCGCGGGTTTCGTCAAAGCCATTGTCGAGGAAGCTCGCCCCGATCAGCGCTTCCATCACATCGCCAAGAATATTGACGCTTTCCGCCCCGCCGTCCTCGCGTGCCTGTTTGCCAAGCCGGATATGATCGGAAAGGCCAATGGAACGAGCGATTCGTGCACAGGTTGCGCCGCTGACAAGAGCATTCAGGCGCTGCGAGAGCTGGCCTTCCTTGCGGTTGCTGGCGCGGTACAGCCAACTGGCAACAGACAGGCCAAGCACCCGGTCGCCAAGGAATTCGAGCCGTTGGTAATCCGCTTCAAGCTCGCCATTGCCGCTGTGATTTGAATTGAAACTGCCATGCGTCAAAGCCTCAAGCCAGACGCTTTCCTCTTGAACACTAAACCCATTTTGGCCCAGCCAATCGCGGGTTTCTGAGGGAAGGGCGCTCACAATGTGCCGCCAATCCGGCTCCAGCGTGTGGCTGTGAACCAGCTTACAGGATTGATCCAGGAGGCGCTGCCATCGGTTGACCACATGATGATGCTTGCCTCACCCACGAGGTTTTCTTGCGGGACAATCCCGACCGCATCGCCAGCACGTGCGTCGAACCGGCTGTCGCGTGAATTGTCGCGATTGTCGCCCAGCACGAACATATGGCCTTCAGGAATGATCTTTGGCGCATAATCGTCAGCTGGCGTCGTGCCAAAATCGAGCACTTCGTATGAGCGGCCACTGGGAAGGGTTTCGCGGAACCGGGTGTAACGACACACGGTCTCGCCGTCTTCGTTGGTCGTTTCGTCTCCGCCCCATGCGCAGCCTGTGTTGGGGGAGATTGCGACGACGAAATCTTCCATCGGTTCGCGCGCGATCAGTTCGCCATTGAGCATCAGCTGTCCGTTCACCATCGCCACGCTGTCCCCCGGAAGGCCGATGACACGTTTGATGTAATCGGTCTGGTCGATCGGGTGCTTGAAGATTGCGACGTCACCGCGCTCCGGCTCACCAGCGAAGATCCGACCCGGAATCAGCGGCGCGCTGAACGGCAGGGAATTGCTTGAAAAGCCGTAAGACCATTTGGCAGCGAGCAGATAGTCTCCGTTCATCAGGCGCGGAAGCATGCTTTCAGACGGGATTGAGAATGGCGCAAAGATAAAGCTGCGGAAGATCAACACTGCCAGCAGCAGTTGAGCCAGAAACACCGCAAAGCTTGCCGGAGTTTCCTTGCGCTCTTCGTCTTGCGAGTCGCTTTTTTCAGCCATTGTGCTGCTAACGTCAGATTGGGTCTTAACATCCATCACCGACCCCCTTACTCGCAGGCCCGTGTCCCGCCTAGGGGATATTGCAAAGAATGCATCTGCGAGGAAAGAGCACTCTGATGACCGACCAATCACAAATCGATGATGCATGGCAGCAGCTGGCTGACCTGCCGCAGCCGAAACTGGCCGATCTGTTTGCCGCAGATGATGATCGTACATCGAAACTGAGCCAGAGGCTCGATTTCGATCTGGGTGAGCTTGGTCAGGTGGGCATGCTGCTCGACTGGTCAAAGTTGCATCTGGATGATGCGGTGCTCGATGTTTTTGAGGCACTTTCGCAGGCGGCGTCATTTGGCGATGCACGCGATGCCCTGTTTGATGGCGGTATCGTGAACCCCACAGAAGGCCGCCCGGCCACGCATGGCGCGATGCGCGGGAGCGGGCGCGAGGCTGATGTAGAAGAGGCTGAGGCACTTCTCGCCCGGATGGGAATGCTGGTTGAGGCGATTCACGAAGGCGCGTTGGGCGAGATCAGGCACCTCATTCACATCGGTATTGGCGGCTCTGCCCTTGGGCCGGATCTGGCGGTGGATGCGCTGACTCGCGATCTCAAGCTGGTCGATGTGCATGTTGTCTCGAACATTGACGGGCTGGCGCTTGAACAGGCCTTTGCAGCTTGTGATCCCGCGACAACCCTGATCGCGGTCGCTTCCAAGACTTTCACCACGACCGAAACGATGACGAACGCGGCCAGCGCGCTCAAATGGCTTGCTGATAGCGGTGTTGATGATCCAAGCGGCCGCGTGATTGCGCTTACCGCCAATCCAGAACGGGCGGTTGAATGGGGCGTTGATGAAACGCGCATCCTGCCGTTTCCCGAAAGCGTGGGCGGGCGCTACTCTTTGTGGTCCTCGATTGGTTTCCCGGTCGCGCTTGCCGTTGGAATGGAAGATTTCCGCGCACTTCTGGCAGGCGCGCAGGCAATGGATACACATTTCCGCGAGGCTGAGGGAAGGGCGAACGGTCCGCTGCTGGCTGCCTTTGGTGATCTATATTATGCCAGGGTTCGCGGCTGCCAGACACGGGCGGTGTTCGCTTATGACGAACGCCTCGCTTTGCTGCCTGACTATCTGCAACAGCTTGAGATGGAATCGAACGGCAAGAGCGTAACAGCCGATGGTCGCCCGGTCGTCTCGGCAACCGCATCGATCACATGGGGCGGGGTAGGGACTGATGCGCAGCATGCCGTGTTCCAGCTGCTTCACCAGGGCACTCATCTTGTGCCGATTGACTTTATCGCGTCGATTGCGCCGGGCGATGACCTTGATCCTGCCCATCACCGCAGCCTCTTGATGAACTGCCTTGCACAGGGCGCTGCATTGATGGCGGGCAAGAGTTCGGATGATCCCGCGCGCAATTATCCTGGTGACCGGCCAAGCGCGACCATCCTGCTGGATGATTGCGACGCTGCAACGCTTGGCGCACTGATCGCTTTCCACGAACACCGCACCTTTGCCGGCGCGGTGCTGATGCAAATCAATCCGTTTGATCAGTTCGGGGTCGAACTTGGCAAAGCGATGGCCAAGGCAATCGACAGCGGGGACGGAGAGTTCGATCCGAGCACATCCGCTTTGATGGAAGCAGCCGGTCTGCGCAGCTGAGGCGAGCAGAATGTCGTCAGTGCTTCAACTTTCGTTCATTTAAGGCGCGCCATAAATTAACAGATCGAGGCGGGAAGGAGCTTGAAATCCTTTCCCGCGATCAAGCTTGTCATGTTCGCGTCATAATCGCGAAGCGGCTTGGTATGATTCTCCCGATTCACGACGGGATAATACCTAGAGCCGCATTTTTCGTACTCATCACGCCTCGAGCGTGCACACAAGTTTCGCTGCGACGCAGCATTTGAGTCAGATTTGCACTTTCACAGTTTCTGCGTATTTTCGCGTTCCTGTCGCAACTTACCAATCGCTTACCAAAGGTCCCCTCCATGAACCGTATCCTCGCGCTTTGCGCAGCTACCGCTGCATTGACGTTTACACCGGCAGCGATGGCTATGGGCGACAAAGAGGATCAGGCGATCGAAGAGGTAGCGGCAATCGAAGCAGCCGGCGCAAGCCCTGTTCGGCTTGTCGAATGGACCGGCGATTTTGAGCTGATGAAAACTTCGCGCCGGATGCGTGTCTGGCGTTCACACCTTGCATACCGTTTGACAGTGGATGCACAGGGCAATGTAACGGGCTGCGAACTGACAGAGACGTTCCGCCTGCGCCGCGTTTCGGATCGGCTGTGCGACGTGCTGAGTGCACATCACACCTTTGAACCGGCGCACGATGCAAGCGGCAATCCTATTGAGGGCAGCTATTCTTCGCGCCTTTCCTATATGGAAATCCGTGAGCGGCTTTAAGCTGCAGCGCACAATTGCTTTGACATTTGTACCGCGCGCGCCCATCTGGCGCGGCAAGACGAAACGTATGCATGCCAGCGTGAAGCGGCGGCTCTGACACATATCCGCCCCGGCAGCGTTTCGATTTAACTCCCTTAAAGCTTCCCATTTCACGCGGGCGGTTACCAACCCCGCGCTTCGCACGCTGCCCCTTTTGCGCGTGCGCATCGCAAATTTTGCGAGTCAATAATGACTGAATTTTCTGAACTCGGGTTGTCTCAACCCGTACTCCAAGCTCTTGATCTCAAGGGCTATTCGACGCCGACGCCGATCCAGGAGCAGGCAATCCCGGCGGTGCTTGACGGGCGCGATCTGCTTGGCATTGCCCAGACCGGGACCGGAAAAACCGCAGCCTTCATGCTTCCCAGCATCGACAGATTGCGCGAAGCTGACAACCGCATTCCGTTCAAATCCTGCCGCATGCTGGTGCTTGCCCCCACGCGCGAACTGGTGACGCAGATCGCGACTGCGGCCAAGGATTATGGCGCTTTGGCGGGTCTCAAAGTCCAATCGATCGTTGGCGGCACAAGTGTGAACAAGGACCGCAACAAACTCCACCGGGGCACCGATATCCTGATCGCTACACCGGGCCGTCTGCTCGATCTGATTGACCAAAAGGCTTTCAATCTTGGCGCGGTGGAGGTGCTGGTGCTCGACGAAGCGGATCAGATGCTCGACCTCGGCTTTATCCACGCGCTCCGCCGGATTAACCAATTGGTCCCCAAGGAGCGGCAAACTCTCTTCTTCAGCGCGACCATGCCCAAAGCGATCAAGGAACTGGTCGGGGGATATTGCACTGACCCTGTGCAGGTGTCTGTAACCCCGGAAAGCACCACAGCAGAACGGATCGATCAATTCCTCTTCATGGTGCAAGCTGACGAGAAGCAATCGCTGCTCGAGCTGATCTTGTCAGGCCGGCATCAGGTGCCCGGCGAATTTGAGCGGATCCTGATCTTCACCCGTACCAAGCATGGCGCAGACAGAGTGGTGAAGAAGTTGTCGCGTGCAGGGATCGCAGCCAATGCCATTCACGGGAACAAATCACGGCCGCAGCGTCAGCGTGCGCTGGATGAATTCCGCCGCGGCAAAACCATGGTGCTCGTTGCAACTGACGTGGCTGCGCGCGGGATCGATATTCCGGGCGTGAGCCACGTCATCAACTACGAACTGCCTAATGTGCCCGAACAATATGTCCACCGTATCGGACGAACGGCGCGTGCAGGTAAGGATGGTGTTGCAATCGCTTTTTGTGCGGAGGACGAACGCGCTTACCTAAAGGATATCCGAAAGACGACCGGGGCAGAACTTGATCGGCTTTCGCTGCCCGACAACTTCCGCGCTGTTGTCGAAGGCGTTGGTCCGACCAAGCCTCCGCCACGCGGCGCAACGCGCGTGTCCAAGAAGAAGATCAAGCCAAAGCCAGCTGGCAATGCCGCAGGTCAAGCGAAGTCAGAAGGCGCGCCCAAGCCCAAGAAACCGGCTGCCAAACATCCGTCACGCAAGGGGCGGCCATCTGGTCGTGCGCATGGCAAGCCGAGCGGCGGCCAAAGGCGCGGCAATGGTCCTGGTGCACGCGGACGGCGCGGCAAGGGCGGTTCTGGCGCGGGTCGCCCGCGTTCAGCCGGTGCGTGAACCCAGCGAGGAAAATAATGCTATTCTGGGCGCTTAGCCTAAGCGAAAATTAAGCATAGCACCCCTATCTGGCCTTTCACTGTTAGAAAGGGGCAAACTCGCGCTATGATCCGTACCGATACCACACTGATTATCGGGGCCGGCGCCAATCGCGAGATCGAAATGCCCGACGGGCCGGATCTGCTTGCAAAGATCGCTGCAGGCTATGAATTCGAACGCCTCGAATCTGAGGTAAAATCCCGTGATCTCATCAATCTGGCACACCTTTTTGAGAGCGCTTCTGACGAGATCGGGCTGAGCTACGATGAGCTGGTCCGAGGCGCGACAGCGATCCGCGAAGCGACATTGGTAAGCACTTCAATCGATGCCATTCTTGAACAATATGGCCATGATCCTGCTGTTCTAGCCGCGGGCAAGCTGGCCATAGTTTACTACACGCTTCAGGCGGAATCGAAATCGACCCTTGCCGCCGAGCCGCGTGCAGCAGGCGAACTGCCGCTGCGCGGGACCGAGAATTGGCTGTTTCAGCTGGGTCAGCTGATCGTCAAGGGCGTCCCACGCGCTCGGGCAGAGGAGTGTTTCGAGAAGCTATCGATTGTGTGCTTCAACTATGACCGTGCGATCGAACACTATCTCCCCTGGGTGGTCGAGCGCGCGTTCGGCATGAGCTATGAGGAAGCCTGCGAACTGGTCGCCGGCCGGCTGCGCATTGTGCACCCCTATGGCGTTGCAGGCCGGCTCCCCTGGCAAGGTGATGACGAGAAGAGCATCGGTTGGGGCGTTGAAAGCCCCGAGAACATCGTCAAACTCTCAAAGCGTATCTTCACCGCGAGCCAGCGCGCGGCATCGCGTCAATTCCAGTCCTATCTGCGATCTGAGATGAGCCGCGGCAAACGGCTAGGCTTCCTTGGCTTCGGTTTTGATCCGATGAACGTTGCCATGCTGTTTGATCAGCTGGAGCATGACAATCCCGATATGCTGATCAGCCTTGTTGACGTGTCCGAGACCCAGCAAAAGGCGATCCTGAGGCTGATCTATCGTCTGACCGGGATCACCGATGAAAGCCGTATAACGCTTGAAAACATGAAGGCCTTTGAGCTCCTGCGCGATTACGGGCGCTTCCTCGAAAGTTAAACTTTCTGCGGTCAAAGCAAACTGTGCTGCTCTTGTCCGATTGGCCAGTAACCCGCTTGCCCGATTGTGCGAACCTGACCATAGACGGACCAATCAAGAGGAACGGATATGGCCGAGCAAGAATACGATTTCGACCTTTTCACTATCGGTATCGGATCAGGCGGCACGCGCGCCAGCCGGATCGCGGCTGCGCATGGAGCGCGGGTTGCCGCCGCCGAGGAATACCGCGTGGGCGGCACCTGCGTCATTCGCGGATGTGTTCCCAAGAAGATGCTCGTTTACGGCGCGCATTTTGCTGAAGACCTTGAAGATGCAAGGCAGTTTGGCTGGACGATCGAGGGCAAGAGCTTCGATTGGGTGAAATTGCGCGATGTGGTCTTGAACGATGTTACGCGGCTTGAAGGGCTCTATACCGAGACACTCGACAACCACGATGTCACGATCTTCAAGGAACGCGCGACGATCACCGGTGATCACGAAATCACTTTGGCAAGCGGTAAGGTTGTTACCGCCAAATACATTCTGATCGCGACAGGTGCGAAACCATACGTCCCAGAGTTTCCGGGAAGTGAGCACCTGATCACCTCTAATGAGGCATTTCACCTCGACGAAGTGCCAGAGCGCATCCTGATCGCAGGCGGCGGCTATATTGCCAACGAGTTCGCCGGCATTTTCAACGAATTTGGAAGCAAGGTTACGATCCTGAACCGTTCGGACGTGATCCTGCGCAGCTATGAACCTGCTCTGCGTGATCGCCTGCTGCAGATCTCGCTGACTAAGGGCATCGAATTCTGCTTCAACGCGCAGTTCGAGTGGATCGAGAAACTCGAAGATGGCACCTTCAAGGTGAAGATCACGGGCCATGATGAGCGAATCTTTGACCAGGTCATGGCTGCGATTGGGCGCGATCCCAACACCGATGGTTTGGGCCTTGAAAATGTCGGTGTCGAATTGGGCAAGCGCGGCGAGATCAAGGTTGATGAGTTCTCAAAAACCAATATCGACCATATCTATGCCGTTGGCGATGTAACCGATCGGGTGCAGCTGACCCCGGTTGCGATCCGCGAAGGGCAGGCTTTTGCTGACAGCGTCTTTGGTCCGGGTGAACCATACAGCGTTGACCACTCCTGTATTCCGAGCGCGGTTTTTGCGCACCCACCAATCGCCGCGGTCGGCATGACCGAGGGTGAGGCGCGCAACAAGCTTGGCAACGTCCGGGTCTACCAGTCGGATTTCCGACCGATGAAGAACGTTGTTGCTGGTCGGAGCGAGCGTGGTCTTTACAAGATGATCGTCAACGCTGCGAACGACAAGATTGTTGGCATTCACATGATCGGTCCAGATTCGCCAGAAATCATGCAGGCTGCAGCGGTCGCAGTGAAAGCCGGTCTGACTAAGGCCGATTTTGATGCCACGGTCGCGATCCATCCGACTATGGCAGAAGAACTGGTTCTGTTTAAGTAAGCCTCAAACACCTAGCCTTGCAGGTGAAAACAAGTCGGGGCTGAGGCCCCCGGTCGCAAATTCATCAGGCCATTCGAGGCCTAGAGCAATGGCTTCACCAATCCGGGCGAGCGCGGGAGACGTCTGAAATCCCGCGCCGCCTTGCCCTGCGCACCAGAAGAAGCCGGGCGCGTGCTTGGCAAAACCAATAACGGGAAGTTCATCCTCCGCGAAGCTCCTGAGACCGGCCCATGAATGTGTGATGCGGCTGATGCTCATCTGCGTTTCCTGCTCGATCCGGTGCGCAATAGTTGCGATGTCGATCTCTTCAGGCGCTGCATCGCAAGGCCCGGTTTTCCCTTCATCCATGGGTGAGGCCAGCAATCGGCCGCTTCCCTCGGGGAGCATGTAAAAACCCGCGCCAACGGTCTTGGTGAACGGCCATCGGCTTACGTCGATATTCGATGGTGCCTCGAATGAAATGACCGTGCGGCGGCGCGGCTTTATCCCGATTTGCGGTACCCCTGCCATTCGCGCCACTTCGTCGGCCCAGGCCCCGGCTGCGTTCACGACAAGAGGCGCCGCGTAGCTCTGGCCTTCGCAATCAAGAATCCATTCTTCGCCAAGTCTCGAAATGCCGAGCACTCGCGACCGGCAAACCAGATCACCGCCGCCTTCACGCAGGTCGCGCAGATGTCCTTGAAGCATGGCGTCTGCATCCAGCTTGAGCGCGCCCCGGTCGAGGATCGCTGCCTCGCAATGGTCTGCACCTGATTTGAGAATCGGGACAAGCTCCCTAGCTTCCTTGCCAGTGAGACGCACGAAGTCGCAGCCAAACTGCTTGTGAACCTGTTCGAGAGTGGCGAGGGCCTCTGCCTCGGCTGCGCTTGCGATATGGAGAGCAGGATGCAGCGCAGCGCATGGCGCTCGGTCATCGCGCGGCTGTGCAGCGAGTTCGGGCAGGCTGAGCGCGGTCAGCGTGCGCACAACCATCTCGCCAAGTCCAAAATGGGCAAAGGCAACGCTCCTGCCAGAGGCATGATAGCCGGGCGCTTCTTCCGCCTCTAGCACAAGGACGCTGCCATGGCGGGAAAGCCGCGAGGCCAGCGAAAGTCCCGCAATCCCGCCGCCGATTACACATGCATTGATGCGTTCCATACGGCTCTATAGGTTGGCTGACTTGAACAAGCGAATTGGCGAAGGGATGCTCATGGCGGACACAATACTCGTGACAGGCGGCACAGGCTATATCGCTGGCGAGCTAATCGACCAGCTTTTGAGCGCTGGCAAGTCGGTCCACACCACCGTGCGCAATGTTGCGAAGAGCGAACCGCGACTGCGCCAGCGTTGGCCTGATGCGGGCGACAGGCTCAAGGTGTTTCAGGCTGATCTGATGAGCGATGATGGCTGGGAGGAGGCGAATGCCGGCTGCGATGCCGTGGCTCATGTCGCTTCACCATTTCCGCTATCCACGCCGCGCAACAAGGATGAATTGGTCGTTCCTGCACGCGAGGGAACAATACGTGCGCTCAGATTTGCTCACGAGGCCGGAATAACGCGATTTGTGCAGACCAGCTCTGCAGCGGCTATCGCCTACGGCCATCCGGACAAGGATCATTTCGACCACACAGACTGGACCAATATCGACGCTGGAGTCGCGCCCTATATTGAATCCAAAACCGTCGCGGAGAGAGCAGCGCGGGATTGGGTCTCAGAAAATGCACCAAATATGGTCTTCGCTTCAGTAAACCCTGTCGCGGTTTTCGGCCCGGTGGTGAATGACGATCTTTCGACGTCGATTGAGATGGTCAAACAGATGTCTGATGGGTCAATTCCCGCAATGCCGAACATGGGCATATCGGTTTGCGATGTGCGCGATGTGGCGAAGGCGCATGCCTTGGCGCTCGATGCGCCGGACGATAAAGTTCGTGGAGAGCGCTTTCCCACCGCCACCCGTTTCATGTGGATGAGCGAAATGGGCGATGTGCTGCGTGAACGCGCGCCTGAATTAGCGGGTAAGGTCGCAACACGGAAGATGCCCGATTTCGTGGTCAAATTGCTTGCGCCTTTTGTACCAGCGATGAAGCAAGTGAAGAACGAGCTTAATAATGTTCGGGATGTCTCCGGCAAACACACCGAGGAAGTGCTCGGCTTTAACTTCATTTCCCCCGAGCAATCGCTCGAAGACACTCTGCGCAGTCTGGTCGCACACGGCATCATCAAAGTTTAAGGACACAATCTATGGAACTCGCTGGCAAAACCGTCCTCCTGACTGGCGGCAGCGCCGGGATTGGCCGGGAACTCGCAAATTTGCTCAAAGCTGAAGGCGCGAATGTCGTCATTACCGGGCGCAATGCGGAACGGCTTGAGGAGATGCGGCAGCTGGGAGTTGAATGCATCGCGGCCGATCTTTCGAACGCGGCAGGCGTCGATGCGCTGGTAGCGCAATGGGGCGATCGGGCGCTTGACGTGTTGATCAACAATGCCGGGCAATTGGTGGATCATGATTTTCGCAAGGGGGCGGTCGATCCTGATGCAACAGATGATTGCATCTACGCCAATCTCAGCGCGCCCATTCGTCTTACAGTGGCATTGATCGACAGGCTCAAAGCCCAACCTTGCGCAACGATTGTCAATGTAACGTCCGGGCTTGCCGTCTCACCCGCAGCGCGCCAACCGGTCTATTGCGCCACCAAAGCGGGCCTTCGGTTCTATTCGCTCGCTGTGCGTGAACAACTCAAGGCAACGAACATCCGTGTGATCGAGGCTCTGCCTCCGGTGGTTGATACCCAAATGAACGATGGCAATCCGATGAAGAAGATGCCGGCAGAGGAATGCGCGCGTCAGATCATGAATGCGGTTATCGGCGATCGCAACGAGGCGAATATCGGGATGACGAAAATGCTTCGTTTCATGGAAAGCATTTCTCCAGCTCTCGCCAAACGGATAACGCTGCGGTTCTGATGAAAGTTGGGGCCGGGCTGCTCAGGATCTTGCTCTTAGCGCTGGCAAGCTTGAGCCTTCTGGTATCCGCTTGCGGCCCTGAAGCTGAGGATGATCCGAAAATGGCGAAGCAGGGCATTGAGCAGTCTGAACTGATCATCCTTTCAGCGCCCGCCTCTGGTGATGACTATTATGCAGAGCTGCGCGACGAGATTACCGCGTTCCAGATCGATTTTGCTCGTCGCATCATCCAAGCGGGTGATGATGTTGTGATCCTTGCTGACCAAGCGGCTTCAGGAGAGTTCACAAGCGCTATTGGAAAAGAGTATGTCCTAATTGAGGGGCAGCTCGATATCTGGGCGCGCGATTTCGGCAGCGCGAACCCCGAGGCACCGATCCTGTTCGGGTACACCGCTGAAGGACAGGGTGGAGGCAGGACTGGACAACGCGAAGCGCAGGCAGTGCAAGAGCAATTGGTACTCCTGCTCGACAAGGCCGGCATCAAGCGGCGTGAACCAGACCTTCTCAATGATGGCGGCAACTTTGTTGAGGACGGAGCTGGTAGAGCAGTGATCAGTCGCAAGTTCCTGCGCGACAATCGCCTGTCTGAATCAACGGCGAGAGAGATTTTGCAGGACGGGCTTGGCCTGTCTGACATCGCGTTTATCGAAGCCGATGAACAGGGCGGGCTCGAGCATTCCGATGGTGTCGCGGCATTTCTTGAACCCGGTCTGTTAGTGATCAACAGCTATCCCGATGACCCGGACTATGCCCGCGCACTTCGCCGTGATCTCGCATTAGCGTTGCCCAATGTGCGCATTCATGAGATCGCGGCGCCATACGATGGATCGCAGGTTTACGATGAGCGGTTTGGATCGGCATGCGGGCTCTACACCAATATGCTGGTCACTCCGCATCGCATCTACTTGCCCCAGTTTGGCATTGCGCAGGACGAGCAGGCGCTCGCCACAATCCGCGAACTGACTGACAAACAGGTTATCCCTGTTCCGTCGGGCGCCATTTGCCAGATGGGTGGAGGAGTTCGTTGCATGAGCTGGCAATTGCGCGGTGAGGCGGCTGCCCGGCTGCGAAATTACATACGTGTAGAGCAATTTTGATACGTTGACGCTGCGCGAATGCTGCGGCAACGACCTGCGAGAAAGATCAATCAGTCGAGAGGATAGGCATGTCTGCCAACATCGCCGAAATGGAACGTCGCCGCGAAGCCGCCCGAATGGGAGGCGGCCAGAAGCGCATCGATGCGCAGCATGCAAAGGGCAAGCTGACCGCGCGCGAACGGCTCGACATTCTCCTGGATGAAGGTTCGTTTGAAGAACTCGACACTTATGTCGAACATGACTGCGTCGATTTCGGCATGGAAGACCAGAAGATCCCCGGCGATGGCGTGGTGACAGGTTCGGGCACGATCAATGGCCGGCTGGTCTATGTCTTCTCTCAGGATTTCACAGTCTTTGGCGGCTCGCTGTCGAAACGCCACGCGGAAAAGATTTGCAAGGTGATGGACACCGCGATGAAGGTTGGCGCGCCTGTCATCGGCCTTAACGATTCTGGCGGCGCGCGCATTCAGGAAGGCGTGGCATCGCTGGGCGGCTATGCAGAGGTCTTCCAGCGCAACGTGCTCGCATCAGGCGTTGTGCCGCAGATCAGCCTTATCATGGGACCATGCGCGGGCGGGGCCGTGTATTCGCCAGCAATGACCGACTTCATCTTCATGGTGAAGGATAGCTCTTACATGTTCGTCACGGGGCCTGATGTGGTGAAGACGGTCACCAACGAAGAAGTCACGCAGGAAGAGCTGGGCGGCGCGATCACGCACACCACAAAGACCAGCGTTGCCGATATCGCTTATGAGAATGATATCGAAACCCTGCTTGCAACCCGGCGTTTCTTTGACTTTCTGCCGCTATCGAACCGGGAAGAGGTTCCGGTGGTTCCAACCAATGACCCGTGGGACCGGCTTGAACATTCGCTCGACACGCTGATCCCTGACAATGCGAACCAGCCTTATGACATGCATGAGGTGATCGCGAAGACATTGGACGAAGGCGATTTCTTTGAAATTCAGCCTGCGCATGCGGCGAATATCATTTGCGGGTTTGGCCGGGTCGAAGGGCGCACTGTGGGGGTAGTCGCGAACCAGCCGATGGTTCTTGCCGGTGTGCTCGACATTGCAAGTTCGAAGAAGGCTGCGCGCTTCGTACGTTTCTGCGACGCTTTTGAAATTCCGATTGTGACCTTTGTCGATGTACCGGGCTTCCTTCCGGGCACGGCACAGGAAATGGGCGGCATCATCAAGCACGGTGCAAAGCTGCTGTTCGCCTATGCCGAGGCAACCGTGCCCAAGATCACCATCATCACCCGCAAGGCCTATGGCGGGGCCTACGATGTGATGGCCTCCAAGCACCTTCGCGGGGATTTGAACTACGCTTGGCCAACGGCGGAGATCGCGGTGATGGGCGCCAAGGGTGCGGTGGAGATCATCTTCCGCCAAGACCGCGACGATCCTGACAAGATCGCGGAAAAGACCAAGGAATATGAAGACCGCTTTGCGAACCCGTTCGTGGCGGCATCGCGTGGTTACATTGATGAGGTGATCCACCCGCACTCAACGCGGCGCAGGGTTGCTCTGGGTCTAAGGAAGCTGCGGACGAAGCAGCTCGAGAACCCGTGGAAGAAGCATGACAATATTCCGCTGTGAGCGAATTTTCGCAGTTCCTTCTTTTTACCGGCGGTGGGCTGATCCTGCTGAACCTCTGTATCAGCAGAGTCATGGGGCAGGCTCCCAAGTTTCCTCCGCCAACGCGAGGCGCGCCCAAATGGGTTTACTATGACCAAGACCCCTTTGGTTTTTGGCTGCACATTGTGCTCAACTCGATTCTGGCAGCCTTTGTAATTTGCGTAATGGTCTACTTTTTCTGGTGAGTATGTTCGCGGCAGCGGCCTAAGAACTTCAAATGTGATCCACATCATTGCCCCGCCCCCAACTCCGCGCCACACTCCCGCCCATGTTCGCCACGCTCTTCACCGCGACCCTTCTCATGGCGGCGCTGTTTTGTGCCGGGATGGTGGTGCGCACCTATCGCGATCCGGCGAATTGGCACTTGGGTGAAGAGAGTCTGCGGCCCGAGTTCCACTCATGGAGCGACATTGGGATATTCTGTGCGATTGCGATTCTTTGTCTGATCTTTGGCGGTCTGGGCATTGCGGCCTCAAACTAGCGCTCACACTCCGCTTTCTGGCACTTGACCTCTCGCGCGGCCCCGGCGAAGGCCTCCCGCAAGCACCGCAAAAGAGAGAGCGCAATGAAACTAGGCCGCCTGAACCATATCGGGGTCGCGACCCCCTCGATCGCAGACTCAATCGCGCATTACCGCAATGTGATGGGCGCGACTTCGATCACCGAGCCGTTCGACCTGCCAGAGCAGGGCGTGAAAGTCTGTTTTGTCGATACGCCGACCGATTCGGGCCTCAACGGCACGCAAATCGAGCTGATCGAGCCGTTTGACGACAGCTCTCCGATCAAAAACTTCCTCGACAAGAACCCGGCGGGCGGACAGCATCACGTGTGCTTTGAGGTTCCCGATATCGCTACGGCACGCGAGGAATTTGAGGCGATGGGCAAACGCATTCTTGGCCCCACGCGGATCGGAGCGCACGGCACGCCTATCTTTTTCGTCCATCCCAAGGATATGCAGGGCATGCTTACCGAGATTATGGAAACGCCCAAAGGCGATCACTGATCCGCCGCGCAAGAGAGGAAAGAGGAAGCCATGTCAGACTATGAATCCATCCGCGTCGAACGCGAAGGCCCGCTGCTGACGATCACACTCAACAAGCCGGATCGCCTGAATGCGATGGCGCCTTCTATGGCTGATGAGATCAATCAGGCCTTTTATGATCTGGGCGATGCGCGCGCCGTCCTGATCACGGGCGAGGGCAAAGGGTTTTGTTCGGGTGCTGACCTGTCCGCGCGCGGCGACAACAGCGCTTTGACCGGCAAAGGTGGCAGCCACCAGGCCTTGTCGCAGCATTACAACCCCGCCATCAGCCAGCTGATCCGGGCGGAAGTGCCTGTCATTTGTGCGGTCAACGGTCCGGCGGCAGGCGTTGGCTGCTCGCTAGCATTGGCGGGAGATTTCACCATTGCAGCCAAGAGCGCCTATTTCCTTCAGGCATTCGTCAATATCGGTCTCGTGCCGGATGGCGGCTCAACCTGGCTGCTTGCCCGCGCGATTGGCCGTGCACGTGCAACGCAGATGATGATGCTGGGCGAAAAGATCAGCGGCGAACAGGCCGCTGAATGGGGCCTTGTCTACAAATGCGTCGAGGATGACCAGCTGATGGCAGAGGCGCGCGCACTGGCGGAAAGGCTCGCCAATGGCCCGACTGTCGCGATCCGCACGATGAAGCGCAACCTTGCCAGCGCGCTCGACAACGACCTCAACCACACCTTCCTGATTGAGGCTGAAGGTCAACGCCTCGCTGGCGCAACAAAGGACGCGGTCGAAGGCGGCATGGCCTTCCTGCAAAAGCGCAAGGCCGAGTTCAAAGGCGAGTAAACACGGATGAAATGAATGGGGCGGTGCCTTTGCGCCGCCCCTTTTTGATTCTAAGGCGCAGCAATGACTGAAAAACCGACCACCGATGATTGGAAAGCCCTCGCCGACAAGGAAGTGAAGGGCCGTGACCTCACCTGGCAAACGCCAGAGGGATTTGAGATCAAGCCGCTCTATACGGGCGAGGATCACGCTGATTTCGATCCCGGCATGCCCGGCTTTGCTCCTTTCACTCGCGGGGTGAAAGCGAGCATGTATGCAGGGCGTCCTTGGACGATCCGACAATATGCAGGTTTCTCCACTGCCGAGGAATCGAACGCATTCTATCGCCGCAATCTGGCCGCCGGGCAAAAGGGTCTGTCGGTCGCCTTCGATCTTGCAACCCACCGCGGTTATGATTCCGATCACCCGCGCGTGGTTGGCGATGTCGGCAAGGCAGGCGTTGCGATCGATACGGTTGCGGACATGGAGATCCTGTTCGACCAGATCCCGCTTGATACCATGTCGGTATCCATGACGATGAACGGCGCGGTTATTCCGGTGCTTGCCTTCTATATCGTCGCAGCCGAGCGGCAGGGGGTCAGTCAGGACAAGCTTTCAGGAACCATCCAGAACGACATTCTGAAAGAGTTCATGGTCCGCAATACCTACATCTATCCGCCAGAACCCAGCATGCGGATAGTGTCTGACATTATCGGATACACTTCGGCCAACATGCCGAAATTCAACAGCATTTCGATTTCAGGCTATGACATGCATGAGGCTGGGGCGACGGCTGTTCAGGAACTCGCCTTTACGATTGCGGATGGCAAGGAATACGCCATCCGCGCCATGGCCACCGGGCTCGATATCGATGCCTTTGCCGGGCGTCTGTCGTTCTTCTTTGGCATTGGCATGAACTTCTTCATGGAGATCGCCAAGCTGCGCGCTGCCCGAACGCTTTGGTACCGGGTGATGGATGGTCTTGGCGCGAAGTCTGAACGCTCAAAGATGCTGCGCACACATTGCCAGACATCAGGCGTTTCGCTGCAAGAGCAGGACCCTTACAACAACGTCATCCGCACCACGGTTGAAGCGATGGCGGCGACTTTGGGCGGCACGCAATCGCTGCACACCAATGCGCTGGATGAAGCGATTGCTCTTCCCACAGACTTTTCCGCGCGGATCGCCCGCAACACGCAATTGGTGCTCCAGGAAGAAAGCGGCATCACCAATGTCGTCGATCCGCTTGGCGGTTCGCACTATATTGAGGCGCTGACAGCGACGCTGGTTGGAGAGGCTGAAAAGCTGATGGCGGATGTCGATGCGGCGGGCGGGATGACTGCCTATGTCGACACAGGCGCGCCAAAGGCAGCGATTGAACGCGCGGCGGCTGAAAAACAGACCAAGGTCGACCAGGGCGAGACCGTGATCGTCGGTGTGAACAAGTATCAGCCAAGCGAGGAAGAACTGATCGACACGCTTGAGGTCGACAACGCTGCCGTTCGCGCGGGCCAGATCAAGCGGCTTGCTGATGTTCGTGCGAACCGAGACGAAGCCGCCTGTCAGGCCGCGCTCAGGGCTTTAACGGAAGCGGCGAAAGCTGATCCCGCGACCCACCGCGAGGCGATTGTGACTGGCCGTGATGAGAACGGCATACCGCTGCCGCCTTCCAAGATCGCCGAGCTTGAAAAGCAGGCTGATGTTAACCTGCTCGGCAAAGCGGTTGAGGCTGCTCGTCACGATGCGACACTGGGCGAAATCTCTGCTGCCATGGAAGCTGCCTTTGGACGCCACGATGCAACACCAAAGCCGGTTTCAGGCGTTTATGCGAGCGCTTACGAATTTGACCGCCGCTGGGCGCAAGTCACCGAAGGCGTTGACGCGGTTGAGCGTCGCTTGGGCCGAAAGCCTCGCATCATGGTCGCCAAGATGGGACAGGACGGCCATGATCGCGGGGCGAATGTGATCGCATCCGCTTTTTCCGATATGGGCTTTGAGGTTGTCTCAGGCCCGCTCTTCCAGACGCCAGAGGAGACCTGCAAAATGGCCCTTGAGGCCGATGTTGACGTCATAGGCGCAAGCTCTCTTGCGGCAGGCCACAAGACCCTGATCCCCGAACTGATCCGGCATCTCAAGGAAGCCGGACGCGCGGATATCAAGGTCACCGCTGGCGGAGTGATCCCGCCTCAGGATTATGATTTCCTGCGCGAAGCAGGCGTGCAGGGCATTTATGGCCCCGGTTCCAACGTGGTCGAATGCGCAGCGGACATCCTGTCGCTGCTCGGCCACAACATGCCGCCGCTGGGTGAGGGGTTGGACGAGGCTGCGGAGTGAACCTGTCCACAGACACGTTCGCCGCCTTGGCTTTGCTGATGTTCCTTTCCGGCATTGGCATCCCTGTCATGGCGGCGCTGAACAGTGGGCTTGGTACGCAGCTTAGCAATCCGATTGCAGCTTGTCTCGTTCTGGTCAGCATTGCTGGCCTCTTGGCCGGGGCTTTGATGCTGACCACTGGCAGCACGCCTCCGGCGCAGGCCTTTACCCTCGATCAGCCTTGGCTTTACGCCGGCGGGGCGCTGTTCCTGTTCTACATCCTTTCGATCACCTATGCCGGACCCAAAATGGGCATCGGCAATGCGGTGTTCTTTGTGCTTCTGGGTCAGATTGTTGCTGCTGCGGCGATCGATCATTTTGGCCTTTGGGGTGCGATCAAATCTGAGATTACTCCGCGCCGTATCGCTGGCATCGTGTTGATGGCGGCGGGCGTATATCTTGCTAGAAGGACTGCATGACCACTATCCGCAACGATTGGACCCGCGAAGAAATCGCGGAACTTTTTGACCTTCCTTTCACTGAACTTCTTTTTCGCGCTGTCAGCGTTCACCGCGAATACCATCCACCTGAGCAGATCCAACTTTGCACGTTGCTCAGCATCAAGACCGGCGGTTGTCCCGAGGATTGCGGCTATTGCTCGCAGTCGGTGAAGGCGGACAGCGGCGTTGAAGCGACCAAGCTGATGGATGTGCAGGCCGTGCTCCAACGCGCGGCGCAGGCCAAGGATGCAGGCTCGCAGCGTTTCTGCATGGGGGCCGCCTGGCGCAACCCCAAGGACCGCGACATGCCTGCGATTGTCGAGATCGTGAAAGGCGTGCGCGATATGGGGCTGGAGACCTGCATGACGCTCGGCATGCTGGAGCCGCACCAGGCAGAGATGCTCGCAGATGCGGGGCTCGATTATTACAATCACAACATCGACAGCAGCCCGGAATATTACGAACGGGTGATTTCGACGCGCGATTTCCAGTGCCGCCTCGATACACTCGACCATGTTCGCAGCGCGGGCATCAATGTGTGCAGTGGAGGGATCGTGGGAATGGGTGAAACTCGCGAGGATCGCGTCGGCTTTATCCAGACGCTCGCCACGCTACCCGAACATCCCGAAAGTGTTCCGGTCAACGCTCTGGTTCCCGTCAAAGGTACGGTGCTGGGCGATATGCTGGCTGACACACCCTTGGCCAAGATCGACGACATTGAGTTTGTGCGCACGGTTGCAGTGGCACGCATAACAATGCCTTTGAGCATGGTACGCCTCTCCGCCGGGCGCGAGAGCATGTCTGAGGCAACACAGGCGCTGTGCTTCCTTGCAGGCGCCAATTCGATCTTCACCGGCGACAAACTCTTGACTGCGCCCAATGCGGGCGATGACAGCGATGGGGCATTGTTCGCCAAGCTTGGTTTGACCGCGTTGCAAGGCGAAGAGCCGCTTCGTGCTTGCAAGGAGAGCGAACCCGCCGAATAGTCGTCCACGCTGATTCTCATCCGACCAAGGGAGAGTGCGTGATGACCGAATATCGCCCTGAAACATTGACCGTTCATGCTGGCTGTGAGCCTGATCCTACTACCAAGGCTCGGATTACGCCGATCTATCAGACCAGTTCGTACGTCTTTGACAGCGCTGAACATGCGGCGAATCTATTCGCGCTGAAGGAATTCGGGAATATCTATTCGCGTATTTCGAACCCCACGAACGACACGCTCGAGGCCAAGATCGCAGCGCTTGAAGGCGGGGTCGGGGCGCTTGCTTGCGGGTCAGGCCACGCAGCGCAGATCCTCGCCTTTCACTCGCTGATGGAGCCCGGTTGCAACATTGTCGCGGCCAAAAAGCTCTATGGTGGATCGCTCAACCAATTGAGCGAGGCGATCAAGAAATTTGGCTGGGAAGGGCGCTTTGTCGACACTGATGACCTCGACACCGTGCGCGCCGCAGTCGATGACAAGACCCGCGTGATCTTTGTCGAAAGCCTGGCAAACCCCGGCGGCGTGGTCAGTGATATTGCTGCGCTGGCTGAGATTGCGCATGAGGCTGGCGTCCCCTTGATGGTCGACAACACCATGGCGACCCCGGCGCTGTGCCGGCCGTTCGAACACGGGGCTGACATCGTTGTTCACTCGCTGACCAAGTTTTTGAACGGACATGGCAATGCGATTGGCGGCGTTATTGTCGACAGCGGCAAGTTTGATTGGAAAGCGCATGGTGACAAGTTCCCCTCGATGACACAGCCAAGCGGTTCTTATCACGGGGCGGTGCTGGTTGATGCTCTGGCTGAAGTGGGGCCGATTGCTTTCATCACCAGTTGCCGGGTCCATGGCCTGCGTGATCTTGGCCCTTCGCTTGCTCCGATGAACGCGTTTCTGGCGCTGACCGGAATGGAGACGCTGTATCTTCGCATGGAGAAACACTGCGCCAATGCGCTTGAGCTTGCGAAATGGTTGGTTGAGCAACCGCAGGTCGCCTGGGTCAATTATGCCGGGCTTCGCGACAATCCGTATCACGAACTCGCGCAAAAATACCTTGGCGGGCGCGCAGGATCGGTTTTCACCTTTGGGCTGAAAGGCGGCTATGACGTAGGCGTAAGTGTCGTCTCAAATGCCAAGCTGTTCAGCCACTTGGCGAACATTGGTGATACGCGTTCGCTGATCATCCACCCGGCTTCGACCACGCACAGCCAGCTCTCCGAAGAGGAATTGCTGGCCGCCGGCGCAGGCCCAGATGTGGTGCGTGTGTCGGTTGGCATCGAACACATCGATGACATCAAGGCGGACCTCGCGCAGGCGTTCGCTGGACTTTAAGCAAACGGAAGGAACCCGATGAGCCCAACGTTCAAGCCCTTTGCATTTGCCGTTTTGGCGGTGGCTCTATGCGCGCCCGGTACCGCGAGTGCGTGCGGCACCCCAAGCGACCGGTGGTATCGCGATGTGAGCGACATCATTTTTGATGGTTTTGCCAACTGCAAACCGGCCGAAGAGACCTGTCGCATCAGAGTGAGCCGCGTGCTGAAGAACCCCCTTCATCTGTCCGTGCAACGGCGCCTGATCGATATCGACTATTACAGCTGGTATGACGAATTTTACGAGCAGAACCCGGGTGTGATCGTCCTGGCGTGCGGCGTGCCGAGGTTCAAACCTGACGCAGAGCGGTTCCGAGCGCGTTTCTATGCCAACCTTGATGAGGAAACTGGAGAACTGGTTGTAAGGCGCTATGTCGTAAGAGAGGATACTTCCGGTTGAGTTTGGGCTTCTCCGTCAATGACCTCCTTCCCAAAGCCCGTGGTGGAGGGCAGCTGCGGATGGGGCTCACAAAGCTGTCTGAGGAGCAATGGCTTCAGCCGCAACCCGACTTGGCATCGCGGGCGCGAGGGTTTTTGGAGTGGCCCGAGGGGGTTCAGCTTACGCCAGAGGTGAATGCACCGGGTGCAGAGCTGGCAGAGATGCTGGGCGTGGAGGGCGCCTTGCCCGAAGCGGCGCTGGCCGCTCACGAGGATATGTGCCTGCTCACCCGCCATGATGACGACGAACAATATCGCCTGATCGGTGCGGCGGTCGCTTGGCCCTCTGACTGGTATCCTGCAGACAAGATCGGATTGCCGCTTCGCGCGCTTCATGCGCCTATCGCTGGATATGAAGAGCAGCTTGCAACGGGCGTGGACCGGTTCATGGACACGCTCAAGCCCGGCACGATCTATGGCCGATGCAACTGGTTTATCGCTGCGACGGGGGATCGCAGGTGGCTGGAGCCGCGAGCCGCACATGAAGCCTTCGCGCATGTGACATCGGACAATGCGGGAGAGACTCTGTTCGTACGCTCTGAACGGCAGACGCTTCGCCGTCTCCCGCAGACGGGCGCGATCCTGTTCACGATCGGCATTTATGTTGAACCCCTGGGTGCTCTTGGCGATGCCAATATCGCGATGCTGGCAAAGGCAACGCAGACATTGGTTGCGGGAGAAGGAGACCGGCGCGGCGCGCCTGCCTATGCCAAAGCGCTCGCCGAATTCGCCGATCTTATGCCTTAGCGGGGCGCTGTGCGCTGCCAGCTCTCCTGCAATCTGGACAATTCACATACGCGATGCGCAAAAAGGGCAGCTTGCTACACGCCGCAGTCGGCGGCATAGGCCCTAGTCAAACAAAACTGGACCTCTGACGGAGAGCAGATGTTTTCGAAAATTCTGATTGCCAACCGTGGTGAGATCGCTTGCCGGGTTATCCAGACCGCTCGCAAGATGGGGATCGCGACTGTCGCGGTCTATTCTGATGCGGATCGCAATGCGCCTTTCGTGCGGATGGCGGACGAGGCAGTCCATATTGGCCCATCGCCAGCGGCCGAAAGCTATCTGATCCCGGAAAAGATCATCGCTGCGTGCAAGCAAACCGGCGCTGAAGCGGTCCACCCCGGCTACGGATTTCTGTCAGAACGGGCGAGCTTTGTCGAAGCGCTCGAAGCTGAAAACATCGCCTTCATTGGTCCGCCTGCTGGCGCAATTGCGGCAATGGGCGACAAGATTGAATCGAAGAAGCTTGCCAAAGAAGCGGGCGTGAATGTCGTACCCGGTTTTGTAGGCGAAATTCGCGACACTGAGCATGCGGTCGAGATATCCAGCGATATTGGCTACCCGGTGATGATGAAGGCGTCTGCCGGCGGCGGCGGCAAGGGCATGCGCCTTGCGTGGTCTGAACAGGACGTACGCGAAGGCTTTGAAGCGACCAAGCGCGAAGGCCTCAATTCATTCGGCGATGACCGCGTTTTCATCGAGAAGTTCATCGAGAACCCGCGCCATATCGAGATTCAGATCCTTGGCGATAAACATGGCAACACGCTCTATCTGAATGAGCGCGAATGTTCGATCCAGCGCCGCCACCAGAAGGTTGTTGAAGAGGCCCCGTCGCCCTTCGTTACTGACAAGATGCGCAAGGCCATGGGCGAACAATGCGTCGCACTTGCCAAGGCGGTCGATTACCATTCAGCCGGTACGGTCGAATTGATTGTCAGCGGTGCGGACAAGACCGGTGAAAGTTTCTACTTCCTCGAAATGAACACCCGGCTTCAGGTCGAACACCCCGTGACCGAAGCGATTACAGGGGTTGATCTGGTTGAACAAATGATCCGCGTAGCAGCAGGCGAAAAGCTTGAGCTGACACAGGATGATATCGGCATTGATGGCTGGTCAATTGAAAACCGGGTTTATGCCGAAGATCCTTATCGCGGCTTCCTGCCGTCAACCGGACGCCTCACGCACTACACTCCGCCTATCGAAGGGTGGAGCGATGATGGCGAAGTGGCAGGAAGGCCGCGTCGCGGCGTTGCTCACGGTGCTGGCAGTATTCGCGTGGACGATGGGGTCTTTGAAGGCGGCGAAGTGTCGATGTTTTATGACCCGATGATCGCCAAGCTGATCACTTGGGCGCCGACCCGCGAAGAGGCCGCAGACCTTCAGATTGAAGCGCTCGACAGCTTCCGGATCAAGGGCCTTGGTCACAATGTCGATTTCCTGAGCGCGATCATGCAGCATGAGCGCTTCCGTTCAGGCGAACTTACCACCGGGTTCATCGCGGAAGAATATCCCGATGGCTTTACAGGTGCACCGTCCAATGATGCATGGTTGCGGCAAATGGCGGCCTTGTTCGCGGGGGCTGAGTTCACCCAGCAAGTTCGCGCACGGCATATTTCGGGCCAGCTTGATGGTCGGCAGAACCCGCCGTCGCGCTGGATGGTCAAAATCGGCAGCCAGTCTTTCGATGTCCTGCTTGAAGAAGGCGGTGCGACTGTTGATGGCGAAGCGGTTCGCGGAACCTGGGACTGGGAAGTGGGCATGCCCATCGCCCGCGTTACCGGCGACAATGAGATGGCCGTGCAGGTTGAACGGATCGGCGTCCGCTGGAGGTTGACCACTCGCGGCGCTTCGCATGAGGCTTTGGTCCTGCCTGCGAATCTTGCCGAATTGTCGGGTCACATGATCGAGAAGCAGCCGCCAGATCTGTCGAAGATGCTGATCTGTCCGATGCCAGGCATGCTGGTCAAACTGCATGTCGCAGAGGGCGAGGATGTGCAGCCGGGACAGCCGCTTGCCACGGTTGAAGCGATGAAGATGGAAAACATCCTTCGTGCTGAAAAAGAGGGCACAATTGCGAAGATCAACGCATCTGAAGGTGAAAGTTTAGCCGTCGATGCGGTGATATTGGAGCTTGAATAGCTCTAAACTGCACAACCGCCCGCCTCACAAATTGGTTCTGCCAAGAAAGATTATTCTGTCAGTTCAGTGCATTAGTTCTGTGAAATTGTACTGATCCGGCGAATCAACCGATCCGGACCTCTTTTTCCACACGCACGCTGGCGATTTTTCCCGGGTTGAGAGACCATGCGCTGTGTCGGACCGGGATCGTCCGATTCGACCTAGACCCGCAATTTCGAACCTTGAGGGGAATTATTGTGGCAAAGAAGGGCACAGCTTTCTTCGATCGGAAGGGGCAGTTTTTCAAATCGGCTCGCGACGCGACCGTCAGCGATCTAGCCTCCTTGCTTGGCCAAATCGGGGAGGGCGAAAGTCTGGCTCCCGGTATTGCGCACATGCTGTTGGAACGCAGGGGTGAAATAGAGCGCCTGTTCGCCGAGCATGACGAAATGATGGCGGAAGAGGCAGACGGATCGCTTGTCGACATGGCAAGCAAGGTATCCGAACTGCGCGGACGCGAAGCCAGCTAACACTTGGCAGGTGTTTCGGCACTGCTAAAACATTGGCCTGTTCATGATGGAGAGCATGCCATGGCCCTGCCGATCACTTCGATAACCGCTGCGCTTCTGGCGCTGTTGCTGCTCGCTTTAGCGGTAGAGACCGTCATGAAACGGCTGAAACTCAAAGCCGCGTTTGGCGATGCCGATGACAGGGGTCTGATCGCAGCCAGCCGTAGCCACGGCAATCTTGCTGAACACGCCCCGATTGTGCTGATCATGTTGGGGTTGCTCGAATATGGCGGGACAAGCTCAACCTGGCTCACGATCATCGCAGCGCTGTTTGTCGTTGGCCGCCTTGCGCATGTGATTGGGCTGCACATGGAAAGCGAGCCGGGTAAAGCCCCGGTCCCGCGTCAATTCGGCGTCATAGCAACCTGGCTCACAATGCTGGGTCTGGCGGCGCTCTTGTTGATCGGCGCTATCGGCAGCTAGGCGCTCTCGTCCTCAATCATGGCCACCGCGCGTATCCAGCCTGCGCTGGCCCGTTCGATCTTCACCGGAAAGCAGCTGAAGGTGAAGCCACGCGCAGGCAGGCTTTGTAGATTGGTGAGCTTTTCGATCTGATAATAGGGCCGGATGCGCCCAGCCTTGTGACCTTCCCAGATGATGGCAGGATCACGTTTCTCAGCCCAGCGCTTCGCCGTGTGGCTGAATGGTGCGTCCCAGCTCCACGCATCGGTGCCGACGACCTCTATGCCCTTCTCAGTCAACCAAAGGGTTGCCTCTGCGCCAAGGCCGACGCCCTGATCCGTGAAGTTATCCGTGCCGTAGACTGCGCCTGACTGGATCAGAACAATGTCGAGCGGCTTAAGCTCGTAGTCGATCTTGTTGAGCGCTTCTTCAACTTCGGCCGCGCTGACCACATGGCCATGGGCAAGGTGCGAGAAATCGAGTTTGACGCCGGGTCGCAGGAAACGGTCGAGCGGTGCCTCGTCAATGCTGGGGGCAGGGGCCGCACCGTCATCCGTGGTCGAATGATAATGCCAGGGCGCGTCCATATGTGTGCCGTTGTGAGTGGATAGCTCCAGCATCTCGACAGCCCAACCCTCACCGTCTGGCAAGTCACCCTTTTCAAGCCCGGGGAAGAACATGGCGATCTGTTCCCAGGTGTCTTCATGGGTCATGTAGGTGACCTTGGGCCGCATTACCTCAGGATCGGATATCACATCATTGGTGATCGGGATCGACAGGTCGATGAAACGGGTCATGCGGGAACCTTCAACTGTTCGTCGAGAAACTTTGCGACATCGGCAAGCTCAACATCGCGCGCCATATAGGCTTTTCCGAGTCCTCTTAGCAGCAGGAATGGCAGCGTACCTGCCGCTTCCATCTTCTTGTCGTGGCGCATGTGATCGACAAGCCTTTCACCATCGCATTGCATACCCAGCGAGGCGATTTGTGATGGAAGGCCCGTCGCCGCGATTGTGCTGGCTGCACGATCGGCATCAGCATCAGACAGCTCTGCGCGACGCGCCGAGTATCGCGCAGCGAGCACCATGCCCAGCGCCACGGCCTCCCCGTGCAACAACCTGTCTGAAAAGCCCGTCTCCGCCTCAAGCGCATGACCGAATGTATGGCCAAGATTTAGCAGGGCGCGCACGCCCGAGGTTTCGCGCTCATCGTCGGCAACGATGCGCGCCTTTGCTTCGATCGAGGTAGCGATCGCGTGTTCGAGCGCCGCAGGATCGCGGGAAAGCACCTTTGTGCCGTTCGCCTCCAACCAGGCAAAGAACTCAGCATCACCAAGCAGGCCGTATTTCAGCACTTCGGCATAGCCAGCGCGCATTTCGCGATCAGGCAAGGTGTCGAGCACGAGCGGATCGATAAGCACGGCAGACGGCTGATGGAACGCACCGATCAGGTTTTTGCCAGCCGCGGTGTTGATTGCAGTTTTGCCGCCAACTGAGCTGTCAACTTGTGCAAGCAGGGTCGTCGGAATCTGCACAAAGTTGCAGCCGCGCTTGAGAACAGCGGCGGCAAAGCCGGTCAGGTCGCCCACAACGCCGCCGCCAAGCGCGAAGATGTGATCGGAACGCGTGACGCCCAGCGCAAGCAGCCAGTCGCTGAGTTTCTCCAGCACGGCCCAGCTCTTTGCGCCTTCTCCCGGTTCCACAACAAACCAATCAACCACAAGTCCAGCGCCAATGAGTGAGCTTTCGATCTGCTGCTTGAATATGCTGTGCGTATGCGTGTCCGCGACAAAAGGAACCTTGCGGCCTTCGTATGCGCGAAGATAGGGCGCAGCTGTGCTGGCAATATCGGCAAGACAGCCGCGCTCGATTGTTACGTCATAGCTGCGCCCGGCAAGCGCCACTTCAATCACAGCCATTGATCAATCGCCTCAATTATTGCCCGTGCGGTGTCATTGTGCGGTCCGTCCTCACTCAGAACCCGAACCTGAGCCTGCCGGTAGAAGGGTTCGCGCTTTGTGAAAAGATCGCCCAGGATCTGTTTGGGATCACCATTGCGAAGCAACGGTCTCGTGTTGCGCCGCGATGTGCGTTCAACCAGAGTTTCAATGTCGCAATCAATCCATACGGCGATGGCCTGTTCGAGGATCAAGGCGCGCGTTTCGGCATCGACAAAGGCACCGCCGCCGGTTGCAATGACCCCGTGCCCTTCCTCGATCAGCCTCGCGATAACGCGGCGCTCGCCATCGCGGAAGTAAGCTTCGCCGAACTCGTCAAAGATCTCTGGGATGGATCGCTGGGCGGCTTCTTCAATAGCATCATCTGCATCGACGAAATCGCTCTGCAGGATGGCAGACAATCTGCGCCCGACCGTCGACTTGCCAGCCCCCATCAATCCGACAAGCACGATCGGCCGGTCAATGGCAGAACGGATCCTGTCTATCTGGTCTTCGGTAAGGCTTGTCTCAGCAGTCATTGCGACAGGGCCTATACTTGGGGTAGAGCGCGCGCAATATGTCTGAACACTCGAGCAAGCCGCTTCCCCCCAAGCGGGACCGGTCGCAAACAGCGCAATCATCTGTCTCAGCAGGCCGCTCTTCGTTGACGCGGCGCCTGTCGATTTACGCCGGGATTGCATTGCTCGGGGTGTTGGGGCTCGCCTATATTGACGGGGGAGAGGAACCAATCCGTCCAATCAGCCAGCCGGTCTCCTTGCCGACTGGCGCGCAAGGCGGGCAATGAGGGCTAGCATGGCCAAGACAAGCAGCATCTGGATTGCGGCAATCGCGCTTGCTGGGGCAGCAGGCGGCACATTGGCGGTTACGATGGCAGGCGCGCAGGAAGCGCCCGAATCGCTGCTTCCGCCCGGATTTGACGATCCTGTTCCCGCGCCGACCCCAACGCCGCCGCCAAACGCACTTCCAACCGCAGCTCCTGCCCCTGTGACGCCTGTTGCGCCGACCGTCGCCACCGTGCCTGAGGGACCGCCTGCGCTCACGGCCGATGACCTTGCAGGCGTTCCGCAACTTTCAGCAGAAGAGCTTGAGGGTCTGCCGACGCTTGAAGAGCTAGAGGAATTGTCGACCGATCAGCTTGACGATTTGCTGGGGCTTAAGCCGCAATACGATATTCCCCCCGCCGCACGCCGAGCCTTGTCCCAAGTGGGTGTCTTGGCCCCGTCGGAAGGCGGTTTTCCGACTGCTTCGCTGGCTCGCCAGCCGGAGAGCCTTGTGCGCGCAGTGCTTGCCGGAACGAGAGGACCGCTCGTGTCGCGTTGGGGGCATATTCTCCTGCGCCGCGCGCTTGCGAGCCGCTATGCCGCGCCTGAAGGCATGAACCCGGTTGAATTCGCCGCGTTAAGAGCAGGCGTACTCAACCGCATTGGCGAGTTTGCTGTCGCGCGTGCGATTGTGCAGGATGTCGACACCGGCAATTGGAGCACGGCGATGACCTCGCAGGCGCTGACTGCCTATATCGCTTCGAGCGATGTCGTTGGCGCATGCCCTGCGGTGCGATTGCAAGGTTCGGTTCGCGAAGACCCGCAATGGGTGATGATACAGGCGATCTGCAATGCCTATGCCGGTGAGGGCGCGCTTGCCGGGTCACAGCTCAACGCCGCGCAATCAGAAGAGATCGCACCTGAGATCGATGTGCTTCTCGCGCAGCGCTATGCCGGGGCTGCGGGGCGTGGTCGCGGCGGGACAACGGTGAGCTGGGAAGGGGTTGACGAACTGACCCCATGGCGCTTCTCAATCGCAAACGCCGTGGGCGAAGACATACCTCAGGGTTTGGTGGATGCGGCCCTTTCTGGACCGCGCGGCACCTATTATCAATTGGCAGGCGCGTCTGCTCCGATGCTGCCGCTTGCAACCCGCGCCCTGTATGCAGAAACCGCAGCGACCAAGGGCGTCGTGTCCTCCGCTGCACTGGTTGATCTCTATGCTCAGGTCTATTCCAACACCGCTATTGGCGGCGATGCGTCAGCGCGCGCGGCCCGTCTGCGCGAGGCATATCTGGCAACTGATGCAGCAAACCGCGTCACAGCAATGCGCGGGCTCTGGGGTGAGGGCGATGTGGGTTTTGCCGGGCGTATCCTGACAGCCTATGCCGCCGCTCGCATCCCGCCAAGCGCAGACAGTGCAAGCGATGCAGGCGATCTGATTTCCTCCATGTTGACCGCCGGGCTTGATCGCGACGCCGCAGCTTGGTCTGGTTTGGTCGAAGAAGGCTCGCTCGCTTGGGCCTTGGTGTCGCTGGCTGATCCTCAGGGCAGCGCAACGCAGCGCGGCGAGCTTGAGCTGTTCTTTGGCGAGGATGCTAGCGATGAAGCGCGCAAATCGGCATTCCTAGTTGCAGGGCTAGCCGGTCTCGGTCGCTTGCCTGACGATGATCTCAAATGGTTTGGCAATCGACTGGGTGTCGATTTCAATCGTCAGACCCGCTGGACCCGCATGATTGCGAGAGCAGCCGAAGTCCGTAATCCGGCGCTTGTGGCCATGCTTGCAGGGCTTGGCATGCAAGGAGAGAGTTGGAGCCAGATGACCCCGCTTCATCTCTACCACATCACTGCTGCGCTCAATCAGGTTGGATTGGACGCAGAGGCTCGGATGATCGCCGCTGAGGCGGTTGCAAGAGGCTGATCGGGACGTGTCTGCCGCAACGCAGGCTTTCCTGGACATGCTCGCGGCTGAACGCGGCGCAGCGACCAACACCTTGGCTGCCTATGCGCGAGACCTGGCTGGGGCAGAAGAGGCACTGGGGGATCTTGCCAAGGCCTCGCGTGCATCCGTGGCTCGGCTATCGGGTGAATGGGCATCGCTTGCCCCGTCGACCGTCGCTCGCAAGGCCTCTGCGCTCAGGCAATTTTTCGGCTTTGCACTGGATGAGGGCTGGCGTTCTGACGACCCCTCCGGCGCGCTCCCTAATCCGCGAACGCGGCGGCCGCTGCCCAAGGTTTTGAGCCATGAAGCGGTTCAAGCACTGCTAACGCGCGCAGAATTTGAGGCAAGCAGCGGAAGGCCCGTCGCCGTTCGGCAACTTGCTCTTCTGGAAATGCTCTATGGTTCTGGCCTGAGAGCAACCGAACTGGTCAGCTTGCCGGTCAATGCCGTACCGCGTGATACGCCTTTGATTACCGTGATGGGCAAAGGCGGGCAGGCGCGCATGGTTCCGGTTAGCGAACGTGCCAGCCAAGCGCTGAGTGCGTGGCTTGAGCTACGCCCAAATGACCAAGGCAACCGCTTCCTGTTCCCCTCCCGCGGCGGAAAGCACCTCACGCGGGTAAGGTTGTTTCAGATGCTGAAGGAGCTGGCCGTGCGGGCAGACCTCGATCCTTCAGGCATCAGCCCGCACGTATTGCGCCATGCATTTGCAACCCATCTTCTGGAGGGGGGCGCCGATCTGAGAGTGCTGCAAACGCTGCTTGGCCATGCCGATATCGCGACCACACAAATCTACACCCATGTCGATGCAGCGCGGCTTGTCGAGCTTGTAAATTCCCGACACCCTCTTGCGACAAAGCGCGCTTAGGACTAGCGGCAGAGAATGATTTCCTACCTCGAATTCGAGAAGCCCGTCGCCAGCCTTGAGGAGCGCATCACCGAAATGCGCAGCCTTGACGTTGAACATCAGGTTGATGTCGCAACCGAAATTGAACGGTTGGAGGCGAAAGCAAGCGAACTACTCGCCAGCACCTATGCCTCGCTGACGCCCTGGCAGAAGACACAGGTCGCCCGTCATCCGCAACGCCCGCATTTCCGTGATTATGTCGAGCATGCCTTTACCGATTTCATGCCGCTTGGCGGAGATCGCTATTATGGCGACGACGAAGCGATCATGGGCGGTTTTGCGCGCCTGAATGGCCGCCGGGTGATGCTGATCGGGCATGAAAAGGGCAATGATACGCAAAGCCGGATCCGTCACAATTTCGGCATGGGCAAACCCGAAGGGTATCGCAAGGCGATCCGTTTGATGGAGCTGGCCGGGCGATTTGGTCTTCCGGTGGTGACGCTGGTGGATACCTCGGGTGCGTTCCCCGGAATCGAAGCCGAAGAGCGCGGCCAGGCCGAAGCGATCGCCCGTTCGACAGAAGCCTGCCTTGCGCTGCCTGTGCCGATGGTTTCGGTCATCGTGGGTGAGGGCGGTTCAGGCGGTGCTGTGGCGCTCGCCAGTGCCGAACGGGTGCTGATGCTTGAACATGCTGTTTATTCGGTGATTTCGCCAGAAGGTTGTGCTTCGATCCTGTGGCGCACGGCTGAGAAGGCTTCGGAAGCTGCGCAGGCTATGAAGGTCACGGCACAACATCTCAAACGGCTTGGCGTGATCGACCGTATCGTCAAGGAACCTGTGGGCGGGGCACACCGCGATCCTGTGGGCACTGCAAAGGCGCTTGGTGCGGCAATCAGCGAAGAAATCGCATCGCTGAGCAAGAAAGATGCAACCGCGTTGATCCGCATGCGCGAGGAACGGTTCCTTCAACTCGGCGGATAGCCAGTCTTACCCTTGCCGATGATGACGCTTTGCCGGTAGCAAGATGGTTCAGGGCAAAGCGCTCGACGCTGTGATCTGATCGGAGGGACGTTGCAATGGCACACAAGTTTAAGAAACTCTGGATTGCGGGCGCAGCACCGCTGGCACTCGCGCTTACCGGTTGCATGGGCGGCGGGGGGTCGATCCCTTCGGCTTCAACTCCCATCACCACGAACGAGGCGCAGCAGGGGGCTGAATATCACCCCAAGCTGCTCGCTCAGTTTGGCGGTTCGATGAGCGGTTCTCAAGCCTCGTACGTTGAGCAAGTCGGCAAGAACATTGCGGTTCACTCAGGCCTTGGCAATGCGCGCGAGAGCTTCACTGTCAGTCTGCTCAACTCGCCTGTGAACAATGCCTTCGCGATACCCGGCGGGTATATCTACACCACGCGCCAGCTGGTTACGCTCATGAACAATGAAGCGGAACTGGCGGGTGTCCTTGGTCATGAAGTTGGCCATGTTGCCGCGCGCCATTCGCAGCGCCGCCAACAAGCGGCCCAGCGCAACACCCTGTTCGGCGGCGGGCTTGCCATTCTTTCGGGCGTGCTGTTTGGCGACTCGAGCCTCGGCAGCGCATTGTCTCGCGGGTTCCTTCAGGGTTCGCAGCTTCTCACCTTGCGGTTTTCGCGTTCGCAAGAAATCGAGGCCGATGACCTCGGAATTCAATATCTGACACGGGCAGGATACGACCCAAGCGCGATGTCGAGCGTGCTTGCCAGCCTTGCTGCGCAAAACGCCCTGGACGCTCGGCTACAAGGGCAGGGCAATGCGAGCGTGCCCGAATGGGCGTCAACTCACCCCGATCCGGCGAGCCGGGTCCGCCGGGCTGCCGGCGCCGCCCAAGGATTGGCAGGGTCCATCACAAACCGTGACACATTTCTTACCCGGATAGACGGGCTGCTATACGGTGATGATCCAAAGCAGGGTGTTATCGAAGGCAGCCGCTTCATCCATCCTGAACTGCGATTGACCTTCACCGCGCCTCAGGGCTTCTACATGGTCAATTCAACCAGTGCGGTCAGCATCAATGGGCAAAGCGGACAGGCACAATTGTCGTTTGCGCCTTATGCCGGTGACCTATCGTCCTATGTAGCTCAGCAGTTCAGCGCCTTTGGTGGCCGCGGGAGCAATCTGCGGCCGAGCGGTATTCAGCGTACGACAGTTAATGGTATCCCGGCTGCATTCGGGACCGCGCGGGTTAACAATAACGGAAATCCGGTTGATCTAGTGATCTTTGCCTACGAGTTTGCCCGCGACCGCGCGTACCATTTTGCTGCTGTCACACCGGCGGGGCGGGGCAACACCTTTAGCGCGATGTACCAATCCATGCGCCGGATCAGCCAGTCAGAGGCTGCGCAGATTGTTCCAAGACGGCTTGATGTGGTGACTGTTCAGCGAGGGGATACGGTCAGCGGGCTTGCAAGGCGCATGGCCTATGACACAGCTCGCGAAGAGCGGTTCCGGGTGCTTAATGCGCTTGGCGCAAATGATGGTCTGATCGCAGGGCAAAAGGTCAAGCTGGTCGTGCGTGCGCGCTAGTCGCGGAAAAGCGTCTGGCGCTCACCTTTATTGAAGGCACAAAAAAAGCGGCGGGGAAATCCCCGCCGCTTCCTTGTTTGGAAAGTCTTTCGACTTAGCCTGCCATGTCGCTCTCAACGGTCGAGAACGTGTCTGACAGAGTGTTGCCGAGGGTGCCCATTGCGGTCACAGCAGCAACAGCGATAAGAGCAGCGATCAGGCCGTATTCAATTGCGGTTGCGCCCTGTTCGTCGCGTGCGAGCTTGTTAAAGAACTTCATGTGTAGTCTCCTGGTTTGGTCTTCGGTACCCGTTGTTCGCCCGATTTCTCGAACGGACTTGATGAGGGATAATGCGCAGCAGTTGAGAAAATCCTAATTCGGGACCTTTCAAAAACTTTAATTACGCGTCATCGCCTCTTCACCCGTGGAACTGACGTAACTCCACATCTCAATCGTCTCATTGGCTACGCCATTGAGAGCTGAGACCATGGCAATCACGATCAGCGACACGATCAGTCCGTATTCAACGGCAGTGGCACCCGAATTGTCGTTTCCAATGTGCTTGAGGAATGTCGTCAAATTCATGAGGTCACCCACCCATACGTTACTGATGCGATCTAAATCGCCTCGGGGAGTTAAAAAAAGATTGAGAAGCGCACGCAGGATGGAAAAAATTCCGACATGACAAAGCAGGTGATTTGGGTAGTGGCTGGTGTATTGGTTGGCCCTGAAGACACTTTGCTTATGCATCAAAGGCCTTTGGAAAAGCACCATGGGGGCCTATGGGAATTTCCTGGTGGCAAGGTCGAAGATACTGAAATTCCGGTAAAAGCTCTCCTACGTGAACTGCGAGAAGAGCTGGGGATCGAAGCGCTTGAGAGCGCTTGTACACCGGTCGGCTTTGCCGAGGATCGCGATCCAGTTGCGCGTTCATCGATTGTCATTCTGCTTTACAAGATTGATGCCTGGCAGGGTGATCCTCAAGCGCTTGAAGGAGGCAGGGTCGGGTGGTTCACGCCCGAAGAGATCGCTTTATTGGACAAACCGCCGCTTGATCAGGAACTCGCCGCGCGCCTTTTCGCCGTATGATGAGGCTTGGACAAAATTTGCAGCAAACAGGTATTGCCAAGCAGGCCGCGCCCCCTTATGTGCCGCTCCCTACCGCGCGCCAGTAGCTCAGCTGGATAGAGTACCTGACTACGAATCAGGCGGCCGGA